>CAYRQX010000003.1:0-183604 GCA_964426485.1 uncultured Sphingopyxis sp. | reverse complement strand
CCATGCTGCCGGTGATGCGGTCGGCGTAGAGGATGACGCGGCCGTCGACGTTGCGCGCGGCGCGGCCGATCGTCTGGACGAGGCTGGTTTCGCTGCGCAAAAAGCCCTCCTTGTCGGCGTCGAGGATCGCGACCAGCCCGCATTCGGGAATGTCGAGCCCTTCGCGGAGCAGGTTGATGCCGACGAGCACGTCGAACACGCCGAGCCGGAGGTCGCGGATGATCTCGATACGCTCCAGCGTCTCAATGTCCGAGTGCATATAGCGGACCTTCATCCCCGCTTCGTGCAGGAATTCGGTCAGATCCTCGGCCATCCGCTTGGTGAGCGTCGTCACCAGCGTGCGATACCCGGCTGCGGCGGTCTTTTTCGCCTCGACGATCAGGTCATCGACCTGCTCCTCGACCGGCTTGATTTCGACCGGCGGGTCGATCAGCCCGGTGGGACGGATCACCTGTTCGGCGAACACGCCCTGGGTGCGGTCCATTTCCCAGGTGCCCGGCGTCGCCGACACGCTCACCGTCTGCGGGCGCATCATGTCCCATTCGGCAAAACGCAGCGGCCGGTTGTCGATGCAGCTCGGCAAACGGAAACCATATTCGGCGAGGGTGATCTTGCGGCGGTGATCGCCCTTCGACATCGCGCCGATCTGCGGGATCGTCTGGTGGCTCTCGTCGACGAATAGTAGCGCATTGTCGGGCAGATATTCGAACAAGGTCGGCGGCGGCTCGCCGGGCAGGCGACCGGTGAGGAACCGGCTGTAATTTTCGATGCCCGCGCAGCTGCCGGTGGCGGCGATCATCTCGAGGTCGAAATTGGTGCGCTGCTCGAGCCGCTGCGCTTCGAGCAGGCGGCCTTCGGCCTCCAGTTCCTTCAATCGCTCGGCGAGTTCGTGGCGGATCGCTTCGCTTGCCTGCTTGAGCGTCGGGCCCGGCGTGACATAGTGGCTGTTCGCAAAGACGCGGACATAATTGAGGGTCGCGATCTTCTTGCCGGTCAGCGGGTCGAACTCGGTAATCTCCTCGATCTCGTCGCCGAAGAAGCTGATCCGCCACGCCATATCCTCATAGTGCGACGGAAAGATTTCGAGGCTGTCGCCGCGCACGCGGAAATTGCCGCGCGCGAACGCCTGGTCGTTGCGCTTGTACTGGAGCGCGACGAGCTTGCGGATGATTTCGCGATTGTCGGCGACCTGACCCTTCTTGAGGTCAAAGATCATCGCGGAATAAGTCTCGACCGACCCGATGCCATAGAGGCATGAGACCGACGCGACGATGATCACGTCGTCGCGTTCGAGCAGTGCGCGCGTCGCCGAGTGGCGCATGCGGTCGATCGCTTCGTTTACCGAGCTTTCCTTCTCGATGTAGGTGTCCGACCTCGGCACATAGGCCTCAGGCTGGTAATAGTCGTAATAGCTGACGAAATACTCGACCGCATTGTTCGGAAAGAAGCTCTTGAACTCGCCATATAATTGCGCCGCAAGGATCTTGTTCGGGGCGAGAATGAGGGCAGGGCGCTGCAACTCGTCGATGACCTTCGCCATCGTGAAGGTCTTGCCCGACCCGGTGACCCCGAGCAGCACCTGGTCGCGTTCGCCGTCGAGCGCGGTGGAGACGAGTTCCTTTATCGCGGTCGGCTGGTCACCCGCCGGTTCATAGTCGCTAACCAGTTCAAATCGCTTGCCACCTTCGACCTTGTCGGGGCGCGCAGGGCGGTGCGGGACATAGCCTTCCGCCGTATCGATTTCATCGAGCGATGTACGAATCTGAATTGCCATCGCTGCCAATATGGTATCGATGGGGCGGGTCCACAATCGCAATGAGTCAAAACAAAGCCCCCAATCGGTTAGTCACAGGAGACAGGGTATGAAGAAATTTCTGACGGTCGCCGCCATCGGCGCCCTCATCGCGGTGTCGGGTTGCGGCAAGAGCGAGAATGCCGCCGCCAGCGGCCCCGTGAAGCGCGAAGCCGGCAACTGGAAGACCGACGTCAAGCTGGTGAAATTCGAAGTTCCCGGCATGCCGGCGGAAGCGAAGGACCAGATGACGAAGATGATGGAAGGCGCCAGCGGCATGGACCAGTGCTTCACGCAGGAGCAGGTCGACAAGGAAGATGTCGCGGCCGAACTCGCCAAGGGTCCGGGTAACGGCGGCGAATGCACATGGTCGAAGAAAGACGTCGCGGGCGGCAAGATCGACGTCGCGGGCACCTGCACCGCCAACGGCCAGACGGTCGACATGGCGATGGCGGGAACGATGGAGGCCAAGAAGACCGATGTGACGATCACGACGAAGGGCAAGGTCCCGACGGGCGGCGACATGGAAATGGTCATGCAGATGACCAGCACCCACACCGGCCCGTGCAAGGCGGCTGCGACGACCTAAGTCCCGCTACTTTTATGAAAATCTTGGGGGGTGTCGGTGGTAACCGGCGCCCCTTTCGTTTATGCAGCGAAAAAAGGGTCGCCTATATGCTTGGAAATGTTTCGACGGGAATTTGTGAGTGGCAACGCGCGCCCGCTTCCCGGGCCGCCCGGCTGACCGGGGCCGGTGAACTCATGCGCCGCTTCGATCCAAGACGTTCGAATTTGACCAGCCAGCCTTTTGTCGCGGCGGATCGCGCCCCGCCATCATCATTGGGCGTTCGCGAGTGACGCGGCGCCCGCGAGGCCAGTCGACTTGCCGGGCGACAGAACAGGTGGGGCTGTCGGGCCGCCCGGCGAAGTCTTGAAATGAAGCCTGAGGGGGATCGAAGGGTGCCAGGGACCAGCTCGCACCTTTCGCCTTTTGGCTTCACACCGCGTCATCGTAGGAATGCCGCGATAACCCAAAGATGCCACAGTTTGAAAGCTGTGGCAGTTACAAGGGGTCACATGCCGCGATGTTGCCATTTGATAACCAATCCTTAACCCGTTTTCGCGCTTTTGCTCGCAGATTGGCGACGGGCTTTTCATCTGATATGGCGTGTGGCCGCCTTGTTACCGTTACGAGGAAGTAACAATGGGTGGCCGCGCTTGTTGATTGGCGTATCTACCGCACCGCCCGTCGGGGGTATTTGAGGGTAGCATGGACCAGGCGAAAACGAACGAGACACAGGACCCCGCCGAGGTCGACCGGATAATCGCGGGAGAACTCGAGCGCCTGCTCGATTCCCCGATGTTCACCCGTTCGCCGGTGCTGTCGCGGCTGCTGCAATTCCTTGTCGAGCACCGGCTTCGTGGCGGGCGCAGCTCGCCCAAGGCTTATGCGATCGCGACCGAGGCGCTCGGTCGCAGCGAAGATTTCGATCCCGCCGTCGACAGCTATCCGCGCGTCATGGTGGGTCGGTTGCGCAGCCTCCTCGACCGTTACTATGCCGATACGCCGTGGGTGCATCGCCTGCGCGTACCGCAGGGCAGCTATGAAGTGGTCGTCCAGTATCGCTCGGCCCCGCCCTCGGCGCGGTCGGCCGCCGATCCGGCAGGCGATGATGACGTCAAGGCCGCAACCGGGGCCAGCGGCGCCGCAGCCCCCGGCGGCGTCCGCCGCACGCATGATCGCGGCGGCCGCTTTGGCCGGTGGGTGGTCGTCCTCATCCTCCTTGGGCTCGCGCTGTTCACGCTGTGGACGCTGCGCGGCGGGTCCGAGCGACTTTTTGTCGGCGACCCGGTGCCGGTGCCCTTGCTGGAGGTCAGCGCGCCGGTGGCGGGAAATATGCCCGAATCGCGTGCGCTTGCCCGCGCTCTCGACGGGAAGCTCCGCGATGGACTGCGGCGCTTCGACCTCGTCGATCTTTTGAGTGCAAAGGCGCCGGGAAGTGCGGTGGCCGGCAACAGCGACTACCGGCTCGACACGTCGCTCGTCCGCACGGTCGAGGGCAATAGCGACGTCACGCTCGTGCTCAACCGGGTTGCGGACCAGCGCGCCATCTGGTCGCAACAACTGCGCCTGACGCATGATGAAACGCCCGAATTTTCCGCGATCGAGCCTGTCATCGCCCAGCTTGCCGGGGACTATGGCGTGATCGTGCGCGACCAGGTCCAGCGCCAGCCCGACAATTTTTCGCCTGGCTTCCCGTGTCTCGCGCAGTTCAACCGGATGCGCCAGATGCGCAATGCCGCCAACGCCAAACAGGTCGACACCTGTTTGCGCGCGACAATCAAGAACGCTCCCCGCGATCCCGTCGCGCTCACCGCGCTGTCGCTCGTGCGTTATGGCGACTGGCAGCCGCAGCGCATGACGGCCGAGGGTCGAGAAGCCTTCGCTGAAGCGCGGTCGCTGGCGCTGCGTTCCTATGAAAGCAGCCCCAATTCGGTCGCCGGTCTGTTCGCGATGGCGCGTGCCAATTTCTATTCGGGAAATTGTGCCGGCGGCAATGCGATGGGCGACGCGGCGATCGCGCTTAATCCCTATGATCCCGACATGGCCGGATTTCTCGGCCTATTCAAACTGACGTGCGGGATGGGGCCGGAGGGTGAGTTGTTGCTTCGCCGCTCGCTCCTGCTCGATTCCTCCTACCCTGGCGTCCCGGCGGTCACGCTCGCCTTCACCCTGTCGCAGCGCGGCGAACAGGATGAGGCGCGGCGGATTCTCGACCAAATGCCGTCGCCGAGCAATATGGAGCCGTAATATATGATGGTGCGCGCGATCGTGCTGGCGCGGCAGGGGCAGGTGGCGGAGGCGCGCGCGCAGTGGCAGCGCCTGCTCGCCTATACCCGCCAGCCCGCCGATGCGGCGCCCGAACGGGTGCTGGGCCGGTTCATCATCACCCCGGTGGTGATCCAGCGCGCCTCAGCCGCACTGCGGGATTCGGGGGTCGTCGGCACCAAGACGACGCCTTGAAGGCGCTTGCACGCCGCGGTCCGTTCGGTTCAACCTTGAACGCGGCGGCGGCATTGCCTATTTGGACTTTCATGGACCGAATGGGCAGAAAGGGACGCATTCAGCCTGCATAGCTGCGGAAGAAGCACCGGCCGACGCCAGCCCTCTTGCCAGCCCCGCCCACGCGCACTAGGGCAATTTTCAACATTCACGACATAGTCAGAAAAAAGGAACTGTGCATGAGCGATTCGGCCGAAAAGGTTAAAAAGATCGTCGTCGAACATCTGGGCGTCGAAGCCGACAAGGTTACCGAAGAAGCGAGCTTCATCGATGATCTGGGCGCCGACAGCCTCGACATCGTCGAACTGGTGATGGCATTCGAAGAAGAATTCGGTGTCGAAATTCCTGACGATGCGGCGGAAAAAATCGCCACCGTCAAGGATGCGATCGACTATATCGAAGCGAACAAGGGTTAATTGACCCCCGTCCGGCATAGCCGGACGCGGCGGCGACGCCGCCCACGCGTTTCCGGCTTCCCGGTCCCGAGCGTTCGCGCGCAGTGGCCGGGAAGCTTTTTTTATGGATATGCGTCTTCACAAGTGACGCGGCGCCCTGCGGGGGCAGGGGCCGATGAAAGGAATGACTATGCGCCGGGTTGTGGTGACGGGTTTGGGTTTGGTGACGCCGCTGGGCGCCGATGTGGAAACCACTTGGGCCAATCTGCTCGCGGGCAAATCGGGCGCGGGTCAGATCACGCATTTCGACGCCTCCGACTATAAATGTACGATCGCGTGCGAGGTGAAGGGCCCAGACCATGAATATGGTTTCGACCCCGGCAAGCGCGTCGATCACAAGGTTCAGCGCCAGGTCGATCCCTTCATCATCTATGGCATCGATGCGGCCGGGCAGGCGATCGAGGACGCGGGCCTCGAGGATATGTCCGACGAGATGAAGCTGCGGGCCGGCTGCTCGATCGGGTCGGGCATCGGCGGCCTGCCGGGTATCGAAAGCGAAAGCCTGTTGCTCGCCGAAAAGGGCCCGGGCCGCGTCTCGCCGCATTTCGTCCACGGCCGCCTGATCAACCTGATCTCGGGCCAGGTCAGCATCAAATACGGCCTGCAAGGCCCCAACCATGCCGTCGTTACCGCCTGCTCGACCGGCGCGCATTCGATCGGCGACGCCGCGCGGATGATCCGTGACGACGATGCCGACATCATGCTCGCGGGCGGCGCCGAAGCGACAATCTGTCCGATCGGTATCGCCGGCTTTGCGCAGGCGCGCGCGCTCAACATGAGCTATAATGACCGGCCGGAACAGGCGAGCCGCCCCTATGACAAGGATCGCGACGGCTTCGTGATGGGCGAGGGCGCGGGTGTCGTGGTGCTCGAGGAATATGAACATGCCAAGGCGCGCGGCGCGAAAATCTACGCCGAAGTCGTCGGTTACGGCCTGTCGGGCGATGCCTATCATGTGACGGCGCCGCATCCAGATGGTTCGGGCGCGTATCGTTCGATGGAAATGGCGCTGAAAAAGGCGGGCATGATGCCCTCGGACATCGACTATATCAATGCCCACGGAACCTCGACGATGGCCGACACGATCGAGCTTGGCGCGGTCAAGCGCCTGTTCGGAAACGAAATTGCCGATGTGTCGATGAGCTCGACCAAGTCGGCGATCGGCCATTTGCTCGGCGGCGCCGGCGCGGTCGAGACGATCTTCTGCATCCTCGCGATCCGCGACCAGATCGTCCCGCCGACGCTGAACCTCGACACTCCCGACGAAGGCACCGACGGCGTTGACCTGGTCCCGCATACGGCGAAGAAGCGCAAAGTAAAGGCTGCGCTCAACAACAGCTTTGGTTTCGGCGGCACCAACGCCAGCGTGATCGTGAAAGCGATCGACTGATCAACCAATCCTCCCTGCCATGCTCTAGCAGCCGGGAGATCGCCGAGGCTTCGCTTCAAGCCACAAAGGACACAAAAGACGCTGCACATGCGGAGCTTTTGTGACTTTAAGCAGAGGCATCTGACTGACGGGAGAAACTGGTGCATCCGTTCCGCTGGCTAACGATCGCGATCCTGGCCCTTCTGCTCGCCGCCTGTTCGGGCAGCGCGCCGAAAGACGCCGAGATCGTCGTCCCGCCGGGCGCGAGCATCGCAAAGGCGGGGGAGATCCTCGAAGACGCCGGGCTTGTCTCGGCGTCGAGCTTTCGCAACGAGGCGCGCTTTTTCGGCTCGGACGCCCCGATCAAGCCCGGCGAGTACAAGATCGAAAAGGGGATGGACGCGGGCGACATCCTGGAACTGTTCCAGTCGGGGAAAACGATCCAGCGCCTCGTCATGATACCCGAAGGCATGCCGTCGATCATGGTCTGGGACCGGCTGATGGCTGAAAAACGGCTGAAGGGCGAAATCCCGGTGCCGGCCGAGGGCAGCATCCTGCCCGACAGCTACGCCTTCACGACCGGCGAAAGCCGCGCCGCCGTCGTAAAACGCATGCAGGCCGCGATGGACAAGGCGTTCAACGAACTGTGGGCAAAACGCACCCCGCGCACCGCGGCCAAAGACCGAAACGAAGCGATTACGCTCGCCTCGATCGTTGAGAAGGAAACCGGGGTCGCCGCCGAACGGCGTACTGTTGCCGGCGTTTATACGAACCGCCTCGCGGTCGGCATGCGGCTTCAGGCCGACCCGACGATCATCTATCCGATCACCAAGGGCAAGCCGCTCGGCCGCCGCATATTGCGCTCCGAAATCCAGGCGGTGAACGGCTATAACACCTACAGCATGATCGGCTTGCCGCAGGGCCCGATCGCCAATCCCGGCAAGGCGTCGATTGCGGCGGTGCTCGATCCCGAAGCGACCGACTATCTCTTCTTCGTGGCGAAGGGCGACGGCGGCCATATCTTCGCGCGCACCCTCGCCGAACATAACGCCAATGTGCAGAAATGGTATCAGCTGCGCCGCGACCGCGGGGAGATGGAGTAGCGATACCGACAGAATGAGGGGATTCGATGAGCACCGCGACCACTGCGAAACTCTTTCTCCACGGCGTCCCCGACAGCCCCGCCATCTGGCGCCCGCTGCTCGCCGCGCTCGACCTGGGCGATACGCCAGTTGCGGTGCCGGCGCTTCCCGGTTTCACCGCTCCGCTGCCGACGGGCTTTCGGGCGACCAAGGAAGCCTATGCCGACTGGGCGGTGGGACAGGCCGAAACGCTGTTCGCGGCGCGCGGCCCGATCGACATCGTGGGCCACGACTGGGGCGCGCTCATCGCACAGCGCGTCGCGATGCTCCGCCCCGATCTGATCCGCAGCTGGGCGATCTCGAACGCCGTGATCGAATCCGAGTACCGCGGCCACCGCGTCGCCCGCATCTGGAACACGCCGATCCTCGGAGAAATCTTCATGGCGCTCAGCAAGCCCGCCAAGCTTGCCGAGGGTCTCGCGGCGCAGGGCATGCCTGCCGACATCGCGCGCGAAGAGGCCGCGCAATGGGCGAGCCGGGACAAGCGCCGCGCGATCCTCAAACTCTATCGTTCGGCACAGGGCCTCAGCTTCGCGCGTGACTGGGCGCGCGATATCGACAGGCTTCCGGCCCAGGGGGCGTTGATATGGGGCGCGAACGACCCATATGTCGACCTGTCGGTGGCGCAGCGTTACGTTGCGAACACCGGCACGCCGCTCTTCGTCATCGACGGGGCGGGGCATTGGGCGATCGCCGAACGGCCCGCAGAGGTCGCGGACGCGCTCCGTCTTTTTTGGGCGGGGCTTTGATCGTCTAATTCGATCAACATAACCGGCCAACTCGATTTGACCCGCGCGTGCAGGTCTGCTCTTGGTGCGCCGCACAAAATCCACCCAGAAAGGATTCTCTCCCATGATCAATCAACCCGTTCCCGCCGTCACGCTCAAGACGCGCGTCCGCGACGAAGCCGTCGATGGCCCGAACCCGTTCCGCTGGCAGGACGTCGACACGGGCGAACTGTTTGGCACCGGCCGCCACATCCTGTTCGGTCTGCCCGGCGCCTACACCCCGACCTGCTCGAACGAGCAGTGCCCGGGCTTCGAACGCCTTTACGGCGACTTCGCGGCTGAAGACGTGACCGACATCCACTGCATCAGCGTCAACGACGCCTTCGTGATGTATAACTGGGGCAAGAGCCTCGGCGTTCAGAATGTGAAGATGGTTCCCGACGGTTCGGGCGCGTTCACGCGCCGCATGGGCATGCTGATCAACAAGGACCATGTCGGGTTCGGCATGCGCAGTTGGCGCTATACCGCGATCGTCGATGACGGCGTCGTGGTCCAGATGTTCGTCGAACCGGGCATCAACGATGTCGGCACCGACAGCGATCCCTACGTCGAATCGACCCCTGAAAAGGCACTCGAGTGGGTGAAGGCGAACCCCTACCAGGGCAAGCTGTCGCAGGCGGCCTGATCCGACGCTGATATGACCTTGGGCGGCCCGGCATCCCCCCCTCCCGGCCGGGCCGCTGGCGCCGCACCCATCATCGTGACCGCGACGATGGGTGCGGCGGACCAGCTTCATTTCAACAATCTGCGCGCCGCGCATTTTCCGCCCGAGCGCAATCATCTGGCGGCGCACATCACGCTGTTTCACCAACTGCCGCCGTCGTGCCTCGATGAACTCGACCGGCTGATTCGCCGCATCGCCGCCGACACGCCGCCTCCCGCCGCCAGTCTGCGCGAAATCTACTCTCTCGGTGGCGGTGTCGCCTTTCGCATCGACAGTCCCGGGCTGCTGGCGATTCGCCAGCGCATCGCCGATCATTTCACCGGCATGCTCACCGCGCAGGACCAGGGAACGCCGCGGCTCCATATTACGGTTCAGAACAAGGTCGCGCCGAGCGAGGCGCGGGCGCTGCTGGCCGAACTCGCCGCCGGGTTCCGGCCGCGCGCGCTGACGATTGCGGGTCTGGCGGCCCATCACTATCTCGGCGGACCTTGGCAACTCGCCTTTGCCCGCAATTTTCGCGGCGTGCGAACATGATATTGACCAGCGCCAATGCCCTGCCTATAGGCGCTGCTCGCCCATCGCGGCGGCCTTTCGGGGCGGAGTAGCTCAGCTGGTTAGAGCAGCGGAATCATAATCCGCGTGTCGGGGGTTCGAGTCCCTCCTCCGCTACCAAAATCATTCATTGTCCGTAATTTATTGGCGGAAGCTGACGCGTTATTGCGTGTGGATTCGTCGGTAAAGTGGGATTTTGGACAGCGAATTTTCCCCATCTGGCTTTCGAGATTTCTAAGAATAATATGTATTTTCAATAGCGTGTCTGAAATCGTCGTTCGGCACCCGACACGCGAATTCAAATTTCGCGCCTCAGAAACGGATACGAAAGCGAAAATTTGTTCAAAATCCTTATCTTTTCGAATGCCTGAAATCGTTTGTGAATTGGAGGAATTTGCTCGAAAATCGTTTTTCGGTTTGCGGTCGTTGGCCACGCCTGGACAGAAAGGCCTAAACTTGGTCGCGGGAAACGCGAGGATTTTTGCTCGTATTCTGCCGTCATATTTTAAGGGGGCGAGAGCGGTCGCGGTTTCGCGCGCATTAAGAAACATGGGGCGCGGACGCGGTGCAGGCGAATGTCGGATTATCCCCGATCGTGACGCATAGCTGTAAGACCGTTATCGGCGATTTCGTGACTTCAGATGCTATAAAATATCTGTCCGCCCCAAATGGTTGACTCCTTGCCCACCTTTTTTTCCGAAACGTCCGGGCGATTGTAATTGACAAGCGTTGAGCCGAAATAGATTTCGGGCAAAGTTAACGTTTTCCGTTGCCGGTTTGTGAAAGCGGTTTTGATCCGGATAGGCGCTTGGCTTATCGCTACCGCCGTTCGGTCGAGCTGAGTTATTGTTCGCCTTGCGATCGGGTTGGCAGGGGCAAAGCAGATGGCGAAACGATTCGGGTGCGTACGTGCGGCCGCGATCATGGCGCTGGCATTCTCAGCGCAGTCCTTTGCTGCGCTGGCGCAAACCGTGCCTGAGGACGGCCGAACAGCCGTGCAGGTCACGCCCTATGTCTGGGCTTCCGGTTTCGGCGGCACGCTCCGTCCCGGAAGGGAGGCGCCCGTCGTAACGGTCGACAGAAGCTTCGGCGAGCTGCTCGAGGATGTCGACGCCGCCTTTTTCATCAGCGGACTTGTGAAGCACGACCGGCTGGTGGTGCTGGCCGATCTCACCCATTCCTCCTCTTCGCGCAAGGGGCTGGTGCCGACGGGTAATCCGGCGATTCCGGTCTTGCCCGCCGAGGGAGGCCTGCGTCAGACGTCGGCGACCGCGCTTGTCGGTTATCGCGCGGTCGAACAGACGGGCGCTTCGCTCGATGTACTTGTTGGGGCGCGCGCCTGGTGGATCCGCCCGAAAGCGTCGGTGCCGGCGCTCAATCTGACGGCGAGCGCCAAGGCCAGTTTCGTCGATCCGGTGTTCGCAACGCGCCTGAATATCAAGGCATCGCCGCGCTTTTCGTTTTTGCTCTACGGCGATATCGGGGGCTTCGGCGCCGCGTCGCAAGTTACCGGGCAGGCCGTCGCGACCGCGAACGTCAAGGTGGCCCGAAATATCTGGCTCTCGGGTGGCTATCGCTATCTTTATGTCGACTACAAGAGCGGGCGCGTTCGGACGACCGCGGCGCTTGCAGGCCCGCTGCTTGGCGCCACCGTGGCCTTTTGACGGAGATGCCGGGCGAACCGAGCAAAGTTGGGGAAGACAGAGCGGCCATATCGAAACGGACAGGGGACAGGGCAATGAAGCAAATTTTCCGTCGAGGCTCAAAAAGGACTGTGGCCCTCCTGCTCTCGTTACTCGCGGTGCCGGAGGCGGCCGCGCAGGTGCCGGAAGCGGCGGCGTCCCCCGAAACACTGTTTCGCAACGTTCGCGTGCTCGATGTCGTCAAGGGACAGCTGGGCGCCCCGACCAATGTTCTGGTTGCAGACGGCAGGATCGCCCGGATCGGTGGCGACGTCACGCCGCGCGGACAAGCGAAGATTATCGAAGGCGGCGGCCGCACGCTAATGCCCGGCATGATCGACATGCACGTCCATCTGACCTTCAGCGCGCTCACGATGCAGCAGATGATGTCGCCGGACCTGACCCCGGACAAGGCCGAAGCCGCTGCGGGGCGCCAGGCACATGCCATGCTGCTGCGCGGATTCACTTCGGTGCGCGATGCCGGCGGGCCGGTATTTGGACTGAAACGCCGCATCGATGCGGGCCAACTTGTCGGCCCCCGTGTCTGGCCGTCGGGCGCGGTGATTTCGCAGACCAGCGGGCATGGCGATTTCCGGATGCCGAATGAGCGGTCGCGCAAATTCGGCGGGGGCGTCTCGCGATCGGAACTGTTCGGCGCCAATTTCATCGCCGACGGGACGAGCGAGGTGCTGACCGCGACGCGTGAAAATCTGCGCTTCGGGGCAAGCCAGATCAAATTGATGGCGGGGGGCGGAACCTCGAGCGATTACGATCCCATTGACGTTACGCAATATACGTTCGAGGAAATGAAGGCGGCCGTCGACGCGGCCGAGGACTGGAACAGCTATGTGATGGTCCACGCCTATACACCGCGCGCTGTGCGACGTGCGATAGACGCCGGGGTGAAATGTATCGAACATGGTCATCTTCTCGACGAGGCGACGCTTCGCCTGATGGCCGACAAGGGCATCTGGCTGTCGACTCAGACGCTGTCCGACGACAGCCCGAACGTCGATCCCGCGCGCCGGGAAAAAAGGCGCGAGATCCTCGCGAACAACGCGGCGCTTTGGCAAAATGCGAAACAGCTGGGAGTGAAACTCGCCTGGGGCACCGATTTCCTGTTCGATCCGGCGCTCAATGCCGAGCAGAATGATTATCTGGTGCGGTTGAAAAGCTGGTTCACGCCCGCCGAGATCGTGAAGATGGTGACGTATGACAATGCCCAGCTGCTTGCCCTGTCGGGGCCGCGTTCGCCCTATCGCGGTGCGCTCGGCGTCGTGCAGGAAGGCGCGCTTGCCGACCTGCTCCTCGTCGACGGCAACCCGCTCGCGCAGATCGATCTGCTCGGCGATCCGAAGGCGAACTTCGACGTCATCATGAAGGGCGGGACATTATATAAGGGCGTCGATTGAGCGACTTCAGTCTTGTGACGCGTGGCGGCATTTGCGTGCGACAGCGGGGGGCAACCGGGCGCCACGTCAACCCCGAACGGCGCGCTTGTTTATCATTTCGCTGGGGTGGACTCGTCTGGTTACGCGAATGAGAATAGCGGTTCCAACGGACCGGAAATGGAGGCTGCGATGCAGCAGCAGCCTATGTCAGCAGCATAAGGCCGCCCTGTGGCGTTCGTGCCCGAGGGCGGATTGAACGCAACCCGCCACCTCCAGGCGTTCAGTTATGATAGAGTCGGATAGCGCGGGTCGCGGGAACGGCATCGGGCGGGACGAAAACGGTGACGGCGGCAGGCAATACACGGAAGTGCGCGGGCGTTGCGGTAACGATCTCCCCGTCGGTGTTGATCGGCATCGTGCGGCGCGTTTCAATGTCGAATTCCACGCACCGGGCAGTTCTGACTTCCTTCCACGCTCCGTGCGTACCAGTCCGAAAGGCCGGTGCCATCAGGGCCGATTTCCAGAGGCTCCGCATTTCCAGGCTGTAGAGATCCAGCGCTCCGTCATCGATGGCCGCCGTTTCTTCGATGACATTGCCCCCGCCATAGAGGCGGCCATTGCCGATCGCGATCTGGTAGGTCCTGACCGTCGCTGCGTTTCCCTTCTCCACGATCCTGGCGCGAAATCGCCTGGCGGCCGCGAGGACGCGGAGCGCTGCCACCGCATAGCCGATCCGTCCAAAGCGCTTTTTGATGTCCGGATCGAGTTTCTGCGCCAGCTCGCTGCTGAGACCGATGCTGGCGACATTGAAGAAGGCGTGGCCATTGACCATGCCGACATCGATCTGCCTTGTCTGCCCGGCCACAATCAGGTCGGCGGCGGCGGCGAAGTCGAGGGGGATCGAAAGCGTCCGCGCGAGATCGTTGGCGGTCCCGGCCGGGATGATGCCCAGCGGCAATCCGCTTTCGATCACCGCTGGTGCTGCAGACGAGATCGACCCGTCGCCGCCGCAAACGACGATCGCATCCGCCGCCTGGTGCAGGCGGGTGATGTCCCGTGCAATCTCGGGCAGGTTTTCGAAAGGTTCGACGGTGACAGCGAAGCCACCGGCCGCGAGCCTTGCGCGCACCGGCTCCAGAGCGCTTCCGCCTTGCCGCGCCTTCGCATTGTGGAGCAGCAACACGCGCTTGCTGGTGGATGAGGGCATGGAAGGGTCCTGGCAAAGGCTGGCGAGCCTGTCCGCTATACCCGATCGTCGATCAAAGCCAGACAGTCTGGCGCCGGCCAAAAATCTGGTAGCGAAAATCGGCATCTTTCCGCGATTCAAAACGCGACGAGCTGAGCGTCTCTGCCCCAATTCCGGACAGGAATTTAAGCACTTGGTATCTTTTGCGGCCTTAAATTGCGGTCATGGGTCAAGGAGGGACAACTTCACGAGCAATTCTCGGGCGCCGTCTGGCGCTGGCGTCGGTTTTTGTGGCCGGGGCGTGCTTGGTGTATGTCGGCGTTGAAGATCTCGCCACTTTCGCGCTGATCGCCAGCGCGGTTGGCTGCGGATGGGCCGGGTCGGCGTGGCGGCACGACTGGAAGCTCTGGCGTCTGTCCCAACGGCTCGAGACGATATCTGGCGAGGGCCAAAAGGTTGCGATTACCGATCGGCTCGCTGAAAATGCCGAAGGCCTTGAAGAGGCGCTTGCGACGATCGAGCGCCGGTTGATCCAGCGCCACGGCATCAGCGGCTTGCCGACGCGCGAACCCTTGCTTGAACAAATGGAGCGGGATGGCGCGGGTCTGCTCGGCACATTCGCGCTCGATGATTTCGAGCGCCTGGCGGGCTTCGCACCAGAACTTGCCGAGCGGGTGCTTCTCGAAATTGTCGGACGGATCGTTCGCATGGTCCCGCCCGACCGCCTGGTCGCGCATGTCGATCAAGGGCATTTCGCGATATGGTATGGCAAAGATATCGATCCGTCGCATGCCCGGTCCGAAATCGATGCGATCGCTTATGCCCTTGGCGACCGGATAAGAACCGACGAGCGGGAGATATTGCCCAGCATCGCAACCCGCTGCGCTGCGCTGATTGATGGCACGACCCCGCAGCAGCTTCTCGCCCAAACGCTCGCATCTTTTGCGTTGTCGGAGGTTCTCGAAACGCAGGAGCTCAGTCCTGACGCAATTATCCAATTGCAACAGCGCTATGCGATTGAGCAGGATCTGCGCGCCGCGATTCACCGGAACGAATTTCAGCTGTTCTTTCAGCCATTGATCGACGCCCAATGGCAATGCGTAACCGGCGCAGAGGCGCTGATCCGCTGGCACCATCCCGAACGCGGGAGCGTTCCGCCCTCGCTGTTCATCCCAATCGTGGAAGCCGCGGGGCTCGCGGAGCAAGTCGGGCTTTGGGTTCTCAATGCGGCGGCGCGGCAAGCGAGCGAATGGGGGTGCGGCAATCTTGGACCTCTGCGGGTTGCGGTCAATATTTCGGCGAACCAGCTTCACGATGCCCGATTTCCGGAATTTCTCACCCGGACGCTGCACAATCATTCGCTCGATCCGGCCTGCCTGGAGATTGAACTGACGGAAGGTGTCGCGAGCACGGACGATCCCGAACTCGCACGGCTGCTCAGCGCGATACGCGCGCTTGGCGTGAAGATCGCGATCGACGATTTCGGCACCGGCTATTCGAGCTTCAGCACGCTTCGCCAACTCACATTCGACAAGATCAAGATCGATCGCGAGTTTGTGACCGAGGTGCATCTTCGACCGGCAAGCCAGGCGATCTGTCAGAGCATCATCGCGCTCGGTCGCGGGCTCGACATTCGGGTGCTGGCTGAAGGCGTCGAAACGGCTGAGGAATATCGCTGGCTGGTCAACCAGGGCTGTCGCCATTTCCAGGGCTATTATTTCTCGCGGCCGCTGGCTGCCGCAGATTTTCTGACTTTCGTGGCCGACCGGACAGGACTGGCCACCTTGCTTAATTTTTCCCTTCCCCAAACTCACTTCGAGAGAATGACATCATGACGATCGCCGTTTCCCGCCGCCTTTATCCGCATCTTTGGCGTGGCATGGCCCTCGCCGCAGCGCTTGCCCTGGCAGGCTGTGCCAGCGGTCCGAAACCGAGCGCGGTGCCTGCTCCGACCAATAACGCGCAAAATATCGATACAATTGCCGAATATCTCAACCAAGGTGACGTGTCTTCGGCGCGCAAGCTTATCAAAACTGGCCTGAAGCAAGATCCCAACGATCCGTCGCTCGGGCTCTTGCGCGATTCGATCGACCGCGATCCGGTTGATTTGCTCGGGCCGCAATCCTTTGCTTATGTCGTCCAGCCGGGCGACACGCTGGTCGGCATCGCGCAGCGCTTTCTCGGCAATCGCCTGCTAACCTATCAGCTGGCTCGCTATAACGGGATCAAGAATCCGGCGACTCTGGCAGCAGGTCAGACGTTGCGCATTCCCGGCACGAAGTCGGCGCCAGCACGGCGATCGGTAACGCCTGCGTTGCCGGGCACGGCGACACCTCCCTCGTCGGCGCCGCGTGCCCAGCCGCCCAAGCCAGCGGTCGCGCGGCCCGCCGCACGCACCAATCCAGCGGCGGCGCGCCAACTGCGAACTCAGGGTCTGTCGGCGCTCAACAAGGGGGCAGCCACGCGCGCGGTGCAGTTGCTGCGGCGCGCCGAAGCGCTGGATCCGGGCAATGCGATGATCAAGGCGGATTTGGCGCGCGCCGAACGGATCGAGGCGACCGTCCGGTCGCGCCGCTGAAAATGTTTCAAGCTCCGCCCTGCCGAGCGAGTGATCAAGAGGATGTCGTTGGATGAAATCGCTGGGACGCTACAGCATCGAAGGTCGCCTGGGCGAAGGCGCGATGGCCGACGTCTATCGCGCGATCGATCCGAGCATCGGTCGCAAGGTCGCCATCAAGATACTCAAACCCGAATATGCTCGCAATTCCAGCCTCAATATCCGCTTCCTGCGCGAAGCGCGCGCCGCGGGCGCGCTTAGCCATCCCAATATCGCGACCATTTACGAAGTGGGCGAAGAGCAGGGGATTGCATATATCGCGATGGAACTCATCGACGGTCAGCCGCTGGACACGCTGCTGCAGGCCAATGGCCGGATGCCCTATGAGCGCGTGCTGGTGCTCGGGCAGCAACTCGCGGGGGCACTCGCCTATGCCCACCGAATGGGCGTGGTGCATCGCGACGTCAAACCGTCAAACATCCTGCTGTCGAATGACGGTCGCACCGCAAAGCTGGTCGATTTCGGCGTCGCGCGCATTGACGACCCTGACCCGGACTCGCGCCACGATCAACTCGCTCAGACCCAATTCGGGCAGATGATCGGCACACCGCGTTACATGAGCCCTGAACAGGCGCTCAGTCTCCCGGTCGATCATCGCTCGGACCTTTTTTCACTTGGCATTGTTCTCTACGAAATGGTCACGGGAAAAGCGGCGTTTCCCGGCGTTGGCCTGGCAACGCTGGCCGTCCAGATCGCGCAGGAACGCGTCGAGCCGATCGAGCGATCGGTCAGCGATTGTCCGCCAGGCCTGCGTTTTATCATCGACAAGCTGTTGTCCAAGAAACCCGAACAGCGCTTTGCCGACGGCGATGCCGTCCGCGAGGCGATCCTGCGCGAGATGAGCGCACGGGAAGAACGTGCCGTGTCGCGTCGCGGCCTCTCGCTGCGCATCAAGCTGCCGCTACTGCTCGCGACCGTCACCTTTGCCGTACTTGCGGTTTGCGGCGCGTTGATCAGCATGCGCGAAGATCGCGCGTTTGCGGAAATGGCGGCGACGTCAGGCCGTACAATCGCGTCTTTCGTTGCGAGCAACGCGGGTGTCGTGGCGGTCGACAATGCTGGTTTGCCGGCCGACCAGCAGGACTGGGGCGCGCTTCAGGCCTTTGTCGCCAGCGCCAGCGACGACCGCGAAATTCGATCCATGACGGTCGTCGATGCGAATGATATCGTCCGTGCCGCCAGCGAACCGGACCGGATCGGTGCGCGCTACGCCGCGCCGAAGGGCGAGCAGCGCGTCGATGCAGCCAATGGGGCGGTTGTCACCTATGCCGGAGCGGACCGAAACGCCGGACTGCGGATCGTGCAGCCCATTCGCTATGCTGGGGCAAGTTACGGCACGGTCGATGTCGTCGTCCGCACCGAAGCGCTGGCTTCCGCTGCCAGCACCACACGTTCGCTGCTGGTCATGCTTTCACTTGTCGTAATGGCGACGGTCATGATCGTCGGATATTGGAGCGGCGCCGCGGTAACGCGGCCGCTGGCTCGCCTTCGCAAGACGCTCGATGAGGCCGCTTCATCGGGCTTTGCGCTGCGCATCTCTCACCGCCGCGGCGACGAGTTTGGCGCAGCTTTCGACGCCTTCAATCGCGCCGCAGCCTCGATGGAAGAGAAATTTGCCGTGGGGCAGGTCGATAGCGAGGCGTCGATGGTCGCGACGCGCATTGTCGATCCGGCGGACGCGCCGCCGCCCATGCATCGGGTCGCCTGAGGAGCTTGCCGTCATGTATATGTTGCAACTTTTTGGGCATGGCGACGAAATCCATCCCGTCGATGCCAGGCTGTTACGCAATGGTACGCTTCGGATCGGCCGCGACAAGGCCGCGGACTGGTCGATTCCCGACCCCAATTGCGCTTTGTCGCGTGCGCACTGCGAATTTGCTGTCGGCCCGGAGGGGCTGACCTTGCGCCCGCTTGGCGCCAATGGCGTGTTCAACGCCGCCACCGGTGAACGGCTTGCCGATCTGCAGCAGATCGCCGTGCCGCTGCCGTTCGCCATACGCCTCGGTGACTTTCGCATCGTCGCCTCCGAGGCGCCCCATCAAGATGTGGCTGGTTACGAGACGCGCACGATCGTGCTGATGCAGCCGCTCGGAGATTCGATCGAGGTCCCCAGTGACTGGGCCGATGCCGCCGCCCCGATCGAAAACGCCAAGCAGACCATGACCAGCGGTTCACTGCTTGACGCATTTTGCGAGGGGGCCGGTCTCGATGCCTCGCTTCTGGCCCGCGAAGATCCCGTCGAGATCATGCGCCGCGTCGGCGGCGTCTATCGTCAGATGGTGCTGGGCGTTGGCGACCTGATGAGCGAACGCGACCATGCGCGCTCGCATTATCAGATGACCCGAACCACCATCGGCAGCGCCGATAATAATCCGTTCAAATGGGCGCCAACGCAGCGGCTCGCAATCGATCTGATCCTCGGCGGATCGCACGGGTTTCTTTCGGGACCAGCGGCTCTGCAATCGTCATTCCGGGATATCAAACGGCATCTGGTGGCAACTTTTGCCGGACTGCGCGGAAGTCTGCGGCAGGCGATCGCAACGCTCGACCCCGCTGGCGTTGAGGCCGAATCCGCTGGCCGATCGCTGTTTCAAAACCGTGCCGCTGCACAGTTGCTGGAACTGGAAAAGCGCCACGCTGATCTGCTCGACGAGATTGACGGCAATAAATCCGGTGTGCTCGATCGAGCGTTTGTGCAGTCATACAGCGTCGCAGATGCGGCGGGGACGGACGAGCGCGAATGAATATTTTCCGCATCTTTGGTCGCGGGAGAACCCCCGGCGGTGGCAGCGCGGCGGCCTCGATCCAATCCGTCGCGCTTACCCATGTGGGACTTGTCCGGGCGGTGAACGAGGACCGTGTTCTCAATCTACCGCAAGCCAATCTTTGGGCGGTGGCGGACGGTATGGGGGGGCATCATTCCGGCGATGTCGCCGCCCAAATCGCAGTCGATGTTCTTGGAGATGTCGCTAACCAGGGCAATACCGTTTGCGGCGATGATATTCTGGCCGCCCTGCAGTCCGCAAACAGGCTGATATACGAACGCTACGCGAATTCCGAACGCCGCAGCGGTACGACCATCGTGGCGGCGTTTTTGGACGAGGACATGCTGGAAGTCTTTTGGGCGGGCGACAGCCGGGCTTACCTGTTGCGCGCCGGCAAGTGGGAACTTCTGACCCGCGATCATAGCGTCGTGCAGCAAATGGTGGATGCTGGCGCACTGTCTCTGTCGGCAGCGGCGAACCATCCCAAGTCCAACATAATAACGCGTGCCTTGGGGGTCCATGAAGAGGTGTCTATCGACAGGGTTTCGACGCAATTTATTGCTGGTGATATGGTCTTGCTATGCTCGGATGGCGTCTCCCGAACGTTCGCATTCGAATTGCCCGGCGCTGGATCGACGCAAAGTTTCGCCCAATCAATGCTTGATCAGGCGCTGACACGGGATGGCAATGACAATGCAAGCCTGATTTTGATCGTCGCCAATTGATTGCCCGTGGTGGTTTCGCATCTGCAAAACTGGCTAGGTGAACAGCACCAGCATGGGATTGCCTATCAGAAAGTGCGAGGGAAAGCCACAGGCAGCGAAACCTAAGGGCGAGCAGGGCGTTGAAGATGCAATCCCCTTACAAATTCAAGCCCCTGACAAACCCAAGGAATCGATCATGGCCAAGAAGCCCGCGCCGTCCCCTGCGACCGACCACGCCCTTCGCGACCATCAGCCCGGCAAGGGCCAAATTGCGCCGACCGACAGCAGGGGCAATGGTGATGAATTACATCAGCAGGTCGGAGGCGACGTCACCGATGATGCCGCCTATCTCACCGACAATTTCGGCCATCGCATTTCGGACAACCAGAATTCACTGCGCGCCGGCGAGCGCGGCCCGACGCTGCTCGAGGATTTCGTCCTTCGCGAAAAAATCTTCCATTTTGACCATGAACGCATCCCCGAGCGGATCGTCCACGCGCGCGGATCGGGCGCGCATGGCGTTTTCGAATGCACCAAGGCGATCCCCGGGCTGACGAAGGCGTCGATCCTGCAAAAGGAGGGGGCAACATGCCCGGTCTTCGTCCGATTCTCGACCGTTGCCGGCGGCGCGGGCTCGGTCGACACCCCGCGCGACGTGCGCGGCTTTGCGGTCAAGTTCTATACGGATAGCGGCAACTGGGATCTCGTGGGCAACAACATTCCGGTCTTCTTCATTCAGGACGCGATGAAATTTCCCGACCTCGTTCATAGCGTCAAGATGGAGGCCGACCGCGGCTATCCGCAGGCGGCGAGCGCGCACGACACTTTCTGGGATTTCATCGGGCTGATGCCCGAGGCGATGCACATGATCATGTGGGCGATGTCCGACCGTACGATCCCGCGCAGCCTGCGCATGATCGAGGGGTTCGGCGTCCACACCTTCCGCTTCGTCAATGAAAAAGGCGAGGGGAAATTCGTCAAATTCCACTGGAAACCTGTGCTCGGCATCCAGTCGACGACATGGGACGAAGCGGTCAAGATCGCGGGCGCCGATCCCGATTTCCACCGCCGCGACCTGTTCGAGGCGATCGACGCGGGCGACTTCCCGGCGTGGGATCTGGGCGTGCAGGTCTTTGACGAAGCCTTTGCGAAGAAGCAGCCGTACGACGTGCTCGATGCGACCAAGCTGATCCCCGAGGAAGATATCCCCGTCGAGATCGTCGGCCGCATGACGCTCAACCGCAACGTCGACAATTTCTTCGCCGAGACCGAGCAGGTCGCCTTCCTGCCGTCGAACATCATCCCCGGCATCGATTTCAGCAACGATCCGCTGCTGCAAGGCCGACTCTTCTCCTACCTCGACACGCAAAAGTCGCGGCTGGGCACGACCAATTTCCACCAGATCCCGATCAACGCGCCCAAATGCCCGTTCCATAATTTCCAGCGCGACGGGATGATGCAGACGCTGGTGCCGACCGGGCGCGCCAATTACGAACCCAACAGCCTAGCCGAAGCCGGCGAAAATGGCGGTCCGCGCGCGAGTGCCGAGACGGGCTTCACGACCTTCGCGGCCAATGACGAACGCAATGATCCCGCCCAAAAGCTGCGCATCCGCGCCGAACTCTTCGCCGACCATTTCAGTCAGGCGCGGCTATTCTTCCTCTCGCAGACGGAAAATGAACAGGCGCATATCGCCTCGGCGCTGGTCTTCGAACTGTCGAAGGTGACGCTCGATCATGTCCGCGCGCGCGTCGTCGGCCAGCTTCGCAACATCGACGAGGATCTGGCGAAGCGCGTCGCCGCAGGTCTGGCGATCGACCTGCCGGCAAAGGAAAAGGCCGCGCGGGCGCCGATCGATCTCAAGACGTCGGACGCGCTGTCGATCCAGAAAAATGCCGACGACACGATGGAGGGCCGCAAGGTCGCGATCCTGTTCGCCGAAGGGTCGGACAAGGCGGCGATCGACAAGCTGAAGGGCGATATCGAGGATGCCGGCGGCACCGCTTTCCTCGTCGCGCCCAAGGTCGGCGGCATCAAGGTCAAGGGCGGCACGCTCAAGGCCGACGGCCAACTCGCGGGCTCGCCCTCGGTATTGTTCGACGCCGTGGCCTCGATCCTGACCGACGACCAGGCGAAAGCGCTGTCGGCGCAGGGCGCGGCGGTGCAGTGGTTCATGGACGTCTATGGCCATTGCAAGACGATTGCGCACGACGACGCCACCAAGCTGTTGCTCGACAAGGCCGGGGTCGAAAAGGACGGCGGCATCGTCTCGCTGTCCGAATTCGCCGACATCGGCACGCGGCGCCATTGGGCGCGCGAGGCCAAGGTCCGCGATCTTGCGTAATCGCCGCCGGGTCGTCCGGCGCGCGGCTTCGTGACGCGGTCATCGGCGACGCATCATCGCGACCTTCGCACCGGCCAGTCGATCTGGTCGGCACGGCGGCGGTCAGCGATTCCCCTCGCGACGCTGACGCGCGATATCCGCTGCGACGTCGTCGTCGTCGGTGCCGGTATTTCGGGCGCGCTGATCGCCGAGTCGCTGTCGGAAGCCGGCTTGAATGTCGTCATCGTCGACCGGCGCGGGCCTGCGGAAGGATCGACGGCGGCCTCGACCGCGATGCTGCAATATGAGATCGACATGCCGCTGTCGCTGATGGCGGACCGGATCGGCCGGGACAAGGCCGAACGAATTTGGCGCCGCTCGCGCCAATCGGTCGATGCGCTACGCGAACGGACCGAGCGGCTCGGCCTGAAGGTCGATGGTGCGACGCGCGGATCGATCTATCTCGACGGCAATGTGCTCGATGCAGACGGCCTCGCGGTGGAGGCTGACGCGCGGCGACGCGCGGGGTTCGAGGTCGAACTGCTCAAGCCCGCTGCGGTGCGCGACCGCTATGGAATCACGGGGCGCCACGCGCTGATCGGCTTCGGTAACTATTCCGCCGATCCACGCCAGCTTGCCGTGGGGTATCTGAATGTGGCGATCGCGCGCGGCGCGCGGCTCTATTCGCCTGTCGACATTTGCGGCATCGATCCCGGTAAGGACGGCGTGATACTGCATACCGCGAGCGGCGCTGCGATCCACGCGCGCCATGTTGTCATGGCGACGGGCTATGAGATGATGAAGGGCATCCCGCGCAAGGGAAACAAGATCATCTCGAGCTGGTCGATCGCGACGCGCCCTCAGCCCCGCGCGATCTGGCCGACCGCCGCGATGATCTGGGAAGCTGCCGATCCCTATCTTTACATTCGCACGACTCCGGCCGGTGAAATCATCTGCGGCGGCGAAGACGAAGACATTGCCGATGCCGACGAGCGCGACGCCAAACTGGCGGCCAAGACCGAAACCCTGTCGCGAAAACTCGCCGCCCTGCTGCCGGGCATCGACGCGACCCCTGTCAAGGCCTGGGCCGGCAGCTTTGGCGACAGCCCGGTGGGGACGCCAACGATCGGCCGCATTCCGCGCATGCCGAACTGCTATGCGGCTATGGGCTATGGCGGCAATGGTATAACTTTCTCGATGATGGCTGCCCAGATGCTGCGCGGACTGATCTGCGGCTATGGTGACGCCGACGCCGACCTGGTAAGTTTTCACCGGACCTTCTGATCGCCGGAGCTGGTCGCAGCCGGGACCGGCGCGGGAAAACGCCTTTTTGACTCTTCCAAACCTCCTTCGATTGGTCGCCAAAAGCGGTCGGTTTTCAAACGACTAGAATCGCGAAGCGGCGGACAGCGAGAGACGCCGTCCGCCGCTTTGTAAAAATTCATTCTGAAACGGGCGGGACCCGCGTCCAGAAATCGTCGAACGCTTTCGCGTCGAAGAAGGCAAAGGCCCGCACGATTCGTCATCTTTCAGCGTCAGGATCCACACATAGCTGCTGACATAGGGCTTGCCGTCGCGCGCGGTTTCCGGGCGTCGAAATGCGCGACCCCCATATCGCCATCGGCATAGAGCGCATGCCCGCTCAGGCAAATGGAGCGCGACGCCTTTGCTCCGCTCGGGGACCGCGGCCCAAGTCTATACTCAAGCCGGGATTCGCGCGATCACCTTGATCTCGAAATCGAATCCGGCGAGCCAGTTGACGCCCACTGCCGTCCAGTTGGGATAGGGCGCCTCGCCGATCTCTTCGCCGCGCACCTGCATGAACGGTTCGAACTGTGTTTCGGGGTCGGTGTGGAATGTCGTAACATCGACGACATCGTCAAAGGTGCAGCCTGCGGCCGCGAGAACAGCCTTGAGATTGGCGAAGGCGAGGCGAACCTGATTGTTGAAATCGGGTTCGGGCGAGCCATCGTCGCGACTACCGACCTGCCCCGAGACGAACAACAGGTCGCCCGATCGGATGGCCGCCGAATAGCGGTGCTCGTCATAAAGTGCATGGCGGTTGGCGGGGAAAATGGCTTCACGCTTGGGCATATTTCTATTCCTTCCAGGTCATTCGGCGTCGGCCGATTTGCAATCCGGTTCGGTGCCGCTTACATACATGTCGTATGTCAGCCATTTGGGAGCATACGCGGCGTATGTCAACTACACATTCGAACCAATCGCTGTCGCGGGCCGAAAGCGCCGCCGCCAACCGGCAACGGTTGATCACAGCCGCGCGCGCGGCTTTCGCGCGCGATGGCTATGCGGGCGCATCGATGGACGAGATGACGGCTGCCGCGGGCCTGACGCGCGGCGCGCTTTATCACGGCTTTGGCAACAAGCAGGGTTTGCTCGCGGCGGTCATCGCCGAACTGGACGCCGAGATGGCGGGGCGATTGGCGGAGGCACGGAGCGCGGCGCCCGATGCCTGGTCCGGTCTCTTGGCGGAGGGTGTGGCCTATATCCGCATGGCGCTCGATCCGGAGATTCAGCGGATCATGCTGCTCGATGGACCAGCGGTGCTCGGCGACCCTTCAACCTGGCCCGGCGAGCAAGCCTGTCTGGAGCGGACGATCAGCACGATGGCCCGGCTGCGCGACGATGGGGTGATCAAGCCGCTCGATCTCGAGGCGGCCGCGCGCCTCTTTAACGGCGCCGCGCTCTCCGCTGCCCTGTGGGTCGCGGCAGCAGACGATCCCGGGACCGTTTTCCCGCGGGCCGCCGAAGCCTTTCGCGCCCTGATCGATGGATTGCGCGCGCCGCAATAGGTGTCCGCTCGCAGGCTGTTTTGTTGGCATGACCCGCGAACAGGCCGCGCCGCTTACCGATCGTCTGAAGGGTGCGGACTCCATCCGGGCGGCGCGAGTTCAAAACCGTCGAACTCAAACCCCGGCGACACGATGCAGGATACCAAGGCCCAGCCCGCGCTTGCGTGCGCGCTTTGCCAGCAATCCGGCTCGATGAGATGCTGCGGCGTTTCGCCCGCCAGAATATCGCCGCCCAGCATGATGTCCATGACCGGACCGGTATCCGTCAGAGAGGTCGAGAGCACGACAGGCGATCCCGCGTGCCACAGCCAGATTTCGGAGGCGTCGACCTTGTGCCAGTGCGAGCGCTGACCTTCCTCGAGCAGGAAGTAGATGCAGGTGGCCGATGCGCGCGCGCCGTCGGGCGCGGGCGCCCGCCAGGTTTCGCGGTACCAACCCCCCTCTGGATGCGGCTGAAGTTCGAGCTGGCGGATCAGTTCGGTAGCGGAAGATGACGGGATCATGTGACAACCTCTGTGAGACAAAGCCGGCGCCCGTTTCAGGCGAACGGATCGCTCGCCGGACCGACAGCTTCCTGCCAGGCTTGAATCACAGAGGTCGCCCCAAATGAATCGGCCCTAAACCTTAAAAACTCGCGCTCGCGCTGACCCCGAGCGTGCGGACCGAATTATAGCCCCATTGCTGCTGGATGGAAGTCGCCCCGCGCAGCACCTGGTCGACATTGTCGTAGGCGATGGCGGTGGGGACGAGTTCATTCGTACAATTCTTGCAGAACAGCGAGAGTTCGAAGCCCGAGTCAAAGCGCACGCCAATGCTGGCGCCAAAAACGTTGGTCCCGCCAAGGCGCGTGAAAGGCGAGTTGTTTGCGGCGAAATTGACCGACGAACGGCGGTTGTAGCTGCCCTCGATGAACGGCACGGCGCCGCCCGTTTCGGGGAATTCATAGATCGCCTGAACGGTCGAGGTAAAGCGCGCCGAAGCCGGCGTGCGGAGTCCGGCGGCGTCGAAGGTCCCGTTGGCGCCGCAATTGGGCTGGCCCAGATAGCAGGCCGCGCCGACATAGGAGCGGAATTTGGAATCGAGCAGCGTCGCGCCGGCGTTGAGGGTGAGCCCCGTGACCGGCCTGATGACCGCGGTAGCCTCGATGCCCTGCGCCCGGACCTTGCCGGCATTGCCCACGGCCGTAATCCCGGTTCCGATATTCAGCGCCTGGACCTGGAAGTTGCGGAAATCTTCACGGAACGCGGACAGGTTAAGGCGAAGGCGGCGGTCGAACAGCACCGCCTTGACGCCGAGTTCGATGTCGGTGACGGTTTCGGGCAGGATCTTGAGATCCTGGCCGGGAACCGAGAAGGTCGGGTTGAAGGACGGCCCCTTGTAACCACGGCTGTAGGTCACATAGCTCGTGACATCGGGGTTCAGCTCATATTGGGCCCCGATCTTCCAGCTGAAGTCGGTCGTCTTGAAGGTCTGGCGGGCAGGCGGCGTGCGCGGCCCGAGCGTCGTGCCATATGGACGGTCGTTCTGGCGCGTATTGATCGTGATGTAATCATTGGTCACGCGCCCGCCGGCGATCAGCTGCAGGCTATCGGTGAGGTGGAGCTGGAACTGGCCGAACGCCGCAAGGCTTCGCAGCGTCTGGCGGTACGTCGCATCGCGACCGATCGCGTTGGAAATGCCGCTTCCCGCCGAGCCCTGCAGGACCGTGGCGGTGTTCAGCTTCGAATAGAATCCGTAAAGCCCGACCTGGCCGTCGATCAGGCCGCCCGGAGCGATCGCAAGCCGAAGCTCGTTCGAAAATTGATCATAGCTGCTGTCGTTCTGGTTGATGTTGAGCAGATCGGCGCTCGTTCCGTCGCCGTCGATTGCGAGCGAGAGGTCGAACGTGCGCCAGGCCGCGATGTTGTTGAGCGTCAGCATGTCCGAAAGGTTGAAGGTCGAGTTGAGTGAGATGCCGGACGTATCGACGCTGCGGTATCCGTCGCCATCCGACCCATATTCCAGATTGCCGGTACCGGCGGTGACGCCGTCCCTTGCTTCGAGCGCCGGCCGGATCAAGCTGCCGGTTTCGGCGACCGAACGGAAGGTGCGGTCAAAGACGCCCCCGACGCCGCGTTCGCGGCTGTGATCGCCGATCAGGTAGAAGCTGGCATCCGCCGAAGGCTCGAACAGCAGCTTGGCCTTGACCGCAGTGCGGACCTGGTTCGCGTCGAACCGACCCGGTGATCCGGCAACCTTGTCCGCGATCGGGCTCTGGCTCGAATGCAGCGCGTTGATACGCAGCCCCAGCGTCTCCGCGATCGGCACATTGGCCATGGCCTTCAAAATGATCCCGGAGCCATCGCCGGGCACCGTGTCGCGGTGGTTCGCCTCAAGGCTCAGCTTGCCTTCAACCCCGCTCAGTTTCGGGCGATTGCTGACGATATTGAGAAGCCCGGCCGACGCATTGCGGCCAAAGAGCAGGCCCTGCGGTCCCTGCAGCACTTCGACCCGTGCGACATCGTCGAGGATGCCGTTGCTCATGAACAGGGGAACCCCAAGCGAAACTTCGTCGACCGATACGCCGACGCTCGAATCGATATTGGGGGCGAACACCAGGCTGCCGACGCCGCGGATGCTGAAGCTGTTGTCGGCGCCCGTCGACAGGCTGGGCGCCGCGAGGCTGAGCTGTGAGAGGTCGTTGAGACGCCGCGATGCGAGGTCTTCGGCGCCGACGACGGTCACCGCGATCGGCACGTCCTGGAGGTTCTGGCTCGAACGCTGCGCGGTTACAATGATTTCGTCGACTTCAGCGGCTGCGGACCCGTTGCTGCCTTCGCCGGCATCCTGGGCATAGGCGGGCGATGCTGCACACAGCGTGGCGGCAGTCACCAGCAATATCGTCCGCGAAGCGCTTTTTTTCATGATTATCCTCTCCATATCGGCCGCTTTTGCGATCGATTTATGATTGTCAGCCGCCTCATCGGGCCGGGCGCTGATTGCCTCCACCATGGACGTCTTGTCAATAATCTTAATTCATACAATAATGAAACTTATATAAGAAACCTACTATATTTATTTCATAAACACATGATTTCAGGATATATTTTAGACTAGAATTGAGTGCGGAATTCTGCGGTCTGCAGGTCGTAACTCCCGTCACACAGCTTGGCGACATGCGCGAATTGCGGCCCGCCGTCGTCGGTCGCGAGCAGCTGAGCTTCGGCGATCCATACGAAGCGTCGATAATCGAAACGCCCCGATCCGCGGACTTCGCCGCACACGACATTGTTGGCGCCATCGGCCGCGCTGATACTACGGAAGGTGGCGCCGGGATCGTCCAGCGTCGATGCGATTCGCGGATCGGGCAGCGATTGAAAATCGGTCGAATCGCCGCCGTCCCGCGCGCGAGCGGGCGGTACGGCGGCCGCGGTTGCAGTCGCTTGGGGCAACTGGACGAGCGGGCGCGTCGAACCGCTTTCCGGATCGCTTGCCGTCGGAACCCAAATTGCCAGTGCGGCGAGGAGCGAGACGATGATGACGCCCGCGACAAGCCATGCGTCCATTTGCCCTTTTGCCAACGCTCATATCTCCAAGTGTCAGGGACGCGCCGCCGGATCGGCGGCGCGTCTCGAGTTCAGCGGACGTTGCTCAATTGGCTGTGCCAAGCCTTTGCGGTGAAGAATTCGCCCTTCTTGCGTTGAAACGCCTCGCCCGCTTCCTTGGAACCCTGAAGCTGCCATGCGAGCCACGCGGTCGGAAAGCCGCGATAGCCGTAAACACCGGAGGTGCAGGTCGAGGAAACGTTCTGGGCTGCCGAACGGCAGTCGGGCTTACCAAGAATATCATTGTGGTTCGCCCACTTCACGAGGCCTTTGGCCTTCAAAAGTTTGGAAGGCGTCGCCTCATAATAGGCATTCAGCGAGTTCAGGCGGTCGGAGCCGAATTGCCAGTCGGGCGAAATCAGCGCGTCGAGCGTGCCGCCGACATAGAAGATCGAGCCGGATTTGGCGGCCTTGAGGTCGGGCGTCAGCAGGCACAGGTCGGCGGGCGAGCACCAGAGCTGAGCGGGCAGCTGGAATGCGATCGTCGTCTTGATCGCTCCTTTGGATTTCAGCATCGCATTTGCAGCGCCGGTAGCGCCCTGCGAATGGCCCGCGACGCCGATCCGCGAGAAATCGACGCGCCGGTGGAGCGGGCTCGCCGGCCGCGCCGCGAACTTGCGCAGATAATCCAGTGAATCGAGGACCGTATCGCCATAGCCGGTCTTGCCGTCACGGGTCGCGATAACGACAAACCCCCAGCTGGCAAAATGCGACAGGATATGTTCGTAAATTTCCTTGCCGACCGGGATGTCGGAGGTGCCGTTTGCCCAGAGCAGCACCGCGCGCGGCGGGCCGCGGCGAATGTCGGACGGATACCAGATTTCGCACGGATTGCCCTTGCGGTCGCACGCGGCCGGTGAGGTCATGTGGCGAACGTCGGCAGGGCCGCTCGCGTCATATTTTCGTTCGATCGGCCCGGTGGGCTCGTTGGGCGCGGCCGCAGAGGGTGCGGCGGCATTGAAGCCTAGGCCGATCAAAATTGCGGCAAATGGCTTCTTGTGATGGAACATACGGAGTCTCCTCATTGATCGTCTTGCGGGGGAGGGGGAGGCGGTACGATCGGACCGCTTCCGCCGGTATCGGCGACGCCCGCGCGAACCGCGCTGGCAGGCCTCGGACAAGGGCGGCGACGGGTTGAGAGGGGCGCGGAAGCGCGGCGGCGCCAGCGCAAATTATGACCTTTCGATGTAGGTTCATTGAAATATGTATGAATGAAAGCGGGGTGCCTTTTTTCGTCCGTAAAATTAACCAGAGGTGACTAAGTGTCAGAAGCGGAGGGCGAGTCTAAAATCTTCATGAATATATTAATGAAGATATTGACGGGCATGGGGTGCCGGTGCAGGATGTCCGAGGAATCGCGTCGATAAAGCGCGGAGAAATGTACGGGTGCCGCGCAAATGCGCCAAGCGACCCTGAAAGATGGGAGACGATGATGAAGGGCATGCTTTGCGCGATATTGCTCGCGAGCGTAGCAACGATGGGTCAGGCCGCCAGCGCGCAGACCTCGGTCGTGACCGAAGCGGGCGAGGTTGCGGGGGCCGCAAGCGACAAGGTTATTTCCTTCAAAGGCATACCCTATGCCGCGCCGCCGGTCGGGCCACTGCGCTGGAAAGCGCCGGAGCCCGCGCCGCGCTGGGCGGGCGTCCGACAGGTCACAACCTATGGCCATGCCTGCCCGCAGCCAGAGCGCAAGGAAGCCTGGGCGCAGGTCGGCCAGCGGAGCGAGAATTGCCTGTTCCTCAATGTCTGGCGGCCTGCGAAACCCGGCAAATATCCGGTTATGGTCTTTCTCCACGGGGGCGGTTTCGTCTCCGGCGCAGCCGGCGTGCCGCTCTACGAAGGATCAGGGCTTGCTGCGCGCGGCGCCGTGATCGTCACCTTGAACTATCGTCTGGGGCGGCTCGGCTATTTTGCCCATCCGGCGCTGACGCGTGAGGACCCCGATGGGCGGCTTGGCAATTACGGCGTCATGGATCAGATCGCGGCGCTGCAATGGGTGCAACGTAACATCGCGGCATTTGGCGGCGATCCCGGAAATGTCACCTTGTTCGGCGAGTCCGCCGGCGCCGGCACTGTGCAGATTTTGATGGGATCGCCCGAAGCGAAGGGGCTGTTCCACAAGGCCGTTTCGCAATCGGGGTCGGGCGGAACGATTCTCGCGCCGATCCGCGGCGGTGCGGTCAATGCCGAGGTGCTGGGACAGAAATTCACCGACGACCTGGGGCTTGAAAATGCGTCGGCGGATGATCTGCGCGCCATACCGGTCGCGGAGATCATCAAGGCTCGTGCCTTCCCCTTCATCGACGGCAAGGTCGTGACGCAAAGCCCCGGCGAACCCTTTTATCTGGGCAAGCAGATGGGCATTCCGCTCCTCATCGGGTCGAACTCGAACGAATCGAGCCTTGGCGGCATGACCGAAGCGACGGCCAGGATGCTGCTGGGAAGCGCCTTTGCCGACCTTCATGCGGGCTATATCGCGATGACCGGCAAGGCGAGCGAAGCGGCCGCGATCGACCTGGCCGAAGGGCTTGCCTTCGTGCTGCCGTCGTTGGCGCTCGCGGACCGGCACGCGGCCGCAGGGAACCCGACCTTTGCCTATTTCTTTGACCAGGTGCCCGTCGACCAGCGCGCGAACGCGGCAGGGACGGACCATGGCGGCGAGCTTGAATATCTGTTCGGGAACAAGGCGGCCGAGCATCGCTGGGACGCCGATGACCTGAAGGTCTCAAAGCTGATGGGCGATTATTGGGTGCGCTTCGCACGCACCGGAAATCCCAGTGGCAGGGGCGCGGTGCAATGGCCTGCCGTCACCACGACCCCGACAGCCTATCTCCACATCGACGCCAAGCCGCGCGCTGCGCGGCTCGCGCCGGTCGAGGAAAAAGCGAAGGAAGCTGCAATGGCGGCTGCGGTCAAAACCTGGACCGAGCCTGCCGCGCCGTAGAGGCGAACCATATTCGATGAATACAGGAGAGACGATCATGATTTCGAACCAGCCGACGCGCCGTCAGGTCGTCGCGGGCGCGGCGGGCCTCGCCGCCGCCGTCAGCGCCGCCCCCGCCAGCGCGCTCGCCCCGGCGAGGCAAGCGCCGGAAGGCTTTTTGTGGGGCACCGCAATTTCCGCGCATCAGAGCGAGGGCGGCAATACTGCGTCGGACAGCTGGCTGCTTGAAACGATAAAGCCGACCGCCTTCACCGACCCCTCGGGCGATGCCTGCGACAGCTATCATCGCTATGAGGAAGATCTGGACATCGCCAAGAGCCTGGGGCTCAACTGCTATCGCCTGGGCATCGAATGGGCGCGGATCGAGCCCGCCGAGAGCATGTTTTCCGAAGCCGCGCTCAATCATTATGCCCGCGTCCTGGAGGCTTGCCGCGCGCGCGGGCTGCTCCCGATGGTGACCTATAATCATTTCACCGTGCCGCTGTGGTTCGCGATGCGCGGCGGGTTCGAGGTGGCTGACGGGGCAGACCTTTTCGCGCGCTTCTGCGGCCGCGCGACCGAGCGTCTGGGGTCGCTGATCGGTATGGCGACGACTTTCAACGAAGCCAACATTCTGGGCCTTCGCAAGGTGCTGCCGCGTTTTGCGAGCGACGCCGCCGAGGAAAATGCGCGGGCGATGATTGCGGCCGCCGCAAAGCACACCAATTCGCCGCAATTTTCGGCGATGCTGTTCGGCAATCCCGACAAGATCAACACGGTGATGCTCGATGCACATGCCAAGGGCTATGCGGCGATCAAGGCGGCGCGCGCCGACCTGCCGGTGGGTGTGACCCTGTCGATGCAGGAAATCCAGGGCGTCGGCGAGGGCTATCTGGCGCGCGAGGCGGAGGCGACGATGTATAGCGGCTGGCTGGAAGCGGCACGTGCAGCGTCGGACTTCGTCGGCGTACAGACCTATTCGCGGTTGCGGATCGGTCCCCAGGGCCTGATGCCGTCCGAACCCGGCGTGCCGCTCACCGACATGGGATATGAAAATTATCCGTCGGCCATCGGCCACACCCTGCGCTACGCGGCAAAGCATATCGGCAAGCCGATTTACCTCACCGAGACGGGCATCGGGACGACCGACGACGAGGTCCGCATCGCCTTTATCAAGGCGACGATGGACGAAGTCAGCAAATGTATCGACGACGGGATCGAGGTGAAGGCCTATCTCTACTGGTCGCTCCTCGACAATTTTGAATGGACGTCGGGCTATGCAAAGAAATTCGGGCTGGTCGAGGTCGATCGCAAGACATTCAAGCGGACGTTGAAGCCGAGCGCGCGCTATCTTGGCATGCGCGCCAAGGCGAACCGGATATGACGGGTTCGTCGCGGCGGCTCCGGTCGATGTCGGGCCCGTGCCGATGGCCGGGCGCCTGCCGTGGCATGAAAGCGTGCCTCCATGGGTAAGCGTCTTGCGGGGGTCGAGCTTGGCGGCACCAAATGCATTGCTATCCTCGGCTCCGGCCCGGATCGGATCGAGGCGCAGGTCGAAGTCCCGACGACGTCGCCCGACGAGACGTTGGGCCGGCTACGGGACATATTGAACGACTGGCATCGGGGCAGCGGCTTTGAGGCGCTGGGGCTTGCCAGCTTTGGCCCGCTCGACATCGCAGCCGGCACGGTCGCCGCTACCGCCAAGCCGGGCTGGTCGGGCGCCCCCGTCCGCGACCAACTCGCGGCCGGTTTCGATCTGCCGCACGCGCTTGATACCGATGTGACCGGCGCCGCACTCGCCGAAGGGGCGTGGGGCTGCGCCGAGGGACTTGGCAGCTATTGCTATGTGACCGTCGGGACTGGGGTCGGGGCGGGGATCATCGTCAACGGCAAGCCCATCGCAGGGCTGGGTCACGCCGAAGCCGGTCATATCCGCGTCGCCCGCGTTCCGGGCGACAGCTGGCCGGGCAATTGTCCCTTTCACGGCGATTGCGTCGAAGGGCTGGCGTCGGGCAGCGCGATCGTGGCGCGCATCGGCGGCAGTGCGGTCCATCTCGGCGACGATGACCCGATTTGGGATTTGGTGGCGGATGCGCTCGCGCAGATGCTCCACGCGCTGGCGCTGATCGCGACGCCCGAACGCGTCATCCTGGGCGGCGGGGTGATCAACGCGCGTCCTCTGCTGATCGCCCGGGTGCGCGATCGGCTTGGAATCAGCCTCGCGGGCTATTCGGGGCCGCTTGCCGCGCCGGATGCGCGTGAAACATTCGTTCGGCCATCCGCCCTCGGCGCCCATGTCGGCCCACTTGGCGCTCTCGCGCTTGCCCGCTCGGCGCTGGGCAGGGGAGCGGACGTTCCTCCGCCGGTCTCCGCCGGTGTCATGGCCCGCTAGCAGCGCATCGCGGCATGTGGCCGGCATTCATTTGCGCCGACTGGGACCTCACTCGGCGAGGGTGTCTTTCGAGAGTCTGATTCGCTGAAGATTGAGTGACTGGAACGGCTTCAGGCGACTTGTGTGTCAGAAGGCATGATTTTCCCCGGGTGCCGCTCATGATTGATATTAATTCATATATTAATGATTGTTGACAGGATTGCGATTGGGGAGCACATCTGGTCGCCGACAACGCCGCAGAGCGTTGGGGATTGGGAGATGATATGATGAAAAATCGACTGCTTTTCGTGTCCGCCGCGGCGTGTCTTGGCCCGGTCCCGGCCTATGCGCAGGCGGCGCCTTCGCCCGCCGATGAAAATCCCATATTGGCTGATGAAATCGTGGTGACGGCAGAGCGCCGGACCACGAGCCTGCAGCGAACGAGCGTTGCGGCGACCGTGCTCACGGGCGAGGACCTGGTGCGCAAGAGCGTCAACAGTGTCGAGGGGCTGCAATTCGCGTCGCCGTCGCTGACCGTCAATACCACCGGCCAGGGCAACGCCTTCAACATCCGCGGGATCGGCAAGACCGAACAGAATAGCGCGATCGGTGTCGGCGTCATCACCTATCGCGACGGTGTGGCAACGCTGCCGGGATATTTCCAGACCGAACCCTATTATGACATCGCCAGCGTCGAAGTTCTGCGCGGGCCGCAAGGCACGTTCGCGGGCGGCAATGCGACCGGCGGCGCGGTGTTCATCACGCAGCAGAATGCGACCTTCGACCGCGTCGGCGGCTATTTCCTCGCCCAATATGGCAATTACGACCATATGAAGCTTCAAGGCGCGCTCAATATCCCGCACAGTGATACGCTCGCGATCCGTTTTGCCGGCAATATCGAGCGGCGCGACACCTTCTATGATGTGTCGGGCCCCTGGACGGGCAATCCGGGCAATCGCCGCGACTATAGCGGCCGCGTCAGCATCGCGTGGGAGCCGACGCCCGAATTCACCCTGCTGCTGAAGGGCGATTACAACAATATCGAATATGGCGGCCTGCCTGCGGGCCGGGCGACCGAGACGGGCGATCCGCTGAAGGTTGCCAACAACGCCGATCTGAGCGGTCGCGACGAGTTTGGCCGTGTGGTGCTTAACATGTCGTACGAGTTTGACAGTGGCATCACCCTGCGATCGATCAGCGGCTTTCAGCGTGGCACGACGCAGATCGCCTCGGACAGCGACGGCACCGCAGCGCCCGGCACGGTTGCGGCGCCTGCGATCCAGTTCCGTGCCAAGATCAGCGAAGAAATCTGGTCACAGGAATTCAATCTCGTTTCGCCCGACACCGAACCGTTTACCTGGGTGCTCGGCGGCTTTTACCAGCACGACAAGATCACCATTCCGCCGAACGGCGGCTATATCGTCGACCAGACGCCCAACTCGCTGGCGCCGCTGGTATTCGACACGGTGATCGAAGGCGTCAATCCGAAGACCGCGCTCGCGGCGTTCGGGCAGCTGGGTTATGAATTGACCGACGGGCTTCAGGTGACGGCGGGCGCCCGCTGGTCGCGCACGACGTCAGCCAATGACGCGATCGCCAAGGCGATCATCCCGCCATTCGGCACGCTGCTGACGCTCGAACAGGTCGACCGCACCGTCAACAAGAAGGTCAACGGCAAGATTGCGCTGAACTGGACGGTCGACCGCAATCATTTCCTTTATGCCTTCGTCGCGACCGGAACCAAGGCGGGCGGCCTTAACGGGCCCAATGTGCTGGGGCTCCAGCCGCTTGCGTTCGAACCCGAAGATGTGACCGATTTCGAACTTGGGTGGAAAGGCACGTTCCTCGATGGTCGCCTGCGCACCCAGCTGGGCGGCTATTACAATATCTATGAGAATTTCCAGATCAGCATCGTCGACCCGGTATCGCCGAGCATTTCATCGATCTTCAACGTGCCCGGCAAGACCAAGCTGTATGGCGTCGAACTTTCCGCGCAGGGCAGTTTCGACCGCCTGTCGTTTGACCTTGCAGGATCGGTGTCGAATTCGAAGCTCGGCACCTTCTTCGCCGCCGATCCGCGGCTTGGGGCATTGGGCATCGTCTGCAATCCTGAAAGCGGGCCGCCCACCGCCCGCTGCATCGACCTCAGCGGCAACGAGCAGGCCTATGCCCCCAAGCTGACGCTGAGCGCCGGTGCGCAATATGCCATCCCCCTCGGCAATGACGCAACGCTCACCCCGCGCGTCGATTTCGCCCATATCGCGGCAACCTGGGGCAGCCTGTTCCAGAACCGGCAGTTCGGCGACCGGCTGGAGGCGCGTAACATCCTCAACGCGCAGCTGACGCTCGCCACCGGCGACTGGTCCATCGCGGCCTATGGCACCAACGTCACCAACCAGCATTATGTCGCGGCGATCAACGGCACGCGGCGCCTTGCCGGTGCGCCGCGCCAATATGGCCTGCGCGTCAGTCGAACCTTCTGATCCTCCCTTGCGGGCATGGCCATGCTGCCATGCCCGCATTTTTTTTTGCGAAAGACCATGATGCCGACAGCCTCGCCAAAGACGGCCTCTCCCGCCGGGCAACAGCAGGATCGCTATGCCTGGTTCGTCCTTGCGGCGCTTTGTTTCGTTTACATTCTGAACTTTCTCGACCGGCAGTTGCTGTCGATCCTCGCGAAGCCCATTCAGGACGAGCTGGGCGTCACCGACGGCGAACTCGGGCTGCTTGGCGGACTCTATTTCGCCATGTTTTATTGCGTCCTCGGGATTCCGGTCGCCTGGCTTGCCGATCGCACCAATCGCGTGCGCGTGCTGTCCTTGGCTTGCGCATTGTGGAGCGCGGCGACGATCGCCTGCGGCATGTCGACGACCTATGTCGAGCTCGCGGCGGCGCGCATGGGGGTGGGGATCGGCGAAGCGGGCGGCGTGCCGCCCTCCTATTCGATCATCTCCGACTATTTTCCGGCCGAACGACGCGGGCTCGCACTGGCCCTGTTCAATCTCGGGCCGCCGCTGGGGCAGGCCCTCGGCGTTGCATTCGGTGCCAAGATCGCTGCCGCCTATGACTGGCGGCTCGCGTTTCTGCTGCTCGGCGTTGCGGGCCTGATCGCCGCCGCCGGCGTGTGGGCGTTTGTCCGCGAGCCGCGGCGCGGTGCGACCGATGTTGTAAAGGCGGCCGCGCCCGCCGGCGACGCGCCGACCTTCGGTGCCACGATGAAGATGTTCTTCTCGCGCCCCGACCTGACGCTCGTCTCGCTCGCTGCTGGGGCGACCCAGTTCGTAACCTATGCGACGCTGGCGTTCACGACCCTGTTCCTGATGCGCGAGAAGGGCATGACCCTCGACGAAATCGCAATCTGGTACGCGCTTGTCCTGGGTGTCGGCGTCAGTGCGGGCATCTATCTTTCGGGCCGTCTGGTCGACCGTTATGCCGCGCGACGGCCCGAGGCTTATGGGCTGATCCCGGCCATCTCGTTGCTGCTCGCCGTGCCATTTTTCATCGGCTTCGTCCATACCCCGGCCTGGCCGCTCGCCATGCTGTTCCTGATAGGTCCGACCTTCTTCAATTATTTCTATCTGACGCCGGCGGTGACGCTGGTGCAGAACGCCGTGGCGGCGCACCAGCGAACCCTCGCCGGCGCGGTCCTGCTGCTGATCATGAACCTGATCGGCCTTGGGCTCGGCCCGACCTGGCTTGGCGCGGTGAGCGACTGGGTGAAACCGACGCACCCCGACAATTCGCTGCAGATCGCCTTCTACAGCCTGGTTCCCTTCTACTTCGTCGCGATCGCGCTCCACCTGGCGCTCGCACGCGTTCTCAAGCGCCAGCATCAAAAGGAACTCCATGATCTCTCCTGACCGACCCGCATTGATCCCTGCCGCGCCGGGCTCGCGCGGAAATGCCAAACGCGTGACCTTGCCCAACGTGACAGCTTGCCGCATCCGCCGGTCTGCGCATCGGCCGAATGCGAGCGCCGCGTGATTGCCGGTAATCCGCAGCCCTATGCGCTGACGCTCGACAAATTCCTCGACCATGCCGCCAAATGGCATGGCGCGACCGAAGTGGTGACGGGCAGCGCTCCGTCGCGCATCAGCTATGCCGACTTGCGCGCGCGGGCCAATCGCCTGTCGGGCGCCTTCACGGCGCTGGGGCTGCGGCAGGGCGATCATCTGGCGACCTTGGGCTGGAACACGCAGGCGCATATGGAGACGTGGTATGCTGCGATGGGCGTGGGTATCGTCTGTCATACGCTCAATCCGCGCCTGACCGCCGACCATCTCGCCAAGATGATAGACAGCGCCGGCAACCGGGTGCTCGCCGTCAGCGGGGGTCTGGCGCCGCTCGTGGAGGAGCTGATTCCGCTTTGCTCGACGATCGAGCATGTCGTGCTGCTGGACGATGGCCCGGCTAGCGACGCCGTGCCCGTGATCGAACGGGCCATGGTCTGGCACCTCGCCGACCTGCTTGCCGGAAAGGGCGAGCTGGTCGAATGGGGCGGGTTCGACGAGAACGCGCCAGCAGGACTCTGCTTCACGTCTGGAACAACCGGCGATCCCAAGGGCGTGACCTACACCCATCGCTCCAACTATCTTCACACGGTCCATCTGTTGCAGGCCGATGTGATGGGGCTTCGCAGCAATGATGCCGTGCTGGCCGCCGTGCCGATGTTCCATGCGAATGGTTGGGGGCTGCCCTTTGCAGCACCTGCGGTCGGCGCGAAGCTTGTGCTTCCGGGCCGCGTTCAGGATGGCGCGAGCCTCGCGAAACTGATTGCCGACGAAGGGGTCACGGTGGCCGCGGGCGTCGCAACGGTGTGGCTGGGGCTGGTCGATCACCTCGACGCGGTGGGAGGGCAGCTGCCGTCGCTGCAGCGACTGCTTCTTGGCGGCTCGGCGGTCCCGCAAGCCTTGATGGACCGGCTCGAACAGCGGCTCGGCGTGACCGTTCAGACAAGTTGGGGAATGACCGAATTGTCGCCGCTGGGCACAATCATGCCGCCGACGGCGCAGGAGCGTGTATCGGCGAAGTCCGGGCGGCCGCCAATGGGGGTCGACCTGCTGCTCACCGACGAAAATGGTGTGGCGCTTCCCGATCAGCGGGGGCCGGAAGGGCGACTGCGGGTGCGGGGCGCCAGCGTCGTCGAGCGCTATTTCGGCCATGAGGAGAAGGCGACCGACGCCGACGGCTGGTTCGACACCGGCGACCTCGCGACGATCGATGCCCATGGTCATCTGGCGATCACCGGCCGCGCCAAGGATCTCATCAAGTCGGGCGGCGAATGGATCAATCCCGCAGAGATTGAGGCCATCGTCGGCGCCTTGCCCGAGGTCGCCTTGGCGGCGGTCGTCGGGCGTCCCCATGAAAAATGGGGAGAGCGGCCGATCCTGATCGTCGAACCCCGCGCTGGCGCGGACGTCAGCGACGAGACGCTGCTTGACGCCTTGCGGGGTCGTATTGCCAATTGGTGGCTTCCCGATGCCATTGTGCGGCTGGCGGCAATGCCGCTGGCGCTGACCGGAAAAATCGACAAGAAGCGCTTGCGAGCCGATCATGGCTGAAACACATAGGATCATGCGCCTCGGGGCATCGGTGCCGCGACGCAAGGGGACGGAAATGAATAAGCCTGCTATACCGACCAAGCGCACCAGGCGGCCCACCAAGGCCGACCAGCGCGCCGCGACGATGGAGCAGATCTACGATGCGGCCGAAGAACTGTTTTCGAAGCGCGGACTCTATGGCGTGACCTTGAAGGAGGTCGCGGCAAAGGTCGGCGTCCACCAGTCGCTTCTCCATTATTATTTCAAGGACAAGAAGGAACTGTTCGATGCGGTGATCGCGCGCCGCGCGCCGGTGACGATCGAACGGCGGATGAAGGCGCTCGACGCCTATGAACGCGCTGTGGAGGGCAGGCCGACCGTCGAGGGCGCGCTTCGTGCCTATCTCGATACCGACCTTGAAGTTCATGGCGAGGGCGGCCTTGGCTGGCGTCATTATGGGCAGCTCGGCGCCCAGATGAGCAATACCGCCGAATGGGGCGCCGAACTCATGGACACCTATTTCGATGAGGTTGTGCTGCGGCTCATCGGGATCATCCGCAAGGCCATGCCGGACTGCCCCGACGAAGATCTGTTCTGGGGCTATCACTTCGTTTCCGCCGGGCTGATGCTCACCCTTGGTCGTACCGGCCGCATCGACAAGCTGTCGGGCGGCCTGTGCAAGTCGGACGACTTCGAAGCGGTGAAGGAACGGATGGCGCGTTTCATGGCGGCAGGCTTTATCGCGACGTGCGAGGCGCGGCGGGCCGAGCGCGAGGCTGCGAAGTGATGGCGGCGGCCGAGCGGCAGCCGAACTGGCTGCGCGGCAAGGCCGGAAAGATCCGCAGGCGCTGGAAAATTCTGATCACCATCGTCGTCCTGCTGGCGCTGCTCTCGCAATGTTCGGCGACGAAAGGCCTGATCGAGAGCACGCGGTCACCCGACAAGCCGTTCGCGCAGACGACCGCGCCGCGGGCGCCCGATTATGCACAAAAAGCGGCCTGGTTCGCATTTCCGGGCGCCAATGGGCTCGAACGCTCGGTGCCGGTGGGCTTTGCCGCGATCGACGAGCGCGAGGCACCCGCCGACGTCTTCTTCATTCACCCAACCATGTATCTGAAGAATGACGTGTGGAACGCGCCCTATGACGTGGAAGGCGCCTATAATAGCCCGGTGCTCCTCGCCCAGCTGTCGGCCTTCAATGGCTGCTGCCTGCTCTACGCACCGCATTATCGGCAGGCGTCGCTTGCCGGACTTCGCGACGGCGATGCCGTGGCGCTCGCCTATGCCGATGTCGCGCGCGCGTTCCGATATTATGTCGAACATCATAATCGCGGCCGCCCTTTCATCATCGCTTCGCACAGCCAGGGGACGGGACATGCCGTGCGTCTGCTGCAAGAGGCGGTGATCGACACGCCGCTTCAAGGGCGCCTCGTCGCGGCCTATACAATCGGCGCCTATACGCCATCGACCTTCGCCGCGCTTGGCCTGCCGACCTGCAACGATGCGCGCCAGACCGGTTGCGTGCTGTCGTGGAACGCCAGCCAGGAAGGGCGCGGCGCTGCCTCGATCCTGACCAAGGATGTCGACTTCTGGTGGCAGGGCAAACGCATCAAGAGCAGCGCGCCCGCGATCTGCGTCAACCCGCTGACATGGGACCAGAAGGGCACGGCAAGCGCGTCGGCGAACCTGGGCAGCCTTCCGTTTCCGGAAGCGCCTTATCCCCGGCAGGTGGGACTGCTGGGGGCGCTGCAGCCGGACCTGACGGGAGCGCGCTGTTCCGGCGACGCCCTGCTGCAGGTAGATATCGGCTGGCGCTCGTCATTTCGCGATGGTCTGAGCTGGCTTTATGGCAGCTATCACCGCAACGATTACGGGCTCTTTTATGCCAACATCCGCGCCAACGCCGTTGACCGCGTTGCAAGCTGGATGGCGCGTCACCCGAACCGGGAACCGGTGGAATAGGGTCAAGACGGATTGTCTCGCCGAAGCCGCTCTGGCGAAGACGGTCGATATCGTCCGGAGAAGACCTTCTACCGGGAGGTTTTCTTCTCGATCGCCTCAAGCTCGCGTCGCAGAACGGGGACAATATGATCGATGAACGCCCGTACGTGTGCTTTGCGCGCGCGCTTCGCCGGCAACACGACCTGAACCGGTACTGGTGGAACTTCGTGGTCGACCAGCAGGCGGATGAGACGGCCAGCCTTGATATGATCGGCCACCTGGTATGATCTGGCGCGGATCAATCCGCCTCCCCGCAGCGCAGCGTCGATGGAAGCGGCGGCACTATTGACGCTTAATCGCGTCCGAACCCGGATCGATCGCGTCCGCCCGCCGCGCTCTCCAGGCGTGGCGAAAGCCCATAGCTCGCCATTGCCTTCGGCATTCAGACCGATACAGTCATGCTGTTCAAGATCTTTCAGCGTGATCGGTGTTCCCGCGGCCGCCAGATAGGTGGGCGACGCGCAGAGCATCGTTCGCACGGTGCCGACCTTCACCGCGGTAAGGGTTGAATCGGGCAGTGGCGCGAGCCGTATTGCGAGGTCGACACCCTCTCCGATCAGATTGACAATCCGATTGAGCATCAGCACTCGGGCCGAAATTTGGGGATGCTCGCGCAGGAAGCTTTCGAGCAGCGGCATCACGGTCGTCCGGCCAAAAAGTTCGGGCGCGGTGAGCACGATTTCGCCCTGAATCGGGTGTCCCGCGTCTTTGACAGCAAGCTCGTCCAGCTTCGCCAGAACCTCTCGCCATATGGCGACATGACGTTCGCCAGCGGATGTGAGACTAAGCTTGCGCGTCGATCGCAGCAGCAAAGTCTCACCCGCATCTCGTTCGAGCAGGGCAACGGCGCGGGTCACGGCTGCCGGTGACCGGCCAAAACGCCGGGCGGAAGCCGCCAGCGAACCCGCGTCTGCCGCAACCAGGAACAGCGCCATCGCATCGAGTCGATCCATCGTTTCAAATTCTGCAATTTAGCCTGTCAAAACGCAACGGTTATGTCGATTGTTGGAACCTCTAAATGCACTGCATCGCCCAAGGAGGTCCCTCATGCGTCAGTCAACCAAAGTTTTTTCCCGCCGCTCCACGCTCGGCATGATTGTCGCGAGCACGATGGCGAGCGCGCTGCCGCTGCCTGCCAGGGGGGCAGTTGCGCGTCCCACGATCAAGGAGAATGACATGTCCCGTATCCACTATCGCAAACAACAGGTCGGCAATGTGGAAGTCTTTTACCGCGAAGCAGGTCCGGTCGATGCGCCGGTCATCCTGCTGCTCCACGGGTTTCCAACCGCCAGTCACATGTTTCGCGACCTGATTCCAGAGCTCTCCGATCGCTACCGCGTGATCGCGCCCGACCTGCCCGGCTTTGGGCAGACCAAGGCGCCGCCGCGCGGCGTGTTCAACTACAGCTTTGATGCGCTCGCCGATGTTATCGGCGGGTTCGTCGATGCGATCGGATTGCAGCGCTATGCACTTTATGTCTTCGACTATGGTGCCCCGACCGGCTTTCGCCTCGCAATGAAGCATCCCGAACGTGTCACCGCGATTATATCGCAGAACGGCAATGCCTATCTCGACGGGTTCAGCGACGAATGGGGACCGTGGGAAGCCTATTGGCGCGATCCGACCCCGGCGAACCGCGAAGCGTGCCGTCCCTCGCTCGCGCCCGACACGATCCGCGATTGGCAATATGGAACCGGCGCCGACCCCGCGCGTCTTTCGCCCGATGGCTATGAACTGGACATCGCCTATATGGCGCGCCCCGGCGCCGAGGAGATACAGCTTGACCTGATCCTCGACTATCGCAGCAATGTGGCCCTGTATCCCAACTTTCAGGCCTATTTCCGGGCGCATCGTCCGCCGCTGCTGGCAGTCTGGGGGCGTCATGATCCGGCGTTCATCCCCGCCGGCGCCCATGCCTACAAGAAGGACTTGCCCGACGCCGAAGTCCACCTGCTCGACACGGGCCATTTCGCGCTCGAAACCCATCACCGTGAGATCGCGGCCCATATCCGCGACTTCCTCGAGCGCAAGCTCTAAGTTCAAGGCATCAGGCCGCAGTTCCCGGCTATAGTGCGAACTACATTCGGGGCCTGTTGTCACCTATGGTTTGGCGAACCCACGACGCCGACGCCGCATCCCCGCCAGCAAATCTTGCCCATCGGTCGAGGTTTGCTGGCGGTATGGCGGTGGAATGGGGCGATCAGGTGTATCTTCGAGGTCAGAATTTCAGCATCGCTTCGGCGCCAGCCATGCGGATCGTGCGCGCCCGCCCGGTCTCGCGGATGAAAGTGCCGGGACGAAAGGCCGAAAGCGATCCGGACAGGGACAGGAGATCGCTTATTTGCCAGCTCGCTGAAATTTCGACCTGATCACCGATGTGGCGCGCCCTGCTGTCGTTCGCCGGGCGGAGCAGTTCGCCGGGAATGTCATAAACACCGTCGGCGCGGCTTTCTCGCCAGAAGCGGGCGGCAGAGAGTTCCACCGTCACACTGCTGCCCGGATTGAACTGGATGCTGGGGTGAATGTTCATGATGTTGCGCGGCCCGATCGGCGACAGGTCGCCAAAATATTTGGCCTTGGGGAAAAGCGGGTTGAAGGTGCCGAGCCTGCCGTCGCCCGGTGCACGGTCGCCGCTGGCGATATTGGCGCGCAGCCGCAGATTCGGCGACATGGGCCCGTCCTTGAACCGCCACGAGGTTTCTGTCGCGAGTGACCATGAACGGATATTGTCGGCACCGAAACGGCCGCGCTGGAGCATCGCTTCCCAGTTCCAGCCAAGCTGGCCCTGCGTGCCGAAGAAGCGCACGCCCAATGTGTCACGCTTTTCCCGATCGGTACGTCCCGAAAAACGGGCCTCCAGATTTTCATAGCCCAGCCAATAGGCATCGACGCCCATACCGCTGGTCGGCGTGATCGTCGCATACACGCCGTCGAGCCGCCGCGTCCTTGACCTTTTGTCGTCGAAATCGCTGCCGCCGATCGCGACCGGCCGAAGGCGCATGACGTCGATGCGAACCGGCCCATGGTCGGCCGTCGCGCGAACGCCGTCGAAAGGCTGCGGAACATTGGTGCCATAGCGGGTGCCGACGAGCCGTTCGGAACCGAGTGCGACCAGTGCGCGCCCGCCGCGCAGCATCAGGCTGCCCCTGTCGCCGAGGCGGAGCCGGACGTCGGCAAAGCCTTGCAAGAGGTCCAATCCGGTCTCGTCGATCGGACCCTTGCCGCCGCTGACGCCCCGCGCATAGCCGGCAATACCCTGAACGAAGACGCGCGCGGGGCCGGCGCGGAGGTCGGCATGCGGCATGACGCGCAGCCACAAATAACTGTCGTCGGGGACAGGCGGTTCGCCCCACTGGCGATTGTCGAAGCTTTCAAAACGGGCGCGCATCTCCCCGCCCAGCGTCAAATGGATGTCGCTTTGCCGATCCAGCTCCGGATGTTTGGCCTGTCGCCATCCGGTACGCTGGTCTTCGGAGAGTTTCGACCAATCCTCGTCATAACGCAGGGCGGTTAGGGGAACTTCCTGCGCATGGGAAATGAGGGGGAAAAATGCGCCAACCAGGACCAACGACCGCATGTCACCGGCGCGTGACAAAATGGCGCACGACGGGCGGGGTTGCATCGACGAAATAGGCGCCCAGGCTTTGCTGCTGGACGCGGTCGGCGTTGGTCATCCGGTCGTGCTGGCGCAGATGTTCGAGCCAGCTTTCGGCGGTGAAAGTCTCGACGACGCGGCCCGGCTCGGCGGTGTCCTCATAGACGCCCCAGTGGATCGCACCGTCGCGCTTGCGGATCAGTCGCATGGCCTGCATCGCGGCAAAGAAGTCGGGGATCCTGGCGGGATCGACGCGATATTCGATCGTCACGAGCACCGGGCCGCTATCCTTGTCCACCTCGCCATCGACCATCGGTGCCGGCCAGTGCGCGGACGGGGCGAGGTCGAGACCGCCGGCCTTGTCGAGCGGAAAGCGCCACGACAGGATCAGGCTGGCAACGACAAGCAGGGCGCCCGCAATGAGCAGCGTCGACAGGACGCCGATGTTCGATGCCACCGTGCCCCACAGCGTCGAACCTGCCGTCATCGACCCCTGAAACACGAGCAGATAGATCGCCAGGGCCCGCGCCTTGACCCACGCCGGCGATGTAGCCTGCGCACCGCCGTTGAGCGAGGCCATCATGGTAATCCAGGCAAGCCCGCCCGCGAACAAGGCCGCCGACGCGCTCCAGAAATCGATCGCGAGCGAGAGGGCGGCCATGGCGGCGGCCAGCAGGATCGAGGCGGCAAGCGTGATCGCATTGGCGCCCATGCGCCCGCGCAGGCGCGGCATCAGGACGGCCCCCGCGATCGCGCCGAGCCCCATGACGGTCAGCAATCCGCCATAGCCCGCAGGGCCAAGCCCCAGATCGCGCCGCGCGATGATCGGCAGCAGCGCCCAGAGCGCGCTCGCAAACAGAAAAAAGCCGACCGAACGGATCAGCACGACCTGAAGTTCGCGCGCGCGCATCGCATAGCGCAGCCCTGCGCGCATCGCGCCGATCATATGCTCGGCGGGCAGGTGGCGTTCGGGCGCGTGGCGTTGCCAGCGGAACAAGACGAAGAGGACGCCCAGAACCGACAGCGCGTTGACCGCAAAAACCGCTGCCGGACCGGAGGCGGCAATGATGAGCCCGCCGAGCGCAGGGCCGATGGCGCGCGCGATGTTGATGCCGAGCGAATTGAGCGCGACCGCCTGTTGCAGTGCGGGCTGCGGGACCAGTTCGGGAACGATTGCCTGAAAAGCCGGCGCGGAAAGCGCGGCGCCGACCGAAATGATTGCGGTGAAGAACAGGAGCAGCCCGGCGTCGGTCAGGCCGGCGAGCGTGATCGCGGCCAGCAAGGCCATGCCGACCAGTCCGAAAATCTGCGCGCCGATCAGCAGCCTTCGGCGATCGACGATATCGGCAAGCGCCCCCGCCGGAAGCGCGAGCGCAAACATCGGAAACGTCGTCGCCGCCTGAACCAGCGCCACCATCAGCGGATCGGGCGACAGCGAAGTCATCAGCCATCCGGCGCCGACATCGTGCATCCAGGTGCCGATGTTGGAGACGATGGTGGCGATCCACAGGGCCCGGAACATCGGGCTGGCGAGCGGCCCTGAGGGGGCGGCGACGCTCATGCCGGGCGTTCGCGCAGGACGGCGGCGAGCATCAGCCCGCCGATCAGGCCGACATGCTCAAGAAATATATTGCGATCGTGAAAACGCGCCACCGGATCGGCGACTTCCCAGAAAGGGTGTGCGATCAGCGTTGCGATGGCGGTGAAGACGCCGAGTGCGCCCGCGCCGAGCCAGGCCTTGCGGCCGAAGATGATCAGCAGCGACCCGCCGATCTGGATGAGGATAGTCAGCGCGACGGCGACGGCAGCGGGCTCGAGGCCGAAATGGCGTGCTTCGGCTACCGCCCCGGACGGGTCGGTGAGTTTGGCGATGCCGCTGGTCCAATAGGGCAAGGTGAGCAGCGTCGCGGCAAAGACGGCGAAGCGACTGTCACCCAGCAGCCGGGCAATGGGCGTAGGCGTCACCGTTCAGACCGCCCAGCAGCCACAGCCGAAGGCACCCCAGAAGCTCTTGGCGTCGCGCGCCGGAATCGACGCTCCGAGCGCTGCTGCATGGTCGTGGCCGTGCACGGCGCAAGTGGCGGCGCAGCCACAGGCGGCGGCGAGCTTTTGCGCCGCGCCTTCGGGACGGCGATAATGGCCGCCGAAGGTCGCGACCGGCGACCAGTCGGGCATCGGCTTGGGAATGGCCGGGGACAGCGGGCCATAATCACCCTCGCCATAAACAACCTTGCCGCCGAGGACGGTGAGGACCGAGCGTAGGTGAACGATCTCGCTTTCCGGCACGCTGAAATAATCGTCCGACAACAAGGCGAGGTCCGCAAGCTGGCCCGTCTTGATCTGCCCCTTCTTGCCTACCTCGTTCGAGAACCAGGTGTTCTTCTCGGTCCACAGGCGCAGCGCGGTTTCGCGGTCGAGCCGGTTGCGGACCGGGTAGAGCGTCGTGCCGCCCAGCGTCGTCCCGGTGACGAGCCAGGACAGCGAGACCCAGGGGTTATAGCTTGCAACGCGCGTTGCGTCGGTTCCGGCGCCCAGCGGCACGCCCGCTTCCATGATGCGCTTGATCGGCGGGCTGACCTCAGCCTTTTTCGCACCATAGCGTTCGACGAAAAACTCGCCCTGAAACGTCATGCGGTGCTGGATCGCGATGCCGCCGCCCAGCGCGGCAACGCGGTCGATGTTACGTTCGCTGATCGTCTCGGCATGGTCGAAGAACCAGTTGAGCCCTTGCAGCGGGATGTCCTTGTTGACCTTTTCAAAGACATCGAGCGCGCGGGTGATCGTCTCGTCATAAGTGGCGTGAAGCCGCCAGGGCCATTTGCGCTCAGCGAGCAGGCGCACGACGGGTTCGAGATCGCTTTCCATGCTCGGGGGCATGTCAGGGCGCTCGACGCGGAAATCCTCGAAATCGGCGGCCGAATAGACGAGCATCTCGCCCGCGCCATTGTGGCGATAGGTGTCGTCGCCGTCGCCGGGCTTTACCTGCGTCGACCAGGAGGCGAAATCCTTCAGCTCTTCCTTCGGCTTTTGCGTAAAGAGATTATAGGCGATGCGCAGCGTCATCTCGCCGTCTTTGTGCAGCTTTTCGATGATCTGATAATCGTCGGGATAATTCTGGTATCCGCCGCCGGCGTCGATCACGCTGGTGACGCCAAGCGCATTCAGATCGCGCATGAAATGCCGGGTCGAGTTGACCTGATATTCCTCCGGCAGCTTCGGCCCCTTGGCGAGCGTCGAATAGAGGATCACCGCATTGGGCTGCGCGAGCAGCAGGCCGGTGGGGTTGCCCGCCGCGTCGCGGACAATCTCTCCACCCGGCGGGTTCGGCGTGTCCTTGGTATAACCGACGACGCGCAGCGCGGCGGCATTGAGCAGCGCGCGGTCGTAAAGATGGAGGATGAACACGGGCGTTTCGGGCGCCGCGGCGTTGATCTCGTCGAGTGTCGGCAGGCGCTTTTCGGCGAATTGATGTTCGGTGAAACCGCCGACGACGCGCACCCATTGCGGCGGCGGCGTGTTGGCAGCCTGGCGTTTGAGCATCGCCATCGCATCGGCCAGGCTGGGCACGCCGTCCCAGCGCAGCTCCATATTATAGTTGAGTCCGCCACGGATGACGTGGATGTGGCTGTCGATCAGGCCGGGAATCAGTCTGCGTCCCTTGGCGTCGATGACCGTCGCGTCCGGACCGGCCGCGGCACGGACCGCCTGCTCGCTGCCCACGCTCAGGAACTTGCCGTCCCGGATCGCGACGGCCTCGGCAACCGGATTGGATTTATCCAGCGTCGTCACCTTGGCATTGACGACGATCAGATCCTTGGGCTGCATGGCAAGACTTTCCGTTGCGGTGACGAGGGCTGCGGTAGCGGCGCCGGCAAGCGCCTCGCGGCGGGTGAGCGGATTCATGCTTTGCGATCCTGGTTGGTCGGCAATTCGCCAAGGACATGGCTTGCGCAATCTTCGCGCACAAAACGGGCAAGTTCGGTGCGATCGGCCAGCCGTTTGGCGATCGGCACGATCTGTTCACCGAGCAGCATCCCGCCAAGGCCGATGAGCGCTACCACCGGCGGGGCAGGGGAGCGGACCCCGAGCAGACTATAGATCACGCCGACCAGCAGGCCTGCGCCAAGCGAGACGACGTAGATTTTAGTCATGACTTCTCTCCAAAAAAGGCGGCCGGGCTGGGACGGGGGAGGGAGGGCAGCCCGGCCGCGGGAAAGTGGCCTAGTGGCCGCCTTCCGAAGCTCCAAACATCGTCTTGGCGTAAGTGATGCCAAGACCATAGGCGCCGCCCCATTTGCGGGCGATGCCGGTCGTCATGTCATAGGTCTCGGTGCGTGCCCAGTCGCGCTGCAGTTCAAGCACATATTGGAGCGAGGTCATCGGACGCGCGCCCGCCTGAATCATGCGTTCGACGGCGCGTTCATGCGCTTCGGGGGAAATATCGCCGCATGCGTCGGCGATGAAATAGACTTCAAAGCCCTGTTCCAGCGCCGAGAGCGTCGGCCCGACGATGCATACCGAGGTCCACAGGCCGGCAAATACGATGCGATCCTGTCCGATGCGATTGATTTCCTTGATCACCGCAGCATCTTCCCAGGTGTTCATCGAGGTGCGGTCGAGCATCGTCTGGCCGTTGAAGGCTTCGGTGATCTCGCTGAACATCGGACCCGAAAAGCTCTTTTCGGCAACCGTGGTCAGGATGGTGGGAACCTTGAAACCTGCCGCGCCGTTCGAGATCAGCGCCGCGTTGTTGCGCAGCAGTTCGGCCGGAATCGACTTGGTAGCGAACGCCATTTGCGACTGGAAATCGATCAGCACTAGCGCGTGGTTGGTGGGGCTAATCAGGCCCTTTGCGGGGGTAGGCGTGGCCGTAATCGTCATGGAAGCGTCCTTTCTGGAGCGGGATTGAAACTGGTTTTTCTTACTCGTTGAGTCCGATGCCGGTTAATTGGAATTGAGGCAGCGGCCGGGTAATCATCGATCAGGCGTCCGCTTGATCGAGGAAGACATGGAGAGAGCGGATGCGTCCGCCGTCGAACGCGGCAACGTCGAGGCCTGTGACCGCGGCTGGACCTTCCGGCGGTCCTGAGGTCCATTGCAGTCGCCCGATGCCGTTATGGCTTGATGCGGGCCTGATCGCGCTGAACGTGAAATTCGCGGGCAAATGGGCGAGCAGTTCGGTCACGGCCTGCGAGATGGCGTCATGGCCACGCACCGACCGGTCGGGCTCGTGAAGCACGGCGTCATCCCAATAGATCGCGCGGATCGCATCCAAACGCCGCCCTGCGTCGCGTTCGCTGAATACGTCGTCGAGGTTTTTTTGCATCAGCGCGTTACAGGCAAGCGCAGCATGGGCCTTTGCATCTTCGGATGCCTCTTCGGCCGTTGCGCTGGGGTTTATCGCCGCGTCAATCTGTTCGCGCGCCTTGGCCAGCGAGAGTTGTTGCGCGTCCGGTCCGAAGCCGATCTTTTCGGCGTGAATGAAGGCCACATCGGTGATGCCGATGAAGGCGAGGAGCGTTTTGAGATAGGGCTCCTGAAAGTCCATCGCCCGCGTCGGCCCTTCCGTATAAATGCCGCCGCGCGATTCGATGATGATAGCGCGCTTCCCGCTTATAAGCCCTTCGACCCCGGCCTCGCCATATTTGAACGTGACGCGCGGGCGCAGCACATGATCGAACCAGGCGCGCAGCGACGAGGGGATGCTGAAATTATACATTGGCGCGCCGATCACGATGACGTCTGCGGCTTGCAACTCGGCGATGACTGCATCCGACAGCGTTCGCGCAGCAAGCTCGGCGTCGCTCTCCGCCGTGCCCCGGATGCCGGCAATCGTGGCGGGCGTCAGGTGTGGAACCGGCGCAGCGGCAAGGTCCCGGCAGGTGAGCGTGGCCTTCGGGCTTTTTTCGAGCAGCCGCTCGACAGTGTGCTGAACAAGCCCGCGCGATATGGAGCCCTCGCCCGAAACGCTGCTGTTAATGGCGAGAATATGGTCCACGCGGCGCATCTCCTGGTTGCTGCACAGGTCTTACCCTGTCGGACCGAATGAATGTAGTCTCGGGCAGAGGGCAGCTATGTCGCAGAATGCGGAACTCGATGGGCCGATCGGGCGGGCTGCGTGTATGAACATTGCAACGATCGTCGCAGGCCGCCGGGCCGAAGCGGCGCAAGCTTCGGCCCGGCTCGCGGCGCTAGACCTGTTTCGCTCCACCATCGACGCACAGCTCGGCTCCAGCAATAAAGGAGGCGTCATCGCTGAGGAGAAAAAGAGCCGCTGCGGCAACTTCTTCCGGCTTGGCCATGCGGCCGAGCGGGATCGTTGAAATGACTGCGGCGCGGATGTCTTCGGGAACGGCTTCGAACATGGCCGTAGCGGTTGGTCCCGGGCTGACCACATTGACGCGGATGCCGCGGCCCGCCAGTTCGGCCGTCCAACTGCGCGCATAGGAACGCAGCGCCGCTTTGGTTGCGGCATATGTGCCAAAATTGGCGACACCCGCCGATCCTGCGATCGACCCGATCAGCACCACCGAACTGCCGGTTGCCAGCGCAGGAAGCAGCGCTTTCATGGCAAAGACCGGCCCGCGCACATTGACGCCGAAATGGCGGTCGAAATGCGCGATTGTGTGATCATCGATCGACGACGGTTCGGACATGCCGGCGCTGATCACCACCGCATCGATCGCCGCATTCGTTTGACGAATGGTTGCGACAAGCTGCTCAAGGTCCGAAGGGTTGCCTGCGTCGGCCACCAGACCATGCGCGCCCTTGCCGATCCGTTGCGCCGCCGCCTGCACCTCGGTTGCGGATCGACCGGTCAGGAAAACGCGTGCCCCTTCCGCTGCCAGACGTTCCGCGGCAGCGAAACCTATTCCTTTCGCGCCGCCGATTACCAGGGCGACCTTGTTCGTCATTTTTGCCATCTTCCATCCTTTTCGATTGGGAAGTCGGCTAGATATAAAATTTAAACCTGCTATCAATTACGCACTATGAATAGCCTAGATATCCTTGGCGATACCGCGCCCGGCCAGCCCGACTTCTGTAGCATCGCCCACCTCAGTCTCGTGCGCCCGGTGCTGGAAAAGATCACCGATAAATGGACGATCCTCATTCTCACCGCCGTGAGTAGCGAGCCGCAGCGCTTCAACGCGATCAAACGCCGGATCGGCGGCATCACGCATAAGGCGCTTTCCGATACGCTGAAGAAATTGGAACGGCATGGGATGGTCACCCGCACCGTTCTGCCGACAAGCCCTGTGGGGGTCGAATATGCGATCACCCCGCTTGGTCGGTCCCTGCGCGAGCCATTCTACGCTCTTTGCACTTGGGCGCTGGCGCATGGCGGCGAGATTGATGCCGCTGCAGCGACTTATGATCGCGCCCGGGAGACGGGCTGAGCCTAGGGAAGGTCGATCAGCAAGATTTCGGCCTCGCTGTCAGCCTCGATCGACAGTCGCGTTTCATTGGTAATCGCCGCGCCGTCTCCTTCGCGCATCTCGGTCCCGTTCAGACCGATCAATCCGGCGATGACCTGCACCCAATAGCCGCGCCCCGCGTCAAGGTCGCGTTCGACGACGGCCCCGTCATCGAGACGGGCAATTTCCATCGTTGCGTCCTGCCGGATCGTCAGCGAGCCGGCGCGCCCGTCGCTGCTTGCGACAATGATCCAATCGTTCGAGACCGCCATGTCGGCGAATGATTTTTGCTCATAGGACGGTGGCCCACCAGGCGCAGCGGGGATGATCCATATCTGCAGAAGGTGCGCCCGCTCATCGGGGCTGGGGTTGCGTTCGCTGTGTCGGATTCCCGTGCCAGCGCTCATCCGCTGGACGTCCCCGGCGGGGATGATCGCGCGGTTGCCCAGATTGTCGCGATGTTCGACCAGTCCTTTCAGGACGATCGTCACGATCTCCATATCCTGATGGGGATGTTCCGCGATACCGGCCCCAGGCACGACGCGGTCCTCGTTCAACACGCGAAGGTCACGAAAACCCATGTGCTTCGGGTCGTTGTAATCCGCGAACGAAAAGCTGTGGAAGGCATCGATCTCGCCGCCCTGGTGGCGGCCGCGCGCGCCGCGATCCCGAAAAACGATCATCTTATCTCTCAGTTAGGCAGAACCGACGCTGCAATGGACGACACGGCCATGCGACATTCGTCTTGACGCTCAGGCAACGGTCATCGCGGAAGCATCGGGCGATTCAGCAAAATATTCAATCAGCAACTCGGTGAGGATCCGAATTTTTCGCGCTGGATGCTGACCCGGGGGCCGAACGACATAGGCGCCCGCAGGCGGCGGTGGATGATCGGTCATCAGTGGGATCAATGCGCCGGATCTCACATAGTCCAGCGTGAGGCTGACGGGCAGGTAGGCGATGCCGAGCCCCGCCACTGCGGCGGCGGTGAGGGCAGTGCCATTGTCTGCCTTGAAGCGACCTTGCGGATGGATCGTCACGATCCGGTCGCCATCCAAAAGCTGCCAGCTTTCGGACCCCTGCATCAGCGCCTGATGCTCCATAAGGTCCTCCGGGGTCTTCGGCGCCCCGTTCGCCGCAATATAATCGGGGCTTGCGAACAGGCCGCCGGACATCGGGGCGAAGCGCCGCGCAACCAAATTGGAATCGGGAAGATAGCCGATCCGGATTGCGCAGTCATAGCCTTCGGCAATGAGATCGACGAATTGATCGCTATAGCAGGTCTGGATCTGCAGCATGGGATGGCGTCGCGCCATCTCCGCGAGGACGGGTGCGATGTGCGTGGGACCGAACGTCAGGGGCGCGGAAAGTCGCAAGCGCCCGCGCAGATCGCCGGCAGGAACGATCGTCTCCCTGGCCACATCGATTTCGGCGCAGATTCTGGCAGCATAGTCGCGCAATGTCGTTCCGGCTTCGGTGAGCGCGGCACCGCGGGTCGTTCGCGCCAGAAGTTGGATGCCGAAATCCGCTTCAAGCCGCTGCAGGCGCCGACTGATGATCGATTTCGATACGCCGAGCCGACGCGCGGCCGGCGACACCCCGCCGGTGTCCGCCACTTCCACAAAGGTCCTTAAATCTTCGATATCCAATTTCGTGTTCCTTGTTGCGCGACACAGCACGACAAGATGGGTGGCTACCTTAACTCGAAGGGCGATGACAATGTTTGTCAAAGGCAGCCCCGGTGTCCGCGCCCTCGCCGAATGGCCCTCAACCACGCAACAGAAAGTGTCGCAACCATGTCGATGGATCGCTTCCCCGTTGGATTGGAGTTTGACGTTTCCTATCCCGCTTTTGAGGTTAGTCTGGCGCTTGTTTCGGCAACGCAGTTGCGGTTCGAAATCAAATATGGGCCGTTCGCCCGGATCGAGGAAGTTGAAATACAGGTCGTGCCCCTCGGCAACGCTATCTTCGCGATAAGCTGGCAGGAGCAAGATGGCGCGACGGTTACCAACGTCCAGGACTATGATCGCGGCATCGTCCATTCGTTTGCGACGCTGCCGGACGGACAATTTCTGAGGATGACAGGGGCCATGACCGTCACACGGCCGGCCGGCCGCGGCGCCGACGATCGCCCGCAGCGCAACAAGGCGCTGGTGCTCGATGCAATGACATCCCTGTTCCAGCGTCATGACGCGACGGCGGTGGAACGGCTCTATGCGCCCGATTATATTCAGCACAACCCCGATATCCCGCAGGGCCGGGACACATTGCAGGCGCTCGTCGCGGGTTTGTCGCCGGACGTTCATTACGAACCTGGACTGATCGTAGCGGAAGGCGACCTTGTCGTGATCCACGGCCGTATCCGCGGCTGGGCCGACGTGCCGCAGGTCGTTATCGATATCTTCCGGATCGAGGATGGCAGGCTGGCGGAGCATTGGGACGTCCTGCAGGACGAGGCTCCGGTTCAGGCGGCACAGGGCGGCGTCGCCATGTTCGATCCCGACGAAGCAGCCAGGCTGACGCGCAACTGAGCCGAACTGACGGCAGCACGCCCGACCGCTCGAACGGGCAGGCGAGGAGTTTTCTATGGAAATCGGTATCGACAGCTTTGCGGCAATTCTTGCCGATCCAGCGACCGGGAAGCCGCCCTCGGCGACCCGTCGAATGGCCGACCTGCTGGAGGAAGTGGAGGTTGCCGACCGGGCAGGGCTCGACGTCTTTGGCATCGGCGAGCATCATCGCGCCGAGTTCCTCGACTCCGCGCCCGCTGTCATCCTGGCCGCGGCCGCCGCCCGCACCAGCCAAATCAGACTGACGAGCGCCGTGACGGTATTGAGCGCCGCCGACCCGGTGCGCGTGTTTCAGGAGTTTGCGACGCTCGACCTGATTTCTGGCGGTCGCGCGGAGCTTGTCGTGGGTCGCGGTTCGTTCGGTGAAGCCTTCCCGCTGTTCGGCCTCGACACGCGCGCCTATGACGCGCTTTTTGCCGAAAAGCTCGATCTGTTTCTGACGCTGGGTCGCGAAAGCCATCCCGTGTGGGACGGTCGCTTTCGTCCCGCGCTGACGGGGCAGGGGGTCTTTCCGCGGCCCCATCAGCCCCGACTGCCGGTCTGGATCGGCGTTGGCGGCACCCCCGAATCCTTTACGCGGGCCGGAACCCTCGGCCTCCCCCTGATGGTTGCCATCATTGGCGGATCGTTCGAGCGCTTTCGCCCGCTTGTCGACCTTTATCGGGAAGCCGGCGCGCGTGCCGGGCATCCGTCCGAACGCCTCAAAGTCGGCGTTCATGCGATGGGCTTTGTCGGCGAAAGTGATGCGGCGGCAAAGAATGCCTTTTTTCCCGGCTGGGCGCATCTGACATCGACGATCGGGCGCGAACGCGGTTGGTCGCCCCCGACGCGCGCGCAGTTCGAAGACATGGCCGGGCCAGAGGGGGCTTTCCTCGTCGGCGAACCGAGAACCGTGGCGGCCAAGATGCTGGCGGCGAGCGACGCGCTGGGCGGAATTGCGCGCATCACATTTCAGATGAGCACCGCGTCGCTCGAGACCGAGGCCATGAAACGCTCAATCACGCTTCTGGGTGATGAGGTCGGGCCGATCGTCCGGGCAACGCACGGACGAGCATGATGGGTTCTTCGGCGCGATTGAGACAAAATTCATGCCGGTGACATCCAGCCGTCGGTGCCGCTCGGTTGCGATCATCGGTGCCGGAGTCGGCTTCGGGCGGGAGATTGCGTTGGGTTTCGCTGCCGAAGACGCCATTGTTTTCGGGACGGCTGCATCCGCCGACGAGGTGGAGGATCTGCGAGCAGCCTCGCGCGGCCGGGTTAGCCTTGCGGTCTGCGATATCGCCAAGGCCGACGCCGTGGGGGCGTGGGCGGGCGGTGTCTCCGACGCACTCGACGGCGCGGGGCTGGACATGCTGATCACCAGCGCCGCCACCCTGACGTCTGGTTTGATCGGGGCGCTGTCCCTTGAGGCGATCCGGCACGAGTTCAACGTCAATATCTTCGGCACATTGACGGTCATCAATGCATTCCTGCCCGCCCTGCGGATGGCGCGCGGGCGTATCGTCCAGATTAACTCATGGGCGGCTCATGTGCCCTTGCCATATAACGGATCTTTCGCAGCATCCGAGGCGGCGATCGACGCCCTGTTGGCGATGTATCGTCACGAACTAAAGGGCTTGGGGGTCGATCTGGTGATCGCAACCATGGGCACGGCCAAAGCGGCCATATCCGGCGAGCCATTTTCCGGCCCCGCGAAGCGACAGCGCGATCTGGACAGGCTTCCCGCGTTCAATTCGCGAGAGGCCGCCGAACGCGTCATTCAGATTGCCGAGCTGCCGGCCCCGCCTGTCCATATCGCTATTGATCGAGACGCGGGCGTGATGCTGCGCGCTGCGCGCGACATTCCTGCGGCCGACATGGATGCATTTTGCGCGCGTTTCCTCGTGCCCAGCGAACCACCCCAGACGCAATGACCAAGCGAACGAAAGGAACACAGCCATGGCGATGATGACGACGCAGGACGGAACGAAGATCTTCTACAAGGACTGGGGGTCGAAAACCGCCAGGCCCATCATGTTCCATCACGGTTGGCCGCTCAGCGCCGACGATTGGGACAATCAGATGCTCTTCTTTCTGGGCAAGGGTTTTCGCGTGATCGCCCACGATCGACGCGGGCACGGGCGGTCCGACCAGACCGACACCGGCAACGATATGAACACCTATGCCGCCGATGTCGCGGCGCTGGCACGGAAACTTGATCTTCAAGGCGCGGTGCATGTCGGCCACTCGACCGGCGGCGGCGAGGTGATCCGCTATGTGGCTCGCAGCGAACCCGGCCGCGTGTCGAAGGCCGTCCTGATCGGGGCGGTGCCGCCGATCATGCTCGCGACCGCGGCCTATCCCGGCGGTCTTCCCATGTCGGTTTTCGATGGATTTCGCGAAGCGCTCCAGCGGAACCGGGCGCAATTCTTCCTCGAAATCCCGACCGGTCCGTTTTACGGTTTCAACCGCGACGGCGCCGAGGTGAGCGAGGGCCTGATCCGCAACTGGTGGCGGCAAGGCATGATGGGCGGCGCCAGTGCACATTATGATTGCATCGCGGCCTTTTCCGAAACGGACTTCACCGAAGACCTGCGCGCGGTATCGTTGCCGGTGCTGCTGATCCATGGAGAAGACGACCAGATCGTGCCGATCGACGCCTCGGCACGGCTGGCGATCGACATGCTCGCCAACGGGACGCTCAAGACCTATTCAGGCCTTTCGCACGGCCTTTTCGCCACGCACCCCGATCTCATCAACGCCGACCTGCTGGCGTTCATCGAGAGCTGAAGCCCCGCGCCGATGCGCCGGATAGACGAGGAGGGTTGCGGCGTGCCTGCTTCGGGCAAGGCGGTTCGCGCTTTCATAGCTTAATCAGAGGGCAAAAGATGAACTTTCCCGAGCATAATGGTCCGACCTGTCATGGCTGAGGCCAGCCTGGCAGCGACGATCGGTCCCGCAGTCGCGTTGATGGGTGCGGCTGTTGTCGCGGTTCCCCTGTTCCGGCGCCTCGGCTTAGGCTCGGTCCTCGGCTATTTCGCCGCGGGCGTCGTCGTCGGGCCGTCGGCTCTTGGTTTGTTTGCCGATGCGGACTCGATCCTGCACTTCTCCGAACTGGGAGTGGTGATGTTCCTGTTCGTGATCGGACTGGAATTACGTCCGCCCAAGCTGTGGGCGATGCGGGGCCAGATTTTCGGGCTCGGGCTGGTCCAGGTCGCGGCCGCGACTGCCGTGCTCACATTGGCCGGGATCGCGGTCCTGGACCTTCCCGCAACCGTCGCATTCGTTGCCGGAGCAGGTTTTGTCCTCTCATCGACTGCGGTCATCATGTCGGTCCTGCAGGACCGTGGAGAGATTTCTAGCGCGGAGGGACAAAAGTCGGTCGCCATCCTCCTGTTCGAGGATCTCATGATCGTACCCCTTCTGGCGCTGGTCGCCTTCATGTCTCCCCTGGTTCAAGGGGATGGCGAAGGCGCGCAGATTCCTTTGGCGTTTGGCGCCCTGTTGCTGCTGCTCGGCGTGTCGCGCTGGGGCCTGAATCCCTTCTTTGCGTTGCTGGCGCGGGCGCGGACCCGTGAAGTGTTGACGGCGGGGGCCTTGCTGGTGGTCCTGGGCGCTGCGCTGCTCATGGACGCTGCCGGATTGTCGATGGCGATGGGCGCCTTCATCGCTGGCGTCATGCTGTCAAGCTCAAGCTACCGGCATCAGATCGAGTCCGATATCGAGCCCTTCCGCGGTCTGCTCATGGGGCTGTTCTTCCTTGCTGTCGGCATGTCGCTCGACCTTTCGGTCGTCATGGCGGAGTGGCCGTTCCTGCTCACGATGCTCTTGGCCTTCATGATCGCCAAGGGCACGGCGGTCTATGTCGTCGCGCGCCTGTTCGGCGGCGATAACCACCAGGCATTGCATCGGACGTCGATGTTCCTGCAGGGCGGTGAGTTCGCTTTTGTGCTCTATACCGCCGCGGCATCGGGCGGGGTAATCGATGCGCGGGAAAATGCGCTGTTCGCCACGGTCGTCATTCTGTCGATGGCTCTCACGCCGCTGCTGATGATGGCGGCCGACCGACTGCTTCGTCGCACGGTGTCGATGGACGGCATCGATGTCGCGCACAACCTGAAGGGCCAAATGCTCCTTATCGGTTTCGGTCGCTTCGGCCAGATCGCCTCGCAGGCGCTGCTGTCGCGGGGGGTCAAGCTTGCGGTCATCGACAGGGATCCGGATCGGATCCGGGACGCGGCGCGATATGGGTTCAAGGTCTTTTTTGGCGATGGCGTCCGGCTCGACACCTTGCGCCAGTCGGGGGCGGGTGAAGCCGACGCTATCATGATCTGTATCGACGATCCCAAGGCCGCGATGCAGATCGTCGCGCTGGCGCAGCATGAATTTCCGCAGGCCAAGCTGTTGGTGCGAAGCTATGATCGCGGACATGCGGTCGAGCTGATCCGCGCGGGCGTGGACTATCAGGTCCGTGAGACGGTGGAGTCCGCTTATCTTATGGGAGCCGAGGGCCTGCGGGCGTTGGGACACGCCGATGTCGATATCGAGGCGGCGGTCGACGACATCCGCCGGCGCGATAATGGGCGCCTGTCCGAACAGGTGCAGGGCGACATCATGGCAGGCCGGGACAGGCTGCATGTCCAGCCTGTCCCGGAGCCATTGTAACCGCCGCACCTGTCTGACGACGTGCGCGACCGGGCCAGGTCAGAACGTGCAGGATCTGCCCAGCATTGCCGCGCCGAAAAGCCTGGATCGGATCTCCACAATGCGGCTGTCGGCGGCGTCGCCGCTGTACGCCCCCTATGGAGGCGGCCGACCATGCCCCAGCGGCCGGGCCGTGAGCGATCGCGGCGGTCAATGAAGAAGGGATTTGCGACGCGAGCCGCAGTGCGCAATCGGTCGTGGGCTTCAACGCCGCTCATCTGTCGCACGTTGGCATTGGCCTTCGGCCATGCCGCAACCAATCGCCCGCGCGAGTGAGCCGATACGGCCGATATTCGGAAAACGTGCGGGCCGCGGCGTAAAGTTTGCGCAAGATCGGCACCTGCACAGCAGCATTTGCGCCGCGCTGGCGCCGCAGTCGCGATATGGTCACAGCCAACCTGCCGCTGCCGAGCAACATGGAATGGCTCAAGCGCCCGGGTCCGGTCACACTCTTACGGAAAGACATTCCATGATCCGGAATCTTCCTGCCGAACATGTCGTGACCCGGCGCTATGTGCTGGCGTCGGCTAGCGCGATGACCGCGACGCTTGCTATGCCGTCGGGTGTTCTGGCGGCTTGCCTGTCTGATAAAGACCTTGTCCTGGCTCGGGTGACGACGCTGGACGGGATCGAGATTTTCTACAAGGATTGGGGGCCGAAGGACGCGCAGCCGATCATGTTCCATCACGGCTGGCCGCTGACCGCGGATGACTGGAACAATCAGATGCTGTTCTTCCTGTCCCACGGGTACCGCGTGATTGCCCATGATCGGCGCGGACATGGCAGATCGGACCAGACCGGCACCGGCAACGACATGAATAGTTATGCGGCGGATGTCGCGGCGATCGTCCGCGCCCTCGACCTTCGCCATGTCGTGCATATCGGCCATTCGACGGGCGGAGGTGAAGTCGCCCGCTATGCCGCCGGGGCTGGTAAGGACCGCGTGGCCAAGGCTGTGCTGATGGGGGCCGTGCCGCCCGTCATGATCCGGTCCGCAGCGAACCCCGACGGAATTCCCCGTGCGATCTTCGATGGATTTCGAAACGCACTGGCAACCAATCGCGCCCAGTTCTTCCGCGATGTGGCGAGCGGACCCTTTTACGGTTTCAACCGCGACGGTGCAAAGATCAGCCAGGGACTGATCGACAATTGGTGGCGTCAGGGCATGACCGGCGGCGTGAAGGCGCATTATGATTGTATCGCAGCGTTTTCCGAGACCGATTTCACCGACGATCTGAAGGCGATTTCGGTCCCGACCCTGTTCCTCCACGGCGAGGATGATCAAGTCGTGCCCATCGACAACGCGGCGCACAAAGCGATCAAACTGGTGCGTAACGGGCGATTGATAACCTATCCGGGATTATCGCACGGCATGTCCGCAACCCATCCCGAAATTGTGAACCCGGATTTGCTGAGCTTCGTTCGCGCCTGAAAAGCCAGTGGATAAGGCGCCGGCCACCTATTTACCCCCCGATGCTTCGCTTCTCTCTCTCCCTGGAAGCGAACATGCATCGGGATCGCGTCGCCGTTTCGGTCATGTCCGGAACGGCGACGCCTTTTACAGTCCGTGTCCGCCTGCCCAACATGGTTGAGCGGGATGCCATCGTTCCGACAGGGCGCGCGCCGGGCCGCCTATGGCCAGACGGTAGGCCGACGGGCTCATGCGTTTATATTTCAGGAAAACACGGGCGAGAACCTGGCTCGAGGAATAGCCCACTTCCTGGGCAATCTCGGTGACGGGAAGCGCGGTTTTTTCCAGCAGTTCGCAAGCCCGCTCGATGCGCAGGCGAACGACAAACACACGCGGCGTCACGCCCACGCTCCGCTTGAACATGCGCGAAAAATGAAAAGGCGACAGGCCGGCCTCGGCGGCAAGCTCATCGAGGCTGAGGTCTTCGGCAAGGCGGGCGCGGATCATATCGACGCAGCGCCGCTCGGCCCACGAAGCGAGTCCGCCCCGTCGCATTGCAAGCTGCGCGCCGCCCAGTCGATGGAGTTCGGCAAGAATTTCGCAGCCCGCCGCCTGCGCCAGCAGCCGTGACGTGAGGCCTTCTTCGGCGCTTAGTTGCCAGAGGCGGTCGATCGCCGACCGGATGAACGGCGATACAAAAGTATCGCGGTGCAAGCGGCCATAATCAAAGGTCGCAGACGTCATCTCCCCCCCGTCGAGCAGCTTTTTCCAGGCAGCGAGCGGGAACGAAACGCACCGCAGATGGTGCGGATCATCGACAAAAACGGTGTTGGAAAAATTGGGCGCCGACAGGAAGAAGCTGCCTTTCTGGCTGGTGGTCTTGAATCGTCCGCCGCCCAGATTGCCTCCTACCCGGATGCCGCCGCTAACGGCCTGATACAGGACAAGATCGGGAACAGCCGGGTCGGACATGTCTCCGGCGGGTTGCGCGGCTTCGACAAGCGTAAGCAAACCGCCGGGCGATTTCATGGTCTGGGCATAGGATGAGAGTCGCCCCTCGCTATACCATTGATGGAAAGATCCATAATTTACGTCTGTCATCGGTTGCCTCCGACGCAGGCGCTGGGGTAAGTTCGAATCATCGTCCGTTTCTGCCAGTTTTCTTCGTGATAGGCGGGAGGAGGACGGGAAGCCGCGTTGTTCCGGGCCCTTTGCCACATGTCCAACACAGTCTATCGCTCCGCTTTCCAGCGCTCCACCGACCATGCGAGCGAGCCTTCGCGTACCTTTTCACGGACCACACTCAGTTCGGCGGAAGCGGTCATTGCACCGATCACCATATATTGCGGCCGCGAACCGGCATTGACGCGCGGCCAATGGGGTGCGCCAGCCCCGTTGGGATTCCCGGTATAAGCAAAGCGGACCCAGTAAGCGGCAATGGTGCCGGATACTTTGCGGTCCTCGGCGTCCCAGACCGAATCCTCGTCGGGATTTCCGAACAGATATTCGAGTTCGCCACCGTGCGGCGTCCCGGCGGCGTCTTTGCGTCGATTGGACGGGACCTGATCGAAGTGAAAGCTGTAGGCGGGGGCGCCGTTCCGCGCGTGCATGACAGCGACCGACATCGATGGCAGGACCGCCAGGGTATCCTGCGCGAGCTCGGTCGCGGCGGCCTTGCGGGTGCCGCCAGCCTGGGCGGCGACATATTGCTTCAGATAGTCAGCATATCGCGTCCCCAGCACGTCGCGCGCCGCTTTGCTGTTATTCGAGCGGAGCGTCGCTTCGTTCGAGTTCGCGCCGATCAGCAAGGGAATGTTCGTGGTCGTGGCGCGATAGAATGGCGTTCCCGGACTGGCGGTGATGATTTTGCCGTCGATGAATGGCATGCTGCCCAGCGCCAGCATTTTTCCGGGGAGCGCGCGAAGCTGTGCGGCGGTGACATTCTTGAGGCCGGCCTTGTTGGCGAGTGCCAAGCTGATCGCTTCGGCGGATCCGGGGGCGCCGCGCATCGGGATGAGCGCGGTGCCGCCGGAACCGGATTGCGATATCGCCTTATGAAACAGACCCTTGGCCGACGGTGTGGCCATCAAAATTTGGGTGACGCCAGCGCCGGCGGATTCACCAAATAGGGTCACATTGCGCGGGTTCCCGCCAAATTTCGCAATATTCTTTTGGACCCAGCGCAGCGCAGCGATCTGGTCCATGACGCCATAATTGCCTTTAGGTTCGTCGGGATTCTCGTCCAGCAGGGCGGGGTGGGCAAAGTGGCCGAGCAGCCCGAGGCGATAATTCACCGTCACCAGAACAACACCGCGCCGCGCCAGATTGGCCCCGTCATAAAGGGGCACGCCCGACGAGCCATAGGTAAAGCCGCCGCCATGAAGAAAGACCATCACGGGATAGGTGCCCGCTTTGGCGGGGCGCCAGATGTTCAGGAACAGACAGTCTTCGCTGGTTGCACCGACGCGTGCCCAGGATTCGTCACGCTTGTTTGAGGGCTGCAGGCAAGCGGCGGCATAACGGCGTGCGTCACGAACGCCTTGCCAGGGGCGCGTCGGGGCAGGGGGTCGCCAGCGCAGATCGCCAACGGGAGGAGCCGCATAGGGGATCCCCAGATAGGCTTGAACGCCCGCTGCATTGGCGCCTTGAAGCGCGCCGTCGGCCAGGGACAGCACCGGCCCCGAGTTGCCCTCTGCCATGGCGGGGGTGGAAGCCAGGCTGGTCAGGACCAGCAGCTTTGGGTAATTCAATTCCTTATCCTTTTTGATCGCGTCCAGCGTCATCGCACGGCGTGGAAAACTCCAGCCGGATGGCGGCGCGATATATTCATTAATATAATAATGTATAACATAAACTCGCTCTGCCACGGGCCTGGCGTGCCGCCGAGCGGTTTGAGTTGATATGAGCACGCCGCCCCGCGTGACGAACGGGCCGGTCCAATCCGCGAGCACGTCGTCAGCGTTCCTCGTGTCGCGCCGAATGAGGTGCGGCAGGGACCGTTCAAGAGGGAGTATCTCCCGGCAAAGCCCGTCATCAAGGCTCTCATCGTCCATCATCACTCAGTCGGGCATCTCTATGTGTGTTGGCTGTTCTCCAAATGCAGACAGTTCAAAACGAAATAGATGTAATGGACTTATGCGATTTATTGGAATGGCCGCGCGGCAGCTGTCGCCAACGCTGCGGTCGGCGTCCAACCGGATACCCGCGCCCAGCTGTGCTTTTTCCCGCATTGTCATTCTGATCTGATCGATTGGGCTCGCTCGGGGCGCGGCGCTCAAAAGTTCAGCCGCACTCGTTTTCGACCCGCATTCACGGTGAGGGGGCGCCTGTGGCAAGCGGTTGAAAGATTGCTCGGTGCGGGTAACCTGTTGGAAGCCGATCGCAGCGCCTGCGACTGGTGCCGCGCGGCCGGTCCGGTAAATCGCATAAGTCCATTACATCTATTTCGTTTTCAATTGTCTATGGTTGCAGGCACCGCCGAGACGCAGGGAGATACCCGACTGAGTGATGATGGACGATGAGAGCCTCGAGGACTGGTTTTGCCGGGAGGTGCTCCCTCTCGAACGGTCCCTGACGCACTTTATTCGGCGTAACACGAGGGTAGCAGACGACGTGATTGATCTCAGGCACGATGTTTATGAACTGGCGATCACAGGCGCGCGCAAGGGCTTGCCAAGCTCGACGCGTGCCTATTTGTTCACCATCGCCCGCAACCACCTTATCAACCGGGCGAAGCGGGCGCGCATCGTCTCCTTCGATCTGGTCGCGGACCTCGAAGCGATTGACAAGGATATCGATTTCCTTGAGGCGGAGCGGCATCTGGACGCCCGCGATGCGCTTCGGCAAGTGCAGGCGGGTCTTGAAAATTTGAGTCCGCGCGTTCGCGAGATCGTGCGGTTGAGAAAAATTGAAGGACTGGATGTGCGGGAGACGGCCGAACGCCTTGGCATCGGTAAGGATGCAGTCAACCACCAACTGATGATGGGCATGAAAGCACTCGCGGACTTTATGGCGGGCGGCCCCGGGAAGATCGTCCGGCCAAAATCCGTCGGCCGCCGCATGAAGGATGCGGAAAAATGAGCCGCGCACAACAGGCCAATGATCGCGCCGCCGCTTTCATCATTGCTCAGGAAGATGGAAATTGGAACAGCGCCAGCCAGGCCCAACTCGGGGCCTGGCTGGCCGAGTCCGATGGCAACAAGGCCGCCTATTGGCGGCTCAAGCACAGCTGGCGCGAAGCCGACCGCATCAGCGCGCTTGGCCATGGAAGAGCTGAGCCTGGGCAGGCGAGTCGGCCTGCGCGGCGCCGTTGGTGGGTTTGGGCATCGGTGGCAGCGTCGATCATCATCGCGATCGGTGGCGTGTACGAACAGTGGCCGCAGATGGAATCGCCCTCGCAGCAGATGGCGGGATATCAGACCGCTGTTGGCGGACTCAAGGACGTTACCCTGTCCGACGGGTCCCATATCCAGTTGAACACCGCGTCGCGGGTCCGGACATCGCTGACGGCGCATCGGCGCGAAGCTTGGCTGGAGAGCGGCGAGGCTTTCTTTGAGGTGGCGCATCGCTCCGGGGCGCCATTTGTCGTTCATGCGGGCGATCACCAGGTGACGGTGCTGGGAACGAAATTTTCCTTACGCCGTGAGGGAAACAATTTGAAAGTTGCCGTCCTCGAGGGCCGCGTCCGTGTTGACGAGCTCAAGGACGGCCGTCCGGTGCGTTCGGCGGTGATCGAGGGCGGCGACATTGCCATTGCCGAAGACTCCGCCCTGTTCGTGACGTCGCGCTCGGGGCAGGCCGTTGAAAACGCGCTGGCATGGCGACAGGGTATGCTGGAATTCAATCAGGCCCCGCTCTCCGAAGTTGCGGCGGAGTTCAACCGGTACAACAAAAGGCAGATCGTCGTGACCGACCCTGATGCCGCCGGTTTCCGCATTGGCGGCATGTTTCCCGCCTCCAACCCGGATGCATTCGTCCGGCTGCTGCACGACGCATACGGCCTTCAAGTCGTGACTACGGACTCTGAGATAAAAATATCCAGCTGACGTTACATTTTTGTTATCGTCGATTGTCCTGATCTTTTGAAACGGCCGCGTGGGGATGGCCTGATCATAAGGGGACGAACATGCGAAATCATAACCTCTTCACGGCATTAGCTACCGGCATTTGCGTGCTAGCGGTTGCAACGCCCGTTTGCGCTCAGGCTCGCAGTTTCAACATTCCGGCAGGCAGTCTCAAGGTCGCACTGGATTCCTACGCGCGCCAGTCAGGACGTCCCGTCATCTATAAAGCGGACCATGTCCGTGGGCTGCGGTCGCGCGGCTTTCGCGGAACGGCAACGAACACGGTAGCGCTCGACGCGGTGCTGCTGAACACGGGTCTTTCAGCGCGCGCGGATGTTTCAGGGGCGGTGGCGATCGTTCCCGCTCCTTCGCCACCGCGCGAGGGTGCAGGCAACCAAGCCCTCCCGAATGCCGAAATCGCAGATGCCGCCGAAATTGTCGTGACGGCGCAAAAGCGCGAGCAGCGGCTTCAGGACGTGCCCGTCCCGGTGAGCGTGGTCAATCCGGCCGAACTGGCGCGAAACAACCAGGTCCGCCTTCAGGATTTCGCGTCGACCGTTCCCGGCCTCAGCGTGATGTCGCTTGGCAATGGCGGTCTGACGTCGGTGACCATTCGCGGTATCAGTTCGGGCGCCTACACGCCCGCGACGGTCGCGATCACCGTTGACGATGTGCCGTCCTACAGCGGTCTGGCCAGCGCGTTGACGGCGGCGCGCCCCGATCTTGATCCCAGTGATATCGCCCGCATCGAGGTGCTGCGCGGGCCGCAAGGAACGCTGTACGGCGCCAGCAGCATGGGCGGATTGATCAACTATGTGACGGTTGACCCGTCTCCGGACGCATTCAGCGGTCTCGTCCAGCTGAGCGGATCGCACGTCAGGTTCGGCGATGAGCTGGGCTATTCCGCGCGCGGAGCGGTCAACATTCCGTTGAGCGAAACGCTCGCGGTAAGGGCCAGCGGATTCTATCGCAAGGATCCGGGCTATGTCGACAACGTCCTGATCGATGAAAAGGATGTCAACGAAAGCCGTGTCGCCGGCGGGCGGGTGTCCGCGATGTGGAAACCGGCCGACAATGTTTCGCTCAAGCTCAGCGCGCTTTATCAGCATCTCGAAGGCGACGGTCAGTCCGAGGTGCAATTGCCCACTGCGGGCGTGCCGTCCACTGCGGGGCTGACCGGTTTTCAGCAGAGCAACCTTCGCAACACAGGCCAGTATAAGCAGGAATTTCAGATCTACAGCGCGATACTGAAGGCGGGCTTTGGCGGGGTCGATCTGACCTCGATCAGTGCCTATAGCCGCACCGCTATCCGCACCTCGCGTGATGTAAGTTCCTCGTTCGCCAACCTTGCGCTGCCCGTTTATGGTGTCGGCACGGTCGGGATTTTCAATCGTCAAAGCGTCTCTCGGTTCAACCAGGAGCTTCGGGCGTCCATTCCGATCAGCTCTGCCATCGAGTGGCTGGTCGGCGGATTTTATACGCACGAGAATCGCCTGTCCAACCAGGCTCTCCCGGTGCTGAATGCCGCCGACGGATCCACAATCGGCAGCGTCGGATACACGCGCACGCCCAATACCTATATCGAACTGGCCGCGTTCACCAATGTCACGCTGAATTTCACCGAAAAGCTGAGCCTTCAACTCGGCGCCCGCCAGAGCGAGATCAAGATCAAGCAGAAGTCGCCGGCGATCGTCGGAGGCCTGTTGGCGGGTGGAACCGAGCGCTCTACGCTGCGGCCAACCAGTAGCGATGACGTGTTCAACTATCTGATTACGCCGCAGTATAAATTCTCGCCCGACCTGATGGTCTATGCCCGGTTCGCGTCCGGTTTCCGTTCGGGTGGCGGGTTCAATCCGCTCTCGCTGACCAATCCGACGGTTCCAGAAACCCAGGCGCCTGACGAAACGAAGAATTATGAAGTGGGGATCAAGGGCAGCCTGTTCGATCGCGCCGTCTCGTTCGACGTGTCGCTCTATTACATCGACTGGAAGGACATATTGCTGACCTTGGTGGCGGGCGGCCTTTCCTATGGCGCTAACGGGTCGGCTGCCAAGAGCGAGGGGATCGAGGTCTCGGTGCAGACCAAGCCCACGGACGGACTGACCCTCAGCGGCTGGTTCACCTATTCGAACGCGGTGCTGACCGAACCGCTCGGCGCGGCCAGCACGGCCTTCGGTCCTGCGGGCAGCCGCCTTCCCTTTAGCCCGCGATATTCGGGCAACCTGACCGCTAAACAGACCTTCCCCATTTCGGGTGACATGACCGGCTATGTCGGCGGATCCGTGAGTTATGTGGGCAACAGCGTCGGCAATTTTTTGGGAACGGCCGCCCCGCGTCAGAAATACCCGGATTATATTCGGGCCGATCTGAACTTCGGTGTCGATTCCGGACCCTGGAACGCCAATATATATGTCAATAACCTCACCGACCGGCGTGCATTGATCGGCGGCGGCGCGGGGGTGCAACCCGCATTCGGATATTATTATCTGCAGCCGCGCAACATCGGCCTCTCGGTCAGCCGGACCTTTTGATCCTTCGGCCTTGGGCGGCGCGACGCCGCCGCCCGGCCATCTGCGGCCCGCTTAACCGAGGAGATCGGAATGACAGATCTTTGGGGAAGGATCGAATGCGGCTTTGCTACCTGAAGTCTGGCGTCTGTGCCGCGGTCCAGGCCGCGGCGCTGATAGGTGTCAGCCCGGCACTGCACGCGCAAGAGCCGTCTCCTGCGCCGGCCGCGAGCGAACCGATTGAGGAAGCATTCGACCGCCTGATCGATCGCGAGGAAATGCGCGAATGGCTCAGGCGGATGTCGGCGGAACCCAATCATATCGGCTCGCCGCACAACAAGGCGAACGCCGAATGGCAATTGGCGAAGTTTCGCGAGTTCGGCTGGGACGCGCGGATTGAAACCTTCGACATCCTCTATCCCACTCCGCTTGAACAAAGCGTGGAGATACTGGGCTCGCCCGCCTATCGTTTTACGCTGCAGGAACCTCCTATCCCCGGGGACAGCAGCGCCGCCGCATCGCAGCCCGCATTGCCGGCCTATTTCGCTTATCAGGGCGACGGCGATGTCACGGCTCCCGTCGTCTATGTCAATCATGGCCTGCCGGAGGATTATGCCGCGCTGCACCGCATGGGCATATCGGTAAAGGGCAAGATCGTCTTCGCTCGCTTCGGCGGCGGCTTTCGCGGACTGATCCCGCGGCTGGCGCACGAACAGGGCGCGATCGGCAGCCTGGTCTATTCGGACCCGGTTGGCGATGGCTATGCGGTGGAGTCTCCCTATCCGGACGGCCCCGCGCGCCCGCCGCGCGGTATCCAGAGGGGGACCGTCCTCGACATCACCCGGTGGATCGGCGATCCGTTGAAGCCGGAGGGCAGGGCGGAAGCAGGTCGGCTGACCATCGAACAATCGCCCATCATCATGAAAATTCCCGCCGTTCCCGTTTCCTATGCCGATGCTCAGGAACTTTTGAAGAGTATGACGGGTCCGGTCGCGCCGCGGCACTGGCGCGGAGGCCTGCCGCTGACCTATCGCGCCGGCCCCAGCGCTGTCCCGGTGCGGCTGAAGGTCAAATCAAGCTGGAACAGCACGACGCTGCATAACGTCGTCGCGACGATCCCTGGCACGTCGCAGCGGGACGAATGGGTGCTGCGCGGCAATCATCGCGATGCCTGGGGACATGGCGCCGAGGATCCCTTGTCGGGACAGGTCGCGCTGATGCAAGAAGCGAAAGCGATCGGCGCGCTTCTGCGCGGTGGCTGGCGCCCCAAACGGACATTGGTGTATCTGAGCTGGGACGGCGAGGAGGCCGGCATTGTCGGCTCGGCGGAATGGGCCAGCGCGCATGCGGCGGAGTTGAAGAATAAAGCCGTAGCCTATATCAACACCGACAATAACAGCCGCGGCTTTTTGATGCCGGGCGGCACGCCCAGCCTTGCGCGTTTCGTCAATCAGGTGGCGGAAACCGTGACCGACCCGGAAACGCAAGTGTCGATCGGCCAGCGCCTGCGCGCCAAAAACGCGGTGGATGCCGTGACTGCGGGCGCGGGCACGAAAGCTATACAGAGTCTGGACACCGCGCATGATTTCCCGATCAGGCCACTGGGGGCCGGGTCGGACTATTCCGCTTTCGTGGCGAATCTCGGAATCGCGAGCCTGCACATGCGCTTCGGCGGACTGGGCGGCGGCAGCCGCGGCGTTTATCATTCCCGTTACGATACGTTCGAGCATCTCGATCGCTTTGGCGATCCCGGCCTGGTGTATAGCGCGCTGCTGGCAAAAACCGTCGGGCGCATGGTGCTGCGGATGGCCGATGCCGAACTGCCCCTGCAACGGGCAACCAATTTTGCCGAGGCGATCCGTGGCTATGCCGATGCGGCCAAGACGCTTGCGGCCGACGGGCGCAGCAGCGCGGCCGCGCTGGCCCGGATACAGGCGGCGGATGTCTATCGGCTGACCGACGACCTGACCTTGCCGCGCAACGATCCGCCGGTTTCGCCGCCCGGTCCTGCCATCGACTTTGCGCCTCTCGACAGCGCCGTGGTCCGGCTGGAGGCGGCCGCCCGATCCTATGATGCGGCGTTTGATCACGGCGCAGCATCGCTTGCGCCGGAGGGGCGCGCCCGGCTGCGGCAAATCATGCTCACGATCGAGCAGACACTGGCCCCGGCGCGCGGCTTGCCGGGACGTCCCTGGTTCAAGAATCTGATCTTCGCGCCGGGTCGCTACAGCGGTTATGGCACCAAGACATTGCCGGGCATCACCGAGGCGATCGAGGAACGGCGCTGGGCTGACGCCAGCGCCTATGTCGGCCATACGGCCAACGCCCTGAACGCCTATAGCGCGCGTCTCGAACAGGCCGCCACGCTGCTCAGCCCGCCATCCGCTGCCGGTGAGGGGGGCTGAGCCGATGGCAACGATCAGGCATCCGGCGCCGCCGCCCTTTCTGGCCCATCTCGCTGCCGCCTTTTCCACCCAGGGAGACTTCATGCGTCCCGTGCTGATCATCTTGCTCGCTTTGGCTGCGGCCGGTTTCGGGGGCGGCGCTTCGGCCCAGCCCGCAGCGCAAAACTTTGCGCCGAGCGACCTGTTCGGCCTGCAACGGGTCATCGATCCCCAAATTCGCCCCGATGGCCGGTCCATCGTCTATGTTCGCGAAAGCTTCGATATCCAGTCCGATCGCGGCAAGCGGTCGATCTGGCTGGTCGATGCGGGCAGCGGTGCGCAGCAAGAGATAGATACCGGAGGCCGGCCGGCCGGCTCGCCGCTATGGGCGCCCGACGGAAAGCGGCTAGCCTATATTGTCAACAAGGATGGCCGGTCGCAACTGATGGTCCGCCAGATGGACGACGGCCGAACCATCGAGATCGCGGACCTGAAGGGCATCAGCGATCCGAGCTGGGCGCCCGATGGCAAATCGATCGCCTTCATCATGCGGACGTCCGAACCCCGAACAACATTGGGCAGCGCGCCACCGAAGCCGGAGGGCGCGCTATGGGCAAAGCCGCTTACCATCATCACCTCCTTCACCTATCGGCTGGACGGCCAGGGCTATCTGGAGCGCGGTTATCTGCATGCCTTCGTCGTGCCCGCAGATGGTGGCCCGGTCCGGCAGGTCACATCGGGCGCTTATGATCATAGCGGCCCGATCGCATGGACGCCGGATGCCAGGAATATCCTGCTCAGCGCCGACCGCACCGCCACATGGGAACGGTTTTCGAGCACATCGCAAATCTATCAGGTCCGGGTGGCGGACGGCGCGATGATCCAGCTGACGCGCAGCAAGGGGCCCGCGACGACCCCGCGCATGTCGCCCGATGGCCGCAAGATCGCCTATCGGGGCTATGACAATCGCATGGTGGGGCATCATTCCTATCGCGTGCGGATCATGGAAAGGGACGGCGGAAACGATCGGCCGATCACGGCCACGCTCGACCGTTCGATCAGCGACCTGCAATGGGCATCCGACAGCAAGAGCCTGTTCGTGCAGTATATCGACCGGGCGGTTCCCAAGATCGCGCGGCTGAAACTGGACGGCAGTTTGAGCACGGTTGTCGAAGGCCTTGCCGGTTCCCAGCTCGATCGCCCCTATACGCTGGGCGGCGCGTTCAGCCTCGCGGGCGACGGGACCATCGCCTACGCCAGCGGATCGGATGACGCGCCGGCGGATCTTTCGGTTGTGCGGGACGGCCGCGTCAAACGGCTTACGACGCTCAACGAGGCGCTTCTTGCCGGCAAGACGCTCGGCGACACGATGCGCTTGCCGGTGCGCTCGTCGCTCGACCAGCGAGAGATCGACGCATGGATGGTGACACCGCCGGGTTTTGACCCCAAGAAGAAATATCCGCTGATCCTCGAAATCCATGGCGGGCCCTATGCGAGCTATGCCACCTTCTTTTCGACCGATTTCCAGCTTTACGCCGCGGCGGGCTACATCGTCCTTTACGCCAATCCGCGCGGCTCAACCTCCTATGGCGAGGAATTCGCCAATCTGATCCAGGGCGATTATCCAGGTCCGGACTATCACGACCTGATGAGCGCCGTCGACGCTGCGATCGCCACGGGTCATGTGGATCCGGATCAATTGTTCGTGACGGGCGGATCGGGCGGCGGGACGCTGACCGCGTGGATCGTGGGAAAGACGCAGCGTTTCCGGGCGGCCGCCACGCAAAAGCCGATTATCAATTACACGAGTTATGTGCTCACAACCGATGAAGCGTCATCGGTCCCGCAGCACTGGTTCGGCAAGATGCCGTGGGAGGATCCCGAGGGCTATTGGAGACGATCGCCGCTGGCGCTTGTCGGCAATGTCACCACGCCGACGCTCGTCGTCGTCGGTGCCGAAGACTACCGGACCCCTGTCAGCGATTCCGAACAATATTATCAGGCGCTGCAGCTTCGCGGCGTTCCGACGGGGCTGGTGCTGATCCCCGACGCGGGACATCTGACCATGACGGCACGCCCGTCCCAGTCGGCGGCGAGGGTCAGTGCAATCCTGGCGTGGTTCGAACGCTTCCGCCAGGCGCCCTGGACGCCGGAGGGTGCGTCACCCTTAACGGCGGTGGCGGCGAAGGAATGACATGATCACCCCGGTTTCCGTCACGAACGCGCACCTTTTGGAAAACAGGATCGTCATGAAACATCTGGCAATAGCGTCCTTTATCATTGTCGGCTTGAGCTCTGCCTTTGCGGCGAGGGCGGATGAAAAGCCCGTTTCCCCCGCTGCCGAGCTTTGTCCGCAAGGCGCGAAGACCGACGGGCAGCAAAGCGGTGAACCCGTCCCGACCGTGAAGGCGGCCATTACACGGCACCGCCTGACGGCGGGCGGGGTGGACTTTGCCTATACCGCGAAAGTGGGGGCGATCCTGATCCGGGACGACCATGGCAAGCCGATGGCGAATATCGGCTATTTCGCCTATACGCGCGACGTTCCCGACCGTGATCGGTCGCGTAGGCCCGTGATATTCGCCTTCAATGGCGGACCGGGCGCCTCTTCGCTGATGCTCCATATGGGGATGCTCGGCCCCCGGCGCGTGGTGATCGCCGACCCCGACGCGGCGACGCCGCCCGCCCCATATGCCAGCGTCGCCAACGCATTCAGCGTCCTCGACAAGTCGGATGTGGTGCTGATCGATCCTGTCGGCACGGGCATCAGCCACCCGGTGTGCGACCGGACGATCGAGGATTTCACGAGCGTCGACAAGGATGCGGATTCGGTCAGCCGATTTGTCGCGCAATATCTCGGCGACAATGACCGCTGGACGTCGCCGAAATATCTCTTTGGCGAAAGCTATGGCACGATCAGGGCGAGCGCGGTCGCGAACGACATGCTGGCGAACCGCGCGGTGTCTTTCGATGGGCTCATCCTGCTTGGCCTTGCGACCGATCTCCAGATTCTTGCCAGCGGTTCGCGCAGCAACGAGCGCCCTTATGCAAAGTTCCTGCCGGGTTTCGCAGCTGTCGCCTGGTATCACGGAACGATGCCCAATCGACCGCCCGCGCTGGAGCCGTTTCTGGATGAGGTGCGCGCCTATGCGGCCGGACCCTATAATGCCGCCCTGTTCAAGGGCGATCGGATTTCGGATGCGGAGCGCGACGCGGTGGCTGAGCAAATCCACCGCTACACGAGCCTCTCGACGGACTTCATCAAATCAGCGAATCTGCGCGTCAGCGAGTTCGCGTTCGGCAACGAACTGCTCAAAAGTCGGCGTCAGACGGTGAGCCGTCTCGACGGACGCTTCGTCGGGCTTACGCTGGATCCACTCCAGCGCGGGGCGGCCTATGATCCGGCGTTCAGCGCGATCCAGAGTAACTACACCGCCGTGCTGCAGGATTATCTCAAACGCGATCTGAAACTTGACACGACACGCAGCTATCAGACGTGGAACAACGCGGTCAGCCATAATTTCGATCTGCGCCACAAGCCGGTCGGCGGCCTGTATGGCGGCGGCGGGCGTACCCAGTCGTTGGTCAATGCGGGGGACGACCTTGCCCGCGTGCTGGTCGAAGCGCCGGAGACGCGCGTATTGGTGCTCGCCGGATATTACGACCTTGGCTCTCCCTTTGCCGCCGCCGAATATATGGTGTCGCATCTTGGCGTGCCGAAAGCGGCGAGCGAGCGCATCGAGATCAAATATTATGAATCCGGGCACATGATCTATGTGCACCAGCCGTCGCTCGAAAAACTGAAACGCGACATCGACGCGTTTCTCGAAGCGAAACGCTGAACACCCATTCCATTCCAACCTGTCAGGGGCGTCACATGAGCAAGATTGTGGAAACTCAGGCAGCGGCCGCCCCGCGCGGCGCCTATGCCCAAGCCGTGCGGTACGGCGACACGCTCTATCTCGCGGGCCAAATCGGCGTGTGCGGCGTGGACGGCGGACTTGCCGACGGCCTTGAGGCCCAGATCGTTCAGGCGATCGACAATATGCGCCAGATCCTCGCATCCGAAGGCGGGGACCTTTCCGATCTGGTCACGGTGACGTGCTATATCACCGACAAGGATGATTTTCCCGAATTCAACTCCTTCTATCAGCGCTGTTTCGGCGCCGCACGGCTGCCCGCCCGAACCACGGTGGTGGTCAAGGAGCTGCCGCTCGGCGCCCTTTTCGAGGTGACGGGAATCGCCGGCTTCGCGGTGTAACGCCGCGCATTCGCCGGCTTCAGGCCGCCGCGAGACGCCCGCGATTCTCATCAGCCTCCGATAAGTCCTCGCTCAAATCATTACAGTTTTTGTCATGTTGATTGTCCTGTTTGTTAAGGGGAGTAGGTGCCGACATGCACGACAAGTCAACCAGGGCAGCGAACGGTCTTGCGCTCGGAATGGACGCCGATATCACGCGCCGCGATTTCGTCAGCGGCGCATTGATCGGATCGGGGGCGCTGTTGCTCGGCGCGCCATCACCCGCCGCCGCCCAGGGCCTGACCTCGCAATGGGACGGCTACGCCGGCATCGGCGATTACGCGCGGTCCAACGGCAACACCGCCGCGGTCGTCAATGCCGCGCATGGCATCCGCGACCAGCTTTACGAAGCCGAGATGGCGGCCGTGCCTTTGGTCGACGATCTTTATGATCTGGTGATCGTGGGCGGCGGGTTTGCCGGGCTGATTGCCGCTTACGAGTTTCACAAGGCGCACCCCGACAAGCGTTGCCTGATCCTCGAAAACCATCCCATATTCGGCGGTGAGGCAAAACAGAATGATGTCGAGGTTGACGGCGTCACCCTCACGGCGCCGCAAGGGTCGAGCGAAGCGATCATCCCCGGACCGGACAATCGCTATTCGCATGTCTCTGACCTGTGGGACGAGATCGGGCTGCCACGCTCTTATGATTATGTCCAGGCGACCGGAACGGCAGCCAACCTTCAGTTCACGAGCGACGTTTTCACCCGCGCCGGACCCAATGAATATACGCCGGCGCTGGGTTATTTCTTCGACAAACCCTTCGCGTCGAAACGAAGCTGGGTTGCCGATCCGTGGTCGGACGATCTGCAGCGGGCGCCGCTGCCCGCCAAGGTCCGCGACGATTGGGTGCGCTGGAAGAAGCACGCGCCAAAGATAACGCGGGGCGATGCCGATGCCACCGACCGATGGCTCGATTCCATCTCCTACGGCGACCTGCTCGTTCGCGAGCTTGGCATGTCCGAAGATATCTTCAAATTGACCGATCCGTTCATCGCGACGGCCAATTTCGGGGTTAGCGTCGATGCCCTTTCGGGCTATGCGGCCAAGATGATGAGCCTGCCCGGCACGCGGGAGCCGCGGCCGCCCAAACCTGCGTCAACATCGGTCAGCGGCACTTTTTCCTATCCCGGCGGCAACACGGGCATATTGCGGCACATCGTCAAGGCGCTGATACCCGAAGCGATCACCGGGTCGCCATCCTTCGCCGACATCCTTTCCGCACCCATCGATTTCGCCGCGCTCGACCGTCCGCAGCCTACCCGCATCCGCCTGAACGCCACCGTTGCGGCCGTGAAACATGATGGCGACCCAGAGACATCGGCGCATGTCGACGTCAGCTATGCGGTCGGCAATGCGTTGCAGCGCGTTCGCGCGCGCGCCGTGATCGTGACGGCGGGCGGCTGGGTCGCACGCCATATCGTGCGTGACCTGCCGCCATCCTATGCGCTGGCCTTTTCGCAGTTCCACCATGCCCCGATCCTTGTCGCCAATGTGGCGCTGCGCAATTGGGAGTCGATCGCCAGGCTGGGGATCACCAGCGCCCGCTGGTTCGACGGCTTCGGCTTTTTCGTGAATGTGCGTCGGCCGATGGTGGTCGGGGACGCCGCCGTGCCGCTCGACCCGTCAAAGCCCACGATGCTAACCTTCTATGTCGGCTATCCAAAAGCCGGCCTGCCAGTCGCCGCGCAGACCGCCAGCGGCCGCGCCGACCTGTTCGGGGCGACCTATGCCGAGCTTGAGCTTCAGGTCCGCGAGCAGCTTCAGCGGATGTTCGGTCCGACCGGGTTCGACGCCCGGCGCGATATTGCGGCGGTCATCTTCAATCGCTGGGGCCACGCCTACATGGCGCCGCAGCCGGGATTCTATTTCGGCACGGACGGCAATCCGGCGCCGCTGGAGGTCGTTCGCAAACGCCACGGACGCATCGCGTTCGGCCATAGCGAGCTGTCGGGCCGGCAAAGTTGGGGCCGCGCGGCGAGCGAAGGGCGGCGCGCCCTCGAACAGCTGCTCGAAGTTATCGTGTGAAACGGGGAGGGAGCATGAGGCATCTGAACAAGCTGATCGGGTTGCTGCGCTGGAGTATCACGCTGCTGCTGCTTTCGGTGGGCACCGCTCAGGCGCAGGACTATACCAAGCCCCCGGTGCGGACCATCGCCGGCTTCGTGCACCTCGACCGCGCGAACATGGACGCCGAAGTCCGCGAGGCGCTGGGCGTCCTTCGGCAGGTCAAGGCGGCTCTGGTCGACCAAGGGTATGAAGTGCGGGGCGTCCGCATCACGACCCAGCCGCTGGCTCAGCTGGTCGACGGCCTGTCCGAAGCCGAAGCGCTCGCCTTTCTCAAGCGGTTCGATGACCTGGCCACGGCCGAAGGCTTTGCGCCGAATATCGGGCCCGCGATGTTGAGCGATGCCGACGATCCGCGGACCATGCGCTTGCTCGCAAAGGCGCTGGCGACCCTGCCGAGGGTTCAGGCGAGCGCCATCATTGCCAATGACAGCGGCATCCAGTGGAAGGTAATCGAGGAAAGCGCCGCGCTCGTCCGCTATGTGGTGGATAACAGCCAGGCAGACGAAAGCACCCAGACGCGCAACATCAACTTTGCCGCGACGGCGATGCTGCCGCCATACAGCCCCTATTATCCGGGCGCCTATCATCTCGGCCCCGGCAAGCAATTTTCAATCGGCTTCGAAAGCGCCAATGTGGCGATGGAGGTCTTTTCCCGCACAAAGGGAGATTTCGATTCGTCCGTGTCGGAATTGACGGCGCAATTGTCGGTCCATGCCAAGGTCGCGGAGGCCGTAGGCCAACAGGTCGCCGCTGCGACCGGCTGGGGTTTCCAGGGCATCGACGTCACGCCAGCCCCTGCGCCGCGGCCGGACCAGTCGATCGGGGCCGCAATCGAGCGCTTCACGGGGACTCCCTTTGGGGCGGGCGGGACGATGACGGCCTCTCTGGCGATAACGACCGCGGTAAAGGCGGTCCCGGTGAAGCAGGCGGGCTATTCGGGTTTGATGCTGCCGGTGATGGAAGACACTGTCATTGCCGAGCGTTGGGCGTCGGGCGCGCTCAGCATGGACGATTTGCTCGCCTATTCGGCGGTATGCGGAACAGGTCTCGACACGATCCCGCTGCCGGGTGACGCCAGCTCAGCGCAGTTGTCGCGAATTTTCGGCGACGTCGCCGCCCTTGCCTGGAAATGGAAAAAGCCGCTGTCGGCGCGCCTCTTGCCATTCCGCGGGCTCGCGGCGGGCGACCGAACGAAGGTCGTCAGCAAGGGGCTCACCAATACCATAATCCAGCCCCTGCCATGACCAACGGCCGCTTTGGCCGGTGGATCGCCGATCTTATGCGGAAGTCAATCCAATGGGACAGACTATGACAGCTCCATCGACGCCGGCGTCCACACGCAGGATATTGACGGCCAGCCTGGTCGGCACGTCGGTCGAATATTTCGATTTCTATATCTATGCGACCGCCGCCGCATTGGTGTTTGGCCCCTTGTTCTTTCCAAATGAGGATCCCGGCGTCGAACTGCTGCTGGCCTATGCCAGCCTCGGCACGGCGTTTCTGGCGCGTCCGCTCGGCGCCTGGGTATTTGGCCATTATGGCGATCGCATCGGACGCAAATCGACACTTGTCGCCTCGCTGCTGCTGATGGGGGGCGCCACCGTCGCCATCGCCTTTTTGCCGACCTATGCCAGCATCGGCTGGTGGGCGCCGCTTATCCTGAACATCCTGCGCTTTTGCCAAGGCTTCGGGCTGGGGGGCGAGTGGGGCGGCGCGGCCTTGCTCGCGGTCGAAAATGCGCCCCCCGGCTGGCAGAGCCGGTTCGGGATGATGCCGCAGTTCGGCGCGCCGATCGGGTTCATCGCGGCAAACGGGATGTTTCTGATCCTCGGCCTGGTGCTGACGCCGGACCAGTTCATGAGCTGGGGTTGGCGTTTGCCCTTTCTGTTCAGCATCATACTCGTCGGGCTCGGCCTTTGGGTGCGATTGAAAATTGCTGAAACACCAGATTTTGCAAAGACGCTGGAAGAGGGTCCGCCGCCGCTGGTCCCGATCGGCGAGTTGATGCGGTTGCATTGGCGGGTCACGCTGGGCGGCACGCTTGCCACGGTCTCCTGCTTTGCCGTCTATTATATCGCGACGGCGTTTACGCTGGGATATGCGACGACGTCATTGGCGATCGACCGCCAGACGTTTCTTTCGCTTCAGCTCGCCGCGATCCTGTTCATGGCCCTCGGTATCCTGATCTCGGGATACGCCTCGGACCGGTTTGGCGCTTATCCGGTGCTGATCGCGGGCGGGATCTTTGCCATTGCGGCAGCCTTGCTGCTCGCTCCGACGCTGGGGTCGGGTTCGCTGCCGGTCATTTTTGCCGGTCTTGCCGTCCTGCTGCTCGCCATGGGGGTCATCTTCGGCCCGATTGGTGCCTGGCTGCCCAGCCTGTTCCCGACGCGCGTGCGCTACACGGGTGTGTCGATCGCGTTCAACATGGCGGGTATCATCGGCGGCGGTCTGACGCCCGTGCTCGCCCAAGCGCTATCCCAGCGCGGCGGGCTGGCCATGGTTGGCGTCTATCTGACCGCGGCTTGCGTGGTCAGCCTGGCTGCGCTGCTGGCCTTGCGGCCGCGCGTTGCCACGCCGTCCGCAATCCTTCGGCCACGCGCCAATTCTGACGCTCCGTCATGAACCCAAAAAGGACGTCCATGGCCAAACGCACCGTCGGTCAAAGCGATCAGATTTCCAGCGTCATCGGCGCTGCGCGCCGCGACACGATGACGGCAAAGCGGCCCTTTTGGGCAAAAAATCCGATCAGCGCCCGACTGCTCAAATCCTATGAGGGATCCGCCGTGGTGATCGCCTTGGTTGCGATCCTCGCGTGGTTTACCTTTTCTGGCGGCCCTGCACGGGCCCAGAATGTCTCGCGCGGCGAGACGATATTCCAGCGCTGTGCGGCCTGCCATTCTGTGACGCGGGGAAAAGCCAATGGTGTCGGCCCCAATCTTCATGGCATCGTTGGCCAGCCGGTGGCCAGCCGACCCAAATTCGCTTACTCAAAGGCGTTGAGCGCCGCGGGCGGGGTCTGGTCGCGGGACCGGCTGGATGCGTTTCTGAAGAATCCGTCGAAATCGGTTCCCGGCACGCGCATGACAGCGGGCGCGGTGCCATCCGATCAGGACAGGCGCGACCTGATTGCCTTTCTGGTCGGGACAGCCAGGCATTGAACTGCGCCAAGGCGGCGGCCGTTGGATCGGTTGGGAAAGGGCGTGGTGATGGGCAAAGCGGCGATCGGAGTGGCGCCAAAGGTTCATGCGATGCAACGACCCACGACGCCCGGCGCTGAGGAATGGACATGACCCTCAGCCGCCGAGAGGCGATCGCCGGAGCCATCGCCGTGCCGGTCGCGGCCGGAACGGCGCGCGCCTTTGCGGCGCCGCAGCCCGGTCGGCTGCTGCCCGACAAGGCGTCCTTTGTGCCCTCTCCGATCGCCTATCTCGACAATGCGGCCGCCCACCCGATCAGCCGCAGCGCCAAGAAGGCCATCGATGGGCATCTTGCGATGCGGATGCTCGATCCCGCGGCGCCACCGCCGTTCGACCGTGCCGGCGTGATCGCGAAATTCGCCGCGTTGGTGCATGCCGACCCCGATGAGATCACCTGGACGCAATCGACCACAGCGGGTGAACAGGCCGTGCTGCGCGCGCTGGGCTTTCCGCACAAGGGCGGCCGGGTCGTGGTCGAAACGCTCCATTTTCACCTCAGCTTTCCCATGTATATGGAAATGGCCAAACAGGGCGTCGACGTGGCCTGGGTGAAACAGCGCGAGGGGCGTATCGAGCTGGACGATATGGCCAAGGCCATCACGCCGGGCACAAGGCTGGTGTGTCTTTCGCTCGTATCGACCTACAATGGCTTTCACCATGATCTGAAGGCGATATGCGACATGGCTCACAAAGTGGGTTCGCTGGTATATGCCGATATCATCCATGCGGCCGGTGCGATCCCGGTCGATCTGCACGGCTGCGGCGTCGATTTCGCGGCGACCGCGGCCTATAAATGGCTGATGGGCGATTCCGGGCTGGGTTTCCTATATGCCCGGCGCGGTGTGGCCGATCGGTTGGAGCGAACCGAATATGGCTATTATGGATTTTCCAACCCCGGCGCTCCGGCGGGCATAGGCCTGTCGGTGCCCGAAACCCATATCTATCCGCTCGATCCGCCGGGGCAGTTCCCCGTGCGTTATGATGTGCGCGGCGGCGCGATCGGTCATTTTGGTTCCGGCTCTTACGCCGGGATCGTCGCGGCGCAGCTCAACCATTCGCTGGATTATATCGCGGGCATCGGCGTGCCCGCGATTCAGGCACATGCGCAGGCGCTTTTAGCCATGCTGCGGCCTGAACTCGTCAAAAAGGGCTATAAGGTCATCACGCCGGCTGACACCGCGACGCCGCTGCTCACCTTCCTCTTGCCCGATGCCAAGGCGGTGCTGGCCGAACCGCTGGCAAAGGCAAAGGTGCGCGTCAACATGCTGCATGATCATCATGTCCGCGTTTCGCCCTCTGTGCATAACGACGCGCACGACATCGAACGCCTGATCGCGGCGCTGCCGCGTGTGTCATGACGCTGGGCGTCTGGTTGCGGCTGGATGACGCCGAAAGTTGGGACAGGGGTATCGCCGCCTGCCTATTTCGTCTCGACGCGGCCTTCGGGCGCGGGATCGGCTGCGATTGCTGCGGCCGCATTCGAAAAAGCCGGATCGCCGGGATAGAGGGCGCTGCGCAGGAAAGCGGTTGAAAGCTGCTGGATCGCAGCGACCCGCTGCGGCCGCTCGTCCGTCGTCTCGCGCGCCTCATAGCCGGGGATGCCGCCAAGCGCATGTTCCCCGCCAAACGCCGTGAACAGTGCCTTGGGCGATGGGCTGAGATCATAGGCATCACGCCACCAGTCGGGGCCGCGGGTCGAGAGTCCACCCTTGTCGTGATCGCCGACGACGATCAGGGTTGGCGCCGTCATCGTCGCGAAATCGGGGTAGAGGAAGGGGAAGGTGCGCGCGGCATGGTCGGTCAGGTCGCGGCCGCTGCCTGGCACGGCGAACAAAACGCCCGCCTTGATTCGGCTGTCTTTCCTGTCGACCACCGACCCGTCGTCGGGATCGGGGTGCGTGGCGCCCAGAAAGGTGCCCGCAGTCTGGGCGCCCCATGAATGGCCGGCGACAGCGATGCGAGAGCGATCGAGGCGCCCGCGGATCATCGGCGCCGCGCGCTCCAGATGATCGAGACCATCGAGAATGGCTGTAAGGTCATTCTCGCGATAGCGCCAGAATTGCGGGCGGCGCGGATCGTCTGGGGCAAGGCCGAGCAGGCGCGAGTCCAGATGGGTCGGCTGGATCACGACAAAGCCATGCGCCGCCCAATGATTGGCGAGGGGGGCATAGGCGTGGAGCGACTGGCCGTTGCCGTGCGAGAATATGATCAGCGGCAGGGCGTCGCCCAAGGCCGGGGCTGACACTCGGACGTGCAAGTCGATGCCTCGCGCAGGGGCGGGCAGGGTGACGGGCGTCATGGAGATAATGACGGGTTGGCCTGCGGCGGGCGCCTGCGCTTCCGCGAATGGAGTGGACATGCGAATGGGAACCTTCAAACTGGCAAACGGATCAATGATCCGCTATCCTTCAAATACGGAACATTGATCCGTTTATCAAGGAGGTCGTGTAGATGGGGTCGGCCACAACCCGAAACGGGGCCGCGGGTAATGGATCGGAAGCGGGCGCGGTTGGGGCGCCGCCACCCCGCACGCGCGCCGATGCCCGCAGGAACGAGGGGGCAATTCTGGAGGCCGCAAAGATCGTCTTCGCCCGATCGGGCGTCGACGCGCCCATCCGCGAGATTGCGGCCGAGGCGGGTGTCGGGCTGGCGACGCTTTACCGCCATTTTGCGACGCGCGCCGATCTGGTGGCCGCGGTGTTCCGCCGCGAGGTCGATGCCTGTGCCGATGCCGCCGCGCCGCTTGCCGCCGAACGGGAGGCGGCCGAGGCGCTGACGGCCTGGCTGATGCGCTACACGCGCTTCCTGGCGACCAAGCAGGGGTTGGCCGCGGCGCTCCATTCCGGCGACCCGGCCTTCGCCGCATTGCCCAATTATTTCCGCAGCCGGTTTGAACCCGCCTTGTCGATGCTGCTGAAGGCCGCGGCCGAGGCGGGCGAAGTCCGCGGTGATGTTGCGCCCTATGACCTGCTGCGCGCCATCGGCAATCTCGCGGTGGCGTCCGGGGACGATGCGGCGGCGCACACCGAACAAATGGTCATGCTGCTGATCGATGGCCTGCGCCATGGCCGCGCAAGGCCGCAATAGAGCGGGCTGCGGCAAAGGCGACCCAAAGGACCCTTGCCACCCTTCACAATCTTCGCAGATCCCGCCGAGCGCGCGCCGATGGCGGCGGCCGGCGGTGTCCCCTCCAATTAACAGGCCCGATCCGCTTCAACCGCCGCGAGTCACTTGACGGCGTCACCGATCGCAATCGTCGAGAAGGCCACGCTCGAAAGCGTGGACAGGAGGCGCTGCAAATCGGCGCCGAGGGCGGTCGACACATAGAGCAGGTCATCGTCGCGGACCGCGAAGCTCTGGGCCGCGAAAAAGCTCGCGGGGTCGCGCAGGTTCAGTCGGTAGATTACCGGAATGCGCCCGTCGGCCAGCCTCCGCGCGTTCTGAACCTGGGCGGGGTCGAGGGCCGTCGGATCTTCCAGACGAAAGATGAAGACGCCGCCGATGTCGGCCATGTCGACGCGCAGCCCGCCAATGCGTCCCAGCGCCTGCGCGACGGTCACGCCAGCCCCTTCGAAGGGAACTTCGGCATTTTGCGAAACCGCGCCGAGCGCGATGAAGCTATATGGCTGAAAGGTAACGGTCACGATGTCGTCGGGCTGAACGCGGATATTCTGGGCCGGATCGCGAATGATGGCATCAAGCGCCATGGCGGTGGCGACGCCGCCGCGCGAGAGCTGCACCGTCGTCTTGCTGACCGGCTGACGCGGGCCGCCGGCCGAGGCCAGCACATCGAGCAAGCGTTCGCCACGCGCGGTGAGGGGGACGCGGCGGCTGGCCCCGACCTCGCCGACGATCGTCACGTTGCGCGCTTCATTCTGGACCAGCCGGGCCACCGCCTGCGGCTGATGCGCGCGGCCGGCCAGCCGGGCAACGATCTCGCGCTCCACCTGCGCAGTCGTCCGCCCCGCAACCTCGATCGTTCCGGCGAAGGGAATGTTAATCGTGCCCGCATCATTGACCATCTGCTGCGGAATCGTGACGCCTTGGCCCGGCGATGCCGCAAGGTTTCCGCGCGGTCCGCCGCCGCCGAACAGGACGGCCGGCGGGGCTTCCCAGATCGTCACGTCAAGGACATCGCCATGGCCGATCACTGTGCCGCCAGCGGGAGCATCACCAAAGACCTCCGCCAGCGTTTGTGAGCGCGCATAATGTGTCGCCCGCTTTACCGCCTGATCGTCGAGATCGACCACGATAATCCCGCTGCCGGCATAGTCCTGCCCCCCGGAATTGCGGACGGCGGCCGCCGACGGGCCGAAATTGCCGAGCGAGGAACAGGCGGCCAGCGGCGCTGCCAGCATCAGCGCCGCGAGGATGGGCCGAAGGCTTTTGTGGTTGAGCGAGTAAGTTGTCATGCAAAAATTTCCATCGAAACGGTCGATCAGAAGCGTTCGTAAAGCGCCTGAAGGCGCTCGCGATACGCAGCCGGAGAGAAATGGGCGGCCTGGGCCAGTCCGCGGCGGGACAATTCGGCCCGCAGATCGGCGTCGGCGTCGATCCGGCGGATGGCCTCGGTCAGCGCGGCGGTGTCATAGGGATCGATCATCAGCGCCGCATCGCCGGCGACTTCGGGCAGCGAAGCGGTGTTCGAACAGATGACCGGGGTGCCGAGCATCATCGCCTCCAGCGCCGGCAGCCCGAAACCCTCGTAGAGTGAGGGGAACAAGGCCGCGCGCGCACCGCGGATCAGGCTGACCAGCAGGGAGAATGGGGCATAGGGCAATTGGATCACCCGCTTTCCCGATCCGGGTTTGGTCTTTTGGCGGTGCGCATCGGAAATCCCGTTGAGCAGTTGCAGTTCGCCTTCGGACTTCCATGCCTGCGCCCCGACGATCACGAGCGGACCGTCGACCTTGCTGACCAGATAGGCCTCGATCATCCGGCCGATGTTCTTCTTGGGTTCGATCGAACCCCAGAAGAGATAGTAATTTTTATAGCTGACCGGCAAAAGCCCTTCCACTTCGCGGGCGACCTGTTCGTCCGGCTTGCCGCGCAAGGCGGCGGGAATATCGACCGACTGATAGGTGTTGGTAATGCGATCGGGCGCGATGCCGAGGATGTCGATCAGGTCGCGTTTCGAGCTGTCGGATACGGTGACGATATGATCGGCGGTGCGTTCGAGCTTGCGCAGCAGCCGCAGATAATGGCGCTTGTGGTCGAGCGTCGTGTAGGGAAGGCGCAAGGGCACGATGTCATGGAAGGTATAGATGTTGGGCACCCCCCGCACCTTGATGGGCAGCGGATAGGTCCAATGGGCAAGATCGGGTCTGTCCGGCAGATCGACATGGCCAAGCCGGCCCCATAATCTGAAACCGTTCTGCGACCGTCTGAACACATCGGCCGCGTTGACAATCGCGTCGTAGCGCGGCAGCCGCGCCGCGAACGGGCGCGAAATGACCTGCCCCGTGATCGGCACTTCGACGCCGCGGTGGCCGAACGGCGCGCGCAGCGCCTGGACGCCTTGTCCGGCGATATCAAGCAGGCCGCCGCGCCCGCCGGACCCGCCGTCGAAGAAGGAAATCTCGCGCAGCAGCGGGTCGCGCGACGAGGCGGCCGCATGGCCGTAAAGCACCGAAACCTTATGCCCAAGATTATGCATCTCATAGCTGAGATTGCGGGCATAGGTTGCGACGCCGGTTCCTTTCTCAAGGCCCAGATTATAGCCGTCGATCAAAATTTTCTTGGCGGTGCTCATGCGGGGAATCGATCTTTGCTGTCAGAATGCAACACTGCGGGCCGGAAATCCTTGGCAGCCCATGCCTGGAGCGCCTGTGCGGTGAGCGGCCATTCGGCCAGCGTTTCGCGGGCCACAAGCCGTTCGAGTATCTGATCCGTCGTTTTCAGCTCTGCGTCTGCATCGGACTGATCCGCGCGGCCAAGGTCGGCCGTAAAGAAGCAGCGGATCCGTTCGATCACATCGGGGTGGAGCGATGCGCCGCTGTCGGGCTGACCGTTCCGGTGCAGCGCTGAATAAGCCGCTGCAAACCGGGGGTCCGCGATCATCGTTGCCGCCAAGGCGTCGCACGTCGCAAAAGACCGCAGCAGGTCGAGCTGGCAGCGCTCGTCGACGTCCGCGTCCGGCCACAGCAGCTGTGCGAACGTCTCGACATCAGGCTTTCCGGGCGGCTGACTGCCCGCCAGGCCGGGCCGAAAGCCCCGGACCGCAGGCGCCGCATCGCCTTCGTCCTGACGCGCCGCGACGAATTGTATGAAGTCTGCCACTTCATCCTCCGGCACGCCAAGCGCCGCGGCGGTTCGATAGGAGATTTCCGCGCGGCCGAACTCGCCCTGCTCCTTGGTGACATGGCCGTGCTGGGTCCAGTAACTGCGCTGGTAGGGGTAAAGCGCCAACGCGGCGGCATATTCGCGCTCGGCGCTCGCCCAGTCGCGGCTGTCGCGCGCCCAGTCGCCCTGCTGCACATGAATGCGGAACCGGTCGTCGGCCAGCGCCGCGCGCTGCGAGGATTCGATCATCATGGCGCGGTTGACATGGCTGACGACAGGTTTGGCCGTGCCCAGCGAGGCGCCGATTACTTCCTTGTAAACGGTATAGGCGTCCTCGAATGCGTCGTGCAGTTCCAGCCTGCCCTCGTGCAGCACCGCCCAGCGGTTGCAATGGTCGCGGATATAACCGGCATCGTGCGAGATGATGATCATGGCGCGGTCGGCGCGCTTCTCGAACAGTTCATAATTGCATCGGTCGTGGAAGCGCGCATCGCCCACTGCGCCGATCTCGTCGATCAGGAAGCAGTCGAATTCGATGATCATTGAAATCGCGAACGCCAGCCGCGCCCGCATCCCTGAAGAATAGGTGCGAACCGGCTCGCGCAGATAGGGGCCAAGCTCCGCAAACTCCTCGACGAACGCGAGGTTGCTTTCAAAGTCCTGCTCGTAAATCCGGCTGATGAAGCGGATATTGTCGACGCCGGTCAGCATGGGCTGAAACGCCCCGCCGAATGCGAGCGGCCATGATACCGACATCTGCCGTTCGATGGTGCCGGAGGTCGGGCGCTCGGCGCCGCTCACCAGCCGGATCATCGTCGATTTTCCCGCGCCGTTACGGCCGAGCACGCCGAGGCGTTCGCCCTTGCGGAGGTCGAAACTGACCTTGTCCAGCACCAGCTTTTCGCCGAAGCGCGTCCGATAGAATTTGCGAAGATCGCGAACCTCGATCATTCGGGGACGACCCTTTGCGCCACCCGGCGCACCAGCAGCAGCGCCACGAAACTGAGAATGAGGGTCACGGGAATGAGATAGCCAAGGTCGTAATGCGCGCGCGCCGCGGAGCCGAAATAGCCTTCGCGAACCAGTTCGACGCCGTGGACCATCGGCACATAGAGCACGATCTGCTGCGCAAAAGGCGGCAGGGCATCGACCATGAAGGCCGAACCGGACAGCGGGAAGATGATATAGGAGGCGGGGTGCCACAGCTTGTCGACCAGCTCGCTTTCGTGCGACAGCGCCCCCAGCGCGATCGCCAGCGCGGCGCCGAACCAGGCGATGAGCAGCCAGCCTGCGGCGACTTTCAGAAAATCCTCTGGCGGGGCGAGCCAGCCGACGCTGATCAACGCGATGCTCAATATGGTGAAGGAAATCGTCGCGCCGCCAAATTCCAGCAACAGGCGCGCGACATAGATGTCGAGCACCTTGATATTGCGGTGATACATTAGCGCGAGATTGGCCCAGAGCGCGCCGATGCAGCGGCCGGGCATGTTGCGCCAGAGCAGCACGCTCGAATAGCCGGTCAGCGCAAAGGCCACGATCGGCAGGTCGCTGCCATGCACCGACTTGGTCGCCGTCCACAGCGCCGTGACCCCCAGGGTAAAGAGCATCGGCTCGACAAACAGCCACAGGAAACCGATATTGTGGCGGCCATAGCGGGTGAGCATTTCACGGATCAGCAGTGCGCCCAGTACACGCAACTGGACGCCGCCACTTTTGCGGAGCGAGGATCGATCGGCAGCCGTCGCCATCAGTCGCGATGCTCGCGTATGCCGACGATCAGCATCGACAGCACGCCCCAGGCCAGCAGGCCGAGAATGAAGGTGGCGATGATGTTCCAGACCCGGCGCGGCCGCGTTGCATAGTCGGGAAGGCTGGGGTCGGCGATGCGTTCGATATAGGCGCGCTTGCGCCTGGCTTCCGCCTGTGCCTCCTGAAGCGAGGCCAAGGCTGCGGTCAGGAGCTTGTTTGCGGCCTCGGCGTCGAACTGCAATTCCTGATAGCGGATTGCCGCGGTCGAAAGCGAACGGCTGCCGCCGGCGATTTCGCGCTTCTGCTGATCGATTTCGCGCTCCAGCGAACGGATCTGCGCGCGCAGGAACGGGATCTGGGACGCCTCCGGCGTGTAGGTTTGCAGCTGGAGCAGTTGCGTGCGCGCCGCGATCAGCTCGTCTTGAACCTTGGCGATCATCTGCAGATCGGTTTCGGCCTGTAGTTCGGGGTCGATGATGCCATTTTCGTTGCGGAACCGGGAGAGCATGATCGCGGCTTCGCGCGCCGCCGCCTCGGCTTGCTCGACTTCGCCCTTTGCAATGGCGATTGCATCGGCCTGGGCGCGCTTCGACAGTCCGTTGACAAGATCTTCCGCCCGGTCGAGCAGCCGCGCGTTGATCTGCCGCGCGTCGCGCGGGCTGAACGCCGTGACGGTCAGGTGGATGACCTTGCTGTTCGTCCCTTCGGCAACGCCCAGCTTGCCTTGGAAATAGCGGTAAAATTGCTCGCGGCTGTCTCCAGATATGCCGCCGAAGCGGTCGAACCAGAAGATCGCGGTGTCGCGATAGGCGCGGCTGACCAACCCGTCCTTGTCGATTTCGGCGAGCGCGCGGCGCGAGTGCAGATATTCGACAACGGCATTGCTCTCGTCGCTGCCGCCGCCGCCGATGCCGCCGCCGGCCAGCATCAGGCTGAGCGGCGAGGCATCGCCCTTGCCGGGGCTGCGGACGACGAAGCGCGCTTCCGACGTGTAGATGTCATTGGCGAACAGGCCGAAGTAGAAGAAGGCGATGATCGTCGGCACGATCACGACGGCCACGAACAGCCGGTTCACCGATTTGAGACGCTCTATTACGGACATATTTTAATCGCTTCGGAAAATTTGCGGGGAGGGCCGGCATCGGTGCCGGCGGCTTGCTGCGCCATGACGGGTGCGGGTGCGCTGCGTTGCCGCTGCGGCGGCGATGCGCTGGACGCCATGGGGCCGGCCGGATCGCCCCCACCGCGCAACTTGGCGAGCCATGCTTCGAGCGAAGCAAAATGATCGCCCCAGACCGGCGGGCGATAGCTGTCCAGCAAGCGCAACTGCCGCTGCCGCTCGCCCCCCGGCGCGGAAAAGCCGAGGATCGCACGGACCCACGCGGCGGGGTCGGCGGGATCGAGCAGACATGGGATGCCCTGGCCGATTTCGTGAAAGCAGGAAAGGTCGCTGGCAATGACCGGCGTGCCGCTCGCCAACCCTTCCACCATCGGCAGGCCGAAGCCTTCGGCGAGCGTCGGCATCAGCAAGGCCTGCGCTCCGGCGATCCAATCACGCACGTCCTTGTCGTTGCAGCGCGTAATCAGCGTCACATAACGGCGGAGCTCCGGATGCCGCTTCCACATCGCCCGCACGGCCGACGATCGGGCTCCCCATTGTCCGACGATGACGAGCCGCGGCGCGTCGACCCCCAGTTCGGCGATGAGGCGAAGCCATATGTCAAAGAGAAGGCGGTGATTCTTGCGTTCCTCGATGGTGCCGAGGCACAGGAAATAGGGCCGGCTGCCGGATACGGGTTTCGCAGCCTGGCCGAAGTTCTGGACGGCGAGCGGCGCGACGGCCAACGGCGGCAGGGGCAGGGCATGCTCGCGCGCGAAGGCGCGCAGTTCATGGGCCGTAGAGTGGGAATTCACCACAATGCCACCGGCCGTTTGCAACGCGTTCACCACGCGGCCGCGATGGCGCGTCACGGCATGCGGACGGCAGTATCGCGCATGGGTGATCGGGATCAGGTCGTGGAGAAAATAGACCGGCCGCAGGCGACATTCGCGCACCCATCGGCCATGGCTCGGCAAATCGAAATCGGTGTGACTGACATTGAGGTAGGTCGCGCCGCCGCCGTCCGCCCGCGCGCGTCCCTCGAACCATGCCCGCAGCGCAAACGCGGCGATTTTGCGACGTGTTGCGCCTTCTGCGTCGGTGAGCATCGCAAACAGCTCGTCCGAGTGCCGGACGCTCAGGATACGAAACACGCCGCGGTGCTGGACCACGGCCTGAGCGCGCGGACCGAAATGGTCAAGATAGGCGTGGCAGACGCGGTCGATCCCGGTCGGGGATTTGCCCGACCAGCGCGTCGCAATCATCCGCGTCGTCTCAAACAGAAATGGCCGCTCGATCATCCGGCCAGCGTTTCTTCATAGGCCTTGGCAAACGGGAGGCGAGCGGCATCAAATAGGTGCGACAGCCGGGCCGCGACCTGGGCTTGCGCCAGCGCATAGGCGCGCGGGTCATCGACATCGATCCACCAGCTTTCGCCGATATCCATGGTCGCGGCGCGCGCCTGATCGGCCAGGCGTTGCATGCCGTCGGACAGCGATCCGGGGCGGCCCGCGGCGATCGCCTCCTTAATTGCGGCGGAAAGCGCCGGGGTGGCAACAAAGGCCCCGCAATCGACGGCGTGATAGGATGCGATATCCTTGCCGATGGCCCGGATAAGCCCGCGATTGTCCAGTTCGACCCAGGTGGCGTCGTCGGGATCGATCAGGCTCCCCTTGGTCCGCCGGTCGATGGCCAGCGTGACGCCGCCGTTCGGCGCGCCCTTTGCCACCAGGTCGGGCAGGATGGGATCGGCAAAGATGTGATCCGCCATCATCAGCAGGTAATCGCCGTCGATCAGCGAAGCTCCGGCGATCACCGAATGACCATTCGGCAACCGCCAGTCATCGACCCGCTGCGGCACGACCGCAATGCCCGCCCGCGACGCAATCGCGGGCAAGGCCGCTTCGATGACGTCTGCGCGATAGCCGGTCACGACGACCACCCGGCCCGCGCCGGCCCGCGCGGCCTGCCTGACGCCGATCTCGATCAGCGGCAGGTCCAGGATCGGCGCCAGCGGCTTCGGGTCGGCAACAGGCCGAAGCCTGCTGCCGGCACCGGCGGCAATGATCAGTGCGTCCATTGGGTCCGCGCTCATGCTTTTCGATGGGGAGGGGGGAGCGGAAATCGCGGCCGCTTATTCGGCGGCGATCGCGTCGTCGGCCAGATAGGCGTCCAGCATCCTGCTGGCGGCCTGCTCATTGATTTGCTGCGGTGGGTGCTTGCAATAATAAGCCGACGGAATGCCGAGTACGCCGCTTTCGCCGCGATCCATCGCCGTCTTGCAAAAACGGATCGCATCCATCACGCACGCGGCCGCATTGGGGCTGTCCTCGACCGACAGGCGCAGCTCCAGATTGAGCGGAACGTCGCCCCACTGCGCCCCTTCGAGCCGCAGGAAGCACAGCTTGTTGTCCTTCTGCCAGGGGACATATTCGGACGGGCCGATCAGGATGTTTTCCTCCTCCAGCCGTTCGGCAAGCGCGGCCTGCACCGCTTCTGTCTTGGAGGTCTTCTTGCTCGACAGCCGATCGCGGTCGAGCATGTTCATGAAGTCGGTATTGCCGCCGGTGTTGAGCTGATAGGTGCGTTCCACCGTCACGCCGCGGGCAGCGAACAGGCTGGACAGCGTGCGATGCACAATGGTTGCCCCGACCTGTGCCTTGATGTCGTCGCCGATGATCGCAAGTCCGCGATAGCGGAACCGGGCTTCCCATTGCGGATTGCTGGCAATGAAAACCGGCATGCAGTTCACGACGCCGACGCCCGCTTCGAGCGCGCATTCCATATAGAATTCGGTCGCTTCCTGCGATCCGACCGGCAGAAAGTTCAGCAAGATCTGCGCGCCCGATTTGCGCAGCGCTGCCACTATCTCCTCATGCGTCGCGTCTGGCCCGTCGGCCACCATGAAGCCGCGCGGGCCGGCCCCGGTCATGTGGGCCGCCACGCCGTCGAGAACGCGGCCCCGGATCACCTTCGCGCCGGTCCGTTTCACGTCCGTGTGAAAGACGGTGGTATTGTTGGGGGCCGCAAAAATCGCATCGGCGATATCCAGCCCGACTTTGCGGGCATCGATGTCGATCCCCAGCACGAACTCGACGTCGCCGGCTCCATATCCGCCGATCGTCGGCTGGATGAGGCCGCGTGTGGAGCCACTGTCCGCATAGAATGACGCGCCTTGCACCAACGAGCTGGCGCAATTGCCGATTCCGATCACCGCAACTCTAATCGCTTCCATCAAATACTCTCACTTTTTCAACCGACATTTGGGCTGGGTCGCAGGGTTCATTGGCCGAAGGAGTGTCGGGCCGCCGCTCGCGCTTGCTGACTCACCGATCTTGACGGAGCCACTCGCCGGCAACCTTGGCGGCGGTTTCACAAAATTTTCACGGACAGGGGCAAGCGGCTCCGTCTTGCTTGGGAACGCCCTGACTCGGGAGAGGCGGGGCGCCCGCGTGGCAATGTTGGGCAGTTGGAGTAGAGAAGAGGTGGCACAGCGAAATGACAGCGGCCGACCCGTTATCGCCATCGATTGCCGTTATATCGGGCCGCGCCCCAGTGGGATCGCCCAAACCGTCCGCGCGCTCGTGGATTTTGTTCCCGAACTCGCGCCCGATCTGGACTTCCTTTTCCTGCGATCACCCGCTCTCGGCGGCCGACTGAGCGAAGCGGCGAATGTGCGGGAAGTTGTGGTTTCGGAGGCCGCCAACGGTCCCGGCACGATGTGGTGGCTGCCACATGTGGTCGACCTATCGGGCGTGAGCCTGTTTCACGCCACCTTCAACATCATGCCCGCCGGGCTTGCGGTGCCCTGCGTCACGACAGTGCATGACCTGATGTGGCTGACCAATCCGGACTGGTGCAATCCGCGCCCCGCCGGGCGGCTGCAGGCGCTGTTTCATGCCCATGGCATCAAACGGGCCCTGCGCAGCGCGGCGGCGATCGCCACGGTCAGCCAGGCAAGCCGGGACGAGATAGTGGCACGCTGTCCGGCGGCGGCGGACCGGACATTTGTGACCCTGTCGGGCGTGTCACCCGATTTTCGCCCGGCGCAGCGCGACGATGCGCGGCTGGCCGCACTTGATCTCCGGACAGGCACGCCTTTCATCCTCACCGTCGGCCAATATGCCCCCTACAAAAACCACGAAGGCGCCGTCCGCGCCTTTGCCATTGCCTTTGCCGATCGGCCGGACATCGACCTGGTCCTGGTCCAGCGAATGGGCAAGGGCGCGCATCGCCTGCTGCGCCTTGCCGAGACGCTTGGGATTGGCGGCCGGGTGCGCTTGTTGCGGTCGGTCAGCGAACAGGATCTTGTGCAGCTCTATTCGGCGGCCGCCGCATTGCTCCACCCCTCCTTCTGCGAAGGCTTCGGCAACCCCCTGGCAGAGGCGATGGCGTGCGGGTGTCCAGTCGTCACGAGCAACATTTCCGCGATGCCCGAAGTCACCGGTGGCGCCGCGCTGCTGGCGCCCCCCGACGATCCGCACGCGATTGCCGCCGCCTTGCACGAGGCGGTCGTTGACAAGGACCAGGCAGCGAGGATGCACAGCGCAGGGCTGGCGCGCGCCGCGCAGCTGAGCTGGCGCAGCTTTGCGGCCGATACGCTTGCAATCTATCGCCGTGCGCTGGTCGCCGCATGATGAAGGTCGGCGATCAGGCGCGATGTCGATCGGTTGGAAATGCGGATCGAACGCAGGGCGACGAGGTTCAGGATCAACGCTTCATACACAAAGAAATAGAGCGGCGATCCTGCCAGCATCGAGAGCCCCAGCGCGATGGTGCGATAATTGGCGCCGAGCGGCGCGAGGCTGGCCAGCATCGGCATCGCATGGCGCCTGATGGCATCCTGCAGATCAGCAAGCCCGCGCGGATCGCGCCTCGCCTCTGCGACCGCCGCGTCGGCCGCGATCGCATGGGGGGCCAGCACCTGCGCCAGCCGCAGATAACCGGCGCCAAGCCATGCGCCGATGCCTTGGCTGGTCCTGTCGCTGCGGGTGGAGCGCAGCCAGGGCACCCCATAGAGCCACCATTGATATTGCCGACGCTGAACCTCGTAATGGTTGGCCTGCAGGATCCGGCTCGCCCCCGCACCGATCGTCCAGAACCAGGCGACGGGGCCGATTTCCTTCTGAAGCAGGGCGCCAAGCATCAGATAGAGGATGATGTGGCTGGCGTAATCGCAGATGCCGTCGATCAGCTCGCCGCGCGGACTGGCGCGGCCGGTCCGCCGGGCAAGATCGCCATCGGCCCCGTCGACGACATGCCAGGCCAGATGCAATGCAAAGCCCACAAGCGCAGGGAGTGGCCAGCCCGGCTGGACATAGGCCAGCGCCGCGGCCACGACGAGCATTCCGCCGGCCACCGACACCATATTGGGGGTGATCGGAGTGTTCGTCAGCAGCAGCGCAAGGCGCCGCGCCAACGGGTGGAAAACATAAAGGTTCAGGCCGTCCTGCAACTCCCGCGGACGTTGGGCCATCCGGTTCGGCGCCGCAGCGGCCGGTGTGCGATGTTGCGGTTCGTCTATCAAAATAATCTTCCAGCCTGTTTGCTGCCCGGCAGCATTTTTTTGCCCTCTATCGCTAAGCGGCTGCCAGCAACAGCGGCCTGCCCCAATGACGAGTTCAATCCCAAATGACATTGATCGCCCTCCATTTTTCTCACGCGGCTACCGCGAATTTTCTCGTCGCCGGCATTCCTGCCGCGGCGCGGGCCGTGCATCAGGTCGCACTGGCGGCAGAGCAGGATCAGGATGTCGAAGGCTGTGTCGTTGTCGTTGCCGGTGGATGGGCGCCGAGCCAATGGTGCAGGGCGGAATTTGCGCGGCTGGCGCGAAGCCTGGTTGTCGAGATCGCCGGTGACGAGGGCGCCGGGGCAGCCGCCTCCATAGTCCATATCCGCGGTGAAGAGCTGCTTCCTGCTCGCGCGATCCTCAATATGCTCTCGGGTGCGGCTCATTTTTCGGCAGCAACTCGGACTGACGGCGCGATCGATGGGGCTATGCTGCAAGACGCCCTCCGCGATCTGCGGCGCAAGGGCGATGCGATCGTCGCGGCCACCGCCAAGCCGAATGACGGCATCGTCTCGCGGCACATCAACCGCCCGATTTCGCAGGCAATCAGCCGCATAGTGCTGCGGCTTCCGGGCGTGAAGCCCGTGCATGCGACCATCGCCGCCGCGATCCTTGGCCTTGCAATGGCATTGTGCCTGTTCGCGGGCGGCGCGGACGGGCTGATCATCGGTGCGATCCTGTTCCAGCTCGCCTCGATCGTCGATGGTGTCGATGGAGAAATTGCGCGCGCAACCTATCGTTCGTCGCCCGAAGGCGCGATGCTCGACAGCCTGACCGACGCGGCGACCAACCTGTCTTTCTTTGCCGGTCTGGTCTTCAACCTCTGGCTGCGCGGGCAGGATGTCGCCGCAGCGGCCGGCGCGACCGGATTGGTTCTGCTGGCGGCCGGCCTGTTCCTGATCGGGAGGCGGGCCAGAGTCTCTGGGCGACCCTTTACTTTCGACGGGATCAAGGAACAGTTTGGCGCCAATCCTGCGAAATGGAAGCAGTGGCTGACATGGCTGACGATGCGGGACTTTTACGCCGCGGCGGCGGCCGTTTGTGTCGTCGCGGGCTTGGCATCGCAAATGCTCATCGCCTTTGCCATCGTGACCGCGGGGTGGTTCGTGGTATCGATGCGGGTGTTGGCGCGGGCCGCCTGAGGACGTCCGCTCGCTATTGGCATTGCGCCGACGTCATTCGACCAGAACCCGGATCGAATTTCCGATCGCCAGCATCCGGCCGGCGGCATCTTCGGCGACGGCGTAGATAGCCAGCCTTCCCTTGGGCAAGGTCAGGACCGTGTCCATGTCGCTGGGCGCCCCCGTGCTCAGATCGCGGTTGCCGATGGCATCGACGATCCGGATGCGGGCGGCACCCGGAAGCGATGCCGTGACGCGGAGCCGATGCACGTCGCCTGCTTTCAGGGTCCGGCTCTCGCCCATCGCCGCACATGTGCCGGCGCTGCATAGCGCGAGGTCGAGCATGGCTGTGCGGCTGCCGCTCAGGTCGACGAAGGATCGGCCCTTGCGCAATCCAGCGAGGATGTCCGCCGCGGTCAGCCCCTCGGCAAATACCACTGTCGCGGGACGGCCGATCGCGCCAAGGCTCCCCTCGCGGCCGGGGTCGTGATTGTCGCTGCCGCCGATAGGTGCTTTGCCCTGTGCCGCGCCGTGGCGGCGCCAGAAGGCGACGCCCGAATAGGGGCCGTCGGGATTATTGTCGCTCCCGGCAATCGAACTGCCGTTGATCGCCTCGATCAGATCGACCCGCGCCATGTCGGCATCGGGCATCGTCCAGCCGCAACCCATGCAGGCCTCGCCCGAAGGCAGCGAGGGATGATTGATCGCCACCAGCCCGCCGAGCGCACGAACCTTGTCGGCGATTGCGTTGAAGCTGACCGGCCCCCGCGGCTGCACCCGATAATCAATCGGTGCTGTGACCCCGAAAATATTGAAATGCCCGTAAAAAGTCGTGATTTCGCGGCCCGGGATCAGCAGGAGCTCGTCGAAATAGGGTTGCATTTCAACGATCGAAGCATGGTGGCTCGTCGTATTATGTTCGGTGAGCATCACGAAATCGAGATCGCTGGCCGATGCAGCCTCCAGCGTGCGAAACAGCGGGCAGGGAACCCGCGCACCCGCGTTGCTGTCGCACGAGCCGTCGCTGTGCGCGGTGTGAAGATGCATGTCGCCGCGATACCAGCCCGGTCCGCGCGACTGCGCAACTCCGACGGGGGCGAGCTGGGCCTCGTCGCCGCGCAGAAACCAAAGCCGCGCTTTCCATCGCGCCCGCGATCCCTCGCGGGCATTCGGGATACCGAGCATCAGATGCCAGCGTCCGGCATCGAGCGGACCGGGAAGATAGGATGGCGTCGCATCGCTCGCCGAGAGGGTGAACACCGCCTTGTTGCCGCCGCTTGCCCCGCGAAGGCCGTGCGGATCCTCGATGCCGAGATCGATGACCGTGCGCTGGTCCTTGCCATCTTGCTCAAAGGCGACGACGAGGCGTTCGACGCCGGGAGGAAGTTCGAAGGGGGTCCGTCGATATTTTTCATGATCGGCGCCGGTCACCACGCCCTCCAGCAGGAGGTCGGGTGTGCGGGCCGGCAGGGGCGCCGCCGCCGCCGCAGAGGTGGCGCCCAGCAGGCAAAGGGGCAGCACGAGGCGGAGAAGAAATTGAAGCATCGGGCTGCCCCTTCAGGCGATCAGAAACGGAAGCTGACTGAGGCGCGGACGGTCCGGCCGAAGATCGGCCGGGCGAGGAAATATTTCGCGCCTGCGTCACCGCTGACGAACGACCCCGCGCGCGGATTGCCCTCGGTCAACCCGAGCTCGTTGGTCAAATTGGTCGCGTTGAGCGACAGCGTCAGATTGTCGGTCACATTCGCGCGCAAATTGACATTGAGCACGGTGTAGGCCGGCAGCACCTGCGAGTTGGCGACATCGGGGTAGCGTTTCGTATAATGTTCGACCTCGAGTTCGGCGCGGACGCGGCCGTCGAGCAGGTTCACCCCCGGCACAGCGCGCAGCGCCAGCCGCGGCACGCGGATGAGCTGGTTGCCGTCGAAGTCGCGCTGGACCGGCGCGCCGTTGACGATCTCGGTAAAGACGAAGCCTTTATACTCGGGCCGCTGATAGGTCGCCGCCACGCGCAGGTCGGCGAAATGCACGGGACGGATCGTCATTTCGGCCTCGACGCCCCAGGTTTCGGTGTCGGCGACCACCGTCCGTTGGACAAAGCTGCCGTCGGTCTGGAAGACATTGTCGGTAAAGGTCACGCCCTGGAAGCGCGAGAAATAGCCGGTGGCGAACAGGCTGAAGGTCGGGGTGCCATATTTGAAGCCGAGTTCGGCCATCTGGATCGGCACCGAACGCTGGTCGGTGCGGCCGGGATTGCCATTATATTCGCCGGCGCTGGGCAGGCGGAAGGTGTCGGTATAGCGGGCGAACACCCCGCCATAATCCGAAAACTGCCAGTTCGCGCCGATCGTCCAGCCCCAGTCGTCGAATTCGCGGTCGACAAGGTCGAAGCCTGGCGCGGCGGTCAGCACCTGATTGTCGGCAAGCGTTGTCGGATCGCCGAGATTGACCGTCTGTTTTTTTGCAACGGCGCCGGTGATATGCGTCTTTTCATAGCGTCCGGCAAAATCGATGCGCAGCTGGGGCGTGATCTGCCATTCATCGCCCGCATAGACCGCGACCGACCTGACCGTCATCGCCGCATCGTCGAACAGCGAGCCATAACGCTGGAACCCGTTGTCGGTGACCCGACCGACGACGGCGCCGGCGGCATTGACGGCCAGAATGTCGAGGCGGCGCGCATTGTCCTGAACGTCGAGGAGTGTCGTGCCCATCTCGCGCTCATAGTCATAGCTGAACCAGGCGTAGCTGCCGCCGATTGCAAAACTATGCTTGCCGCCGGCCTCGAATTCAGCGGTGAACCGGTTGTCGGTGATGATCTCGCGGATCGGCACATTGACCGACAAGAGATTGCCGCCGACGACCAGGCCATTGCCGTTCGACGTTGCATCGAAGGCGGCGCCATCGGTCGCATAGCGGACGGCGAGACCCGTCGCGCCCGGAAAGGCCGCGAGTGCCGGGGTCCGGATCGACGCGAGATAATCGGCGATCGGGGTGACATTGCCGGTCGGGAACAGCGCGTTGCGCAGCATGTCGCTGTCGCGATAGCGGGTGCGGGTTTCGAACCCGATGCTGTCGCTGGCCTGGAATCGGCCTTCCATCGTGATCTGGGTTGATTGGGTATGCGATCCTTCGCTGAGGTCGAAATCGAAGGTCCGGCCGAGCAGCTTGATCGGGACGTTGCGGTTCTCCGGTCCCGCCAGCGTTCCATGCCGCGCATCGAACCCCGGAACTTCGACGATATCGCCATCGCCGTTGAAGGTGAGGGGTACGGGTAGATAGAAGGGGGTTCGGTCGTCGATATGCTTGACGTCGAACAGGAAGCGGTTGTCGCCGTCGTCATAATCGACTGTCGCGCGCAGCTGGCCGCCCTTCTCGGCGGTGAAGCCCATGTCGCGCAATCCGTCGCTGCGACGATAGAAGCCGCCGACGAACACGCCCCAATTTTCGCCGACCGGCGCGCCAAAATAAGCGTCGACGCGGTGGAGGCCATAGTCGCCCCAGCTATATTTGACGAGCCCGCCGGGATCTTGCGACCCGCGCCGGGTGATGAAGTTCACCACGCCGCCGGGCGCGTTGGGGGCAAAGATCGACGCCGGGCCGCCGCGGACCGCTTCGACGCGTTCGATCGTCTCGTCGAAGCGGAACGACTGGTCGGCGTTCAGATAGCCGAGGCCGCCGTCATATTGCACCGACAGGCCATTTTCCTGCAGCGCGACCGACGAGAAGCCGTCGGTCGGAATGCCGCGGGCGCGCACATTGTTCGAGCCTTCGCCGCCCGAGGATTCGACCCAGAATCCGGGCACCTGCTTGAACGTCTCGGCCGCCGAGATCGGGTTGCTGATGCGCAGTTGCTGGTCGTCGAGCGTCGTGATCGCAAAGCTGACCTCGGCCTTTCTGAGATCGCTTCCGCCCGCGCGGCCGGTGACGACGATTTCATCGAAATTGTCGCCTGTCGGAGCGCTTTGCGTCGATGTGTCGGACGGCATATCCTGAGCCGCGGCAACGGATGCCGAGCACAGCGCGACGACAAGAGCGGACACGGAAACGAAGCTGCGATTGCGCAAATACATGGGGGAGCCCTTTTTTGATGGATCGGGGCTTCTGGATTCGGTGGCCCCGCCGGGCGCCAATGGCTGCGATCGATGACGCGCTGATTGCCGATGGGTGCGATCTTGGTGACTGTTGCATGGCATTTGTGTTACCAGCGCCCGGGCCGATGTTGCCGCCTGCCGCAAACGGCTTGTGACGGTTGGATTGGCGCTGGATCGCGCCACTCGGTCAACGCCGACGTTGCGTGTAATCCCGAACGAGTGAGGTAAACCAGCGACGTGCGCCAGCGGCCGGATGGTCGCGGCGTGGTAGTCAATCGAACCTGGCAGCTTCGCAGGCCTGCGACGCGTCGATATTCAATCTCGGTGCGTCAGCGCGGCGAGGCGGTTCGCACCGCGACGTTGGGCGCCGAAATGCTCAAGTTTGCGGCGCATGCGATGGGTTGGGGAACTGCGCCGATGATCGGCTTTCGATGCGGAAGCGGTCGCGCGCGACTTCGGGCTCGCCGAAAACGAGGTTCCGGTGATATTGATCAGGGTCGGTCATGCCCTCCCCGAAAACTGGCCGCAAAAGCCGCGCCGGAGGGCCTCGGATATCCCCGAACATCGTTGGATCTGGCCCTGCGTCTTCCGGCATCTGTCGGCCGGGCAAGCGACCTGCTCGGCCGTAGACGGCGACATCCTTGCATCCGGCGTAGAACCGGCGTGCAAGGGTGTCGCCACCTTGTTGGGATGAGCCCAAGACGCGCAGCGGTCTCGATCATCTCATCTCATCGCGGCGTCGCCATATTGGTCTGACAACCCTAAGCTCGCGGATTAGGCTCAATGCCGAAATGCGGAATGACGTCGCGTCCGATTTCGTCGATGACATCGGCGACCGGTCTCCGGCTGAACTTGAGGTTCAGCGCGACATGGTTGATCCCGTTCGAGCGCAGGTCGTCGAACAAATCAGCCAGTCGGTTACGGCCCAGCCGATACCCGAGATGAATGGGGCGGGGGGCGAAATCGGGATCTTCGGCGAGGTCGATGTAAAGTGATTGGGCGACGGGCTTGAATCCCGCCCCAACACGGTCCAGCGCTTGGCGCCACTTGGAGACGACCTGCGCCTGCTTCGCGACGTCGCGTGGATAGGTAAGCCAGCCGTCGCTGCGCTGCGCGATCCAGTCGAGCGATTGCTGGCTTTGGCCCGTGACGAGGAAGGGCAACCGTGGCGAGAGCGGCTTGGGCACGAGGTCGCCGCCGCCCGCGAGTTGACCATAGTGCGCCGATGCGTGGACCGGAAAGCGCTCCGTAAGCAATGTCTGAGAATAATCGAATGCGTCGCGGAAAAGGTCTCCGCGCTGGGCCGGGTCACGGCCGTAAGCCGGGTATTCGACCGGGCGATCGCCCGAAGCGACGCCGAAAACGAAACGCCCGCCGGACAGATGGTCGAGCGACGCCGCCGCCTTGGCCACATCGATCGGGTGATGGAGCGGCAGGATCACAGCGCCCGTGGCGAGCGCGATGCTGCTCGTGTGTGCCGCGATCGTCGCAAGCCAGACAAAGGGGTCATAAAGCTGGCCCAGGTCGCCGAAGTTGGGGTCGTTCAGCGGCACGTCGCGCGCCCAGAGCGCCGCGAAGCCGAGACGCTCCGCCTCTTTTGCGAGTTCGACCTGGTCGCGCATCGCCGGCTCGGGCCCGTCGAAGGACTCGATCGGGAAATAAACGCCGACGGTCAGCCGATCAGGCGCGAACATGGACGCATAGCCACGACCGAAAGATTTGGGGCCGACATTCTCGGCCAGCGATGGGACGGTGAACATCATGGTTTCCTTTAGGGGTGGACGGTCGGGAACAAGCTTCCCGACCGTCCGGTTATCGGGTTAGGCTAGGGGCAGGGTGCCTGCCTCGCCGGACACGTCGATCACCACCTTGCCGCGCAGTCCGCGTGCGGAACCATTCTCCAGCAGTTCGTGCGCCTCGCTCATGCGGGCAAGCGGGAGCGTCGCGCCGATCACAGGCTTGACCAGGCCGCGCTCGACAAGGTTGGTGAGCGCGTCGAGCTTGCCGCGGTTCTGACGAGTGAACACGAAGTGGTAGGACGCATTCTTGCCCCACGCCTCGATCAGGTTCTGCGGCTGCGCGATGTCGACGAGGCTGACCACGCGACCGGCATCCGCAAGGACGAGCGGGCTTCGCGTGAGCGTGTCACCGCCGATCGTGTCGAAGACGACGTTTACGCCCTCTCCGCCCGTCACCCGCGCGACCGCCTCCACATAGTCTTCGGCGGAGAAGTCGATCGCCTCGTCGGCGCCGAGCGAACGCACGAAGTCGTGGTCGCGGGCGAGGGCGGTCGTGATCACGCGCGCGCCGATCGCCTTCGCCACCTGGATCGCGATCGTGCCGACACCGCCTGCACCGCCGTGGATAAGGATCGTCTCGCCGACCTTCAGCTGCGCGCGCTGCACGAACGCCTCCCAAACCGTTCCGCCAACAAGCGTCAGGCTTGCCGCCTCGAGGTGCGTGATATTCCGCGGCTTGCGGCCGACCAGCTCGACATTGGCGACGTGCTGCTCGGCGTAGGAGCCGGCGTCGCCGAAGATTTGCGGGGTGTAGTAGACCTCGTCACCTACGGCGAACTCGCTGACATCCGAGCCCAGCTCCTCGATAACGCCCGAGATGTCATGGCCGGTGATGGCGGGCAGCGGAACATAGTCGGTGTAGTCGCCGCGGCGGATCTGGTAATCGAGCGGATTGATCGCCGTGGCGTGCACCCGCACCCGCACCTGGCGCGGACCGACCGCAGGCACCGGCACGTCGCGCAGCTCGAACGCGTCCGGTCCGCCGAAGCGGGTGAGAACGGCTGCCTTCATGGTCTTGGTCATAATGATGTCCTTTCAAATTGAGGGGTAGGCGGGCTTCATTGCCTGTGGCCCCGTTGCGATGACGGCTATTTGATTTATTCCTATTGTCCGCGGTAGTCGGTCTCGTTTAGGATCAGTTTCAAAGAAATTTTGAAAGTGGCCCAATGGAAGTCGACGACCTGAACCTGTTTTTGCGCATCGCGCAGCTCCGGAGCATCAGCGCGGCGGCCCGCGATCTGGCCCTCACCCCGGCAGGTGCGAGCGCCAGGCTGGCGGCGCTTGAGAAAAAGCTGGGGGCCAGGCTGCTCCACCGAACAACACGGCAGGCGACCTTGACCGAAGACGGACTCGCCTTCCTGCCGCATGCAGAAAATGTTGTGCTCGCAGCAGAATCCGCACGAGCGGCGCTCGGGCGCGAGCAGGCGACGCCGCGCGGCACGCTGCGGGTGGCGGCCCCCGCCTCGTTCGCGCGCATGCATATCGTGCCAGGTCTGGCCGATTTTTGCGGGCGATATCCCGATCTGGCCCTGGACATGCGCATCTCGGACAGCGTTGTCGATCTGGTCGAAGGCGCTTTCGATGTGGCGGTTCGCTACGCCGAGCTTGGGGACTCGTCTTTCGTCGCGCGGCGGCTCGCGCCAGACAGGCGGGTACTGGTCGCCTCGCCCGATTACCTCGATCGGCGCGGGCGTCCGACCACAGCCGACGACCTCGCAGGGCATAGCTGCCTCGCCGTTGGCACGCTCGATCTCTGGACGTTCCAAGGAAAAGGAGGCGAACGGATCGAGCGGCGCATCACGCCGGCCCTGCGGATCAATGACGGCGGTGCCGTGCGCGATGCGGCCTGCGCGGGGCTTGGCGTCGCGCTGATGGCCACTTGGGCCGCTGCGGACGAGCTGCGATCTGGCGCCCTTGTGCCCGTCCTTTCCGACTATCCGCTCGTCTCGACACAGACGCTTTGGGCACTTTACCCAAGTTCGCGCGAATTGGCGCCGAAGGTCAGGGTCTTCATCGACTGGCTCGTCGAACGATTTGGGAGCGAACCCTATTGGGACCGAGGCCTGGAGAGGATATTGGCAAAACCTCAATGACGCCTTCAGGGCACTTGATTGCGCGGGGAATTGTCGTTGGCCGTGCTTATGCTGCATATCGATGGCGCCTTCGGCAACGGCGGCTCTGCGCTGCGGCTCAATCGTCAGGCCGCAGCCAGCCAACTTCCGAAAACTGCCGTTTGCGCGGAGAGCGCACTACGGCAGCTTTCGGGTGAAATTCGGCAGACGCCTTTTCGTGCGCAACCGGGGACAGGTGCCTTCCCGAACACGAAGGCATCTTGTGAGGATGCCTTCGTGTTCGGGATGCCGTTATCGCGGCGTGGGAAGCTCGACAGTCTGCCCCGCGACATCGATCACGACCTTGCCGCGAAGCCTGCGGGAGCCGCCGTTTTCGAGCAGCTCATGCGCTTCGCCGACCCGCGCCAGCGGAAGCACCGCGCCGACCACGGGCTTGATCAGGCCGCGTTCGACAAGCGTTGTGAGCGCGTCGAGCTTGCCGCGGTTCTGCCGGGTGAACACGAAATGATAGGCGGCATTCTTGCCCCACGCCTCGATAAGGTTCTGCGGCTGAGCGATATCGACGATGCTGACCACCCGTCCGGCATCCGCAAGGATGAGCGGGCTTTTCGTCAGCGCGTCGCCGCCGATGGTATCGAACACGACGTTCACCCCTTCGCCCTGCGTCAGGTCCGTCACGGCCGAGACATAGTCGTCGGAGTTATAGTCGATCACCTCGTCCGCACCCAGGGAACGGACGAAATCATGATTGCTGGACCGCGCTGTCGTGATGACCCGCGCACCGATCGCCTTTGCAAGCTGGATCGCCACCGTGCCCACACCGCCGGCGCCACCATGGATCAGGATCGTCTCATGGACCGCAAGCTGGGCACGAGTGACCAGCGCTTCCCAGATCGTCCCGCCAACCAGCGTCAGGCTGGCGGCCTCCAGATGGCTGATATTTTTCGGCTTGCGCGCGACCAGATCGACATCGGCAACATGCTGCTCCGCATAGGAGCCGGGCCCGCCGAAGATCTTGGGCGTGTAGTAAACCTCATCGCCGACCTCGAACTCGGTCACGTCCGAGCCCTTTTCCTCCACGACGCCGGACACATCGTGGCCGATGATGGCAGGGAGCGGCACATAATCGACATAGTCGCCGCGGCGGATCTGATAGTCCAGCGGGTTGATGGCGCTGGCGTGGACGCGCACCCGAACCTGCCGCGGCCCGACCACGGGGACGGGAACGTCGCGCAATTCAAAGGCATCGTAACCCCCGAACTTTTCGAGGACCATCGCCTTCATGGTATCAGTCATGATCTTACCTTTCCGAAACTCGATTGATGGCAAGGGAGATAAAATCCCTTCGCAGCACCCGGTTTGATCCGCAGGCGGTCAGGCGGCGCCGCTCCGGTCTGGATGGCAATCCAGTTCGCGCGGCAGCGGCGCCAATCTCTCTGACCAACGGATAATGGGAACGGGTTACGTTGCGTTGACGATAAAGCCTCGATACCGCGACCCTTTGAAGCGATGTTGTGCGATCGCCTGATATTCCGGGCTGCGATACCAGGCCCGCGCGGCGTCCATGTCCGGAAATTCAATGATAACGGCGCCCTCGATCTCCTCACCCTCCAACGTCTCGAAGGTGCCATAATCGGCAAGGAGCTTCATGGGGTGCCCATCGAAGCTCGCATCGACCTTGGCGAAATACTCGTTGAGCTGGTCGGGATCGACGGTCTCGTCGCGCGTGAAAACGGCATAAGCTGGCATGGTCATTATCCTTCTGTTCAAAATATAGGGCGGGGTGCGTCCCCGGTCAGAACCCTTCGAGGACGATCTTGCCGCGCGCCGTGTTGCTCTCGATCAACGCATGCACTTGCTTGAGATTGGCGGCATTGATCGGCGACATGCGTTCGGTCAGCGTGGTGCGCAGCTTGCCCGCATCGACGAGCGCGCTCGCCTCGTTCAGAATGCGTCCCTGTTCGGCCATGTCGGGCGTGCCGTAAATGGGCCGCGTGAACATCAGCTCATGGTGGATCGAAACCGCCTTGCGCTTGAACGGCATGATGTCGAAGCCGCCCGCTGGATCGTCGATCAGGCACAGGCGGCCCTGCGGCGCGATCAGTTCGACGATCTCGCTGGCATGTTCGCCCGTATGGGTGGTCGAGAATATGAACGCAGGCGCGCCGATGCCGAGCGCCTCGACCTGGGCGGCCAGCGGCTTCGAATGATCGACGACATGATGGGCGCCGAGCGACTTTACCCACGCCTGCGTTTCGGGACGCGAGGCGGTCGCGATGACGGTCAGGTCGGTGCGTTCGCGGGCGATCTGCACCGCGACCGAGCCGACACCGCCGGCACCGCCGATGATCAGGATGGCGGGGGCTGCGCCCGGAACCGGCTTGTTCACATCCAGACGGTCGAAAAAGGCTTCCCATGCGGTCAGCGTCGTGAGCGGCAGCGCGGCGGCTTCGGCCCAATCAAGCGAGGCGGGTTTCTTGCCGACGATCCGTTCGTCGACCAGGTGCAATTCCGCATTGGTCCCCGGACGGGTGATCGATCCCGCATAATAAACCTCATCGCCCGGCTGGAACAAGGTCACGTCCGGCCCCACGGCGCGCACGATGCCGGCGGCATCATAACCGAGCACCTTCCACTCGCCGTCCTGCGGCGCCGTGCTGCGACGAACCTTGTAATCGACCGGGTTCACGGAAATCGCCTTAACCTCGACGAGCAGGTCGTGGCCGGTGGGCGAAGGCTCGGGAAGGGTGATGTCGACCAGCGAGTCCTCGCGTTCGATCGGTCCGGGAATTTTATATCCAATAGCTTTCATGTCGGTATCTCCTATCTTGCAAGGGTCGATTTAGGTTGTAGCTTCGATTTCATCGATACGAACAAAATTTGCTCTAAGTGCAATGAAGGATACTTTTATGGTCAAGCGGCGCCACACGAGTTTGGACAGCAATCCCGGTTGCGCAGTGGAAGCGGCCATCAGCCTGATCGACGGCAAGTGGAAATGCGTTGCGCTTTGGTATCTTCACGAAAAAGGCACAGTCCGCTTCAATGAACTGATGCGCCTGATGTCGGGCGTCACCCAGCGAACATTGACCAACCAACTGCGCGAACTGGAGGCTGATGGGCTGGTCAATCGTGTCGTTTATGCCCAGGTGCCACCCAAGGTCGAATATAGCCTGTCGGATCGCGGCCGGACGTTCATACCGATACTGCTATCCCTGTCGGCTTGGGGAGAAGCCAATATGGACCTGTTTCAGCAATCCGAGAGCACGGACCGGTAGATTATGAACTTAGGTCCGCGCATCCCCTTGCGTGGCTGCACTTACGAGCCGTTAGCGAGGACCGGCGCTGTTGCAAACGCGAGCGAGACTTCGGACAGCGCCCTTATCCGCAGCGGATGGGCGAGAAGAAGGGCTTCAGCGCCGGATATCCATGGCAAGTTCGTCCCGCTTGCGCATCCGTCAGCCGCGGTGGCCTTTTCCATTTCGACCCGCTTCGCCGCATCGGGACTTACCTTCCCTGCGTTTGCAGGCTCGCGCTCTCGCAATTTTTATTGATCACGCGCGTGCGATGCGATTTGGCGGGAGATCCGACGTGGCGCCATTCGCTGCAGCCATTTTTGATTTCCGCCGACGCTGGCGGCGTAGACGTGCATCCCGACAAAAGGGCAAGCATGGCCAGTGTCAAAATAAAAGATCGATTATTTTGGATCAACATTTGAATATCTCCTATGTATCAAGTTAAATTTTTCTCAATTTTTATTATAAATTTTAGAATAATAGTGTTCACTAAAAATTAAATTGAATCTTTATTATTTGGATGTCTATACGTTGTCGTAACTTGGCGTTCCCGTGCAACTGAATTTGGCACTGAATCATCGAAGGCGATAGCGTCGGGACGTGCGAAGCTAAGTCGCAAGAAGCGGAACGCGAAGGCGAGGGCAGAAAAGGGAATATCGGCATGCTGACGGCGGCCAGCGCGGGTGCGATGGAGGCCGATATGCGCTCTCGTCACGGCCAAGCGCGGCCGGGCATGGGTGAAAAGCGATGGAAGCCGTCGCATGCGAGGCGCCCTCGATGCTCAAAGGAGCGAGCAAACGCCGCAAACGAACCGCGGCGCCGCTTCCGTCTCCGCGCTTCCGACAAATGAACGAAAAGGCGGGGGCGAAGGAGCGTCGTCAGAACCGGAACATGGCCTGGACGCCAGCCACGCGCAGCGTGCGCGACGGTCCGGTCTCGCGGACGAAGCGTCCGGGTTTAAAGGCGCTCACCGACGCCGCCAGGGAGAGTTCGGGGGTCGTCTGCCAGGCAACGGCAAGCTCGAGTTGCTTGCCGATGAAGCGGGCGTCGCTGTCCCGGCCGCTGCGCACAAGGATACCGGGGATGGCGTAGACCCCGTCACGAATGCTCTCGCGCCAATAGGCGATGCCCGTCAGCGTTACCGCAACGTCCGGCCGCGGGTTCACCGTGACAGACGGATGGACATGGATGAGGTTGCGCGGTCCGACCGGCGACTGGGCGGCGAAATATTTGCCGCGGGGGAACATGGGATTGAGCGTGCCCAAGGTGCGGTCGTCGGGGTCGTCGTCGCCGGAGATGTAGTCGACCGTGAGCGCCACGACGGGGCGCAGCGGCGTCGTGAGCATGCGGTGGCCGATCTCTCCACCGACGCCGCCGGCCTTTACCGGGCCGCCGTCGAACGAGCCGCGCTGCAAGACGCCTTCGACGTTCCAGTACCAGCGGCCGGAATCGCCGAAAGCTCTGGCGCCAAATGTGTGCAGGGACTGACGACCGGTTCCCTGGTCGAACGTCGCGGCGCCGTCCCGAAAGCCCAGGTAGAACAGGTCCACGCCCGTCGCGCGGTCCCTTTCCAGCCACCGGGTGGCATAGAGGCCCCAGACCGACTTCTGGCGCGATCTGCGGTCGTTCAAGTCGCCGGCTCTGGTGTCGACCGGGCGGAAATAGAAGCCACGGACCTGTCCCGCACCGCTGGTGAGCGCGGCGTCGAACCCGTCGAAGGCCTGCGGCACGTTCGGGCCGTAACGGGTGTCGATGAACCGTCCCGCGCCAAGCGACACCAGCTTTCGGCCGGCAGACAGGCTGAGCGACGTTGTGTCGGAAACCGGCAGGTCGACCTCGGCGAAGGACTGCAGGACGTCGGCACCTGTGTTATCTACCGGTGCCAGGGGCCTGGCCGTGCCGTCTATCGAGGACAGGATCGGCTGCACGAAGAGCCGGACCCTGCCGATGTGAAGGTCGGCATAGGGCATCAGCCGGTGCCAGACATAATCGTCGTCGGGCGCGGCGCCCCAGTTCTGATTTCGATACGCCTCGTAGCGCGAGCGCACCTCGACGCCGGTCGTGAGATAGATCGATCCGTCTTCGTCGAGCGGTACATATTTGAAGCGCTCGGTCCAGTGGCCGGTGCGCTGCGCCGGCTCGGCGAAATGTGACCAGTCCTCGGGATAGCGCTCGATGGTCAGCGTCGGCGCGCGCTGGACATCGGTCGAGACCTGGGCGGCAGCCGGGATCGAGGCGATCGCCGTGATGACTGTCAGGCCAGCGCACCGGAGCGCCCGCGACGCGATCAGCAGGCGGCGGGGCCAACGCCCGCCGCCTGCCGGTCTTAGGAGAGGAACGAGACCCCGTCGGTTGTCATGCCGAGACACCTGACCGAATCGCGTCGCCCCGTTCGTTTCAGACGCCGACGCCCGGCCCGGTCGGGACCGGCGTGTTGAGAAGCTGCTGCTCCCAGAGGTAGGCAATGCCGCTGCCGTAGGTGTGCGGCCCGATCGCATCGTTGAGCGGCATCGCGGTCTCGGCCCGCGCCCAGTCGCGCTGCCATTCGGACGCCACGGCCAGCCATGTCATCATGTTTACGCCGGCGGCGATCATACGCTGGATTGCGACCTGGTGCGCCTCAAGCGAGGTACCCCCCGACGCATCGGTGACGACGGTCACGTCCCAGCCTTCCCCGGCCGCCTGGATGGCGGGCATGGCGACGCACACCTCGGTCCACAAGCCGGCGATGATCAATTGCTTGCGGCCGGTCGCCTTGACCGCGTCAACGGTCGGCTTGTCTTCCCATGTGTTGATAAAGGTGCGGTCGATCACCTCCTGGCCGGGGAACACGTCGGTGATCGAGGGGAACAGATTGCCGCCGCGGGCGGCAACGACGGTGGTCAGGATGGTCGGGACATTGAACACCTTGGCCGCCTTGGCGAGGCCGGTCGTGTTGTTGACCACCATATGGGGATCGTGGCTGTTAAGGTTGGCGAGCTGGTAGGGCTGATGGTCGATAAGGACGAGCACGGAATCTTCGGGACGAAGAAGCGAGTCCAGGCCGTTGCGGAAGGTCATTATCATATCCTCTTCTGTAGTTGAGATGTTGGGTTGGCGGATAACGGTCACCGGTGAGGCGCCGATGGGCCAAGGTCTGCCATTGCTGTTTGCGGCGCGGTAGTGTGGCAGGCTGGGTAACTGTGTTGCGTGGGGGGGAACGCTGGATCGACGTCGCGGAACCGCACCGCCGAGCGCCGGGCCGAGCGGTCGCTGTACGATCGCTATTTGGCGACGTCGATGCGCTGATGGATCGGATCGATGCGAACCATATCGGCGCCGTCACCGCAATCGCGGCGCGGCCCCGTCGGGTGCGAGGATATGGTCCGGTCCAGGAAGCGGCGATGGTGCAATATCGCGCTGATCTGGGGGGGCTTGCTAGCCTCGGTTCAGCCGAGGCGATGGTCTCCGCAGCCTGAAGGAAGCAGAAGGCAGCGTTACGGAGCGGGCGCACCTGGAGAAAGGGAGCGATCGGTGATCTGGCGCGCTCGTTCGCGCGGGATGTCATCCGTTCATACCGCGTGCGGTTCGGCGCTCATCAAAAGGCGGCTACGCTCGAAAACTAAATCGTCTCATCGAAATACTCGATCAGCAGCTCGGTGAGCATTCGGATTTTCCGCGCCGGATGTTGGCCCGGAGGGCGGACCACATAAGCGCCCGCAGGCGGCGGCGGATGGTTGGTCATGACAGGCATCAATGCGCCGGATTTCACATAGTCGAGGGTGAGGCTGACCGGAAGATAGGCAATTCCGAGACCTGCCACCGCAGCCGCAATCAGGGCGGTGCCATTATCGGCCTTGAAGCGGCCCTGCGGATGGATGATCACGATCTTGTCGCCATCCATGAGCTGCCAGCTTTCGGTTCCCTGCATCAGCGCCTGATGTTCCAGCAGATCGTCCGGGGTTTGCGGGAAGCCATGCGCCGCGATATAATCGGGACTGGCAAAAAGGCTGCCGTTCATAGGCGCGAAGCGCCGCGCGATCAGGTTGGAATCCGGCAGATAGCCGATCCGGATCGCGCAGTCATAGCCTTCGCCAATCAGATCGACGAAGCGGTCGCTGTAGCTTGTCTGGATATGCAGCAGCGGGTGGCGCCGTGCCATTTCGGCGAGCACGGGCGCGATATGGCTCGGCCCGAATGTCAGCGGAGCAGCGATGCGCAAGCGACCGCGCAGTTCGCCTGCCGGCACGATCGTTTCCCGCGCGATGTCGATTTCCGCCGAGGCCCGGGCGGCATAGTCGCGGAAGGTTGTTCCGGCTTCGGTCAACGCGGCGCCGCGGGTTGTTCGCGCGAGCAGCTGAACTCCCAGTTCCGCTTCGAGCCGCAAGAGCCGCCGACTGACGATCGACTTCGAAACCCCGAGCCTGCGAGCGGCAGGAGAAACACCGCCGGCATCGGCAACCTCCACGAATGTCCTCAGCTCTTCAATGTCCATTTTGTGTTCCTAATTTCGCGACACAGCAGAACAGAACGAACGGCTACCGTATCTTCAAGGGCGGTGACACTATCGGATCAGGCGACGTAGTAGTGCGGTGTATGTCGCACCGCCTACCCCTTGGCCACGATAGCAGAGGATAGACTATGACCTCCCGCAACGGCCTTGATTCACTTCTTCGTCCCGAAGACCCCGTGCTCGTACTGGACGATCACCAGCCGTATCAGCGCGCCAACCTCAATAGCCACGATCCGCATATGGTCGTCAATAATGTGATCGGTCTGGCGAAGGCCGCAAAAACTGCGGGCGCGTTGAACGAAGTCGTGATTCAGCATGATGAGGCCGGCAGCGGTATCGCCTATCTGTGGGAGCAGCAGCTGCTGAATAAGAGGTCCCGAGCGACGCGGCCTGATCGGCCTAGGGCGGCGAGAGCCGGCATCCCGGCGACAGCCGGCGAGCTAAACGCTCACCGGCTGTCGCCGCCCGCCTGCCAACATTTTTCGAGGTAAGACCATGAATGAAGTTGAAGACAATCCCGCCAGGAATCGGTTCGAACTGGCGATCGACGACAGCCAAGCGATCGCTGCGGCTCATTATCGCATGGAAGGCGGACAGCTCGTCTTGACCCACACGACGGTCCCGGAGCGATATTCGGGGCAGGGGATTGGATCGCGCCTTGCGCACGGCGTCTTCGACGCGCTCCGGGCGAGCGGCAGCAGAGCTGTTCTGCGCTGTCCTTTCATGGCGGCCTATTATGCCCGCCATCCCGAATATGCCGACATTGTCGCAGCTGCGCCCGGCGCTGGAGAAACCGCATGATCGAGCTGGTTATCGAGCAGCGACGTCGCGACCTCGGCGGTGGCTTTGAGGTCGGCCGGGTGTTGCCTTTCGCAAAGCAGCGCATGGTCGGACCGTTCATTTTCTTCGATCATATGGGGCCGATCGATCTGGCACCGGGTATCGACCGCAGCCTCGACGTCCGCCCCCATCCGCATATCGGTCTCGCGACGGTAAGCTATCTTTTCTCAGGCGAGATCACGCACCGCGACAGTCTCGGTTTTGAACAGCCGATCCGGCCGCAAGAGGTCAACTGGATGACCGCTGGCAGCGGCATAACGCACAGCGAGCGGCTCGAGCATGCCCGCGCCCATGGTGCCCGTCTGCATGGTATCCAGGCCTGGGTGGCGCTGCCCGATGGTCTTGAGGAGACGGCTCCTTCCTTCTCGCACCATGCGGGAAGCGACCTGCCTCAGTGGAACGAAGCCGGTGTGAAGGGGCATCTCATCGCCGGCAGTGCGTACGGCTTGACGGCCGGAGCGGCGACGCATTCGCCATTGTTCTACGCGCATCTTGACATGGCGGCGGGCGCCACGGCCGAAATCCCTGTCGGGTCCAGGGAGCGCGCGCTGTATGTCGCCGCCGGCGCGGTCGAAATCGACGGCGTCCGGTACGAGACGGGCAAATTGCTTGTGTTCAGCGCACAGGCTTCGCGCGTCCGGGCGGTCGAACAATCGACCGTCATGATGCTTGGCGGCGAACCGGTGGGCGAGCGCTTCATCTACTGGAACTTCGTCTCCTCCTCCCGGGACAGGCTGGCGCAGGCGGCCGCCGACTGGAAGGCCGGAAGAACGAAGCTGCCCGATGCCGATGACGCGGAGTTATCCCGCTGCCGGACGAAGCTTCGCCTGCGCCGTCCACTACATAGAGCATGTAAATGCGAGGTTTGCGCGAGGCCCGGCAAGGCTCTCCGTGGCTTGCCGGGCCTCGCCGACGACGCTGGCCGGGCTCTTGCGCACCTTCAATGCAGCAATCGAGCGCGTCGCGGCGTCAATTTTCCGCTGCGGACCCGGAACGGAATGCCATCTGGCGGTGCCACGCGACCGAAGGAAACAAGAGCTTCAGGTCCGCCAGCGTCCATCCCAGCTGCCGTGCCGCATCGATCAATTTGCCGTCGATCCTTTTCGGCGAGTTGTCGAGTGCCGATGAAAGCGCATCCAGCACGGCGAGGCGGGGGTCGGGCGATGCGTGCTTCGGCCGTTCGTCGAACGGCGAAACTGCTACGCTCCTGCGCGCCGCTTGCCGGATAGCGTCGCGTGTTCCATTGGCCACTGGTCGGCGCTTGGCGAAGTGCGGAGATGTCAGTTCGTCGATCATCGGACTATCTCGCGATATTGCGAAGGAGGAATGTCGGGGAATATCGGCTGTCGGGCGCCATTATGGGCGCAGCAGGCGGCCTCACCATTGGAAGCGTCCGGATCGGATTCTCAATATATGTTCCAGATCCTTGAGCACGGCCGCCGCCGTGGCACGCGGCTCTGCGGCGCAATTCGTTACGACGATTTCGCCCATCTCTTCGGTGACAATCCTGGTCGCCGTGCATCGGCCGCGGACGAGCGCCATCGGATCGCCCGGAAAATAGGGCCGCACCGCGACCGTGCCGCGAACCGACCCCGCTTCTAGGACAAGGGTGCCAACAAGACGCGGGACCATAGCCTGACTGCGCCAGGCGGCGATCGCCTGTTCGGTTATGGCTTCGACGCCTTGCACGGTCAGGCTGTCGATCGAGAGCGGGCTGTCGAGGCCGAAGTTGGCGAGCAGAACGAGTTTGCGGGCGGTCCCGCTTCCGTCAATGTCGCTCCGCGACCGGCAATCGGCGAGGCCTTCCTTCTCTGCTTCGCCCAGGGCTTCCGAAAGGGTCGCCCCGCAATTCATCATCGCATCGAGAATATAGTTGGCGCAGGGACTGAAAATTCCCTCGATCCGAACGGCTTTGCACCCGGCAAGATTATGCTGCAGCATGTCGATCGTCGGCAGCGCGGCGCCAATGGCACCGCTGATTTTCAGCTGCGCACCGGTCGTGCGAGCGAGCTCGCGCAATCTGCATCCGTCATCGATCAATGCGCCCGTTGACACGACAATGGCATCGCATCCGGCAGCCAAGGCCGACCGAAGATAACCGGAACCTGACTGGTCGGCACCCATGTCGCCAGATCCCGCTGCAATGAACAGGTCGGGTCTGCTGGACAAAAGAAAATCGGCGCCGCTTTTGCCCGATGCAAGCTGCCCAAGCTGGTCTGTCCGCAGGCCGCCTTCGACGGACAGGCCCATTTCGGCCTCGCATATCGCAACGAGATGAACGTCGACGCCATATGTGCTGGCATAATGGTCGTGCCGTGCCAGGAGCAGGCTGGCGATTTCACGCCCGATGGCTCCAAAGCCATCGATTGCTATGCGTATGTCTCGCATCGGCTTACCCTCGCTTCTATCCTGTTCCGGCCGCTCGGTGGCTCTCCTTTTACTGTCATTGCGATCACTGACGCGGTAGATCACAGGCATGCCGAACAGTGTTGCTGTACGAGGAACGTAAGACTTGGATATCGATGAGCTGCAGACATTCGTTGAGGTCGCGGATACCGGAAGCATATCGCAGGCGGGACAACGGCTGGGGGTCGCAAAGTCCATCGTCAGTCGGCGCCTTGTCCGGCTTGAAGAGTATCTCGGCGTGCAACTTCTGGCGCGGACCACGCGCGGGGCCGCGCTTACCGAGGCAGGCGTGACCTTCCGGGATTACGCATTGAAAGTCTGTACCGACCTCGATCTGGTTCGGGAAACGATCCTGCCCGAGGGAGAGCTTCGGGGGCGATTGCGCATCGCCGCTCCGCTCTCATTCGTTCCGACGATCTTTGCGCCGGTCATCGCGGACATGGCGCTCCGGCACCCGCGACTGCAAATTCACGCATCGTACAGCGACCATTATGTGGACCTGATCGCGGGCGGTTTCGATTGTGGAATCCGCGTCGGCTATCTGGAAGACTCCAACATGATCGCGAAGCGTGTCGGACCCATTCATGGGTCGCTTGTCGCGAGCCCGGACTATGTCAAAAAGCTTGGCGCGCCGGAAACGCTGCAAGAGCTCCTCGAACATGAAGTTCTGATGCATGGCACCGAGGCCTGGCAGCTGATGGACGGGGACAAGGTCGTGATGGTCAGGCCGCAGGGAAGGGTCAAAGCGGACAACATCATTGCTTTGATGACGGCGGCCATCGCCGGGCTGGGCATCGCCCGACTGCCCGACGGCGTAGCACATGAACATCTGGCCGCGGGAAGGCTTGTTCCCGTCCTGACGCGCCACCCTTTGCCGATCGCCGGCATGTTCGTCGTTCGGCCACACAGCCAGCATCCTGCGCGAAAAGTGCGGGTGTTTACCGAACTTCTGAAGGAATTTTTTGCCAATAACCCCATTGTTTCGGGCGCCTATTCCCATGGTACGGCCAGCTGAGCAACGGCGCTTCAGGGCGCGAGTGACGCTCCGGTAGCGTATATGCGAACGACGGATACTCGATACCGACGACTAGGCGGCTGGCATGGGTCGAGCGCGCCTAAGCGCGCTAAGGGGCGCCACGCTTGCCTGCTCAGCGCTTTGGAGCCTGACGGCTTCACAGTGAACTGACCCCCCATAACCTCTCCCGCTGTGACGAAGACAATAGCCGGCGGCTGACCTGCCGCGCGCTTCGCCCCTGCACGGCGCCGCCGACCTGATTCAGCAGGCGGGGGGCTTCCCCATGAGAATCGCCGATTATTGGGCCGAAGCGCTGCCGTTTGCCGAGGCGGTCGACCTGCTAAGGCGCCCTGAGGGCGAGCCAGGGTTCCATGCGCTCGATCGCCGCTTCGACCTGGTCGGTCGAGACGGCGAAGCTGAAGCGGACGAAACCATTGCCACCGACCGGATCGAAGTCGAGCCCTGGAGCCACCGCCACGCCCGTATCGCGCAGCAGGGCTTCGCAGAAAGACAGGCTGTCGTTGGTCAGGTGGCCGACATCGGAATAGATATAAAAAGCGCCATCCGGCGGCGCGATCCGGCGAAGCCCCATTGCCGGGAGCGCCCGAAGCAGAAGCTCGCGATTGCGCGCATAGGTGCGAATATGCCCCTCCAGTTCGTCGCGGCAATCGAACGCGACCAAGCCGGCATGTTGAGCGAGGGAGGGCGGCGTCAGAAACAGATTGCCCATTCGGGCGCGGGCGGCGTCAACGAGTTGCTCTGGCACGACGAGCCATCCCAGGCGCCAACCGGCCATGCTGAAATATTTGGAGAAACTGTTGACGATCAGCGCGTCAGGCGCGTGCTGCAGCATGGACTCGGCGGGCAGCGTATAGCTGATGCCGTGATAGATCTCATCCGAGACAAGAGCGATGCCGCGGCGCTTGCATATCGCGGCTATGGCGCGGAGCTCTTCGGGCGGAATGATGGTCCCGGTCGGGTTGGCCGGGCTGGCGACGATCAGGCCATCCGGCGCCGGCTCCAGCCGCTCGATCGCCTCAGCGGTAATCTGGTATCGTTCGGCTTCGCCGCACGGCAGTTCGACCGGCGTAAGATGGAGCGCCTTGAGCGTGTTTCGATATGCGACATAACCGGGGCGTGCGAGTACGACGCGGGCGCCGGGTGAAAAAAGACAGGAAAGCGCGAGGACAAAAGCAGGCGACGCGCCGCAAGTGAGGATGATCCGCTCTGGATTTACGCTGACGCCATAGGTTTCGCCATAATGTGCGGCGATACGGGCCTTGAGGTCCGGGCTTTCCCAATAGCCCATGCCATCGGCATCGAGAATGCGATGCGCTGCCTGGATGGCGGCTTCAGGCGCACCTGTCGAGGGCTGGCCGAATTCCATATGAATCACCGACCGTCCTTCGGCCCGCATCCGGTGCGCGAGCCGGCTGATCGCAATGGCGTGAAAGGGATCGATCTCAACCGGCATGATCAACTGGCTCCATTATCATGTCTTCAAATGCTCCGTGCTTCGTCGATGCCCGACCCTATTTCGTTAATTTGGAGAAACGGCAAGTAATTTAGAAAATAATGATCCTGATTGGAGAAATATTTGGACATCCATGCCAAATCCGGCATGTTTGAGCCGTCCAAACAAGGCAAGAGGATTCGCGGTCGTGCGCAAAGCTTTGATCCGATACGGTTTTATATTGTCCGCGCTTCTGCTCGGCGTCCTTGGCGGTGGGCCGGCTATTGAGCAAACGGCGGCAAGCCAGCCAGTGGCGGCCGCGCCGAGCCTTTCGGATTATGAAGCGCAGGACGTGATGATTCCGATGCGCGACGGCGTCCGTCTGCACGCACAGATTTGGCGGCCCAAAGGCCATGTCGGTAAACTTCCCATTCTTATGACGCGGTCGCCCTATGGCTTTACCAAGGAGCGCATCGACCTCGGCCTCAGCAAGGCGGGGGGCTATGGCGAACTGGCCGCAGACAAGTTTATCTTCGTTTTTCAGGACATCCGCGGCCGCTTCGGTTCTGAAGGCGAGTTTGTGAACCTGCGCCCGCTCAAGAAAACCGCGGACGGCATCGACGAGGCGACCGACACCTATGACAGCATCGACTGGTTGGTAAAGAAGCTGCCCGATAACAATGGCAAGGTCGGTGTGTTCGGCGTGTCCTATGGCGGCTGGACCGCCGCCGTGGCGACCGTGAATCCGCACCCCGCATTGAAGGCGGTGACCTCGCAGGCCTCGCCCGAAGACATGTTTATCGGCGACGACTTCCTGCACAATGGCGCCTTCCGGCTCGATTACGCCTGGTCGTGGGTGTCGGCGCTGGAGACCGACGGCCGGACCATGAAAGCTTTCGATTTCGGGACCGACGATGCCTATGACTGGTATCTGAAACAGTCGGACCTTGCCAACATGGATCAGCGGTTGCTGGGCCGCTCGATGCCCAGCTGGCAAAATTTCGTGGCGCATCCGAACTATGACAGCTTCTGGCGCGACAGCCGGACCTCGCACATGATGCCGGCAAAGGTTGCCGTCCCCAATCTGATCGTCGCTGGCTGGTGGGATCAGGAGGATTTCTACGGCCCCATGACGATCTACGCCAATCAGGAGAAGGGCGACGATCGCGGCCTCAACTATCTGGTCGTCGGACCATGGAATCATGGCGGATGGCGCGGCGAAGGCAGCAAATATGGCCCGTTCGAACTGGGCGAACCGACGGGCAAGTGGTTTCGCAGCGCGGTCGAACTTCCCTGGTTCCGCCATTGGCTGAAAGGCATCGGCAAGCTCGATCAACCGGAAGCCCTCGTCTTCCAGTCGGGCAGCAATCGGTGGCAGCGCCTTTCGCGGTGGCCCGCCGCCGCGGGCAGGCAACGCAACCTGTATATGCATGCCGACGGCAAGCTGTCCTTCGACGCCCCGCGGTCGCGCAAAGGCGTCAGCCGTTTCGTTTCGGACCCGGCGAACCCGGTCCCTTATCGCGATCGGGCCATATTGAAGCCGTTCATGCGGCCCGGATCCGACTGGTCGACGTGGATAGCCGACGATCAGGCGCCCTTCGCGCGGCGCAAGGATGTGCTGTTCTGGCAGACCGAGCCGCTGGCCGAGGATGTCATTGTCGCTGGGGACATTGCGGCGCGTCTGTTCGCCTGCACGACGGGCACCGACGCCGATTGGGTGGTCAAGCTGGTCGACATCTATCCGTCCGACGCGGCGACCCCGCAGGACCTGCGTGGCCGCCAGCGTATGATCGCCAACGACATATTCCGTGGCCGCTTTCGAACCAGCTATGAAAAGCCGGCGGCCATCGCGCCGGGTAAGGTGCTGGAGTATAGGATCGACCTCCATTCGGCGTCGCATGTGTTTCGAAAAGGGCACCGGATCGGCGTCCAGGTCCAGAGCAGTTGGTTCCCGCTGATCAATCGCAACCCCCAGACCTTTGTGCCCAATATCCTGCGAGCAAAGCCGGAGGATTATCGGGCGCAGACGCATTCGGTTCTTTACTCACGCGATTTCCCCTCCTCAATTTTGATGTCCGTGGTGGCAAACGCCGATGATTCGACGTGACCAGCGCTGAACTGGGCATCAGTCGCGGCCGCAAACCATTCAACCGGGCTGATGTCCGCCTTGCTGCTGCGCGCCATAAAATCTGACCGACGCGTATCGGCCAGAGCTTCTCTTTCTTCCCATCAAAGAAACCGCGTTGCAATGCCATGTCGGAAAATGCGACGTCGTTCGTCTATGAATGCGGAAGGCAATTTAGGAGCGCTATGTCGAGCCTTGCTGATATGTTGGCAAAAGCCCGAAGGGCGGTGATGCGGCGCGGCGTTCCTGCAGAGGATGCGGATGAATTGGTGCACGACGCTTTTATCAAGGTCGAGCAATATGAACGCGCCCATGCGGCGGAATCGACAGAGGCTCTGCTCGTGACAGCGGCGGTGAATCTTTCGATCGACCGTGCGCGCAAAAAACGCCGCTCGCCTTTCGCCGATCATGACGATGTCGAAGCGATCGCCGACGGTGCGCCCGACCCCGAGCAAATCGTCGCGGAACGGGCGCGGCTTGCACACGCCGGGCGCGGCCTTGATCAACTGCCCGAAAGAACGCGGCGCATCCTGCTGAAACGCCGGCTTGAAAACCTCCCCTTCGCCGAAATCGCCCGATCGGAAAATATGTCGGTCGCGGCGGTCGAAAAGCAGGTCGCCCGCGCGACGCTGCAGCTGATGAAGTGGATGGACCAATGGTGAACCGGCGCAACGGTCCCGAGCGGACTGCGGCCGAGGCCGCTGCCTGGCTGGCGCGGCTGGAATCGACCGGCCGTACCGAAGCGACCGAAGCGGGGCTGCGCGCCTGGCTCGATGCCGATGCGAGCCACCGCACCGCGTTCGAGAGGGCGATGGACCTGTGGGCGATCCTGCCCGGCGCCGCGGCGTTGCGCGATGGCGGAGGCGAGAGCCGGCCTGCGCCGCTTCCGGCATTTGGCGGCAGAATGGGCGCGTCTGCCCGGTCGCTCGCGCTCGTCGCATCGCTGCTTCTCGTCGTTATGGTCTCGGCTTGGTGGGTAATCCGACAGCCAACCGGATATTCGACCGTGGTCGGCGAGCAAAAAGTTGCGACGCTCGAGGATGGGACGCGGATTGCGCTCAATACCGATACGCATCTGAGCGTCCGGTATGAGGAAAAGAAACGGAGCATCGTGCTCGATGACGGCGAGGCGATGTTCGAGGTCGCGCGCAACCCGGCGCGACCTTTCGTCGTGACTGCGGGCAACAAGAGTGTCACCGCAATCGGGACAAGTTTCATCGTCCGCAAGACGGGCGGCGTCGTCAGTGTGATCCTGATCTCGGGCAAGGTCCGGGTCGACACACACCCCTCGTCCGCGAGTGCGCCGGTCGTGCGACCCACAGTGCTTACCCCCGGCGAGCGGTTTGCCGTCGCGGGGGACGCCGCCGCGATGGTGACGCCCGTCTCGTCAGAGGCGGCGACGGCGTGGCGGCGCGGCCAGGTGATATTCAACGATACGCCGCTGTCCGCCGCGATCGCCGAGCTCAACCGCTATGGCGGCCCGCAGATCGATGTTGGCGATCCGCGGCTTGGCGGGCTGACGGTGTCGGGGGTGTTCGCGACGAACGACACGGCGGAGTTCGCCGACGCGGTCGCCGCGCTGCATGGGCTGACCGTCGACCGCGACGCGGGCCGGATTCGCTTGGGCCATTAGGCCGCATTTCGCTGTCATCAATGCGCGATGGCGTCCTCGCGGCGCGTGAGGTCGCTTGTCCTTCGCTGACCCAGGATCGGCGGCATAGCTAAGCCCTTGAAACGGGCAATAATATGTCGCGTAACACTACCCACGAAAATTTTATTTCACCACCATGTCGGTTTTAGGGCAATCGCGCGTCTGCTTGAATGAGGCGGGTCGCAAGCAAAACCCCGTCCACAAGGGGGCCATTGATGATTTCGAAAGTCACGCTTGCGGCTTGCGCCGCTACGATTGCCATCGTCTCCAATACCGCCGCGGCGCAGACGCAGGCCGAATATGACCTCGATCTGTCGGAACAGTCGCTCGGCCGTTCGCTTCGCGATGTCGCGTCCAAGACGGGCACCAACATCGTCTTTGTCAATTCGGTGGTACGGGGGAAGAGGGCGCCGTCGCTGCGCGGCCGCTATACCGCCGGCAGCGCCTATCGCGCGCTGCTACAGGGGTCGGGACTGATCCTCCGCGAAACCGCAGGCGGCTCCTACATCGTCACGCGTCCGGGCAGCACCACGCCCACGGCCTCGGATCGTCCGGCTGCCGAGGGTTCCGGCTCGATCTCGGGCCGCGTTGCCCAGTCGGATGGCAATCGGAACATCTCCGGCGCGCTTGTGCGGATTGAGGAAACGGGGCAGGTCGCCACCGCCGACGATCTCGGCAACTTTCGGTTCGCGCGGGTTCCGACGGGCACTTATACGCTGACCGTTTCCTTCCTCGGTTTCATTGAACAATCGACGCGCATCGACGTGATCCGCGGCGAGCGGACGAATGCCGAATTCTGGATGGACGAAGGCAGCAATGCCGCAGGCGAGATCGTCGTCTATGGTTCGCGCAGCGCGCGCGCCAACGCGCTCAACCTCCAGCGCACGGCCGAGAACAGCTCGGACGTCGTGTCGGTCGACGATCTCGGCAACTTCACCGGCACGACGATTTCGGAAGCCTTGCGCCGCGTCGCGGGCGTGTCGTTCCAGCGCGACGGGCTGACCGGCGACGGCACCAATATCACGATCCGCGGACTCGATCCCGACATGAATGCGGTGAAGCTCAACGGGCTCAACCTGCCCGTCGGCAATGGCGTCGGCCGCTCGGCCGACCTGTCGAATCTGCTCGCCGATTCGGTCAGCAAGATCACGATCAGCAAGAGCCTCCTGCCGAGCCAGGACAGCGCGGGCACCGGCGGCTTGGTCGAAATCGAGACACTGTCGCCGCTCAACCGCCCGCGCCGCTATGCCAATCTGCTTGTCGAAGGCGGCAAGGCGGGGAAGAAGTTCAGCGACGATGTGCTGGTGTCGGGCACGATCGCCGGCAAGTTCGGCGCCGAAGAGAATTTCGGGCTCAGCGCGTCGGTTCAGTATCGCAAGTCGAGCAATCGTTCGATCAGCTATGGCCATAACCTGCGCTATGGGGAGTTTCTGCCGCCCGATGCCGACGGCAATCCGACGCTCGAGCAATATGACGCCGTTGATCCGCTGGCGACCTTTCCCTTCCTGCCCGACGCAACGCGCGCCTTTCCGCTCAGCCTCGGCACGAGCTTCAACCATGTCGAAACGAAGAACTTCGCTGCGACGCTCTCGGCCGAGTGGAAGATTGGCGACCACAGCAATCTGAAATTCGACTATCAGCATAGCGAAGCGCGCCGCACCACAACACAGCTGAACGAAAGCTTCGGCGTCGATCTCGACTATGTCGCGACGCCGACGAGTGGCAATCGCACCGCGCTGATCGTCGATCTGGCGCCCGGAAACGAAGCGCTCCAGCACACGCAAAACTATGTGTATGACCGGGGCGCCCGCAACATCACCGACACCTACAGCCTTGGCGGCAGCACCAAGGCAGGGCGCTTCGATTTCAAATATCTGGTCGGCTATGCGCATGGCAGCGAGCGGCATCCGTCGAACTTCGGGCTGCAACTGCGCATGCCCGCCGCCGACGCGCGCGCCGAATATTTCCTGCCCGCCGCGACCGATCCGACGCTTGGCTATATCGTGACGCCCTTTGGCCCGCGCGGCGGCAAGGGGTTGCAACTTCCTTTGCTGACCGAGGCCGGATGGGGGTTCGTCAACGACACGTCGAATTTCACCATCGACGCAGCGAGCGGCCAGATCGATGTGACGCGCGGCCGGAACGACCGGTACACGGGCGAATATAGCGCCAAGTTCAATGCCGGATGGGGACCGCTGACCTATATCGAAGCCGGCGTCCAGTTCGAGCGCGTGGAATTCCAGAGCCGGCTCGCGCGTTCGCAGTTCGGCGGCAATGTCCCGATCGGTGCGCTCCCGCTCGATCTCGTTCCCAACGATCTCTCGCGCATCGGAGTCAATGGATCGCGCTTCGTCGTGATCAGCGAAGAATCGCTGCGGGATTTTGTCGACAATGTGAACGACTATGTCGGCGGCACGAGCGGGCTGTTGCTCACCCCGATCGCGCTGCCCGACGATATCAACCGAGAACGCACGCTCGAACAGAATCTGGCAGGCTATGTCCAGTCGCGGTTCGATTTCGGCAAGCTGGAGGTGATCGGCGGCGTGCGTTTCAACCGGACGCGGCTGGAAGCGGACAATCTGATCTTCCCGACCTATATCGGGCCGATCGATCCGTCGAACGGCGGCGGCTTCGGCATCGACCTCAAATTCCAGAATGATTTCACGCAGCTCGCGAGTCAGAAGGCGACCGCGACCGACTGGCTGCCGCGCGTGTTGTTCAACTATCGCCAAAGCGACAATCTGATCTTTCGCGGCGGCTATTTCCTGTCGGTCGCGCGGCCGCAGATCGGCCAGCTGTCGGCGCAGACGCGGATCAGCTTCATCAACATTCCGATCCCGGGGCCCGACGGCCTGAAACCGATCCTGACGATCAACACCGGCAACCCCGACCTCAAACCTGCAACGACGCATAATTTCGACCTGAGCGCCGAATATTATGACCAAGATATCGGGCTGCTCAAACTGTCGGGTTTCTACAAGCGGATCAAGAATCTTCTGCAGGCCAACGCGACGAACGGGCCGGCGCAACTCGCGGCGGTGCCGCTTCCCGACCATCCCTATTTTCAGGGCGCGCCCTATTTCGATCCCGCAAACCCCCAGAATTATTTCATCACCGGGTCGACGCCGTCGAACAGCGACAAGATGGCGACGATCTGGGGCATCGAGGCGCAGGCCGAGCGCCGCTTCAATTTCCTCCCCGGCGCGCTTTCCGGCCTGGGCATTTATGCCAATTACACCTTCACGAAGAGCAAGCGTTCGCAAATCTATAACTGGGCCTATGGCGCAGGCGGGCAGGAGGTGTTCGAATTTTCCGGCATCCCGTTCAACAACCAGCCGAAGCACTCGGGCACGGTTGCGCTGACCTATAACAAATATGGGATCGACGCGACGCTGGCTTATGGTTTCCAGTCGCGCACGCTCGACAATTTCTATCCGCGCGGCTTGTCGGCCTATCGCGAGGGGGTCCGCACCCTCGACTTCCGCTTTGAATATTGGATGCAGCCGAGCTTCGGAAAGCTACGCCTTTATGTTGAGGGCGAGGATCTGCTGAAGGGCACAAGCAGCCCCGATCTGCTCAGCTCGGTTGGCGGCGTTGGCGATACGCCCCGCTTTTACAGCGGTGCGACCTATCTCGGCGGTCGCCGGGTCAAGGCCGGTGTCGCTGTCACCTTCTGACACCCCTTTCTCGCTTCGGCCGGCTGTCCTTGTCCCGGGCAGCCGGCCGGACCTCCCCCAATATATAACAGGAGTTTCTCCTCATGATCCGTGCCAGCCTTTTGCTGTCGGCCGCCGCCGCAGCGCTCTCGCTCGTCCCGTCGGCGCAGGCCGACGAAGTGCTGCCGTTCGAGCAGTTCACGCTTCCCAATGGCTTGCGCGTCGTCGTCCATGAGGATCGCAGTACGCCGAAGGTCGCGGTGGCGGTCTGGTATCATGTGGGGTCGGCGAACGAGCCGGCGGGCAAGTCGGGCTTTGCGCATCTTTACGAGCATCTGATGTTCAACGGGTCGGAACATCGCGACGACGAATGGTTTCCGCCGCTCCAGGAAATCGGCGCCTCTGCGGTCAACGGCGCGACCTCGTTCGACCAGACCTATTATTATGAGGTCGTGCCGACCGGCGGGCTCGAACGCGCGCTATGGATGGAATCGGACCGCATGGGGCATTTGCTCGGCGCGATCACGCAGGCCAAGCTCGACGAACAGCGCGGCGTTGTCCAGAATGAGAAGAGGCAGCGCGAAAGCCAGCCCTATTCGAAGATGGACGATGTCACCGCACAGGCGCTGTTCCCGGTAGGCCATCCCTATCATCATCCGATCATCGGTTCGATGGAAGACTTGGGCGCCGCGTCGCTGACCGACGTGAAGGACTGGTTCGGGCAATATTACGGCGCCGCCAACGCGGTGCTGTCGCTGTCGGGCGACGTCGACGCCAAGCAGGCGCGGGCACTTGCAGAGAAATATTTCGGCAGCGTCGCCGCCGGTCCGCCGGTCAGCCGCACGACAGCGTGGGTGCCGAGCCTGTCCGAAGACAAGCGCGATACGATGCTCGACAATGTGCCGGAGACCGCCGTGTCGTGGAGCTGGGCGGTGCCCGGGCGCGGCACGCCGCAGGCATCGACGCTGCGCGCGGCCGCCAGCGCGCTTGGCACCGGCAAGACGTCGCGGCTCTACAAGGCGCTGATCCTCGACCGCCCGCTCGCGACCTCGGTGTCGGTCAATTATCAACCGATGGCCGTTGCGGGCATTTTCTCGATCGACGCGCGGCTGAAGCCCGGCGTCGATCCAAAGGATGCCGAGGCTGCGATCCGGCAGACGATCGACAGCTTCCTTGCGACCGGTCCCAACGCCGATGAGCTGAAGCGCGCCAAGGTCACCAATTATGGCAATAATATCCGGGCGCTGGAATCGGTCTATGTGCGTGCGATGGCGCTCGCCGACGGGCTGATCTTTGCGAACAACCCGGCCCAATATGCCGAGGACAACAGGCGCTTCGACGCTGTCACCGAGGCGGCGGTGCTTGCGGATGCCAAAAACTGGCTGACCCGCGGCGCGCACAAGCTGACGGTCCTGCCTTATGCGGCGCACAGGGTGACCGCCGACGGCGCCGACCGGACCAGACTGCCCGCGCTCGCGGCGTCGCCTGGCCTGACCTTGCCGGTCGCACAGGAAGCGCGGCTGTCGAACGGCATTCGCGTCGTCTTTTCGCCGCGCCCGAACGTGCCGACAGTCGATATGGCGATCGTGTTCGATGCAGGGACGGCGGCGGACTCGCCCGACAAAAAAGGTCTCGGCGGCTTCGCGTTGCAGATGATGGGCAACGGCCCCGTCGGCTTGACCGCGTCGGCGTTCGAAGAGAAGCAGGCCTCGCTCGGCGCGCGCCTTTATGCGAGCGCGGGCAGCGACACGACCAGTTTTATGTTGTCTTCGCTCAGCCGCGAACTGCCCGCGACGATCGCGCTGTGGGCAAGCTATATCCGCACGCCCGGCTTCCGCGCCGACGATCTGGAGCGCGACCGCGCGCTCAGCCTGTCGGGCATATCGCAGTCGCTCGCCGAGCCGACTGCGATCGCCCAGCGGACCTTCACCAATGTCCTGTATGGCGCGGCGCATCCCTATGGCGCACAGCTGGCGGGGCGGGCGGACACGCTGAAGGCCTTTACCCGCGCCGATGTCACGGGCTGGCACGCGAACTGGGTGCGCCCCGACAATGCGGTCATCTTTGCCAGCGGCGATACGACGATCGAGGCGCTGACCGCCCTGCTCGAAAAGGGGTTCGGCAACTGGGCTCCTCCTGCTGTCGCCAAAGGCAGCAAGTCGGTTCCCGCGATTCCCTTCGCCACCGCGAGCCGGGTGGTGCTTGTCGACAAGCCGGGCGCGATCCAGTCGGTCATCCGTGTCGGCCAGTTGATGCCGGACGGTCTCGATCCGCGCAACTTCGACTATGACGCGGCGAATGGGGTGCTGGGGGGTAGCTTCACCGCGCGCCTCAACATGAACCTGCGCGAGGCCAAGGGCTGGACCTATGGCGCCAGCAGCTTCATCAACGAACAGCGCGGGCCGCAGAATTTCGGCGTGGCGACCAGCGTCCAGACCGACAAGACGTCGGAAGCGCTGGCCGAGATCGACAAGGAAATCCGGGCAATCCGCAAGGAGAGGCCCGCGACGCAGAGTGAACTCGATATGATGGTGAAGGGCAATGTGCTTTCGCTTCCCGGCCAGTTCGAAACGAACCAGGCGTTCGTCAGCTACCTTCAACATGTGTCGCTGTACGACAAGCCCTATGACTATCTCACGACGCTGCCCGCCAAATATAGCGCGCTGACACCGGCCGCGATTACCAATGCGGCGGACGAAATGCTGCGCCCCGATGCGATGAACTGGGTGATCGTCGGCGACTTGTCCAAGATCGAGGCGAAGGTGCGCGCGCTGGGCCTCGGCGCGGTCGAGGTCTGGGACGCCGAAGGGCGGAAGCTGCGTTGACGGTGAGGCGGCGCGGGCAGCGCCGATGATGTCGCCTCGGTGCCCCCGAACTGGCCAGCATCCACTTGGATCGCAGACGGGGTGTGCTGCAACGACAAGGAGCTTTGGGCGAAAAGGCGCGCGGAGGCGTCGAGGAGGATGGCCAGCTAAGGCAATGGGCTTGCGAGGGTTCGAAGCATAGGCTTGCCTTTTGTCCGGCTGGTTAGATGGAACAGCCGGCAGCGGTCACATCGATATGTCCGGAGCCGGAGTTCGGAGCGCCGAACGACGGCAAGCGCCTCCTCTTCCGACGGATAGGAAATCTTTTTCCTGCAAATGCTGAGCCGGGTGCGCACGTTGCCTCTTCGCCAAAGACTGCTGACGGCAGCTTTTCGCACAAGCGTGAGCGAAAGGGGACTGTCAACTATCGGCCCTCGGTTTTCGGCCTCGAAGTGAACGGCTTCGAACGCAGCCAATTGTCGTTTTTCCCGGGGCGGAAGCGCGCGGCAAAAAAATGCCCCATCCTGTCAGGACGGGGCAGTAGGGAGGTTTTCCTTCGCAGGAAGGGGAGGAGCGGCCGCCCCAAGGGACTAGGGTGGCCGCTGCCGCCCTTAAGGCCGAGGATGTTACGCCGGAATGACAGCCTGCCGCCAATTCTGGGGTAACATTCCTCATGGTTCGATAGACATGCGAGCACCGCGTCGCCGCGCCTCGCCGCGCCCGTATATCTGCGGTCCGACACAAATCACGATAGCCTGGTCGTGCATCGAGACAGGCGGGTCCGCGAATGCGCGTTCGCGGGCTGTGCTGGCGCGCAGCAGCGTTGATCATGATCCCTGGGCGCGGCGAGGAAGTGGCATCGCGTCGGCCCGTTCGGCTGGCTCCGGCGGGCGCTGATCAGCGCGCCGGCGGGGTTGATCGATCAACCTTTCCTGTCAATGTTGTCGTTCGGACCCACGCAATTGGCGCGCGCTAGCGCTCGATGACATCCGTCGACATGGGCGCGAGCTTGCTCAGAAACCGGTTCTGCGCTGCGAAGGCGATATTTTCCTCGCGCATTGCCGCCTGGAGATTTTCGACAAGCGCGTTCATGTCGCGCATCCGGACGCCCATATCCCTGTGTGAAGCGGCCATGTCGCGGCCGCTGTAATCGCACCCGGCGTTCAGAATGTAGCAGAATTGTTCGAACAAGGTGCGCTTCAACCGGACCATGTCGTGCGACACGAAGATTGCGGCAATGCGCGGATCGGCCTCCGACAATTCGACGGTGCGGTTGGCGACGCGGCGGATACCCGCCTGGCCGCCGAATGCATCCGCCATCGCGGTGCCTGAAAAGGGTGCGGCGCCCGCGTTGCGATTATCCTGGACATAGGGATCGACGGGCAGCTCGCCCGTCACCGGGTCGCGCACCTTTTCCTCGACCCCGAATTCCTTGTCCCAGTCGGTGGGGGCCTCGACGGCGGGTTGCAGGAGCAGGGCGGCGGCGAACAGGAACATGGCGAACCCCTCAAAAGGCGAGCTGCGCGGACAGGAAGCCGCCGCGCTGCTTGTCGAAAGTGGCGATCGAGCCGAGATCGACATAGGCGGCGGTGACGGTCAAATTATTGGTAAGCGCATAGGCGGCGGACAAATCCCACCAATCATCCTCGCGCGCAATCGCCAGATTGTCGGGCTTGGTTCGATATTCGGCGCCGACTACCGCGCGGCGCGACAGTTGATAGGCGACCGATCCTTCGAACTGCAGCGAATGATCGTCACTGCCCGCGGTTCCGAAACCGAGCAGACCGGCCTGGTTCGCCTTGGTCAGCCGGGCGGTCGCGTTGACCAGCACGCTGTGCGAAAGGAACAGCTTGGTGGCGCTGAGCGTCACATCGGTGCCCTTGCCATGCGCCGCGCCGACCGCGAGCGCCACCGGCGTGTCGCGGTTGCGCTTGTGCTCGACCCCCACGCTGATCTGCGGGAGCAGCGGGTCGCCATAGACGGTGTCGCCGATCAGGCGCACCTTGGCGCCGAAAACATCCTGGTTGAGCGTATAGCCTTTTCCAAGGCCCAGCGCGGTGCCGACGTCGCGGGTGTCGAAATTCTGCCGCGCGTAGCTTAATTCGAGGCGGTTCGCGATGCCCACGGCGAAGCCGTGGCTCTGCCAGCCATAGTCGGGAAGCTCGATCAGCGTGACATGCCCCGACAGGCCGATACCGCGATCGGTTTCGCGCCCGGCGATCGTCGCCCAGGTGGCGAGGCCGCCCCCGCTGGTGCCTTCGATCGTGGCCACACCGTTGGTGAGCAGGAGTTTGCCGCCGTCGATCACGCGCGCGTCTTGGGCATGCGCCGGCGCTGCGATGGATGCGAGCAGGAGCGGAAGCGCCGCCGAAAGGCGAAGAAGGGGCTGGTCCATGGCGGCTCAATCGCTGCAAAAGGCGAAGATTGCGTTAACCATGCGATTGAAAATTTGAGAGAATGTTAAGTTATGTCCCGTAGCTGGACGGGGTGAGGGGACCAATTCTCATTCTGACCGCGTTCGCGCTGGCCGTGCCGCTGGCCGCCTCTTGGGCGGCCGCCCCTGCGGCTGTGCAAGTGCAGATTGTCGACGAACGCGGCATGCCGGTGCGCGACGCAGTCGTCGAACTGGCGCCCAATGGCGGCTGGCGCGGCGGCGCCATACGCTTTGGCTGGAAGCCCGCCATGGCGCAGAAAAATGTTGCGTTCGTGCCCGGGACGCTGGTCGTTGCCAAAGGCACCTCGGTCGCCTTTCCCAACCTCGATAGCGTCCGCCACAGCGTTTACAGCTTTTCGAAGGCGGCACGTTTCGAAATCGACCTCTACGGCCGCGACCAGTCGCGCACGCAAAGCTTTCCGATCACAGGCACGGTGGCGCTTGGTTGCAACATCCACGACCAGATGCGCGGCTATATTCGCGTCGTCGACACACCATTCGCCGGCAAGACCGACCAGAACGGCGTCGTTCGCCTGACGGGGATGGCGGCGGGCGGTTATCAGCTGATCGTTTGGCATCCGCGCGCACGAACGCCGGGGGGCGAACTCAAGCGGCCGCTCGTGGTCGGCGCGGGGCGGAGCAACCAGAAGATCGCGCTGAAACTGCGATGATGGGCATCCCCGGCTTGCCAGCGAAACTGCGCTTCCGGTCGCTCAAGCTGCGGATCGCCGTGGTCTATGCAGCGCTGTTCGCTGCGGTGCTTGCGGCGGTGCTCTTGCTGGCGGGCAACGGCATTGCGCGTTTCGGCGAAGACAGCGCCTCGCGCGACCTGGCCGCAAATGCCCGCGTGTTCGACGAGATAATTGAATTGCGCGCGCAGCAGATGCGCGGCTCTGCCGATGTGCTGTCGCGCGACTTCGGGTTTCGCGAGGCCGTGGCGACCGACGACGAGCCGACGATCGAAAGCGCGCTGGTCAGCCTGCGCGAACGCTCGCGCAGCGCCGCGGCGTTCGTCGTTGGCCTGGATGGCGATGTGGTTGGCTCCTCGGACGCCGCGCTGCCGCCCGCTACCGAATTATGGGATGCGCTCGATGGCGGCCAGGATCATGGTATCATCCAGATCGGCGACAAGCTGGCGCTCGCGGCGGCTTCGCCGATCGAGGTGCCCGATAGGATTGGCTGGCTCGTCCTTGCGCAGCCGCTGGACGCGGCCGAGATGCAGCGGCTGAGCAAACTGGCGGCGGTCGACATCGATGCGGCGGTGCGGCGCGCCTCGCGGCTTCCCGCCGAACTCGCGCGCGCACCGTTAGGACAGGTTTTCGAAAGCGACGATGGCGAGCGTATCCTCCATCATGTCACCGCGCTGCCCGCGCTCCAGCAGGGGGTTCGTCCGCGGCTCGTCCTCGACCACTCGCTCAGCAAGGCGCTCGACGAATATTCGGGCCTGCAATTGCTGCTCGCGGCGCTCGCCGCGGCCGGCCTGTCGCTGGTCCTCATCCTCAGCTGGCGCGTGGCGCGGACGATCACCCGTCCGTTGAGCGCGCTCGACAACGCGACGCGCCTGCTGGGCGAAGGCAAGGATGCGAAGGTCGAAGTGACGTCGGACGACGAGATCGGCCGCCTCGGCGCCAGCTTCAACGCGATGGTCGCCGCGATCGAAGAGCGTGAACGCCAGATCACGCATGTGGCGCTTCACGACGGCCTCACCAATTTGCCCAATCGTAAGCTGTTCGTCGAACAGCTGGACCAGGCGCTGGCGCGGCGGCGCGACGATGCGCAGTTGATGATCGTCTATGTTGATCTCGACGATTTCAAGGTCGTCAACGACACGCTGGGCCATCCCGCTGGCGATGCGTTGCTCCGCAAGGTTGCGGCGCATTTGCAGGCCGTATTGGGCGAGGCGATCGTCGCGCGGCTCGGCGGCGACGAATTTGCGATCCTGCTCGGCGATTTGCCCGCGAACGAAAATCTTGCGGCGCTCGCCGACCGGCTTCAGAGCTGCTTCGGCCGTCCGATCATGATCGACGGCCAACAGGCGGATGCCTCGGCCAGCATGGGCATCGCGGTCGCGCCGGGCGACGGCGTCGATGGAACGACGCTGATGAAGAATGCCGACTTGGCGCTCTATCGCGCAAAGCGCGACGGCAAGGCGACCTATCATTTCTTCGAACAATCGCTCGACGAACAGGCGCGGCACCGCCGGCAAATGGAACTCGATCTGCGGCTGGCGATCCGCGACGGGGGGTTCGAACTGTATTTCCAGCCGCTCTACAGCATGCACGAGGAACGACTGAAAGCGTTTGAGGCGCTGATCCGCTGGCCGCATGCCGACGGCATGATCAGCCCGGTCGACTTCATCCCGCTCGCCGAAGAAACCGGGCTGATCGTCCAGATCGGCGAATGGGTGATCCGCGAGGCGTGCCGCCAGGCGGCCGACGACCTGTCGGTCGCGGTCAATATCTCACCGAAACAATTTCAGAGCCCGAACCTCGCCACCATCGTGCTGTCGGCGCTCGCCTCCTCGGGACTGCCCGCCAACCGGCTCGAGCTCGAAATTACCGAGAGCATCTTCATCGCGAACGTCGAAAAGACGCTTGAGGCGTTGCACAGCCTGCGCGCGCTCGGCGTCCGCATTGCCCTCGACGATTTCGGCACCGGCTATTCGTCGCTCAGTTATTTGCGCTCCTTCCCCTTCGACAAGCTCAAGATCGACCAGAGCTTTGTTCGCGACCTGACGCAGGGCGGCAATGCGAACGCGATGATCCGCGCCATCACGACGCTGGCCGATGCGCTGGGCATGGAAACGCTGGCCGAAGGCGTCGAGGACGAAGCGCAGGCCGCGATCTTGCGGCAGGAAGGATGCCACCAGATCCAGGGCTATCTGCTGAGCAAGCCCATCGACGCCCGCGCGGTTCATGTCTTTATCGCGGGCATGACCGGCGATACGGAAGGCGAGCGTCTCAGGGCGTAAGGTCAAGTCTCAGATATAGAGCTGCTTCCCGATTTCAACTTGGGGCCCATGACAAAGCGGTCCGGATGGTCCTGTGCGGCCGCTTCACCATTGTGGGTCAGAAACCGAACGGCCCTATGCTAAGTTGGGCGGGGCCGACGGGCGAACCCGTGTCATCGCGGCGATGGCAAGCAGCAAGGCAAAGGCCGCGAAGGCCATCGTGTAGATGGGCTCCCCGGGAAACAGCGATTTCATGATCGAGCCCATCACGGTTGCGACGAGCAGTTGCGGGACGACGACGAAGACATTGAAAAGGCCCATGTAGATACCGAGCTTCGCCTGCGGCAGGCTGGAGGCGAGGATCGCATAGGGCATGGCAAGGACCGACGCCCAGAAAATGCCGATGAAGATTTCGCTGACGATCAGCTGCGACGGGTCGCGCAGCAGGAAGAAGCTGGCGTAGCCCACCGCGCCGCAGGCGAGCCCGACGATGTGCGTCCGCGCCTGCCCCAGGCGGCGGGATAGCCAGGGGAGCAGGGTCAGCGCCGCGATCGCGGCGACGCCGTTGTAAATCGCAAACAGCTGGCCAACCCAATTGCCCGCGTTTTGATAGGCGGTACTGGCGGCGTCGGTCGTTCCGAAATGATATTGGGCGACGATCGGGGTGGTGTTGATCCACATGATGAACAGCGCCGACCAACTGAAGAATTGCACGAGCGCCAGCCGCTTCATCAACGGCGGCATGCCCGAGAAATCGCCGACGATGCTCGACAGCATGTTGCGGTTATTCCCCCGCCGCGCCAGCGCGATTGCGGCCATGTTCGCGAGGCCGTAACCGATCAGCAGCGCGCCGAGCAGCAGCACCTCGCGAAGCAGCGCGAAATGATGCTGAATGAACAGGACGAGGAGGCCCGAAGCAGCCCAAATGAGGCCGCTGCGATAGCTGCGCGATGCAAGCGCGCGGCTGATCGAGGCCCCGTCGGGTGCGGCGCTTTCGAATGCCGCCATCTGTTCGGGGCTATATTCGTCGGTGCTGACGACGGTCCACAGCACCGCGAGGAACAGCGCGATGCCGCCGAACCAGAAGGCGTAGCGGACAGTATCGGGAATCTGCCCTGGCGGCGCGACATTCGCGACGCCCATCGCCTCCATCAGCGTGGGGAAAAGCGATCCGACGACGGCGCCCGCGCCGATGAAAGCGGTCTGCACGGCATAGCCGACGCTGTGCTGGTCCTTGCGGAGCATGTCGCCGACAAAGGCGCGGAAAGGCTCCATCGAGATGTTGAGCGAGGCGTCGAGGATCCACAACATCATCGCCGCGAACCAGATCGCGGGACTTTCGGGCATGACGAACAAGGCGATGGCGGCGAGGATCGCGCCGGCAAGAAAGTAAGGACGGCGACGCCCGAACCGGCCGAGCCAGGTGCGGTCGCTCATATGTCCGACGATCGGTTGTACGAGCAGCCCGGTCAGCGGCGCGGCGACCCACAGGCCGGGGAGGCGTTCGATGTCCTCGCCCAGCGACTGGAATATCCGGCTCATATTCGCATTTTGCAGCGCGAAACCGATCTGGATGCCAAAAAAGCCGAAGCTGATATTCCACAGGCCGGCGAAGCCCTGCTTCGGTTTTTCCATCAATAGTCTCCCTTGCGGCCGCTGTCGCGGCTCGCGTTGGTGCGGGTGTTGCAGGGCGGGTGGAAGAGAGCAAGCGCGGCGCGGTTAGGTATACGAATACGTGGAGTGAGGTTTCGACCAATAGTTGCCGGGATTGTCTGAACGTCCGCTCCCCGCCCCAAAGCGGACGCAGAAAGCTCTGCTAAACCGCCGTGCTCTGGCGCCGGATCAGCCGAGCAGGCAAGATCCGCTGTTCGACCGGGCGACCATCGATGCGCGCGAGCAACGCGTCGACGAGCAAGCTTCCCGCGCCCTTCATGTCCTGCATCACCGTGGTCAGCGTCGGCGTGGTCAGGCTGGCGGCGGGGATATCGTCGAAGCCGATGATCGCCACGTCGTGCGGCAGCCGCAGCCCGGCTTCAGTCAGCGCGCGCATCGCGCCGATGGCGATCAGGTCGCTCGCCGCGAAAACCGCGTCGAAAGGCTGGCCGCTTTCGATCAGCGACCGCGCGGCGGTATAGCCCGAATCCTCCGACGACACCGCGTCGCGCTGCAGCGCCGGGTCGGGTTCGAGGCCCGCGGCGCGCATCGCGCGGCACAGTCCGTCATAGCGGTCCTGGAATTCGGGCGCATGGTCCGACGCGTCGCCAAGGAAGGCGATGCGCCGCCGCCCGATCTCGACCAGATGCACGCCCGCTTGCTCGCCCGCGCCAACATTATCCGATCCGACGGTCAGACCGATCCCCTCTTCGGACACCGAACCCCAGCGCACGAACTTGGTCCCCATCTCGACCAGATGCTCGAGCTTGGTGAGGTAAAGCTGATAGTCGCCATAGCCGAGCAGGATGATGCCGTCCGACCGGTGGCTGTCCTGATAGGTGACGTGCCAGTCATTGTGCATCTGCTGGAAACTGATCAGCAGGTCGTAACCGCGCCGCGCGCATTCGCGCGTGATCGACCCCAGCATCGATAGGAAAAAGGGGTTGATCATCGATTCGTCGGGGGTCGGATCTTCGAAGAAGAGCAGCGCAAGCGTGTGGGTGCGCTGCGAGCGCAGGCTTGAGGCATTTTTGTCTACCGTATAGTTGAGCTCGCGCGCGATGCGTTCGATGTTCGCGCGCGTCGCCGCGCTGACCGATTTGCTGCCGCGCAGCGCGCGCGACACCGTCGGTTGCGATACGCCCGCCAGATAGGCGATGTCGAAACTTGTGGGCTTGGCCGAGGGCTGGCGCCCCATGTCTCTCTCCCTGGCGCGGCTGTCTCGTCGATGGTCGCCGCTGGCATCGGAGATTAGCGCTTGGTCCGGTGGATGCCAAGAAATTGCACAGGTTCAATCCCGCCAGTTTTGGCCGCGAAAGCGTTGCATTTCTAAGACAGAGCGCAGCTTTGCATATTATGCGTATACGTATACCCTATGGCGGCGCGGCGCGATTGGTTTCAATTGCGGGGCTCAAGATGGGAAAACCCACATATCGGAGAGGAGCCTGACGGACGCCCCGCGTCCCCCCTCCCGGTGCATGGGTCAAGACCACCCGTCCGTGCCAGGGGAGCCACACATGACCATGCCGACCAATCTTCGCCGCGGCGCCAGCGCCATCGCGCTCGGCCTTGCCTTGACCGCCTTGCTGCCCGGCGCCGCGATGGCGCAGGACGCGGGCGCCGCGCCCGTCGACGAAGCGCCGGCCGAAGGCGAAATCGTCGTCAGCGGGATCCGCGGAGCGATCAACAATTCGGTGCAGGCGAAAAAAGCCAACACCTCGATTGTCGAGGTCGTCTCGTCCGAAGACATCGGCAAGCTGCCCGACCTGTCGATCGCCGAATCGCTGTCGCGCCTGCCGGGTCTCGCCACGCAGCGTCTCGACGGCCGCGCCAATGTCGTGTCGATCCGCGGCCTCGCGCCCGATTTCACCACGACCTTGCTCAACGGCCGCGAACAGGTTTCGGCGAGCAACAATCGCGGCGTCGAACTCGACCAATATCCGTCCGAACTTTTGAACGGCGCCATCGTCTACAAGACCCCCGACGCGTCGCTGATCGGGCAGGCGATCGGCGGCACGATCGACATGCGGACGGTGCGCCCGCTCGCCCATGGCAAGCGCACGATCGCGGCGGGCGCGCGCTTCGAGATCAACGATCTCGGCAAGCTCAATCCCGACATTTCGAACAAGGGATATCGCGCCAACATCTCCTATATCGACCAGAATGCCGACGGCACGCTCGGCTGGGCGATCGGCTATGCGCGCATGCAGTCGCCGACCGCCGAGGAACGGTTCAACGCGTGGGGCTATCCCGCTGCGACCAACGGCACGGACACTGCCTTCCTCATCGGCGGCGCCAAGCCTTACGTGAAATCGAACGAGCTGAAGCGCGACGGCGTGATGGCGGTCGTCGAATGGGAACCCAGCGACAAATTCCATACGACGATCGATGGCTATTGGTCGAAGTTCAAGGACGAACAGCGCCTGCGCGGGATCGAGTTCCCGCTCGCTTGGGGCAATTCGACGCTGTTGCCCGGTTTCACCGTCGAAGACGGTCTGGTAACGAAGGGTGTCTGGACGGGCACCGAAGCCGTGATGCGCAACGACGTCGTCCATCGCGACTCTACGATCATCGCCGGCGGTTGGAACGCGCAGTTCAAGCCCAATGAAAAACTGACGCTCGAACTCGATCTTGGCTATTCGCGGATCAAGAAGACTGAGGAAAATCTGGAAATTTATCTCGGCACCGGCCGCGGGCAAGGTGTCGGCGCGCGCGAAACCGCGCTTGGTTTCGAGATGCGCCCGAACGGCGGGATCATGTTCGACCCGTCGCTCGATTATGCCGACCCCAATCTGTTCGTTATCACCGATCCGCAGGGTTGGAACAGCTGCGGCGGCGCGGTTTCCAACTGCCAGGACGGCTTCGTCAACACGCCGCGCGTCAAGGACGAGCTGAAATCGCTGCGTCTGCAGGCGACGCAGGAATTCGATGGCGTGATCAGCAGCCTGCGCGTCGGCGCTAATTATTCGGACCGCAAGAAAGGCCTCGACGACCGCGGCTTCGTGCTGACCAGCGAAAATTATCCGGCCGATACGGCGGTGCCCGCCGATTATCTTTACGACCCGGTGTCGCTCGATTTCATCGGTATCCCGGGCATGGTCGCCTTCGACAGCTGGCGTTTCTACAATGACGGCAATTATACGCTGACCGACGGCGCCGGTTTCGACCCGGCGCGCGTGTTCAACGATTATACGATCCGCGAAAAGGTGTTGACCGGCTTCGTCCAGGCGAATTTCAACGCCGATGCGGGCAGCACGCCGATTCGCGGCAATGTCGGCGTCCAGGTCATCCATTCGGACCAGACGGGTTCGAGCTTCTATGCGCAGGTCGTGGGCGGCGTGACCCAATCGACCGCGGTGACCGACGGCGCCAAATATACCGATATCCTGCCGAGCATGAACCTGTCGGTCGAGTTTGCCGACAATGCCTTCCTGCGCTTCGGTGCCGCCCGTGTGCTGGCGCGTGCGCGCATGGATCAGCTTAAGCCAGGCGGCGGCGTCAATTTCGATACGTCGAAGCGCGACAATACCGACGTCAACGCGTCGCCCTGGTCGCTCGACCTCGGCAATGCGAAGCTGCGCCCGCTGATGGCCGACACGGTCGATGTGGGGCTGGAAAAATACTTCGGGCAGGGCGGCTATGTGTCGGTCGGCGGCTTTTACAAATATCTCGAAAATTACATCTATCGTCAGGTCAATCCGTTCGATTTCACCGACTTCGAAGTTCCGGACGGCGGCACGGTCGGCACGCGGGCCGGGCTCAGCAGGCAGTGGCTGAATGGCAATGCCGGCCGCGTCTATGGCGCCGAAGCCTCCTTCTCGCTGCCCTTCGCGAACTTTACCCAGTCGCTCGACGGCTTCGGCGTGCTGGGCAGCGCCTCCTACACCAAGAGCCGCGTGCGCGAAGGCGGCGAGGATCCGATCTCTATGCCGGGCCTGTCGAAATGGGTCATCAACGGAACCGCCTATTTCGAAAAGGACGGCTTCCAGGTGCGCGCCTCGGGCCGCTATCGCTCGAAATTCCTCGCAGAGGTTTCGACGATCAGCCTCGCGCGCGACATGTTCATGGCGAAGAGCGAATTCGTCGTCGACGCGCAGGTCGGCTATACGTTCCAGAGCGGCGCGCTCGAGGGGCTCGGCATCCTGCTGCAGGCGTCGAACCTCACCAACGAGCCGTTCGTGACCTATTACAATAATGATCCGCGCCAGATCCGCGACTATCAGAATTATGGACGCAACTTCATGGCTGGTATCACCTATAAATTCTGATGGGATCAGCGGGCCGGAAGATGAATCCGGCCCGCTTCCGGACGAGAGGGAAGGAACAGGGTGGGCGACAATCGCATCACGAAGGTCGTGATCGTCGGCGGCGGAACCGCGGGCTGGATGGCCGCTGCGGCGCTGTCCCGCACGTTGGACAATCTCTCGATCCGGCTGGTCGAGAGCGACGAGATCGGTACCGTCGGCGTCGGCGAGGCGACGATTCCGGCCATCCGCCTGTTCAACGCGCTGATCGGCATCGACGAGAATGAATTCATTCGCGAAACCGGCGGGACCTTCAAGCTAGGTATCCAGTTTCACGATTGGGGCCGGATCGGCGACGTCTATATGCACGCCTTCGGGCAGATCGGGCGCAGCCTCGGCCTGCTGCCGTTCCAGCAATATTGGCTCCGCGGCCGGAACGAAGGCGTTGCGGGCCGGCTCGGCGACTATTCGCTGAACGAAACCGCGGCGCGTCAGAATCGCTTTGCGCAGTTGCCGCAGATCCCGAACACGAGCCTCGATGGCATCGCCTATGCCTTTCATTTCGACGCCGCGCTTTATGCGGCCTATCTCCGCAAGATTGCCGAAGCCGCGGGCGCCAAGCGCACCGAGGGCAAGATCGCCAGCGTTCGCAGGAACGGCGAAAGCGGCCATGTCGAAGCCGTTGTGCTGGAAAATGGCACGGCGATCGACGGCGAACTTTTCATCGACTGCTCGGGCTTTCGCGCGCTGTTGATCGAGGAGGCACTGGAAACCGGTTTCGAGGATTGGACGCACTGGCTTCCTTGCGATCGCGCGATCGCGGTGCCGAGCGAAAATGCCGGACCGGCGCGGCCCTATACGCAAGCGATCGCGCACAAGGCCGGCTGGCAGTGGCGCATTCCGCTCCAGCACCGGACCGGCAACGGCCATGTCTTTTGCAGCGATTTCATCAGCGAGGATGAGGCGACCGCGACGCTGCTCGCCAACATCGAGGGCCGCCCGCTCGCCGACCCGCGGACGCTGCACTTTCGCACCGGGATGCGCAGGAAAGCGTGGAACGCCAATGTCGTCGCATTGGGCCTCGCTTCGGGTTTCCTCGAGCCGCTGGAATCGACGAGCATCCACCTGATCCAGAACGGCATCGCCAAAATGCTCGCGCATTTTCCGGGTCGCGATTTTGATGCCGCCAATATCGACGCGTATAACCGCCGTATCCGTTTCGATTATGAACGCATCCGCGACTTCGTCATTCTCCACTATCACGCCAACCAACGCACCGACTCGCCCTTCTGGGTCAGGTGCCGCGAGATGGGCATTCCCGAAACGCTCGCGCGAAAGATCGAGCTGTTCGAAAGCCAGGGCCAGATCGTTCGTGAAGGCGAGGAATTGTTCATCGAAATTGGCTGGTTCCAGGTGCTGACGGGCCAGAATATCATGCCGAACAGCCATCATCCGATGGCCGACCAGCTCACGCATGACGAGCTGGCGGGCTTTTTCGCCGACATCGAAACGATCGTCGCGCGCACCGCGTCGCATTTGCCCGGGCATGACGAATTTATCGCGCAGCATTGCGCGGCAGGAGTGCCCGCATGAGCTTGCTCGCATCGATCATCGCGATGAGTCTTTTGGGCGCCTCGCCCGCTGCGGATTACCGCCAGCGCCCGCCAGAGAACGAAATCATCTATTTCGTCCTTCCCGATCGTTTCGAGAATGGCGATCCAACGAACGACCGCGGCGGGCTCAAGGGCGACCGGCTCCAGACCGGATATGACCCAACTGCCAAAGGCTTTTTCCATGGCGGCGACCTTGCGGGGCTCACCAAGCGGCTCGACTATATTCAGGGCATGGGGGCGACCGCGATCTGGTTCGCGCCGATCTTCAAGAACAAGCCGGTGCAGGGCCCGAAAGGCAACGAGAGCGCGGGTTATCACGGCTATTGGGTAACCGACTTCACGCAGGTCGACCCGCATTTCGGCAGCAATGCCGAGTTCAAGGCGTTCGTCGACGCGGCGCACGCGCGCGGGATGAAAGTCTATATGGACATCATCGCCAATCACACCGCCGATGTGATCACTTACAAGGAAGATGCGGCAGGAGGCTTACGCTATCGCAGCCTTGCCGACTATCCTTTCTCGCGGCGTGGCGGCGTTACGGGCGCGCCGATCAACGGGGGGTTCGCGGGCGACCATGTCGCTGATGCCGAAAACTGGAAAAAGCTGACAGATCCCGGTTTCGCCTACACCCCCGTTGTCCCGAAAGGAGAGGAGCGGGTGAAGGTGCCCGCCTGGCTCAACGACCCGATTTATTATCACAACCGCGGCAACAGCGACTGGGTCGGCGAATCGGCGCTCTATGGCGACTTTGCCGGGCTCGACGATCTCGCGACCGAAGACCCGCGCGTCGTTCAGGGCTTCATCGACATCTACGGCCGCTGGATCGACGAGTTCGGCATCGACGGCTTCCGTATCGACACCGCCAAACATGTGAACCCCGAATTCTGGCAGGCGTTCGTTCCCGCGATGCAGGCACGGGCAAAGGCGCGTGGCATCCCCAATTTCCACATCTTCGGCGAAGTCTATGTAGACGCGGTCGATCCCGGCGCGCTCGCTTGGTATACCCACGCGGCGGGCTTCACCGCGGTGCTCGACTTTGGCTTCGCGCGCGCGGCAATCGATGCCGTGAGCGGGACGAAAGGCACCGACGAATTTGCGCGGCTGTTCGACGGCGATGCACTCTACAACGGCGGGGCAGGGGCCGCGCAACAGCTGCCGACCTTTCTCGGCAACCATGACATGGGCCGCTTCGCGATGTTCGTGAAAGCGGCGAACCCCGCAGCGAGCGAGGCCGAGTTGTTGCAGCGCGTGATGCTCGGCCATTCGATGCTGCTGACGCTGCGCGGGGTGCCGACGATTTATTATGGCGATGAACAGGGATTCGTCTCGGACGACAAGGATCAACTCGCGCGCGAAAATATGTTCGCGTCGCGGGTCGCCGCCTATAACGACAATGATCTGATCGGCAGCGATGCGACGACCGCGACGGCGAATTTCGATCCCGCGCATCCGCTCTATCGCCATATCGCGGCGCTGTCCGAAATCCGGGGCAAAACGTCGGCGTTGACGCGCGGTTCCACCAAGGTCCGCGCCTTTTCCGGAAAGCCCGGTCTGCTCGCCGTGTCGCGTTTCGACCCCGATACGGGACGCGAAGTTCTGCTGGCCTTCAATACGTCTGCAGTGCCGTTGTCGGCCAATATTGCCATCGATATGAAAAGCGCGGGCTTTACCGCGCTCCACGGCGACTGTCCGGCAAGCTCCGCCGCGCCGGGTAGTCTCCATCTTTCCCTTCCCGCCTTTGGCACGATCATCTGCCAGGCCAGCGAATAAGCAAAGACCACGCCATAATGACCCAGCCGCTCGTTCAAAATGCCAGCTCGCCCGCCGCCGCAGAAGCGCCGTGGTGGAAAGGCGCGGCGATCTATCAGATCTACCCGCGCAGCTTCGCCGATTCGAATGGCGACGGGATCGGCGACCTTGCCGGTATTGCCGCGCGGCTCGACTATGTCGCCTCGCTCGGCGTCGACGCGATCTGGCTTTCGCCCTTCTACCCTTCGCCGATGGACGATTTCGGCTATGACATCGCCGATTATGAGGGCGTCGACCCGATCTTCGGCACGCTCGCCGATTTCGACGCGCTGGTCGCGCGCGCGCATGCGCTGGGTCTGAAGGTGACGATCGACCTCGTCTTCGCGCACACCTCCGACCAGCACCCATGGTTCGCGGCCAGCCGCGCGAGCAAGGGCAATGACAAGGCCGACTGGTATGTCTGGGCCGACGCAAAGCCCGACGGATCGCCGCCGACCAACTGGCAGTCGGTGTTCGGCGGCCCGGCGTGGACGTGGGACGCGCGGCGCGGCCAATATTATATGCACAATTTCCTCGGCACCCAGCCGCAGCTCAACGTCCACAACCGCGCGGTGCAGGACGCGCTGCTCGGCGTCGTGCGTTTCTGGCTCGACCGCGGGGTCGATGGCTTTCGCATCGATGCGATCAATTTCTCGATGCACGATCCCGAATTGCGCGACAATCCGCCCGCGCCGCCGTCGAACAAGGTCCGCACCCGCCCGTTCGATTTTCAGCAGAAAATCTACAACCAGTCGCATCCTGACATCGCGCTGTTCCTCGAACGCATCCGTGCGCTGACGGATCAATATCCGGGCAGTTTCACGGTGGCCGAAGTGGGCGGCGACGATGCGGTGCGCGAAATGAAACTGTTCACCGCGGGGACAAGCCGACTCAACAGCGCCTATGGCTTCGATTTCCTCTATGCCGACCGGCTGACGCCGCAACTGGTGCGCGAGGCGGCCGAACAATGGCCCGATTCGCCCGGAATCGGCTGGCCAAGCTGGGCGTTCGAAAATCACGACGCGCCGCGCGCCGTGTCGCGCTGGACTCCCGCAGGTGTCGACACCGCGGCCTATGCGCGGATGAAGATGGCGCTACTCTGCGCGCTGCGCGGCAATATCATCCTCTATAATGGCGAGGAGTTGGGACTTGATCAGGTCGAGATTCCGTTCGAGCTGGTGAAGGACCCCGAGGCGCTCAAGAACTGGCCGCTGACGCTGTCGCGCGACGGCGCGCGCACGCCGCTGCCATGGGCGGCAGGCGAATCCCACGCTGGCTTTTCCAGCGCCGATCCGTGGCTGCCGCTCGGCTCGGGGCATGGCGCGCTCGCGGTCGACCGGCAACAAGGTGACCCTGCTTCGCTGCTCAACCTCACGCGCCATCTGTTGGCGCTACGCAGCGCGCACCCCGCGCTGCGTATCGGCCGCGACGCGCACTGGATTGCCGAAGGTGACCTGCTCGGTTTCGACCGGGTCGCGGATAGCGAGCATATTCGCTGCCTCTTCAATCTCGGCGGCGGGACGATCGATATCGCGGCCCATGCCGTGGGTGGCGTGCCGATCGCCACGTTGAATGCCGCCGATCCGTCGCATTTGCCGCCTTGCGGCGCTCTCTGGCTGAAACTTGAAGGAACAAATTGATGCGTAGCCTGTTCGCCGCCCTCCCGCTGCTCGCCGTGACATCGGCGCCCGCCTTTGCGCAGGATGCGCGGCCCGTGCAGACGGCATCGTCGCCCGACGGCGCCATCACCCTCACCGTATCGACCGACAATGACCAGCGGCCGACCTGGTCGTTGTCGCGCAAGGGCAAGCTGCTGATCGCGCCGTCGAAACTTGGCTTTATTCTCGGCGACCGCGTCGGGCTGCAACGGGGCTTTGCGATCGAAAGCGTCGAGCGCGCGAGCGGCGACACGCGCTGGGAACAGCCATGGGGTGAGCGCCGCTTCGTGCGCGACCGGCATAATGAACTGCTCGTCCGTTTTCGCCAGAACGAGAGTTGGGGCGGCCATGCGATGAACGTCCGCTTCCGCCTGTTCGACGACGGCGTCGGCTTCCGCTACGAACTGCCCGAGCAGGCGGGGCTGAAGACCGCGAAGATCGTTGACGAGATCACCGAATTCGACATCGCGCCCCAGGGCACTGCATGGTGGATCACCGGCGGCGAGTGGAACCGCTACGAGCAGATTTATCAGCAGACACCGATCGACGCGGTCGCGACGGCGCACACGCCGATCACGATGCGCCTCGACGACGGTACCCATATGTCGTTCCACGAGGCTGCCCTGGTCGACTATGCGGGGATGTGGTTCAAGCGCGTCGAGGGGCGGAAGTTCCGCGCGACCCTGTCGCCTTCGTCGAAAGGGCCGCGCGTCATCCGCGATTTGCCATTCGCGACCCCTTGGCGGACGATCCGCATTGCCGACAATGCGGCGGGGCTCGTCGAGAGCGACCTCGAACTCAACCTCAACGAACCGAACAAGCTGGGCGACGTCAGCTGGGTCAAGCCGATGAAATATATCGGCATCTGGTGGGGCATGATCCGCGGCCCGTGGAGCTGGGCCGAGGGGCCGCAGCATGGCGCGACGACCGAACGCACGAAGCAATATATTGATTTCGCCGCGAAGCATGGCTTCGGCGGCGTCCTCGTCGAGGGCTGGAACAAGGGCTGGAACGGCAACTGGTTCGGCCATGGTCATGACTATAGCTTCACCGAGGCCTATCCCGATTTCGACCTGAAGGCGGTCACCGATTACGCGCGCAAAAAGGGGGTGACGTTGATCGGGCACCACGAAACGGGCGGCAACATCGCGGTTTACGAGGCGCAGCTGGACGATGCGATGAAGCTGTACGGCCAGCTCGGCGTCAAGGCGGTGAAGACCGGTTATGTCGCCGACGCCGGCGGGATCATCGCGCCGGGCGATGCGCCGGGCGAAACGCGGATGGAATGGCATGATGGCCAGCGGCAGGTGCAGCATCATCTCAAGGTCGTCGAAACCGCCGCCAAATATCACGTCGCGGTGAATCCGCACGAACCCATCAAGGATACCGGGCTTCGCCGCACCTATCCGAACTGGGTAGCGCGCGAAGGCGCGCGCGGCATGGAATATAATGCCTGGAGCGACTTCGGCAGTGGGCCCGACCATGAACCGACGCTGGTCTACACGCGGATGCTGTCGGGGCCGATGGACTATACGCCGGGAGTGCTGGGTCTCGAGGGATCGAACAAGGCGCCGTTCGCATCGACGCTCGCAAAACAGCTCGGACTCTATCTTGCCATTTATTCGCCGATCCAGATGGCCGCCGACTTCATCGAAAGTCTGGAGGCGCATCCGCGCGAGCTGGAATTCATCAAACAGGTCCCCGCCGACTGGGCGGAGAGCAAGCTGATTGCGGGCGAGGTCGGCGACTATGCGATCTTCGCGCGCAAGGATCGCGCCAGCGCCGACTGGTATGTCGGCGGGGTCAACGATGCGACCGAACGCACGCTGACGCTCGGCTTCGATTTTCTCGAACCGGGCAAAAGCTACACCGCGACGGTCTGGAAGGACGGCGATGGTGCCACCTATCTGACCGACGCGCGTCACCGCATCGCCTATGACCAGATCAAGGTGAAGAAGGGCGATACATACAAGCTTTGGCTCGCGCCGGGCGGCGGCGCAGCAATGCGGCTGTCACGCGACTGACGCTGTCACGCGACTGGCAAGGGCGCCGCGACACCGCCTGCGTCCTGGGTGCCGCTTTACGGCGCGCGGCTCAGGCGGTGGCTTCGCGGCCGCGCATCTTGGTCGGCGCCATGCCAAAGCGGCGCGCGAAGGCGCGCGTAAAGCTGGCATTGCTCATATAGCCGCAATTATAGCCGATGCTCGATATCGGAAGGTCGCTTTGCGCGAGCAACTGGCGCGCGCGTTGCAGCCGCCGTTCGCTCACGGCCTCGGCGACGCTGCATTGATAAAGTTCGCGAAAACCCCGCGTCAGCTTGGCTTTGCTGAGGCCGCAGCGGCGCGCGACATTGCCGACCGTCAGCTTTTCCTGCCACTTCTCGTTGACCAGCTGGTGCGCGGCGGCGACGCGGGTGATGTCGAGCTCGCTCAGCGATGTGGTGCCCCCCACTTCCACCATGCGGTCGGCGGCGAGCTCGGCGAAAAGCTGGCACAGCAGTTCTTGGCTGCGCGCACTGCGCAACATGTCGTCGACTTCGCTGTCGCCTTCGACCGCAACCACGGCGCGGCCGAGACCGCGAAGATTTGCGGGGAGATACCAGCGTCCATCGGCCTTGGGGCGGCGGGCGAACAGGCGGTCGCATGCGGCGCGGCTGATCGCGAGCACGACCAGATGATCGTCGGCGGGGCCGGAAATGTCGCCGGGGAGGAGCATCGAGACGGCAGGCTCTCCAATGTCGCCGAAGCCGAAGATCAGCGCGTCGGGCGGCAGGTACGCGGCGTCACAGGGGCCGCGGCCGACGAAGCTCGTAAACTCCGGAGAAATGCGAATGGATAGCTTTTTTGTCATCCTGTCATCCCAGCGAATCGGGGTATCAGTGGCGGCGCCATGTCGTATGTGCAATCATCTGGGGCCTATCCGATACGCAAATTTTCTTTGCCGATTGTTCCGACAGATTTTGCCGTGCGGCTTGATTGAAGCGATAAATACGCAAATATGTGCTAAATGAGAAAAACGATTGAAAGGACTCCGATGCCGGCAACGCGCCAGCCCATTCCGACCGGCAGCGATCGTCGGACCGCCGTCGACGGCAATCCTGGCGTATTTTTGCGAGAACTCCGGACCGAAAAAGGTTGGACGCTCGCCGAGGTAAGCGAACGCACGCGTATTCCGGTTTCAACCTTGTCAAAGATTGAAACGGGCAAGATGTCGCTGAGCTACGAAAAGCTGCTGCGGTTGAGCCAGGGGCTCGATATCGATATCACGCAGCTCTTTGCTGCGGCCAGCTCGATCCCGGCCGCGACGCATACGGCGACGGGTCGGCGCAGCATCACCCCCGCGGGTGAGGGGCCTTCGATCCAGACCGCCACCTATAATTACACCTACCCCTCGGCGGATCTGCTCAACAAGGCGTTGAATCCGATGATCATCGATATCCAGGTGCGCTCGATCGAGGATTTTGGCGAGTTGATGCGCCATTCGGGAGAAGAATATGTCCTTGTTCTCGAGGGCGAGTGCGAATTTCATACCGACATGTACGCACCCTCGCGCCTGAAAACCGGCGATTCGGCCTATTTCGACGCGTCGATGGGGCATGGTTATGTCGCCGTGGGCGACGGGCCATGCCGTATCCTGTCGGTGTGTTCGGCGAACGACGCCGATTTGAAATCGGTACTGCATCCCGTTCACGCCGAATAGGCGTGTCGCGCCGGCGAAGCGATCCGCCGAAAAAAGAAAATCCTCAATCTCTCGCCCGCGCTGCCCCAACCCGAGGGCGGTGATGCTTCCCCATTGACAAATTTCTATTTGGGATGCCTATATCCAGAATTGAAAATCTTTCAAAAATAGAAATTTCGCGACGCGGCGTTGCGGCTCGCGAAGTCGAAAGGGGAGGGTGAATGCGGTTTTTGGGTTCATGCGCCGTGCTGGCTGCGGCAGTGCTGGCCGGGTTGATCGCGCCGCCCATGACGGGGGCCGCAGCGCAAACGGCGTCCAAGCCGGTGGCCGAGACGCACGGCGGCCGCCTGCTCCCCGCTCCCGCTATGGTGAAAAGCGATGTCGACGCGTGGCTCGACGGCTATATGCCCTATGCGCTGAAGCGCGGCGATGCGGCGGGCGCGGTGGTGGTGGTGGTCAAGGACGGCAAGGTCCTGACGCAGCGCGGCTTCGGTTACGCCGATGTCGGCACGCGCCGCCCGGTCGATCCCGAAACCACGCTTTTTCGCCAGGCATCGGTATCGAAACTGATCACCTGGACCGCGGTGATGCAGCTTGTCGAGCAGGGCAAGATCGATCTTGATAAGGACATCAACGCCTATCTTGATTTCCGGATTCCGGCCTTTGCTGGCAAGCCGGTCACGATGCGCAACCTGATGACGCACACCGGCGGCTTCGACGAAGTGCAGCGCGGGCTCAACAGCTATGACCCCAAAAAGATTCCGTCGCTGGGCGATGCGCTCAAACGCCAGGTGCCGCCCCGCATCTACGCGCCGGGCACGACACCGGCCTATTCGAATTACGGCACCTCGCTGGCTGGCTATATCGTCGAACGCGTGTCGGGGCTCTCCTACGATGACTATGTCGAGCGATACATTTTTGCGCCCACCGGCATGACGCGATCGACCTTCCGCCAGCCGCTCCCCGCGGCGCTGCGGCCGCTGATGGCGAGCGGATATATGCTGGGGTCGGGCAAGCCGGGCCGGTTCGAACTGAGCAGTCTCGCGCCATCGGGCGCCATGACCGCGTCGGGTGCCGACATGGGCCGGTTCATGCTGGCGCATCTCGCCAATGGCCGGGCGCTGATGAAGCCGGAAACTGCGGCGCAGATGCACACCACGATCCTGCGGCTGGTTCCGCCGCTCAATGGCATGGCGCTCGGCTTTTACGAACAGAATATCAACGGCCGTAAAGCGCTGTCCCATGCCGGTGACAGCCTCAATTTCCACAGTCAGCTCTGGATCTTTCCCGAGGAAAAAGTCGGCATCTATATGTCGATGAACGCGGCGGGCACGCAGAATGTATCGGGGCCGATCCGCGCCCATCTGTTCGAAGCCTTCGCCGATCGCTATTTCCCATTCGAGCAGCAGGACGGCCGCGTCGATGCCGCCACTGCGCGCGAACATGCGCGCATGATGGTGGGGACGTACAACAAGACCCGACGGCTGGAGACTAGCTTTCTCAAGGCGATGGAACTGGTCGGACAGGTCAAGGTCACGCTCGACCGCGACGGCGGACTCCGGCTGAGCCTGGCTTCGGGTCTCGGCGGACAGGCCCGCAAATGGGTCGAAATCGAACCCTTCGTCTGGCGCGAGCAGGATGGCAAAATGCGCCTCGCCGCCAAGGTCGAAAAGGGCCGGGTCGTCCGCTTCAGCCTCGATTCCGCGTCGCCCTATCTCGCGTTCGATCGGGTGCCCTGGTATCTGTCGACCGCGTGGATCACCCCGGCGCTGCTGGCCAGCCTTGGCGCCTTGCTGCTGACGGCGATTGCGTGGCCCGTCTCGGTACTCGCCCGCCGACGCTATGGCGTGAAGGCCGATCTCGCACCCGCTGCGCTGAAAAGCTACCGGCTGACGCGCGGCTTTTCTGCCCTCGCCGTCGCGGTCATGGCTGGATGGCTGTTGTTCGCGACCAAGCTGCTCGCCGATTTTTCGTCGCTAAGCGGCGAACTCGACTGGGCCCTCATCACGCTCCAGATCGCAACCCCCGTCGTGTTCCTCGGCCTGATGGCCAGTGCGATTTGGAATATCCGGCATGTGTGGACGAGCAAGCGCGGCGGGTTCGCAAAATTCTGGAGCCTCGTGCTGCTGGCGAGCGCGGTGGTCCTCTTGTGGATCGGTGTCGGCTTTAATCTGATCGGCTTTGGCACTGGCTTCTGAACGGTGACCATAGCGAGCGTTCATCCCGCGCGCTCGCCGCCCGAAACCAAAAGAAAATTCTCCAATCGTATTGCAATTGTCAAAATTGGAAAATAATGTCCCGGACAGGTCAACAGAGGTGGATGCGGGATGATGTCGTGACGATCTCGGATTCTGCGCCGCCTCGGATTTTGGTGAAAGACGTGAACATTCAAACTTCCCCCCCTATCGCCGCCGGTGCATTGCAATTGCCCCAGCCCTATCTGCTGTTCCTCGGCGACACGACGATCCGCGGCTATGCGAAGACCGCCTTCGGTCTTCGCGACTGGGCGCCCGAGAAATGTGTGGGCGAATATGCGCTGCCCGGCGCGACGGTCAGCGTCGGGCTCGAGCAGCTGGCGCCGGCCGCGGCGCAGGCGCGGGGCGCGCGTTCGCTGCTCATCGGCGTCGCGAACAGCGGCGGCGTCATTCCGGAGAGCTGGATGCCTGCGCTGTTCGAGGCGCTCGATGCGGGGCTCGACATCGTCAGCGGCATGCACATGCGGCTGGCCGACATGCCCGAACTCGCCGCGCGGGCGCAGCGGCTCGGCCGTCAACTGATCGACGTGCGCCACCCGCCCAGCGGCTTGCCCGTCGGCACAGGGCGCAAGCGGAGCGGCAAGCGGCTGCTCACCGTCGGAACCGACTGTGCACTCGGCAAGAAATATACGGCGCTGGCCCTCGCGCGCGCTTTTGCCGAGCGCGGCGTCGACGCCGATTTCCGCGCGACGGGGCAGACGGGCATCATGATCGCCGGCGGCGGCCTGCCGATGGACGCGGTGGTCTCCGATTTCGAGGCGGGTGCGGCGGAGGCGGTGAGCCCCGATGCGGCGGACGATCATTGGGATGTGGTCGAAGGGCAGGGGTCGCTGTTTCATCCCGCCTATGCCGCAGTGTCGCTCGGCCTGCTTCACGGAAGTCAGCCCGACGTGATCATCGTGTGTCACGAGCCCGGCCGCGAAGAGATATTGGGTTCGCCCGGCTATCGTTTGCCAAGCATCGAGGAAACGATCGATCTCAACTTGCGGCTGGGTAGCCGGACCAATCCGGCAATCCGCTGCGCGGGCGTCTCCTATAATACCGCGCATATGACGGAGGATGAGGCCGCCGCGCTGATGGCGGCCGAAAGCGAAAGGCTCGGCCTTCCGGTCGCCGACCCGATCCGCGGCGGCGAGGCGTTCGCGCGGCTGGTTGATAGCTGCCTCGCATGAATGCAGTGGCCGCCCCGGCAGCCGCGGCAGGACCCTCGTGGTTCCAGCGTTTCCTGCTGCCGGGTTTTGCCTTCAAGGCTGTCGTGATCGGAGGTGGTTACGCCACCGGGCGCGAACTCGCGGAATTTTTCCTGCCGAGCGGGCCATGGGGCGGATTGGCCGCCATGCTGTTGGCGATGCTGCTGTGGAGCATTATCTGCGCCACGACCTTCTCGCTCGCGCGGGTGATGGGGGCGTTCAATTATCGCAGTTTCTTTGAAGGACTTCTTGGCCGCGGCTGGATTTTGTTCGAGATCGCTTATGTCCTGCTCGTGACGCTGGTGCTCGCGGTGTTCGGCGCCGCTGCGGGCGAGATTGGCACGTCGATTTTCGGCTGGCCGTCGCTTGCGGGCACCGCGTTGCTCGCGGCGTCGATCGCGCTGTTCGTGACCTTCGGCAATGCGTCGGTCGAGGGATTGTTCAAATATGTCTCCTTCCTGCTCTATGGCGTCTACGCGCTGTTCATGGTCTTGGCACTGAGCAGTTTCGGCGACGAGATTGCGGCGCGTTTCGCCATTCCCGCGCCGTCGGACGGCTGGATCCTCGGCGGGCTGACTTATACGGGATATAATGTCATCGGCGCGGTGGTGATCCTGCCGGTGATCCGCCATCTGACCAGCCAGCGCGATGCGGTGGTCTCGGGCCTGATCGCCGGCCCGCTCGCGATGGCGCCCGCCATCCTCTTCTTTGTCGCGATGATCGCCTTTTATCCTGGCATCATGGCCGAGACTTTGCCCTCGGATTTCATGCTGCGGCAACTCGACATGCCGCTGTTCCAACTGCTGTTCCAGTTCATGATCTTCGCCGCTTTACTCGAAAGCGGTGCCGGGTCGGTCCACGCGATCAACGAGCGCGTCGATGCCGCGCGCCAGTCGCGCGGCGGCGCGCCGCTTGGCAAGCGGGCGCGGGCCGGCATCGCGGCGGCGCTGCTGATCGGCTGCATGGTCCTCGCCGACCGCTTCGGCCTCGTGACGCTGATCGCCAGCGGCTATCGCTTTCTCTCGTGGGTTTTTCTCGCCGTCTATGTCGTGCCCTTGCTGACGGTCGGCGTGTACCGGCTTGTTCGCAACCGGAAACAACAGCTTCAACTCGCCGTTCAGGGGAATATGACGTGACGAAAGCAACTGGCTGGGCGCGGGTTCGGCGCTGGGTGAAGCGTATCTTGCTGGCTCTGCTCGCGCTGTTGTTGCTGCTCATCGTCGTCGGCGCGATCTATGAGGCGCTCGGCCGCAAGAACGCGCAGGCGAAATATCCGCCGCCCGGAAAGCTCGTCGATATCGGCGGCCGCAAGATGCACATCGATTGCCGCGGCACCGGATCGCCGACCGTGATCCTGGAATCGGGCCTCGGCACGGGCGGCACGACTGACTGGACGCTGGTCCATGACGAGATTGCCAGCTTCACGCGGACCTGCGCCTATGACCGCGCGGGGATCATGTGGAGCGACGCCAAGAATAGTCGGCAGGATGCCGCCGCGGTGACCGAGGATTTGCACAAGCTATTGAAGGGGGCCGGAATATCGGATCGGCTGGTCCTCGTCGGTCACTCGATCGGCGGCCCCTATACGCGGACCTATGTCGGTAAATATGGCGAGCAGGTAGCCGGGCTGGTGATGGTCGATCCGTCGCAGCCCGACCAGGTCGCGCGCCTCGCGAAAGTCGTGCGTATCGACGTTCATCCCAAGCGCGCGTCGGCGCTGATCCACACGGCAAAGGCATTGGCGTGGACCGGCATCGTCCGTTTCGTGATCACGCGCGGCGACAAGCCGCAGCTCCGGACCCCGGCCGAAACCAAAAGGCTCGGCGACGCGGTGACCAAGGCCGCCGCCTACGCCAGCACGTCGATACGGGGTTCGGCCTCCGAACTCGATGGCTTCGACCGCACCATGGATCAGGCGCGCGGGGTCCGCAGTTTCGGAGACCGGCCGCTGATCGTGCTCACCGCAATGGCGCCGATGAAGCCCGAACAGCTGAAAGCCTTGGACTTGAAGCCCGAAGCGGGCGCGCGCTTCAAGCAGGAATGGAAGACGCTCCATACCGAACAGGCCGCCTTTTCAACGCGCGGACGCCAGCAGATCGTGCCCGACGCGACACATTATATCCAGGTCGATCGCCCCGACGTCGTGATTGGCGCGGTTCGCGAGGTCGTCGATGAAGTGCGCGCCGATGCGCAAACGACCGCAAAGAAATGAAAGCAAAAACCGTCAGCCTCCGCGGCTGCGGGAAGGGAGAATTAAGATGAAGCGTAAGATCCTCTTGGGTGCGATGTCGATGCTGCCGTTGCTGCTCGCCGCGAACACCCCGGCGCCCGAATATGACATCGTGATCCGCGGCGGCCGCGTCCTCGACGGCGCGGGCAGCCCGTGGGTTAGCGCCGATGTAGCGGTCAAGGACGGCCGCGTCGTGCGCATCGGTCGTGTCGCCGGGCGCGGTACCAAGGAGATCGACGCAAAGGGCCGTTATGTCTCGCCCGGCTTCATCGACATGATGGACCAGTCGGGCCGCGTGCTGCTCAAAAACGGCGCCGCCGAGAACAAGCTGTTGATGGGCGTCACCACCGTCATCGCCGGCGAAGGCGGACCGCCGGCCGAGGCGGCCGAGATCCCGGCGCACTTCAAGACGCTCGAAACACAAGGCATTTCGGTCAATTACGGCACTTACTATTCGGCGACGCAGGCGCGCGTGAAGGTGATGGGTGACGGGGCCGGGCAACCAACGGCCGCGCAGCTCGCGGCGATGGGCCGCGAGGTCAAGATCGCGATGGAGAATGGCGCATTCGGCATCACCAGCGCGCTGATCTATCCGCCGAGCAGCTTTCAGACGACCGCAGACCTCGTCACGCTGGCGAAAGTCGCGGCGCAGTGCGACGGTTTCTACGCCACCCATATGCGCGACGAGAGCGAAGGGCTGGTCAAGGCGATCGAGGAAGCGATCGAGATTGGCGAGAAGGGCGGGGTGAAGGTTGAGATCTTTCACCTCAAAGCCGCCTATGCCCCCGGCTGGGGCAAGCTGATGCCGCAGGCTGTCGCGACGATCAACGCGGCGCGGGCGCGCGGCGTCGACGTCGCGGCGGACCTCTATCCTTATACCGCGGGCGGCACGGGCCTTGAGATCATCGCGCCGAGCTGGGTGTGGGCCGACGGGGTCGAGAAGGGGATCGAGCGGCTGCGCGATCCCAAGGTGCGCGAGCGGATGAAGAAGGAAGTCGCCGCTGGATCGATGCCCGGCTGGTCGAACCTGGTCCACGCATCGGGCGGCTTCGCCAACGTGCGGCTCGCCAATGGGTTCAGCGAGAAATACAAACCCTACCACGGCAAGAGCCTCGCCGAGATCGGCAAGGCGCTGAATCGCGATCCGGCCGATGTGGCGTGGGATATCTTGCTCGAAGGCCTGCCGAACCGCTCGGTCGCGCTCTATTTCATGATGAGCGAGCAGGACATCGAAACCGCGATCAAACAGCCGTGGGTCAGCATCGGCAGCGATGCGGCGGCATCCGAGAAGGCGGGCGAGATGGACGCGCTCGGCCTGCCGCACCCGCGCGCCTATGGCACCTTCCCGCGCATCATCGCCGAATATGTGAAGCGCCGCCCGGTGCTGACGCTCGAGGATGCGGTGCGCAAGATGACCGGCTGGCCCGCGCAGCGCATGGGGCTGACCGACCGCGGGCTGATCCGCGACGGGATGCGCGCCGATATCGTGGTGTTCGACTTGGACAAGCTCGACGATGTCGCGAGCTGGGAAAAGCCGACCGCGTCGCCGACCGGGATCGAAACAGTGATCGTCAACGGCGTCGTCACGATTGCGGGCGGCAAGCACACCGGTGCCAAGGCGGGCGCGGTGCTGCGCCATAGCTGCGGGGTCTGAGGATATGACGAAGTATATTCCCGGCCTTGGTCTCACCGCCCTGGCGCTCATCGTCTCCGCGCCGGCCTTTGCCGCCGCCCCGGCAATTGCGACGCCCGAAGATCTCGGCACGGCGGTTTCCGCGCAAATCGCGTGCGCCAGCATCTTCGTGGCGGATCGCGCGGAGGCCGATGTGCTGCGCGACGACATTCACGCGTTCGCGCCGTTCACGAAGGCGGTGGTACTGGCAGTCGACCGCAAGGCGCGCACCGTCACGGCCTCGGCGCCCGGCACGGCGACGCGCACCGCGCTGTACCGCCCGGTCGCCGGCTGCACCTTACTGACGGGCGACATCCCGATTGCCACACTCGACGCACAGGCGGCGAAGCTCAGGCCGACGCGGGGGAATGCCGCGAAGCCTTGGCCGGTCGGCGACGCCCCGGTGCCCCGGCTGGTGGCGGCGGCCGAAGCCAGGCTTGACCGCGCCGCGCTCGACAAGGCGGTGCGCGCCGCCTTCGACGAACAGAATAAGGGCGGCTATCCCGATACGCGCGCGATCGTCGTCGTGCAGGGCGGGGCGATCGTCGCCGAACATTATGCGCCGGGGTTCGACCGGAACACCGAACTTCTCGGCTGGTCGGCTTCGAAGAGCATCATGGGAACGCTGGTCGGCCTGTTGGTCGACGACGGCGTCCTCAAGCTCGACGATCCTGCGCCGGTCCCCGAATGGCAAGGCGAGGGCGATCCGCGCGGCAAGATCACGCTGCGCCAGCTGCTGACCATGTCGAGCGGCCTGACTTTCAGCGAAAGCTATGTCCCCGGCAATGACTCGATCAAGATGCTGTTCGAAACGGGCGACATGGGCGCGATGGCGGCGGCAAAACCGCTGAAGGACGCGCCCGGCACCAACTGGAGCTATTCGTCGGGGACCACCAACATCTTGTCGCGCATCGTGTTCCAAGCGACTGGCGGGACGCTGGAGGGCATGACGCGTTTTGCGCAAAAGCGGTTGTTCGAGCCCACGGGCATGACCAGCGCGCTGATCGAACCCGACGAGGCGGGGGTGCAGGTCGGGAGCTCCTACGCCTATGCCACCGCGCGCGATTGGGCGCGCTATGGGTTGCTCCATCTCAACAAGGGCAGGGTGGGGGGCAAACAGTTGCTCTCCAAGCACTGGCTCGGTTTTGCGGTCACGCCGACGACGGCCGCGCCGCGCCCCGTCTATGGCGCGCAGCTCTGGCTGAACCACGCCGAAGCCGGTGGCGAGCGCCGCAAGCTCTATCCCGACCTGCCGACCGATACCGTCATGGCGCGCGGTCACAGCTTCCAGATTGTCGCGGCGATTCCGTCGCAGGATGCGGTGATCGTCCGCCTTGGCTGGACGCCCGAGGGACACACCTTCGACTGGAACAAATATCTGTCGCAGATCGCCGCCGCGCTCGCGCCCGCCGCGCCTGCGCCCTGAACGGACCAAAGGAAAAAACCGATGACGACCAATGCCCCCCTCTCTCTCGATCTCGCGATTGAGTCGCTGCCGCTCGCCAAGCCGTTCCGCATCTCGGGGCATGTCTTCACCGATACGCCGGTGGTCCTTGTCACGCTTTCGGACGGCGAACGCAGCGGGCGCGGCGAGGCGTCGGGGGTTTATTATCTCGGTGACGATGTGCCCGCGATGGCGGCCGCGATCGAGGGCGTGCGCGGCGCGGTCGAGGCGGGAGTAACGCGCGAGCAGCTCCAGACGCTGCTCCCCGCAGGCGGCGCGCGCAACGCGCTCGACTGCGCGCTGTGGGAGCTCGAAGCGCGGCGCAGCGGCGTGCCGGTCTGGGAACTCGCTGGCCTCGCCGAACCGCGTCCGCTCCGCACCACCTTCACGCTCGGGGCTGACGATCCCGATGTGATGGCACGAGGCGCCCGCGACTATGCACAGGCGCGCGCGTTGAAGCTCAAACTCACCGGCGACCTCGACGTCGATATTGCGCGGGTGCAGGCCGTGCGCGCAGCGCGGCCCGAATGCTGGATAGGCGTCGACGCCAATCAGGGCTTTGCCATCGGCGATCTCGACGCGCTCGTCGCTGCGCTCGTTGCCGCCGACGTCAAACTGCTCGAACAGCCGCTCGCGCGCGGGCGCGAAGCCGACCTGAGCGGCTACCAGTGCCCGATCCCCATCGCCGCCGACGAAAGCGCGCTGACGCTGGCCGATGTCGAGAGCCTCGTCGGCCGCTTCGACGTCGTAAACATCAAGCTCGATAAATGCGGCGGGCTGACCGAGGGCCTCGCCATTGCAAAGCGTGCCCGCGAGCTCGGGCTTGGCGTGATGGTCGGCAATATGGTCGGCTCCAGCCTCGCGATGGCGCCTGCGTTCATTGTCGGACAGCTCTGCGACATCGTCGATCTCGATGGCCCGATCTTCCTCGCCGGCGATCGCAAGCCGTCGATCGAATATGTCGACGGCAACGCGTGGTGCGGCGAGGCGATCTGGGGCCGCGAAGTCGGCCGATAACGATCACGCGACAGGGAGAGACAGGATGAAAAAGACGATATTCGCGGGCCTCGCACTGGCGGCGCTGATCCAGCCGGTGGCCGCGCAAGAACTGGCCGCGACCTACATCCACGCCGGGCGCCTGCTCGCCGATCCGGCGAGCGGGCGGGTTGAGACGAACAAGACGATTGTCGTCGAGGGCGGAAAGGTCGCCGCGATCCGTGATGGTTTCGTCGGCGAGGGCAGGATCGTCGACCTCAGCGACCATTTCGTCATGCCGGGCTTCATCGACAGCCATGTCCACCTGACCTTTGAATCGAGTCCGACAAGCCGCCTCGACGCGGTGACCAAGTCGACCGTCGATCAGGCGTTCGACGGGGTGGTCTTTGCCAAAAGGACGGTGCGCGCCGGGTTCACGACCGTCGTCGATCTCGGCTCCGATCCGCAGGCGATCAACGCACTGCGCGATGCGACCGCGACGGGCAAGGTCATCGGGCCGCGGATCATCGCCGCGGGCGGCGTTGCGGCGCACGGCGGGCACGGCGACGTCCATGGCTATCGGCAGGAAATCATCGACCTGTTCCGCTCGCCGACCTTGTGTTCGGGCGCCGACGACTGCGCGCGCGCGGTCCGGCTTGCGGTGCAGCAGGGCGCCGACGTCATCAAGACCGCCTCGACCGGCGGCGTCATGTCGAACACAGCGGCGGGGCTGGGCCAGCAGATGAGCGACGCCGAACTGGTCGCGATCGTCGACACCGCGCACCGGCTCGGCCGCAAGGTCGCGGCGCATGCGCATGGCACCGACGGCGTCAATGCTGCGCTCCGCGCCGGGGTCGATTCGGTCGAGCATGGCACTTATCTGGACGCCGAATCGATCCGCCTGTTCAAGGCAAAGGGAAGCTATCTCGTTCCCACCCTGCTCGCCGGCGACACCGTCGCGCGGCAGGCCGAAACCGCCGATTGGATGCCCGCGCCGGTGCGTGCCAAGGCGCGCACGGTCGGCCCGCTGATGGTCGATGCTCTCCGCCGCGCGCATCAGGGCGGCGTTCGCATCGCATTCGGAACCGACAGCGCCGTCTCCAAACATGGCGACAACGCACGCGAATTCGCGCTGATGGTCAAGGCCGGGCTGACCCCGCTGGAGACGATCAAATCCGCGACCGTCTGGGCGGCAGCGCATGCCGGGCTCGAAACCGAAATCGGCACGCTCGCCGCGGGCAAGTCCGCCGATATCGTTGCGGTAAAGGGCGATCCGTTGACCGATGTGCGCAGCCTCGAAACCATGGGCTTCGTGATGGCGCGCGGCGCCGTCGTGCGGGCGGCCGGTGAATGAGGATGCGTTCGATCAAGCTGTCCGCGCCTGCGGCTTAGAACCTCCGCCTCGTGGCGCAGGAAAAGCGCGGCTGGTTTCGCATCCTCTGGCCGCTGCCTTGTGCTGCTTGCCGTGCTCATGCCATTCTATGTCGCATGGACCTTCGGCCTGATCGCGATGACCGTGAATTACTGAGGCCACGATAAATGACGGGTGTCTCGGTCAAGCCGCTGCGGCTCGCCGAACCCTTCAGCACCTTCGGCGGCCGCAACGCCCTCATCATGACGCGCGACGACGGCGCGCATGCCAAGCGGGGCGAGGTGTCGGCAAATGGTGTTCGCCCGATGTGCGTTTTCAGCCAGACGCGGTCGCTCCGTTCCAACATTTCGTCATTCCCCCTTTCGGGGGGATGACGAGTGTGAGGGATGGCCGCTTTCCACCCCAAAACCGCCTTTCGGCGCGGAGCCGCCGAAAAAAGGGGCAGCGATATCGTCGATACCGCTGCCCACCGGGACTAACTGTTAAGACGGCTTAGAAGTTCAGCTTGACGCCTCCCGAGACATAACGCCCGATAACATCATAGTTCGGGGTGATATAGGGCGTGAACGGCGGTTTGCGGTCGAAGACATTGTTGACGTTGCCGAACAGCGTGAACGGCCCCGTCTTGAACTGCAGCCCCAGGTCGACATAGGTGCGGCTGCCGTTCCGGTTGTTCACAATCGGCTGCTGCGTCGGGCCGAGCTGCGTGTTGTAAAGGCCGCCGTCGACATAGCGTACGCGCAGGTTCGCGCCGAAATCATCATTGTCGAACGCGACCGTTCCCGAACCGCGCCATTTCGGGGTCGAGAAGGCGGTTTCGCCGCCGACGATACCCGACACGTCGTTTCCGTTGATCCTGAGGTGAAAGACATGATTGGCGAGCGCGCGGAAGGAGAGGGTGCCGTCGCCCAGGCTCGTCCGGTAAGACGCCTCGATATCTAGCCCGGCGGTGTTGTAATTGGCCAGATTGCGAAATGTGTTCGTCATCGATTCGATGCCGCCGTTCGGCAGGCGGGTGATGACGCCGCCGCACGTCCGGTCGGTCGGGTTCGCCGCATAGCATTGGCGCAGCAGATCCTGCGCGGTCACCGTCGTGATCACATTGTCGATGTCGATCTCATAATAGTCGACCGAGAGGCGGAAGCCCGGAATATAGTTCGGCGAATAGGAGCCGCCGAGCGTCAGAGTGTGCGAGATTTCGGGCGTCAGGTTACGATTGCCGCCGCCGTACACCACCACATTGGCCTGCGGCGTGTTGACCGCGCCGCTGGAATTGGGGAACGGATCGATGACATTGCCGATGTTCGTCGACCGGGTAAGGAAATATTCGGTGATGCTGGGCGAGCGGATGTCGCGCGAATAGACGGCGCGCAGCAGCAGATCATTGACGACGCGCAGTGTGCCGCCGGTCTTCCATGACCAGATGCCGCCGCTGGTGCTGTAATCCGAATAGCGCGCGGCGCCGTTGACCTCGAGCTTGATCGCGTCGGCGATGTCGAGCAGCGGCACGTTTACTTCGGCGAAGGCTTCCTTGACGTTGAAGCTGCCGTTGGTGGCCGACGAGTTGAGCGTGCCCAGCGCGTTCGCCAACGACAGCGGATCGACATAGTTGGTAATCTGCTTTTCCCAGCGCGCATCGGTGCCGATCGCGATGTCGACGGGACCAGCCCAGGTGGAAAAGGGCTGGCCCGACAGGCTGGCGCCCACGGTGTCGAGCTTGGTGGTGGCGATCAACTGCGATCCGCCGAACGCCCAGTCCGCTACGGCTGCCGAGATGCTGCCGTTGCCGAACAGGTTGATTGGCACGCAATTGGGATCGTCGTTGGTCGTCGACGCATCGGCATTGATCCGGCACGTCGGCGTATTGCCCACCAGCACCGCATCGACGCCGTTGTTGAAGCGCGTCTTGATCCGCTGGTTATTGAGGCCCTGATTGATCCGGACTTCACCGTGATCATAATAGAATTTATAGCTCCACCCATCGCCGAACGTGCCGTCGAGGCCGATCGCGCCTTCGAGATTGCGGCGGTTATATTTGAAGGTCATGATTCTGTCGGCGCCGACATCGTCGAGCACGCGGCCGAGGATGAACGGGCCGGTGACGCCGCCAGCGGCGAGCTGGGCGCGGTTCGCCGCTGTCAGGAAGGCGTTGTCGGGCATGATTACGGCAGTCGGGGTTTCGGGGAAGAAACCGTAATTGCCCGTCATGCGGTGATAGCTGAAATTGGCCCAGATTTTGAGCGAGTCGGTCACCTCGAAATCGGCACGGGCGAAGCCGTTGATGCGTTCGTATGGCGTGCTGACCGCGACATAATCGAAGATATTCTGGCCGCCGCCGCCGACGGTCGTCACACCTTGCGTTACGCTGCCGAACGGAAAGCCGCCGATGTTGCCGTCGGGATTGAAAACCAGATTATAGGGCGCGCCGGTGAGGCGGAGGATCGAGCCGCCGTTATAGAGCTGCGTCGAATTGGGGTCCTCGACGAGTTCGAGACGGCCGTCGGGTCGCAGGAATACGCCCGATTCCAGCTTGGGGCGGCCCTTGCGGCTGAGGATGCCGCGTTCGTTCATATAGTCGGCGGCGACCATGAAATGGCCGCGGCCGTCCGCGAAATCGGCGCCCCATGCGATGTCGGCACCATAGCGGGCGCCATCGCCGCGCGACGATACGCCGGCCTGGGCGCCCATCCGCCAGCCGGTGAAATCATCGTCGAGGATGATGTTGACGACGCCGGCGACGGCGCCCGAGCCCCACGCCGCCGATGCGCCGCCGGTGACGACATCGATGCGCTTGACCAGACTCTGCGGCACGGTGTTGAGATCGGCCGCGCCGGAGAAACGGTGCCCGTTGAGCAGCGTGAGCGTGCGAACCGCTCCGAGGCCGCGCATGTCGGCGGTTGAAACGCCGCTGGAGGTGTTGCCGGTCGTCGTCGTCGGGCTCGATGTGGGGCGAAACTGGGGAGTATCGTTCAGAACCTGCGCGATGCTGGGGCGATTGCCCAGCGCCAGCTCGGCCTCGCCGATCACCGTGGTCGGCGTCGGCGCGTCGAAACCTTCGCGCTGAATGCGCGAGCCGCTGACCACGATCTCCTCGTCCGAAACGACGTCGGCCGCGGCGTCGACAGACTGCGCATAGGCCGGGTTCAGACTGACCAGCATCGACAATGCGGTGCCCGCATACCAGCCGGATCGAACGATTTTCATAATTATCCCCTTCGCCTGTGGGTGACAGTTCCTGCCACCCGGTGTTCGCTTATGTTTTACCGCGAGGCTCTCATGATCCTCGGGCTTGCGATTTTCTATAAAGTCGGATTTTTTTGAAAAATCAACCCCAATCGAGACATAATTTTCAATAACAGAAAATATGTCGTCTATATGGCAGCCGTTTCGGCCCGACATTCGAGTGAATCAGGGCATTTCAACCATGTTTCAAAATTTGGCTCGTGCCAACCGCAGACATGCGCAGAGCGCGTCCAAGGCGGCGGCGCCCCATATCGGCAAGACAAAGATGGATTTTCGACGACGCCGCGGTTGCTAGCGGAGGCTTCGTATCAAGGAAGGCGGGCGCCTTGAGACGGCGCGCATGGGACTTCCGGAATTTCGCACATCGTCCAGCCGCCACCCATCGCTTGAAACAGTTGGATCCGCGCAGCGAGTGCGTCGGCGCGGAGTTGGATCAGCGACAGCTCGGCACCGAGCAGCCCACGCTGGGCGTCGAGCTGTTCGAGATAGGGCGAATAGCCTTCGCGGTAGCGGTTGGTCGCCAGCCGGAGCCCCTCGGCCAGCGCGTCGCGCTGCGATTGCGCGGACGCGATCTGGGCGTCGGTCAGGCGGACTGCGGCAAGCGCGTCTTCGACCTCGCGGAAAGCGGTCAGTGCGGTACGGCGATAGGCGAAGGCGGCCTGGTCGCGCTGCGCGCCCGCCGCATCGGCCTGCGCCGTCAGCCGCTCGCCCTGGAATATCGGCGCGAGGATGCTGCCGCCGACCGACCAGATCGAAATCGGGTCGCCGAGCAAGGTTGAAAAGGCTGCGCCAGCGGTCGAACTCAGGCGCACTTGAGGGAGAAACCGCTTGCGCACCGCCGAGAGATTCTTGTCTGACGCTGCAAGCTGATACTCCGCCTGCGCCACATCGGGACGGCGGCGCAGCAGTTCAGACGGCAGGCCATTGGGGACCGCGGGAACGGCGAGGCGATCGAGCGTCGTGCCGCGCTCGATCACGCGCGGTGTGTCACCGACCAGCACGCTCAATCCATCCTCGATCCGCGCTATGACGAGTTCGATCTGCGGCACGATCTGCGCCGTCGCGTCATATTCGGCCTGCGACTGCTGAAGCTCGAGCTTGGGCGAATAGCCCCGTCCGACGCGCGATTTCGCAATCCGCAGCGATTCCGACCGCGCGCGCACCGTTTCGCGCGCGACCTCCAGCCGCGCATCGAGGCCGCGCAGCGTGACATAATTGCTCGCGACAGCCGCGGCGACCGACAGCTGAACGGCCTCGCGTGCCGCCTCGCTCGCGAACCAGCTATCGCGCGCCGCCGATTTCTGGTCGGCGAGGCGCCCGAACAGATCGACTTCATATGCGATCTGGATTTGCGGCTGCGCAAAATTTTGCTCCGACGGCTGGCCGAACGGGCTGACCGAGCGCGAGCGCCCGCTGCTGATCGCCGCATCGATCGTGGGCAGCGTTTGCGCCCGCGCGAGCGTGAAATTGGCGCGCGCCTCGCGGACGCGGGCCGCAGCGACGCCGATGTCGCTGTTGTTGGACAGCGCCTTTTCGACGAGTGCGGCGAGCGTCGGATCGCCGAACGACTGCCACCAGTCACGTTGCGGCGGGGCAACGGGATTGGCGTCGGTTCGCCATGCAACGGGCGGCGTCACGGGCGCGACACTGGTCGTCGCGACGTTCGGCCCGGCGCAGGCGGCGAGAGCCGCCGCCAGTCCGGCCGCCAGCGCGAGCCGTGCTTGCTTCATCGCTTCGATCCGCCGCTTGTGTCGATGCGGACCTCGACCGACATGCCGGGTCGCAGTCGCGCCGCCATCGGTTGCTTGTCGTCGATCTTGATCCGCACAGCGATCCGCTGCGCGACCTTGACGAAATTGCCGGTCGCATTGTCGGCTTTCAGCACCGCGAATTCGGACCCTGCGGCCGGCGACAGATTTTCGATCCGCCCGGACAGCTCGGTACCGCCGAGCGCATCGACGCTGAACCGCGCACGCTGGCCGATCGCCATGTCGCCGGTCTGCGCTTCCTTGAAGTTGGCAATGACCCAGACCTGGCGCGGGACGACCGACAGCAATTGCGTGCCTGCGGTGACATAGGCGCCCACGCGAACGCCGACTTCGGAAAGCTGGCCGTCGGCGGGGGCGCGGATGACCGTGTTGTCGAGGTCGATTTGCGCTAGGCGGAGTTGGGCTTTTGCGGCTTCGACCGCGGCTTCCAGCCCGGCGCGCCCGACGACGACGGTGCGGACGTCCTGCGTCCCGATCGCCCGGCTCGCACGCGCCTGTTGCAGCGCCGCCTGCGCCGCGAGCAGCGCCGCGCGCGTCTGGTCGAATTCGCGGGTCGAGATCGATCCGTCGGCGACGAGCGCGCGGGCGCGGCGCATGTCGGCGTCGGCCTTGGCCAGCTGCGCCTGCGCGTTGGCGATCCCGGCATTCTGGCTGTCGGTGGCGACCTCGCGCGACCGCTGCGCCTGCGCCGAATTGGCGAGCGCCGCCTGCTGCGCCGCGACATTGGCTTCGGCCTGCGCGACGCGCGCGCGATAGATGCGATCGTCGATCGTCGCGAGGATCTGGCCCGCCTTGACCTCTGCGAAATCCTGCACCGGCACATGGGTGACATAGCCGCTGACCTGCGGGCTGATGATCGTGACGCGTCCGCGCACATAGGCATTGTCGGTCTTTTCCGCGCCGCCACTAAAGGGAGGAAGCCGCCACGAATAAAGAATTGCGAGGATTGCAAACAGGGCGACCGCCATGATGACGATCACAGTCGTCCGCGTCTTGTCGGGAGGGCGCCACGCCGACGGCTGCGCCTCGACCTGCGGATCGGCCGGGGCGGGTGTTTCGGGTGGCGGGGCAGCCGCCGCAATTTCGGCTGCCGGCGCGTTCGCCTTTGGCTCGTCGCTCATCTCATTGCCCCTGTTGAGCCTGTGGCTGTGTCTGCGCTTGCAGCCGCTGTACCAATAATATCACCGGCGAAGGCTCATTTCGCCGGCGGATCGCCCGGCTGATCATGAATCCCCATATCGCGGTCAAGACCGCGAGTATGCCGATCAGCAGGAATACGTCATTATACGCAAGGATATTGGCCTCGCGCGTGACTTGCTGGCTGAGCAGCGCGGCACCTTCCGCAGTGCGCAATACGGGATCGCCGATCGTCCCCGCGACGACACGGCTGCCCGCACCGAGCCGCGCGGCGATCAGCGGGTCGCTCGCGACGATATTCTGGACAAGGTCGTGCGAGTGATATTTTTCGCGGACCGTCTGGAACGTGCCGAGCAGCGTGCCGCCCGCGAGCCCGCCGATGCTCTGGCTCATGCTGAACAATACGACAAAGCTGATGAAATTTTTCCCGCCCGCCAGCAGGGTCCGCGCGATGCCGATCACCATCGCCTGCGCGAGGAACAGCAACGACGCAAAGCCGATCAGCGCCTGACTGAGATAGAATTGGCTCGGCCGGGTGAGGTTGGTCGCGTTAGCATCCATGAAGGACGCGATCACGATCAGCACGACCGCGATGATGATGGGCCGCGACAGATTGTCGGGACGAAAAGTCAGCACCGCGGTCGCGAGGCCGGCGATCGAGGCGAAGACGATGATCAGGTTCAGCGTGACCATCTGATCGTTGATCATGCCGACGGTATTGAGAAACCCGACCGATCCGAACGCCTGTTCGGACAGCAGAATGCGGATCGACGCGGCAACCGCCATCAGTCGCAACATCTCGCGCGTGCCGAGCCAGCGCGTGTTGATCAGCGGATTCCTCCGATGATGCTCGACCAGTATCGCCGCCGCGATCAGCGCGACGCTGGCGGCCAGCGACCAGCCGATCCACGGCCGTTCGGTCCACCACTGAATCCGCCCTTGCGACAGCACGGCGATCAACAGCCATAGTCCGGGGGCGAAAAGCGCGAAGGTCAGGAAATCGAGCGGTTCGAACACTTTTTCCCGCTCGCTCGGAGGCAGCGGCTGCGCCCACACGGCGGCGAGCGTCGCCAGCGCCATTCCGAATTCGAACCAATAGAGATTGTGCCAGTCGCCCCAGATCAGCAGCCCCGGCGAGAGCGCGCGCGCGAGCGGTGTCGCCAGCTGCGGGATGCAGATGCCGATCATTACCGCGGCCAGCCGCTTGGGCGCCGGAAGCGCCTGGAAGAAATAAAGGATGGTCAGCGTCGAAAGGCCGCTCGCCGCAATCCCGCTCATCGCGCGCACCGCAACCGAGGTCCAGAAATCGTGGATGAACAAGTGCATCAGCGTCGTCACCGCATAAGCGACGAGCGTGTAGCGGATGAACGGCTGGAGCCCGAACTGCTGGCGATATTTGACGAGCAGCAGGTTCGCGGTGACGTTGGTCATGAAATAGGCGGCGGTCAGCCACGCCGCTTCGTCGCTGTTGAGCCCGAGCGTCCCTTGCGCGAAGTTGAGGTTGACCGTGACGAGCGCGTTGCCGAGACCACCGGTGATCCCGATCAGGCAGCCGATAAGGAAATGGCGCACCATGCGCGACTTCGGGTGGTCGGGATTGGCGGGCGATCCCGGCAGTGTCGGCCGTTCGTGTGGCTTGAAGACATAATCCGCCACGGCGCGCTACGTCGGCTTCCGGGTCACGGGCGCGCCGCGAGCGCGGCCCAGACCGCCATGATCGCACCGCCCAACGGGCTGCGGCGAGTCGGTTCGATAAACATGATTTTCCTTACCGCATCGCTGAATTGCTTGCAGCCACTTAGGTGGTGGTCTTCGCCGAGCTTTTCAGTTGGAATAGGTCTTCCAGAGCCACGCGGCGCAGGCCAGATCCTGCACGATCGAACCCAGCGACTTGTAGATGGTGACGTCCGAAGGGGTGAGGCGGCCCGGCGCCGCCTTCGAAAAGACATGCCCGATCTCGGCCAGCACATGCGCTTCGGCAATAAGCCCGGCGTCGCGTGCGCGCAGATATTCGGCGCCCTGCGCGATCACTCCCTCGCGGTGATCGGGCACGAAACGCGCGCGTGCGACAAGCGCTTCGTCGATTTCGGACGGGCCGGCACGGCTCGAGCCGACGACGTTGATATGCGTCCCGTCCGCTACCTGGGCGTCGAACAGGAATGGTTCGGCCGCGCCCGTCAGCGTGCAAATGATATCGGCGCCGTTTGCGGCGTCGGCAACCGAGGCGGCGACCTGTGCGGCGAGACCGAAATTGTCGGATATCCGGTAGGCAAGCTGCCTCGCCTTTTCGGGCGCGCGGCCCCAGATCCGTATTTCGTCAAGCGGGCGGATATGGCGGATAGCGGCGACATGATGCCAGGCCTGTTCGCCGGTCCCCATGATCGCGAGACGGCTGGCGCCGGGCCGCGCAAGCGCGTCGGTCGCCGCAGCTGAGGCGGCGGCTGTGCGGATCGCGGTGACCTCGCTGGCGTCGATCACGCACACCGGCGCCCCGCTCTTGCGGTCGAACAGGATGGTCACGCCCTGATGCGAGCTGCCGTGCGCCGCGGCGGCGGGAAAAATGCTGATGATCTTCGCGCCAAAGCCGGCGTCGTCGAGCGCGCCCGGCATCACCCCGAACATATCGCCGCCGTCGAGGTCGATGATGCCGCGCAACAACTGACGGCTCCGTCCTTCGGAAAGCGCGATCATCGCCTCGCGCATCAGGCCAATGCAGGTCCGGTGGTCGAGACGCGCGCGAACTTCGGCGGCATCGATGAAGCGGATCGGATCAGCCACCCCAGACGCTTTCGGCGTGGCGCAGGAAATTGAGCCCCATGATCTTTTCGATCCGGCGGCTCGAATAGCCGCGCACGGCGAGCAGGCCGATCAGTTTGCGGAACTGGTCGGGCCCGCGCAGGTCGACGACGAAGGGATAGGTGTCGGGGCGTTCGCCGGCGGCGCTGATCCCCGCCGCGCGGCGTTCGGCGATCTCCTTCGCGAGCACCGCTTCATAGGCTTGCAGATCGTCGATCTGGCCCACCGTGCCGTCGGTGCCGATGCCGACATGATCCTCGCCGCAGATATTCACCGCATGGTCGATGTGGCGGACGACGTCATCGGCGCGGGCGTGGCCCGAGATGTTGAGGAAGGGCATGAAATAGATGCCGATAAAGCCGCCTTTTTCGGCAACCAGCCGCAGCTCGGCGTCGCTCTTGTTGCGCGGGAGGTCGGTGACCGCGCGGCAGCCGGTGTGGTTGATTGAGATCGGTGCCTTCGATGCGCGCGCGGCTTCGAGGCAGGTCTTCTCGCCGCTATGCGACAGGTCGACGATCATCCGCTGCGCGTTCAGCCGCTCGATCACGTCGCGCCCGAATGGCGTGAGGCCGCGGTTGCCGGGCGCCATCGATCCGTCGCCAAGCTGGTTTGCCGGATTATAGGTGAGCTGGAAGATGCGGACGCCCATGTTGGCGAAGATGTCGACGCGGGCGGCGTCCGTGCCCATCATCGCGCCGTTCTGGAAGCCGTAGATAATCCCTATCTTCTTTTCGGCCTTGGCGCGGCGGATGTCGGCGGCGGCCAATATCTTGACGAGGTCGCGCGGATAGCGGCGCAGGAGCATGTCCATTTTGGCGACGTCGGCGACGCTCTTCTCAAACGGTTCAGCCGGACCCGCGACATAGCCGAGGGTGCAGTTGATCGCGGTGATGCCCGACGCGTGCGCCTCGGCCAGCACGCGCGGCGAAAAGGGGTCGGGCGCGTCCTGTATATTCGGGTCGGCAAGGCCGCCGAGGGCATTGACGATCACCCATTCGCGGCCGTCGGGTGCTGCGGCGCCGGCCACCGCCGGCAGCAAAGATGTTGCTGCGAGTCCCGCCGCGCCCGCGAGCATCGCGCGCCGGTCAATCGTCATTTTCAAGCTCCTTCGCGGTCGGTGCGACAAAATCGGCACGCCGATATTCGCGGCCGCGCTTCACGGTCATTTCGATGTGGTCGATATGGGCGATATCGGCGAGCGGGTCCGCCGTCAGCACGACAAAATTCGCGAGCTTGCCAGGCTCGATCGACCCCATATCCTTGTCCTGCCCGGCGGCGCGGGCGCCGACCAGCGTTGCCGAATGGATGACCGCGAGCGGGGGCATGCCGACGTCGCGGGCCAGGTAGCGAAGCTCGGCGTGCACTTCGGGCCAGGCGTCGCCTGCCGGGTTGACGAAGTCGGTGCCGGTCGAAATCGGCAAGCCCGCGCGCCAGGCCTGCTGCGTCAGGCGGATGGTGCGGGCACCGCTGCAACGCAGCGGTTTCGCTTTCGGATCGGCCTTGCGCGCGGCCTCGAACTTGACGAACAGGCTGCCCGTCGCATCGAGGATCGTGCCGCGTGTCCGCATCGCGTCGAAGAGGCGGGCGACCACCGGATCGTCGCCCGTCGGCGCCAACCGCCCCTCGTCGACCGGGGTGCGGTCCTGATAGGCGGCGAGCATTTCGGGCTGCGCTTCGTAGCCGAGATAACAGACATGGCTGACCGAATCGACGCCCGCAGCGATGACCTCGGCCGGGCGGGCGGGGAAAACGGCGCTGTGCGCCCAGATCATCAGCTTCTGCCGGTGCGCCTCGGCGGTGATCGCCTTGACGCGCCCGGCGGGCAGATTGGCGTAGATTTTGATCGCGCTCGCCGACGTGCCGCGCGCCAGCGTGACCGCGGTGCGAAGATCGGTCTCTTTGTCGATCGCTTGCATCCACGGCGCTGTGCCCGGCGTGAAGCCGCGGCTGACCGCAAGGACTCGCGGATCTTCGAAAAAGGACGGACCCGCCATCAGCGCCGCATAATAGATGTCGGGCGCCGGTATCTCGCCGACCAGCGACGCGCGCGAAAGCTCGCCCACCGCCCGCAGATCGTCGGCCATGTCGCGCACTGCGGTTACGCCGCCATAAAGCTGACGCCGCAGGATCGCCTCGGCGCGCGCACGGTTCGGCGGGGTGGCGAGGTGGACGTGGCTGTCGATCAGGCCGGGGATGACGAAGCGCCCGGACAGGTTCACCCGGCGTGCGGTTCCTGACTGCGACGCCAGCGTGCCATGCGCGCCGATCGCCACGATCCGTTCGCCGTCGATCAATATGTCCTGCCGGGATCGCACGGGACCGCCCGTGCCGTCTATAATCGACGCATCGGTGTAAAGCACCTGTTCGGCCGCGTGCGAAGGCGCTGCCGCCATCAGCGACGCCACGGCGCCAAGCGACTGAAGGACAGCGACGAGCGCCTGTGGGCGTGAACGAACCGAGGTCATTCGTCCGTGGCTAGCGTCCTCATTTCATGTCCGCAATCGCCGAACGAAAAGCGTCGCACCCATGCCTGTTCTGCCGCGCGTTAATGTGATAGCGATATGGAATGAATCCGAAATTTTCTGAGCCGACGCGGCCATAAGCCGCGCGGTATGACTGCCTGATCTTTCCCGAGGGCATCCTTGCCCATCGGCAAACAGAAACAGAAACGGACCAACGCGATGCAAACTCCAGAAGAATATGAGCTGTCCCGGCGCGGTGTGCTCGTGGGCGGCGCGGCCTCGGTCGCGACCGTGACGCTGGTCCCGATCGGGACGGCAACAGCGGCCACCCCGGCTGCCAAGACGTCGCCGACCGCCAAGGTCGCCTTCGAGGTGAACGGAACGATGCGCGAGCTTGAGCTCGACACGCGAACGTCGCTGCTCGATGCGCTGCGCGAGCATCTGCATCTGACCGGGACCAAAAAAGGCTGCGACCACGGCCAGTGCGGCGCATGCACCGTCATCGTCGACGGCCGACGGATCAACAGCTGCCTGACATTGGCGGTCATGCACGAGGGCGACAAGGTCACAACGATCGAGGGGCTCGGCACGCCCGACAAGATGCACGCGATGCAGGACGCCTTCGTGACGCACGACGGCTATCAGTGCGGCTATTGCACCCCGGGACAGATATGCTCGGCGGTCGCAGTGCTCGACGAGATCAAGGCCGGCATCCCGAGCCATGTTACCGCCGACCTGACCGCCGCGCCGCAGGTCACCAATATGGAAATACGCGAACGGATGAGCGGCAATATCTGCCGCTGCGGCGCCTATCCCAACATCGTCGCGGCGATCAGCGACGTGGCAGGAGTGAAGGCATGAAAAGCTTCACCTATGAGCGGGTCGACACGCCCGCCGCCGCCACCGCCGCCTTCGCGCGCTCGAAAGGGGCGCGCTACATCGCGGGCGGCACCAACCTCCTCGACCTGATGAAGCTCGAGATTGAGGCGCCCACGCATCTGATCGACATCAGTCGCCTCGCGCTCGACAAGATCGAGCCGACGGCCGAGGGCGGATTGCGCATCGGCGCGATGGTGCGAAATACCGATCTTGCGTCCGACGCGCGCATTCGGCGCGATTATGGACTTGTGTCGCGCGCGCTCGTCGCGGGGGCATCGGGACAATTGCGCAACAAGGCGACAACTGCGGGCAACTTGCTCCAACGCACCCGCTGTCCTTATTTCTACGACACCAATCAGCCGTGCAACAAACGCCAGCCGGGCAGCGGCTGCGCCGCGATCGGCGGCTTCAACCGCACCCTTGCGATTATCGGCACCAGCGATGCGTGCATCGCGACGCATCCCAGCGACATGGTGGTGGCGATGCGCGCGCTCGATGCGAGCGTCGAGGCGGTGAGCGCCGAAGGAAGGACGCGCGCGATCCCGCTCGCCGATTTCTATCGCGCGCCAGGCAAGACCCCGCATCTGGAGACCGTGCTGGCACCAGGCGAATTGATCACGGCCGTGACGCTGCCGAGGCCCGTCGGCGGCAAGCATATCTATCAAAAGGTGCGTGACCGGGCCTCCTACGCCTTCGCGCTGATCTCGGTCGGGCTGGTGGTGCAAGAGGACGGCACCGGGCGCGTCGCGGTCGGCGGCGTCGCGTATAAGCCGTGGCGCGTCGAGGCGGCCGAGGCCGACCTGCCGCGCGGCGCGAAAGCGGTGACCGCAAAACTGCTCGCGGGCGCCAAGACCACGCACGAAAATGCCTATAAGCTGCCACTGGTCGAGCGCACGCTCGCCAGCGTGCTGGCGCAAGCGAAAGGCTGAGCCATGAAATTCGACACCCCCGCCACCACGAACCCGATCGACCAGCTAAAGGTCATCGGCAAACCCACCGACCGCATCGACGGCCCGCTCAAGACGACGGGCACGGCGCCCTATGCTTATGAGCATCAGGATTTCGCCAAGACCCAGGCTTATGGCTATGTCGTCGGGTCGGCGATCGCCAAGGGCAAGATCGCGTCGATGAACCTCGACGAGGCGCGGGCCGCGCCGGGGGTCCTGGCGATCGTCACCGCCGCCAATGCCGGCAAGCTCGACAAGGGTAATTTCAATACGGCAAAGCTGCTGGGCGGCCCCGACGTCCAGCACTATCATCAGGCCATCGCGCTCGTCGTTGCAGAGACGTTCGAACAGGCGCGCGCAGCGGCTTCGCTCGTCCGTGTCGACTATGTGCGCGAAAAGGGCGCCTATGATCTCGCCGGCGCACTCGATGCAGCGGTAAAACCACCAGCCGTGTTCGGCACCGCGCCCGATACCAGTGTTGGCGATTTCGCCGCCGCCTTCGCCGCGGCGCCGGTTCAGTTCGACGGGCGTTATACGACCCCTGACCACGCGCATGCGATGATGGAGCCGCACGCCTCGATCGCGAACTGGGACGGCGACAAGCTGACATTGTGGACCTCGAACCAGATGATCGCCTGGTCGGTCGGCGATGTGGCCAAGACGCTGGGCATCGCGAAGGAGAATGTCCGGCTGATCTCACCCTATATCGGCGGCGGATTTGGCGGGAAATTATTCGTCCGTGCCGACGCGATCCTTGCTGCACTCGGCGCCAAGGCGGCCAAGCGCCCGGTCAAGGTCGCGCTGCCGCGCGCGTTCATGTTCAACAATACGCCGCACCGCCCCGCGACGATCCAGCGCGTCCGGCTGGGCGCCACGAAGGACGGCAAGATTACTGCGATCGGGCATGAAAGCTGGTCAGGCGACCTGCCCGGCGGCGGACCCGAAACCGCGGTGGCGCAGACGCGGCTGCTCTATGCCGGGGCCGACCGGATGACGATGATGCGGCTCGCGGTGCTCGACTTGCCCGAAGGCAATGCGATGCGCGCGCCGGGCGAGGCGCCTGGGCTGATGGCGCTCGAAATCGCCATGGACGAGATGGCGGAAAAGCTCGGGATCGATCCAATCCAATTCCGCATCCTCAATGACACGCAGGTCGATCCCGAAAAGCCCAGCCGACCCTTTTCACAGCGGCGGCTCAACGAATGCCTGAAAACCGGGGCCGAGAAATTCGGCTGGAGCAAGCGGGGGAAACCCGGCGTGACGCGCGACGGGCGCTGGCTCGTCGGCATGGGCGTCGCTGCGGCGTTTCGAAACAATCTCAACGCCACCTCGGCCGCGCGCGCGCGGCTTGATGCGTCGGGCATCGTCACCATCGAAACCGACATGACCGACATCGGGACCGGCAGCTACACGATCATCGCGCAGACCGCCGCCGAAATGATGGGTGTCCCGCTCGACCGCGTCGTGGTCAAGCTTGGCGATTCCAGCTTCCCCGTCTCGGCCGGTTCGGGCGGGCAATGGGGCGCGAACAGCTCGACCGCGGGCGTCTATGCCGCCTGCGCGAAGCTGCGCGACGCGGTAGCGCAAAAGCTCGGCGTGACCGCCGCCGATGCCGTCTTTGCCGACAGCAAGGTCAAAGCAGACCGGCGCAGCTTTGCGCTCGGCGACGCCGCGAAAGACGGCGAGATCGTCGTCGAGGATATGATGGAATATGGCGACCTGGCCGAGAAATTTCAGCAATCGACCTTTGGCGCGCATTTCGTCGAGGTCGGCGTCGATGCGATGACCGGCGAAATCCGTGTCCGGCGGATGCTCGCGGTGTGCGCGGCGGGACGCATCCTCAATCCCAAGGCGGCGCGTAGCCAGGTGATCGGCGCGATGACGATGGGTGCGGGTGCGGCGCTGATGGAGGAATTGGCAGTCGACAAACGCTTCGGATTTTTCGTCAACCACGACCTTGCGGGATATGAAGTGCCGGTTCACGCCGACATCCCGCATCAGGATGTCATCTTCCTCGACGAAACCGACCCGACGACATCGCCGATGAAGGCGAAAGGGGTGGGCGAGCTCGGCATTTGCGGCGTCGCTGCCGCGGTCGCGAACGCGGTCTATAATGCGACGGGTGCGCGTGTTCGGAGCTATCCGATCACGCTCGACAAGCTGCTCGACAAATTGCCGGAGATGACGTGATCGCGACGTGCGGCGATCAGCGGCCGGGCAGGTCGTCCGGTCGGTCGATATCCACCAGCTCGTCGGCAGGGGCGCCGACCAGCGCAGCCCTCGCCAGCAGCGCCTTGCCGCCCCGGTCACCTTCGCCACTACGCAGTTTGTCGAACAGCGCCCGGGCGAACAATGCCGGGGGCATTGCCGCGTCGCCGTTCGTCGATGCCACAACGGGCACCTCCACCGGATCGAACCGGGCGATGAGATTGCGCAGATGGTCGGTGCCGACGAAGGGCATGTCCGCGAGGCAGACCATCGCCGCCGCGTCCGGCCCCTGCGCGGCTTCGGCAATGCCGCACGACAAGGATTGTGACATTCCGCGCTCGGGATGCGGATTGGCGACAATCTCGAAACCCTCAGCCGCCAGCAACCGAGCGAGTGCGCCATCGTCATCGGGGCAGACGGCGATGCGCCGCCGCGGCGCGAGTTTGACGATCAGCCGTGCGGCATGCAGCGCCAACGGCTCACCGGCAAGCGGCGCCAGCAGCTTGTCGTCGGCGCCGAACCGCTGCGATGTGCCCGCGGCGAGCAGGATGGCAGCGATGTTGGCGGTTTCGACCATGGCCCTCGATCCTTCCGCTGCCTTTTGCGCGTTCGCCACTTTCAGGGCAAATGACGGATGATAGCAACTACGTCGGCCGACATATTGCGCTTTGTCCAGGTATGCGCCGAGGAGGGCGTCGGCACTATCCTCGTCACGCTCACCGCGATCGAAGGATCGTCGCCGCGCGCGATTGGCGCGCAGATGGCCGTGGCCGAGGACGGGCGATATATGGGCTCCTTTTCGGGCGGCTGCATCGAGGCGGCGGTCGTTGCCGAGGCGATCGGAACGCTCTCCGATGGCCGCGCCAAGCTCGTGCGGTTCGGCGCGGGGTCGCCCTATCTCGACATCCGGCTTCCTTGCGGGGGCGGCATCGACCTTCTGTTCAACCCGCACCCCGATCGGCAGGTGATCGCACAGGCACTGTCGCGGCATGAACGGCGGGCGATGGCCGCGCTCCAGCTGGCCGACGATGGCGTGCATTCCGATGCGATCGACCGTTCGCCCGTGATGGCCGGCTGGCACGAAGGAAGCTTTCGTCTCTGTTATACACCAAAGCTGCGCATCGTCGCGATGGGGCAGGGCGAGGAACTCTCGGCGCTGGCGCGCCTCGCCGCGGCTTTTGGCGCCGACGTCAGCGTAATTTCCCCCGATGAACGGGCGCTGGCCGGTCTGCGTGTCGATGGTTTCGATACGATCGGGCTGACCGCGCGGACGAACTTGCCACTCCTTGTCACCGATCCGTGGACCGCGATCATTTCGGTCTTCCATGATCGCGACTGGGAGGAAGAATTGCTGCCGCGGGCGCTCCAGCTGCCTTCCTTTTACGTCGGCGCGATCGGGAGTCAGCGAACGCAGGATGCCCGGCAGAGCGCATTGCGCGAAGCCGGCGTGCCCGAGGATATTCGGTTAAAGCTTCGCACCTCGGTGGGGCTGATCCCGGCGACACGCGATCCGGCAACGCTGGCACTGTCGGCACTGTCGCATATTGTGCAGGATTATCAAAGGCTGGCCGGTGCGCCCATATCCGGCGACGTCGATGACGCGCGTTGGGCCGGGGGCTATCTGACCAGCCCGGTTTAATCGCGCTCGCGCGGTTGCCGCACCGCCTGATATCGGGCGTCGAGGTTGATCGCGCGTTGTTCGTCGACGTCGGCGCGCTTGGTATCGCCCTGTTTTCGCAGCAGCAGGCTGCGATTATAATAAGCGCGTGCCGACTGCGGCGCATGCCGGACCGCGCGGTCCAGATCGGCGATCGCGGCCTTGCTTTCGCCCTGACGATCATAAGCCAAACCGCGATTGAGGTAGGCGACCGAAAGATCGGGCGCGACGGCGATCGTCTGGTCGAATGCCTTGATTGCGCCCTCAAGATCGCCCTCCCACGCGCGTTCCAGGCCGTCGGACAGAAGCGCGTCGGCTTGCGCCCGAACCGCTTGCGTGCCCCCGGTTGCCAGTTTTTTGCAACGGACAAGCGCGCGGCTCGGGTCGTTCACCGTGCAAGCGTTCCAGTCGCCGCGTCGCAGGGCGCCGCGCGCGGAGATGCGCGTTCCCGTGACGACGACCGACTCTTCGGCCACGTCAGCCGACGAAATCGCGGAAACGGCGGACGGTGAGTCCTGAACCGGGCGCGCCACGCGCTGTGCCGAGACAATGATCGCCTCGCGGTCTTCGGCTTTTCCGACGGGCGCGGGCGGTGGGATGGGCGCGGCCTGCGCCAAGTCGACGCGCTTCGCTGCCGGCGCGGAAAGGGCGGCGGGCGCCGCCGCGACTTGCTCGGCATCAGGGCTGCTTTCTGCGGATGGCGGTGCCACGATTGGGACCGGAGCGGGCGTTTCGGTTTTGTTGCCCACGATCGTTGGCACCGGCTCGTCCGTTTTCGGTGCAATCCGTTCGACGGCGGTCGGCGGGTCCGGGGCCAATGTCGTCCATGCGAAGGGCAGGCTGATGACGGCGACCAATGCAGCGGTTGCGAACAGCCCTGCCTGCGGACGCCGAAGATTGGCCCCCCAGGATGCTTTCGCCGGTCGAGGGGCAACCTGCGGCGCCGATGGGCCGTCGAAGCGGGCTAGCGCGCCGGCAATCGCCGCCTCGCGCCGTTTCGGGGCGGGCGGCGGCGGCTCGGGCAGAAAGGCTTTCAGATCCTCATCGCCCGTCATCGCCGCAACCCCTCCGACATGGACCGGCACGATATCGAACCGGATCGGGACGGCAGGTAAAAGGAAAAAGGCATGGGCATCGTCTGGCCTTATACGCACAATATCGCGGCGGTCGAATATCTCGATCGACCGGACGAAACCGACGGATGCGGCGACGTCTCGTGGAAACGCCGCCGCGCCATGCTCAGCGTTCCAGCTTCGCCATCGATCCCGCCGTCTTCGCCGCGCGGACCATCTGGACCAGTTCCATGCGATATCCGAAATCGTCGGTGCCGCGTGCGGCGCCAACGATATGCAACACGTCGTCATAGGTCATCGATCCGCTATATTTCCCGCCACGGAGCAGCTCGGCAAAGGCTGCAACTCCGGTCGCAAAGCGCGCGTCCTGCGGCGCGTCGGCAAAGCGGGCGAATTCGACGCGGCGGTCGATCGGCGTCGAAATCAGCTGGCTGCGATCCGATTTCGGCAATTTGTACCGAATCTTCACAAAGCCATATTCGCTTGATGGCGCCGCCGCGACCCGCGCGGTCGGCTTGCTGTAGCGCAGGTCACCCATCGTGCGCGGGCCGCCGACGGGGACGATCTCGTAAATCGCGGTCACCGTCTGACCCGATCCGACGTCGCCAGCGTCGACCTTGTCATTGTCGAAATCGTCGCGGTTCAGCATCCGCGTTTCGTAACCGATGAGCCGATATTCGGCGACCGTGGTTGGGTTGAACTCGACCTGGATCTTCACATCCTTCGCGATCGGGAACAAGGTCGAGGTAGCCTCGTCGACCAATGTTTTGCGCGCTTCGCCGAGCGTGTCGATATAGGCGGCGGCGCCGTTGCCGTTCTGGGCAAGCGTCTGCATCAGCGCGTCATTATAATTGCCCATGCCGAAGCCGAGCACCGAAAGGAAAACGCCCTTGCTGCGCTCGCGCTCGATATAGCCTTTCAGCTCATTCTGGTCGGTGATGCCGACGTTGAAGTCGCCGTCGGTCGCAAGGACGACGCGGTTGACGCCGTTCGGGTCGAGATTGCGCTCGGCCAGCGCATAGGCTTGGCGGATGCCTTCGGCGCCTGCGGTGCTGCCGCCGGCGCCGAGTTGGTCGATTACCGCGAGAATCCTGTCTTTCTGAACTGCGGGCGTCGGCTCGAGCGCGGTGCCTGCATTGCCGGCATAGGTGACGATCGCGACACGATCGTTGCGGTCCAGCTGGTCGAGCAGCAGGCCGAGCGACTTTTTGACGAGCGGCAGCTTGTTCGGCGCATTCATCGATCCCGACGTGTCGATCAGGAAGACAAGGTTTGCGCGCGGCCGCGTCGCGCGTTCGATCGCATAGCCCTTGATGCCGATGCGAACCAGCTTGCGGCCCGCCGTAAACGGGCTCGGAAAGACAGCGACATTCGAGGAGAAGGGCTGCTGCGCGCTGCGCGGCGCGGCATAGTCATAGGGGAAATAATTGATCAGTTCCTCGGTCCGCACCGCGGCCGGCTGGGGCAGGGCATTGTTGTTCAGCGACGCGCGAACGAAGGAATAGGACGCGGTGTCGACATCGATCGAAAAGGTCGACACGGGCTCGTCGCGCGCGATCTTGAACGCATTTTCCGGCGTCGAGGTAAATTTGTCGCGACCGACGTCCTGATAATAGGGCATGATCCGGTCGGGATGGCGCGCGCCAATGGCGCTGCCCGTCACGACCATCTTCCGGGCCAGTGCCGGCGGCGGCGATGCAACATGGTGCCCACCGATCACCGAGATCGCGACCGGCGCATCCATCGCGCGCGTGTCTACCCGCTGACCGGTGACGACGATGGCAGAAGCTTCCTCTTCGAGCTCGGCCTTCGGCGCCGGTGTGGTGGCCTCCGACGACGGGGATGCGATGTCGGGTTCATTCGATTGCGAGCAGGCGGTGACGAGTGTAATCGACAGCCCTGCGGTAAGCGTCAAATAGAAACGGGACATGATGTGTCTCCCTGGCAACAGCGGCGCACAATCGCCCGCATGTCCCTGGGACGCGCGGGCGCGGAAAATCCTTGGCGGCCTTTGCAAAAAAATTCTGGCCGCTGCGCGATCAGTCGTCCGGGTGCAGGTTTGCCGCAAGCTGGCGGCGGATCTCGCGCATCCGCCACGACACCGTCGTTTCGGCGATTCCCAGAATTTGCGCGGCTTCGGCATGCGACAGCTGCTGCCCTGCAATCAGCACCGCGGTATCGCGAAGGTCGGGTTTCAGTCGCGCAATCGCGCTTTCGATCCAGAGCGCGTCATACAGGTCGCGACCGTCCGGACCGCGCGCGAGCCCGGCCATGACGCTGAGCCGCCCGGTGAATCGCGTGAATGCCGACCGCCGCCGATGGAAATCGCGGCAGGCGTTGTAAACGATGCTGCACAGCCAGGTCGTGAATTTGGCGTCGCCGCGAAAGAAGGAGAGTTTCTCGGCAAGAGTGCAGCAGACGTCCTGCGCGATATCGTCGGCATCGGCGCGCGATCCGGTCAATTGCCACGCAAGGCCGTGGATGCGGTCGTAATGGTGGCGGAGCAGCGCGGCGAACGCATCTCGGTCGCCGGCGATGGCCGCAGCGAGGATATCCGAGTCTTCGGCATCGGCCATGCGTCAGGATCCGTCGGCGGACAGAAGGCCCTCCACCGGCCCAATTGATCCCCCGCATCCTGCCATCGCGGCCGGTTGTGCCTCATTCGCAGCGCGAAGGCCATCGCTGACTTGGCGCGGCGCGGCGCCGCTATGCTTCGGCGTCGCGCTTGTCGAGGTGGGGTGATGCGAATGACCAGGCTTCTGTTTGAAAGGGATCGGCAGCGGGGCGCCCGAAATAATAACCCTGTGCCTGCGGACACCCCTCGTCGAGCAGCATCTGACGCTGTTCCTGGGTTTCGACGCCTTCGGCGACGATCGGCATGTTGAAACTGCGGCCGAGGCCGATGATCGCGCGCACGATCGACCGCGCCGCCTCATCGTCCGAAATCGAGGCAACAAAGCTTTTGTCGATCTTGATCTTGTCGAAGGGGAAGGCTTTCAGATTGCTCAGCGACGAATAGCCGGTGCCGAAATCGTCCATCGCGATCCGCACCCCGAGCGCGCGGATTTCGTGGAGTGCCTTCAGCGCGCTGTGCCGGTTGCGCAGAAATGCGGTCTCGGTGATTTCGAGCTCGAGCCGATGCGCCTCGAGCCCCGATTGCGACAGCGCGTCGCGAACCACGGCGGGCAGGTTCGGCACCTGGAACTGGATCGTCGAAACATTGACAGCGACCGAGACATTCTTGGGCCAGCTCGCCGCCGCGCGGCAGGCCTCGCGGAGCACCCATTCGCCGATCGGGACGATGGCGCCGATTTCCTCGGCGACGGGGATGAAATCGTCGGGTGCGATTTCGCCCCGTTCGGGATGGTTCCAGCGGAGCAGGGCCTCATAGCCGATCACCGAAGCGAAGGCGGTCGCGACGAGTGGCTGGTACAGGACATAAAGTTCATTGCGGGCGATCGCGTGCCGCAGGTCATGTTCGAGTGCACGGCGTTCCTGCGCCAGCTCGTCCATCTGCTGATCGAAGAAGGCGGCGTTGCCCCTGCCATTGTTCTTCGCGCGATAGAGCGCCGTGTCGGCGTTGCGCTGCAATATCTCGGCATGGGTGCCGTCCTGTGGAAAAAGCGCGACGCCGATGCTGACGCCCACCGCCATGGGATCGCGCGCGACATCCATTTCGATCGCCAGCGTGTCGAGGATGCGGGCCGAAAGCTTGCGCGCGTCCTCAGGCCCCGAAACGTCGGTTTGGATGATGAGGAATTCGTCGCCGCCGATGCGCGCGACAATATCGTCGGCGCGCACCGAGGAGCGGAGAATGTCGGCGATGCGGCACAATATCTCGTCGCCGGCGCCATGCCCGAAGATGTCGTTCACCGCCTTGAACCGGTCGAGGTCGAGCGCGAGCAGGGCGAAGGGCTTGTTCGCGTCGATCGCGGCGCCGAGCGCGCGTGCGAAGTGGGCGCGGTTCGACAGATCGGTCAGGGGATCGTGCGACGCCAGATGCTCGATCGCCCGCTGCGCGCGTTTCCGGTCGGACAGGTCGCGAATCGCAAGGACCTGGCAGCTTCGCCCGCGATATTCGATCGTCTGGGTCGCAATCTCGAGGAGATGGTCTTCATCGATGTTGCTGCGGACGCGCGCCTCCGCAGAATGGCCAGCCGGGGCTTCGAACGAACCGCCGTCGCCCGCGACGAACCAATCGGATGGCGTGCTGCCGATGATCGCGCCGCTGCTGACCCCGAGCAGCGCGCAAAGCCGCGCGTTCACTTCGATGATTTGCCCGTCGTGCGTGATTGCGAGCGCCTCGAGCGTCGCGTCGGCCAGGCCATGCGCGTCGGTGAGCCAGCGATCGACGAGCGAGCCGGTGAGCGCGAGCGCGATCAGCGCCACATTGGCCATCACGATCGCTGGGACGAGCCAGTCGTGACTGCTCGCCGTCCCCAATATGTCGCCGCGTGTCGGATCGGGCACGAGCGTGGTCGCCGACATGGCGGTAAAATGCATGACGACAATCGCGAGCACCGCGAACCAGGCAGGCAGGGCGATCTTTTTCCATCCCTTCACACTCGCAAAGGCGAGGAAGGCGGCGAAAAAGCAAAGCCCTGATAGCAGCAACGAGATGAGGATCGGAGCCCAGTCGTAAGTCACGCGGGCGGGTGCGATGATTGACGCCATGCCGGTGAAATGCATCGCCGCCACGCCAATGGCCGCGCCCGTGGCAGCAGTGGCGCAGCGTGCCATGCTGGGGGCCTTGCCGAGCAATCGAAAGCTGCCCCAGAAGAAACCGATCGCGATCGCGACCGACAAAAGGGTGAGCCCGACATCGAACCGGATCGGCATCGATCCACGATAGGCCAGCATCGCGACGAAATGCGTCGCCCACACGCCGACGCCCTCGGCCACCGCCGCGACCAAGAGCCAGTGACGTCGGCGGGTGTCAACGCAGTGCGTCGAGCGGCTGAGGATAACAAAAAGACTGATGTTTCCAAGGATACAGACGAGCGCGGCAATCAGGACAAATCGCAAATCGTGCTGATAGACGACGCACTCGAGGACGCTGAACATGCCTGTTCTCCCTGGTCCCCGTCTGCCTTTTGCCTCTCAATTCTAAAGATTGCCTTATTGGAGGATGGGTCCGCGGATCAGCGCTCCGCGACGACGTCGGCCGGGACGAGCAGGGGCTTGCCCTTTTCGACGATATAGGTGGCGAGTTCGGCACCGTTGGTGGCCGTGCGATTGCGCGCCGTGTGCGCGACGCCAGCGGGCACGAACAGCACGTCGCCAGCTTTCAGCGTGACGGGCGGCTGGCCTTCGAGCTGATATTCGAGCGTTCCCTCAATCACATAGATCACTTCTTCGCCGGGGTGGCGGTGCCAGGGCGCGACCGCGCCCGGCGCGATGTCGATGCGGGCCTGGACCGTCTCGCGGCCGGGCGCTGACAGATCGTGGCGCTGGAGGTCCGTCCGGCTGACGCCCTCGGGCACGGGCATCGCTGCCACTGCAGGGGTCGCGAACAGCAGCGCGGCGGTGATGAGGGTGCGGATATGTCGGATCATGCTGCCCTCCTTGGGCGTCGCTGGGATGGTTCCGGTAGCTCGTGGAAACTTCGCCATCGGGGCCGCTAAGGTTACTTGCCGCAAAAGAATTCATCGCATATAGTTAGTATCCTAAGTAAAATGACGAGCGAGAAAAGCAGGCGATGCGGGGATTGGGTGCAAAATATGTGCGGATGATCGTCGGGCGCGGGACGGTGCTTGCATGACCTCGCTTTCTGCTCTTTTTGCTGCGTTGATGGCGCGCGTTGCTGGCCCTGGTGTTTTGTCGGGTCTGGAGCGTTT
>CAYRQX010000002.1:0-189874 GCA_964426485.1 uncultured Sphingopyxis sp. | reverse complement strand
TCAACCTTGCAGCTGTGCGACTATGGTTGAAGTCTTTTGTCAACGCGGCCTAGCCTTCGCTCTCGCTGATATCTTCGAGCATAACCGCGTCGAGCACCCGCACGCGGCCCTGTTCGAGCGAAATCACACCCGATTCCTCCCAGCTCTTGAGCTGGCGGTTGATATGCTCGCGGCTCATGCCCGCGAAATTGCCCAACTCGGTCTGGCTCAGTTCCACGCGCTGCGATGCCTCGACATCCTTGCGAATCAGGCGTTTCAGATAGCGCGCAAGCCGCGGGCCCGACGCATAGGCGCGGTCGCTCTCGATCGTCTGGTCGGCGGTGCGCAGCCGCCGCGCGAGCTGCTGCATCAACGACCAGGCGAATTCGGGGTGGCTTGCGGCGAAATCCTTGAGCGCATTGCGACCGAGCTGAAGCGCGCTGCCCGCGCTCGTCGCGGTTACCGATGCCGTGCGTTCGCCGCCGTCGAGCAAGGCGATCTCGCCAAGTATCGCGCCGGGTTCGGCATAAGCGAGCACGATTTCACGCCCGCCCGAGGTGAGCATCGAGACGCGCGCGGTGCCTTGGGTCAGGATCAGCATCATATCGCCAGGGTCGCCCTGAGCGAGCAATTCCTTGCCCTTGGCGAAATTGACGAGAACCGCACGGCTGCCGATTTCGGCCCAATCTTCGGCAGAAAGCCCGGAAAAGATGCTGTCGGGGCCTTGCAACTCGGCGAGTTTCGCGTGATCCATTGCCCCTACATCCCTTTTATCCGGCGCTAGACCAGCCGGCTCTGTTTCACCGCCGCTTCGATGAAACCCGCAAACAAGGGATGCGGATCGAACGGCTTCGACTTGAGTTCCGGGTGGAACTGCACCCCGATAAACCACGGATGGTCCGGGCGCTCAACGATTTCCGGCAGCATGCCGTCGGGCGACATGCCCGAAAAGACGAGGCCACCCTTCTCGAGCCGCTCGCGGTAGGCGTTGTTGACCTCGTAACGGTGGCGATGCCGCTCGCTGATGTCGTTCGCGCCATAGACGCTCGCGACATGGCTGTTCGGCGACAGCTTTGCCTCATAGGCGCCAAGCCGCATCGTGCCGCCCAGATCGGTGTCGGCGCCGCGCTTCTGCAGACCCTCGGCGCTCATCCACTCGGTGATCATACCGACGACGGGCTCGTCGGTCGGGCCGAATTCGGTGCTCGATGCATCGGCGATGCCGCTCGTGTTCCGCGCGCCCTCGATGCACGCCATCTGCATACCGAGGCAGATGCCAAAAAAGGGCACACCCCGTTCGCGCGCGAAGCGCACGCTCGAAATCTTGCCTTCGGAGCCGCGCTCGCCGAACCCGCCGGGGACAAGAATGCCGTGCATCGGCTCGAGATTGGCGGCCAGATCCTCGTCGCGTTCGAACATTTCGGCGTCGAGCCAACGGATATTGACCTTGACGCGGTGCGCCATGCCGCCGTGGACGAGCGCCTCATTGAGCGACTTATAAGCGTCGGGCAGCGACACATATTTGCCGACGACGCCGATCGTGACTTCGCCTTCGGGGTGCTGCTTGCGGTCCATGATGTCGTACCAGCGCGACAGGTCGGGCTCGGGTGCGTCCTGAATGCCGAATGCGCGCAAAACTTCGCTGTCCAGCCCTTCGCCATGATATTGGACGGGGACCGAATAGATGCTGTCGGCATCAAGCGCCGGGATCACTGCTTCCTTGCGGACGTTACAGAAAAGCGCGATTTTCGCGCGCTCGGTCTCCGGCAACGGCTTTTCGCAGCGGCAGAGCAATATGTCAGGCTGGACGCCGAGCGATGCGAGTTCGCGCACGCTATGCTGCGTCGGCTTGGTCTTCAGTTCGCCCGCCGCCGCGATGTACGGCACCAGCGTGACATGGACCGAGATCGCGTTTTCGCGCCCCTCTTCATTCTTGAGCTGGCGGATCGCCTCGATGAAGGGCAGCGATTCGATGTCGCCGACCGTCCCGCCAATTTCGCACAACACGAAATCGAGGTCGTCGATGTCGGTGCGCGCAAATTCCTTGATCGCGTCGGTGACGTGCGGGACGACCTGCACCGTCGCGCCCAGATAGTCGCCGCGGCGTTCCTTGGCGATAATGCCCTGATAGATGCGGCCCGAGGTGACATTGTCGCTCTGCCGCGCCGCAACGCCGGTAAAGCGTTCATAATGGCCAAGGTCGAGGTCGGTTTCGGCACCGTCGTCGGTCACATAGACCTCGCCATGCTGATAGGGCGACATCGTGCCCGGATCGACGTTCAGATAGGGATCGAACTTCCGGATACGGACGCGATAGCCACGCGCTTGCAACAAAGCCGCGAGGCTAGCCGCCATCAAACCTTTGCCAAGCGAGGAGACCACGCCGCCGGTGATAAAAATGAACCGCGCCATGGGAGGAAAGACTTACTCAACGGGAGGGGGACGGCGCAAGCCGTCGAATCGCATCCGGCGGAAATTATTTCCGCCGGGCGGGCTGAAGGTGGAGGCCGAAGCCGCCGGTTATTTCTTGGCGGGTGGTGCCTGTGCGGGAGCCGGAGCGGCTTCCGGGCTGGCCGCCGCTGCGGCAGCCGCCGCCAGCGGATCGTCGCTCGCAACCGCCGGCGCCGCACCAGCGGGGGCCGGCTGCGCCGGGCCGGTCAGCGATGAGGCCGGGGCCGCCCCACTGGTCTGCGCCGTTTTCGACAAGGAGGTATCGATCGTCGAACCGCTGCGGCCGACCGAGGCCATCGCGGCGAGGACGATCGACAGCGCGACGAAAGCCGTCGCGAGGACCGTCGTCGCACGGGTCATGAAATCCGCGGCGCCGCGCGCCGAAAGCAGACCCGCAGGGCTGCCGCCGACGCCCAGACCGCCACCTTCCGACTTCTGCATCAGAATGACGCCGATCATCACCGCGGCGACGAGCGCCTGCAGGACGAGGATGAAGGTGAAGAGACTGGACATCATATTTTCCCGAGCTTGCGCAGCCTCAAACGGACCGCGCCCGCGGCGCACATAGAGACGAAGCGGCTACGCTTCAACCCGCGAGTGTCGCCGCCGCGGCGATGATCGGCACGAACTTGGCCGCGGTCAGGCTGGCGCCGCCAACCAGCGCGCCATCGACGTCACCAGCGTCCAGCAATTCGGCGGCGTTCTCGCCATTAACCGACCCGCCATATAATATACGCATATCCTCCGCTGCCCCGCCGAACCGCGCCGCCAGCGCCCGACGGATTGCGCCATGCATTGCAGCGACATCGGCAACCGTCGGCACCAGCCCGGTCCCGATCGCCCAGATCGGTTCATAAGCGATGGCGAGCCGGTGCGGATCGAAGCTGTCAGGGACCGATCCCGCAATCTGGGCGAGGACATAATCGATCGCGCCGCCCGATTCGCGGATTTCGCGCGGTTCGCCGACGCACAGGATCACCGACAAGCCGGTGGCAAGGCCGGCTTCGGCCTTTGACCGCACATCGGCGTCGCGTTCGGCAAAGCCTTCGCGCCGCTCGCTATGGCCGACAATCACGACGCTCGCGCCGATGTCGGCAAGCATCGGGGCCGCAACCGACCCCGTAAAGGCGCCCGATGCGGCGCTATGGCAATCCTGTCCGCCAATCCCCTTGCCCGGCGCGGCGGCGACCATGGCGCCGATCAGCGTAAAGGGCGGACAGATCGCGACATCGACGGCGTCATGCTGGTCCGCTGCTGCAAAGATCGCCTTCGCTTCATCGATGGCATCCGAAAGCCCGTTCATCTTCCAGTTGCCGACCACATATTTGCGCCGCGTCATTAGCCCGCCTCTCCTGCTGCTCAAACCTTATCCTCGCCCTAGCGGCGCACGGGCGCGATAGGCAAGCTGCGTCGCGCATCGGCAAAAGCCCCTTTCCGGCCTTGATGCCGCACCGCCTCCCGCCTAAAGCAGCGCGCAATCGCGCGTGACCCGCGCCCTGCCGGAAAGAATGCCCGTTCCATGATTACCGCTATTCGTGCCATGTTTGCCTCGACGATCGGCAAATTTCTCGCCCTTGGCTTCGTCGTCCTCGTCGGACTCGCCTTCGCGCTGAGCGATGTGACGGGCAATTCGAGCTTCGGCGGGCTCGGCGGCGCGAATGTCGCCAAGGTCGGCAGCGAACAGATCGGTGTCGGCGAACTGCGCGACCGGGCGCGGCAGGCCTATGATCAGGCGCGCCAGCAGCAGCCGGGCCTCACAATGGCGGCGTTCGTCGAAGCCGGCGGGCTCGACCAGGTGCTCGACCAGCTTGTCGAGGGCAGCGCCTTCGACCAGTTCGCGACCGGCCTGGGACTTGGCGTCAGCAAGCGGCTGATTGACGGACGCATCGCCGACCTGCCCGCCTTTGCCGGCGTATCGGGCAAATTCGACCAGACGGTCTTCGAAAATTTCCTGCGCCAGAACGGCCTCACCGAGACCCAGTTGCGCCGCGACCTGCGCCAGCAACTCTTGATCGAACAGCTCGCCGCACCGATCGCGACGATGCCGCGGATCGCGCCGGGCATGGCACAGCCTTATGCTGCATTGCTGATGGAGCAGCGGCGCGGACAGGCGACCTTCATTCCGGCGAGCCCCTTCGCGCCGACCGCCGACCCCGGCGATGCCGCGCTGAAGACATATCTGTCGCAGAACAGGGCGAAGTTCACCATTCCCGAGCGCCGCGTGATCCAGTACGCGCTGTTCGACCGCAGCGCGGTGCCGGTTCCCGCTGTCACCGACGCCGAAATCGCCAAGGTCTACAAGGACAATGCCGCGCAATATACCGCGAGCGAGACGCGCCGCTTTGCGCAGGTGATCGTTCCCGATCAGGCCGCGGCAACGGCGCTCGTAGCCAAGGTTCGCAGCGGAACTTCGCTTGCGGCAGCAGCGCAGGCGGCGGGCCTGTCCGCATCGACCACCGGCGACCTCACCCAATCGGCCTATGCCGCGACGAGCAGCGCGGCAGCCGCCAAGGCCGCCTTCGCTGCCAAGCCCGGTGACCTGATCGGCCCGACGCAGACCGGCCTTGGCTGGACCGTCGCGCGCGTCGAGGATGTGACGGCCCGGCCCGCCCGCAGCCTCGCCGACGCCAGCGCCGAGATCCGCACCGAGCTCGCCAAGAACAAGGCGAACGAGTCGATCGTCGACTATTATAACGCGCTGCAGGACGCCGTGAATGGTGGCGCCGCAGTCGAGGAAATCGCGGCCGACCGCAAGCTCCAGCTTGTCGAGACGCCGGCGCTTTTGCCCAGCGGCCGTGCGCCCGGACAGCCCGCCTTCGTGCCCGCCCCCGAACTCGCGCCCCTCGTCGCGCAGGCTTTTCAAGCTGCCGGCGAAGGCGAAGCGCATATTGCAACGCTGGTCGAGAATGAGAAATTCGCGGTCTATGCAGTGAAGTCGATCACCGCCGCCGCGCCGCCGCCCTTCGCGCAAATTCGCGCCGATTTGCTCAGCGAATGGCGCTTTGCCGAGGGGCAGAAAATTGCCCGCGGCAAGGCCCGCGCGATCGTCAAGGCGGTCGACGGCGGCAAGAGCCTCAGCGAAGCCGTCGCCGCGGCTGGCCCCAACATCGGCAATGTTCAGACGATAGGTGGACGCCGTGCCGAACTCGGGGCGGGCGGCAAACCCGTCCCCCCCGAACTGGCCCTGCTTTTCTCGATGGCGAAGAACAGCGTCAAGACGCTCGAAATTCCTGGCAACCGCGGCTGGATGGTGATCGCGCTCAACGACGTGCAGCGCCCCGATCCGAAAGCCATCGACCCCGCGCGCGTCGCCGCGATCGCCCAGCCGCTCGCCCCCGCCTTCGGCAACGAGCTGATCGAGCAACTCGCCGCCGAGGCGAAGCGCCGCGTCGGGGTCACGATCAACAAGGATCTCGTCAACCAGCTGCGCGCCGAGCTGACCGGCACCGCGCCGGTCGCCGAATAAGGGTGAGCCTCGAGGGCAGAGCCGCCGCGCTTGAGGCGCTGGCGCAGGGGCGCGGCGCGGTCGTCTGGCAGCGGCTGATCGCCGATATCGAAACCCCGGTGTCGGCGGCGCTCAAGCTGATCGAGCCCGGGCGCGGCGACTGGGTCCTCGAATCGGTCGAGAGCGGCGAGACGCGCGGGCGCTACAGCCTGCTCGGTCTCGATCCCGATTTGATGTTCGAAGTCACCGGGGACGCGGCGCGGATCAACCGCGACTGGCGGCGCGACCGCGATGCGTTCCAGCCGCTCGCGACCCCCGCGCTTCAGGCGCTACGCGATCTCGTTTCCGAATGCCGCTTCGACGTACCTGCGGGCTTGCCCAAGGCGCTTGCGACGCTCGTCGGCTTCTTCGCCTATGAAACCATCGGCCTCGTCGAGCGCATTCCGCGAGCGCCGGGCGCCGGGCTCGGTCTGCCCGACATGGTGTTTGTGCGGCCGACGACGATCCTTGTCTTCGACCGCCTTGCCGACGAGCTGTTCCTGATCGCGCCGATCTGGCCCGACGCGGACGGCGCGATCGACCGTATGATCGACGCCGCGCAGGACCGGCTCGACACCATCGCCGCGCGCCTGTCGAGCGCCAGCGCGCATGCCGAACGCGCGTCGACCGCTGCGCTGCCCACCGGCATTAACGCCACCCCCGCAACCACGCCCGCGGATTTCGCGCAGATGGTCGCGACCGCAAAGGATTATATCGCTGCGGGCGATATTTTTCAGGTGGTGCTGTCGCAACGTTTCTCGACGCCCTTCGACCTGCCGCCCTTCGATCTTTATCGCGCGCTCCGCCGCATCAACCCCTCGCCTTTCCTCTACTTCCTCGACTTGCCCGGCTTCGCACTGATCGGATCGTCGCCCGAGATCCTCGTGCGTGTCCGCGATGGCGAGATCACCATCCGTCCGATCGCCGGTACCCGCCCGCGCGGCCGGACCAGCGCCGAGGATATCGAGAACCGCGAAAGCCTGCTCGCCGACCCCAAGGAACGCGCCGAGCATCTGATGCTGCTCGACCTCGGCCGCAACGACGTCGGCCGCGCGGCGGTCGGGGGGTCGGTCGCGGTCACCGACAGCTACACCGTCGAATTCTACAGCCATGTCATGCACATCGTCTCGAACGTCATCGGCCGCATCGCGCCCGACAAGGACGCGATCGACGCACTGTTCGCGGGGTTCCCGGCGGGTACGGTCAGCGGTGCGCCCAAGGTCCGCGCTTGCCAGATCATCGCCGAACTCGAGACCGACGCGCGCGGACCTTATGCGGGCGGCGTCGGCTATTTCGCCCCCGACGGCAATATGGACAGCTGCATCGTGCTGCGCACCGCGATCGTCAAGGATGGCGAAATGCACGTCCAGGCGGGCGCCGGCATCGTTGCTGACAGCGATCCCGCCTATGAACAGCGCGAGTGCGAGGCGAAGGCCGGAGCGCTTTTCGCCGCCGCGCGCGAAGCGGTGAAGCTCGCCGGGACGCCGGGGTACGGGCAATAGCTTGACGGGTACGGAACGGACGTTAGCGTCCGGTCATGCGCAAACTCCTTGCCCCGCTCGCCCTGCTGCTCGCCAGCGTCACTCCCGCCCACGCCCAGACTGTCGAGGGCGCCGCAGAAGGCGACGCGATCCTCAAGGATTTTGCCTTTTCGAACGGTGAGACGCTGCCCGAACTCAAGATGCACTACACGACGCTTGGCACGCCGCAGCGCGACAGAAAGGGTAATGTCACCAACGCGGTGATGATACTCCACGGCACCGGCGGCACTGGCAAGCAATTCTTCCAGCCGCAGTTTGCAAACGAGCTTTTCGGTCCCGGCCAGCTTCTCGATACCAGCAAATATTACGTCATCCTGCCCGACAATATCGGCCATGGGGGCTCGTCAAAGCCCAGCGACGGGCTGCGAATGAAGTTCCCCAAATATGATTATGACGACATGGTCAGCGCGCAGCACCGGATGCTCACTGAAAAGCTCGGCGTCAAAAAGCTGAAGCTCATCCTCGGCACCTCGATGGGTTGCATGCACGCCTTCGTCTGGGGCGAAACGCACCCCGATTTCGCTGAAAAGCTCGCGCCCTTCGCTTGCCTTCCCGTCGAAATCGCCGGCCAGAACCGCATGTGGCGCACGCTCTCGATCGATGCGATCAAGGCCGATCCGCTGTGGAAGGACGGCAATTACACCGCGCCGCCCGCTGCGGGCCTGCGCACCGCCGCTTCGCTGAGCATGATCGCGGGCGCCAATCCCTATGCGCTGCAAGCGCAGTATCCGACGCGCGAAGCGGCCGAGAAATACAAGGATGAGGCCTTCGCCCGCACCTACGGCCGCAACGACGCCAATGACGTAATTTATCAGCTCGACGCGTCGCGAACCTACAATCCCTGGCCGGAGCTTGAAAAAATCAAGGTGCCTATGCTCTGGGTCAATTCGGCCGACGATTTCATCAACCCGCCCTCCTATGGCATCACTGAAAAGGCTGCGGTGCGTTTGAAAACGACGAAATTCATCCTGATCCCCGCAAGCGCCGAAACCAAGGGCCATAGCACCCACAGCTGGGCGAAATTCTGGAGGGACGACCTCGCCAAACTGATGGCGGAGTAACGAAGGAAGAGTTGCGCCCCGAAAAGCTTCTATCCCTTCCCCAACCCCCGCAAAATCGTTAGTGCGCGCTCCATGATCCTCGTCATCGACAATTATGACAGCTTCACCTTCAATCTCGTTCATTATCTGATCGAGCTGGGGGGCGATGTCCGCGTCGAGCGTAACGATGCGCTGACGGCGGCCGATGCGCTCGCGACCGGCGCCGATGCCATCCTCATATCGCCTGGACCCTGCACGCCGAACGAGGCCGGAATCAGCCTCGATCTCGTCGCCGCCTGCGCCGATGCGCGGCGCCCGCTGCTCGGCGTCTGTCTCGGCCATCAGGCGATCGGCCAGCATTTCGGCGGCACCGTCCAGCGCGGGCATCTGATGCACGGCAAAACCTCGCCCGTCTGCCACGACAACAGCGGTCTCTATGCTGGCCTGCCTTCGCCATTTCAGGCGACCCGCTATCACAGCCTCGAGGTTGTCGACATTCCCGCCGCTCTCGTCATCAATGCGACGAGCGACGACGGTGCGGTAATGGGCTTCCACCATGTCGAGCTGCCGATCCACGGCGTCCAGTTTCATCCCGAAAGCATCGCGACCGAACATGGCCATGCGATGCTCGCCAATTTCCTGAAGATCGCGGGGTTGCCGGTCGGCGAACGGAAAGCCGCATGAGCCGCTTCGGCCCGTTTCCCGATCCTGCCGCGCTGCTCGACCATGACGAGGCGGCCGACGCCTTCGCGACGATGCTCGACGGCGGCGCGAGCGACGAACAGGTCACCCAATTCCTGATCGCGCTGTCGGAGCGCGGCGAAACGATGGTCGAAATCGCCGCCGCGGCACAGGCGATGCGCGACCGGCTGATCCCGATCGATGCGCCCGCGGGGGCGATCGACGTCTGCGGCACCGGCGGCGACGGCCATCATACGCTGAACGTCTCGACCGCGGTGTCGATTGTCGTTGCCGCATGCGAGGTTCCGGTCGCAAAGCATGGAAATCGTGCGGCTTCTTCAAAATCGGGTGCAGCCGACACGCTCGAAGCACTCGGCCTCGACATGGAGCGTGCCGACCGGCAGGCAGAGGAACAGCTTGCCGATCTCGGGATCTGCTTCCTGTTCGCAGGGACGCGCCATCCCGCGATGAAGCGCATTATGCCGATCCGCAAGGCGATCGGCCGCCGGACGATCTTCAACCTGATGGGCCCGCTCGCCAACCCGGCGCGCGTCACGCGACAACTCATCGGCATCGCACGCCCCGCCTATGTCCCCGTCTATGCCGAGGCGTTGCACCGGCTTGGCACCGAGCATTCGCGCGTCATTTCGGGCGACGAGGGACTCGATGAACTGTCGCTCGCCGGCGGCAACGAGGTGGCGGTGGTCCTGCCCGAGGGCGTCCGCATGCAGCGCAGCGTGGCCGCCGATGCGGGCCTCCCGACGCGCTCGCTCGCGGAAATCCGCGGCGGCGACGCCGAATATAACGCAAAGGCTCTCCGCCGCCTGCTCGAAGGCGAGCCCGGCGCCTATCGTGACGCGGTGCTCTACAACGCGGCAGAGGCGCTGGTCGTCGCGGGAGCTGTCGAAACATTGATCGAGGGTGTCGAGGAAGCCGCCGAGGCGATCGACAAAGGCCTTGCGAACGCGCTGCTCAATTGCTGGATCGCCTATAAATGAACAAGCTCATCGAGATCCTTGCCACCAAGGCCGACGAAGTCGCCGAGCGCCGCGCGCACCGAAGCTTGTCCGACCTCGATGCGATCGACGCAGGACCGGTGCGCGGTTTTGCCGCGGCATTGCAGGCGAGGATCGACGCCGGCGACTTCGGCTTGATTGCTGAAGTCAAGAAGGCATCGCCTTCCAAAGGACTGATAAGGCAGGATTTCGATCCCGCCGAACATGCCCGCGCTTACGCTGCCGGCGGGGCCGCCTGCCTGTCCGTCCTGACCGATGCGCCTTATTTTCAAGGGCACGAGGATTATCTGATCGCGGCGCGCGCCGCCTGCGCCCTCCCCGCGCTGCGCAAGGATTTCATGATCGATCCCTGGCAGGTCGCCGAAGCACGCGCGATCGGGGCCGATGCGATCCTCATCATCGTCGCCGCGCTCGAAGACAGCGCGATGAGCGAGATCGAATCGGCTGCTTTCGAGCGCAGCATGGACGTGCTCGTCGAGGTCCATGACGAGGCCGAACTCGACCGTGCGCTGACCGGGCTTCGGTCGCGGCTGATCGGCGTCAACAACCGCGACCTGCGAACGTTCGAAACCGATCTCGGCGTAACCGAACGACTTGCAAAGCGCGTCCCGCCCGGCACGCTGCTGGTTGGCGAAAGCGGCATCGCGAGCCATGCCGACTGCGAAAGGCTGGCGGAAAGCGGCGTGCGCGCTTTCCTCGTCGGCGAAAGCCTGATGCGTCAGGATGACGTCACGGCGGCAACGCGAACCCTTCTGACGGGCGCCGCAGCGTGACGCGCCCGACGCACCTTGACGAAAGCGGGGCTGCGTCGATGGTCGATGTCGGCGCCAAAGCTGCGACGCCGCGCCGCGCGGTTGCCGGCGGCCGCATCACCATGTCACCCGACGCGCTCGAAGCGATCCGCAGCGGCAATGCGCCGAAGGGCGACGTGCTTTCGACCGCGCGGATCGCCGGCATCATGGCCGCCAAACGCACCGCCGACCTCATCCCGCTTTGCCACCCGCTCGCGTTGACCAGGGTCGGCGTCGATTTCGCATGGGAAGAAAAGGGAATATCGGTCACCGCAATCGCGCAGACGAAAGGCCCGACCGGGGTCGAGATGGAAGCGCTGACCGCCGCCTCTGTCGCGCTGCTCACCCTCTACGATATGGCCAAGGCGCTCGACCGCGCGATGATGATTGGCGACATCCGCCTGCTCGAAAAGAGCGGCGGGCGGTCGGGCGACTGGCACGCCGAATGAGCGGGCTGCTTCCCGTCGAGGAAGCGCAGGCCCGGTTGCTCGCGCTGCGCGAGCCGCTCGCGAGCGAAAATATCGCCTTTCCCGAATCACTTGGCCGCTATCTTTCCAACGATGTCATCGCTTCGCGCGACCAACCCGCCGCCGATCTGTCGGCAATGGACGGCTATGCGGTCCGTTTCGACGACTTGCCGGGACCATGGTCCGTCATCGGCGAAACCGCCGCAGGAACCGCACCAGACCGCATGGTCGACGTCGGCGAGGCGATGCGGATATTCACCGGCGCGATGCTTCCGGCTGGCGCCGATACGGTGATCGTTCAGGAGGACGTCGCGCGCGACGGCGCGCTGCTTACGCTGACGGGCGACGGACCGGAATCACGCGGCCGCCATATCCGCGCGCGCGCCGCCGATTTCGCCGCGGGAGATTGCCTGCTCCCGGCGGGGACGCGCATGACGCCCGGTGCCATCGCCGCCGCGGCAATGAACGGTGCCGGCCAGCTTACCGTCGGCCGCCGCCCGCGCGTCGCCATCCTCACCACCGGCGACGAGCTCGTCCAGCCGGGCCGCCCGCTCGCCCCCGGCCAAATTCCCGACAGCAATGGCGCGATGCTCGCCGCGATGCTCGCCGGCGAGGTCGCCGAAGCGATCGTGCCACACCACATCCGCGATGACCGCGCGACACTTGCCAAAATTCTCAAGGAATTGGCCCGACGTCACGACGTCATCGTGACCGTAGGCGGCGCCTCGGTCGGCGATCATGATCATGTCCGCGGGGCGCTCGACGACGCCGACGGGCAGCTTGATTTCTGGAAGATCGCGATGCGCCCGGGCAAGCCGTTGATCGCCGGGACGATCGGCGATGCGGCGCTGCTGGGGCTGCCCGGCAACCCGTCCTCCGCCTTCGTCACCGCGACGCTGTTCCTCCTCCCGCTGGTCCGCCATCTCGCTGGCGCGGGAAATCCACTACCGACCGTCCATCAGGCGCCGCTCGCCGCACCGCTCGCCCAGGGCGGGACACGCCGCGACTATCTGCGCGCGCGACTCGACGGGGGGCGGCTGACGCCGCTGGTCGGGCAGGAAAGCGGGCGCACTCTCCCGCTCGCCTCGGCGAATGCATTGCTTATCCGCGAAATCGACGCGCCGCCGCGCGTCGCTGGCGAGATGGCGGATTATCTTGTCATCGCTTGACAAGTTCCGCTTTGTTCCACTATCGTTCTCACTATGTCCGGCCCAAGAGCTCTCTAGGCCATCATGGAGAACGACCGATGTTGACCGCAAAGCAGCATGAGCTGCTCCACTTCATCCAGGAACGTCTCGATACGAGCGGCATCTCGCCATCGTTCGAAGAGATGAAGGAGGCGCTGGGCCTGAAGTCGAAATCCGGCATACACCGACTGATAAGCGCCTTAGAGGAAAGGGGTTTTCTCCGCCGCCTGCCCAACCGGGCCCGTGCGCTGGAGGTGCTCAAGGTGCCCGAAGCGGCCAAGCCCGTTGTGCGCAATGAACGCGACAATATCGTCCCGCTCCGCAAGGCACCCCCGGCCATCAAGCCGATCGCGGCCAACGACATCATCGAAGTACCGTTGCACGGCAAGATCGCTGCGGGCGTGCCGATCGAGGCGTTCGAAGATCACAACAATCTCGCCGTCCCTGCCGCGCTGCTCGGCGCGGGCGAACATTATGCGCTCGAAGTCTCGGGCGATTCGATGGTCGAGGCGGGAATCTTCGACGGCGATTATGCGCTGATCCAGAAGGCGAGCACCGCACGCGAAGGCGATATCGTCGTCGCGCTCGTTGACGGGCAGGACGCAACGCTCAAATATTTCCGCCGCGAAGGCCAGATGATCCGCCTCGACCCCGCGAACAGCGCCTATGAACCCCAGCGCTACCCCGCCGATCGGGTCATCGTGCAGGGCCGTTTGTCGGGATTGCTTCGTCGTTACCACTAAGCTGCTGCGGCAAACGCCACGGATGCTCGTCGCCCGCTTTTAGCGTGGTGACGGCTTCGGGCTTTTCGCCGAGGTAGAGCGCCAGCCCGCCGCTTTGGGCGAGGCTGTCGCGATCGATGGTCATCCAGCGCCCGACGCATTCTTGCGGCAGCCAGCGGTCGCTGATCACGATGTCGGCCGCCGCGCAGGCCGCCGCCATTTCCGCCCCCTCTATCCGGTCGCGGCCATGCGAGGCGAGGATGACACGCGGCGCAGAACCCGCGCCTTGGTTCCAGCGGCAGAAATCGCGATTGCATTCGACATGATCGAGCTCGGCCAGGGCAGCGAGCGGCGCATCGACCCCGGCGGCTTCGGCCATGCTGTCCCGCACATAGTCGCCGGCCCGGTCGCGCAGCAGCGCATAGCTGCCATCGGGTAACGCAGCCGCGATATGGCGCCCGTCGCCAGTGATTAGCAGGTCGGGGCGCGGCTGGACGAGCAGCGCCGTCATGCCGATCGCCAGCGGCAGCGCACCGATACGGCGCCATCGCGTCGTCCAAAGCAGCAACCAAAGCCCGCCGAATATCGCCAGGCCAAAGCCCCAGCGCGGAAAACTCGGCATCACGGCGACGGCACCCGGTGCAGCGGCCACGCCGTGCGCCAGCCCGATCAGCGCGAGCAGGGCCTTTTCGGCAATCCACCAGAAGGGCGCTCCAAGCCCGACACTATCGAACAGCAAGGCGAGCGCCTCGGCGGGCATGATAACAAAGGTCGTCAGCGGTATCGCGACCACATTGGCGAGCGCGCCGTACAGCCCCGCCTTGTGAAAATGAAACAGCGCGATCGGGGCCAGCGCAACCTCGACGACCAATCCGGTGATCAGCAATCCCGCCACGCTGCGTCCCATACGGATCGCGACGGGCTCTTCCCGCCGGGCGAGAAAGGCACGCATCGGCCGACTTTCATGCAGCGCGATGATCGCGGTGACCGCTGCAAAGCTGAGCTGGAAGCTTGGCCCGGCAAGCGACTCGGGTCGCCAGATCATGACGATCAACGCCCCCGCCGCAACGAGCCTCAGGGTCAGGGCCTCCCGGCCCAAGAGGAAAGCGACGAGCACGAGCAGCGCGGCGATGAACGAGCGGAGCGTCGGCACCTCCGCCCCGGCGAGCAGCGTATAGCCGCCACCCGCCAACGCGCCGGCGGCGGCGGCGAGCGGCAAGACATAGCCAGCGAGTGCAAGCCGGCGGTTCAGCGCCAAGAGCCGCATAGTGAGCAGCATGGCAAAACCGACGACCGCGGTCACATGCAACCCGCTGATCGACAGGAGATGCGCCAAACCGCTGCGGCGCATCGCCTCCTCATCCGCCTCGCTGATCGCGCCGCGATCGCCCGTTACCAGCGCCGCAGCGATGCCCCCCGCCGATCCGTCAACCTGCGCGTGAATATGAGCGCTGAGCCGCGCCCGCATCGGCGGCGCCGCAGCCCCGCTCGTCGGTGCACGCGAAACCTCGCCCAGCACCGTCCCGACGGCGCCGATGCCGTCGAACCAGGCGCGCTGCGCAAAGTCATAGCCGCCGGGCAGGCTCGCTGTCGGCGGCGGCATCAGCCTTGCCCTCACCCCGATCGTTTCGCCATCGGCAAGGTCGGCGACCTGCTCGCCCCGCAGCGTCAATCGCAGGCGCGGCGGCAAGTCGGTTCGGTTCTGTGGCAGGACAAGAATGCGAATCTGCCCCTTGGCCGGTAACGACTGGGCGCGTTCGACGATCGCGGAAAATTCGGTCACGACCGGCGCTGCCAACACCGGCGCCGCGACCCATATGGCACGCGTCCAGATAAGCAGCACGCCCGCCGCCATCACGCCGCATCCCACGACGACAAGGCGCCCGGCCCGGCTTTGCCAGCCGATCAACAGGCCACCGCAAGCCCCGGCTGCGAGGACGAGCAGCAAGCCGATCCAATGGGCGTTCGCGGGTAGCGCGAACCAGGCCGCGATGCCGGAGCCGAGCGCGACCGGCAGCCAGAGCCCGATCCGCTCGCGCTCTGCCTCCAGCCGCGCCTCGAGCGCATCGCCCGCGCTGCGCCAGATACTTGCCCGGCGTGCGGCAATGGGCGTTTGAAGCTGCCTTGTCGCCATGCTAGGGGCACCCCCGATCCCCGCCCAGAAGAGCGGCAAATTGAGTGAAAGAGGCCATAGTGGCAACCGAAAACCAAACCAAAGTGGCAGAAGCGACCCCGGAGGCGACCGGCGCCGAAGTGGTGACGCGCTTTGCCCCCTCGCCGACCGGTTTCCTGCACATCGGCGGCGCGCGCACAGCCTTGTTCAACTGGCTGTTTGCGCGGCATCATGGCGGGAAATTCCTGCTGCGCATCGAAGATACCGACCGGGCGCGCTCGACCGATGCGGCGATCGATGCGATCATCGACGGGATGCAGTGGCTCGACCTCGACTGGGACGGCGAGACGGTGTTCCAGTTCGCGCGAGCGCCGCGTCACGCCGAGGTGGCGGCCGAACTGCTCGCGAAAGGCGAAGCCTATCGCTGCTATCTGACACAGGACGAACTCGCCGCGATGCGCGCCGAGGCGCAGGAAAAGCGCCTGCCCTTCCGCGTCCGCAGCCCGTGGCGCGACCGCGACGACGGCGACCCGTCGGTGCCGCATGTCATCCGCCTGCGCGCGCCGCAGGAGGGAGCCGCAACCATCGCCGACAAGGTTCAGGGCGAGGTGACCGTCCAGAATGCCGAACTCGACGATTTCGTCCTTTTGCGCAGCGACGGCACACCGACCTATATGCTCAGTGTCGTCGTCGACGATAATGATATGGGCGTCACGCACGTCATTCGCGGCGATGATCATCTCAACAACGCTTTTCGCCAGCTCGCGCTGATCCGGTCGCTAAAAGAAACCGGAGGAAACTGGCGAGAACCGGTCTATGCGCATGTTCCGCTGATCCATGGCGCCGACGGGGCGAAGCTGTCGAAACGCCACGGCGCGCTCGGGGTCGATGCGTATCGCGACGAGCTGGGCTATCTGCCCGAAGCCGTGAACAATTATCTCCTCCGCCTCGGCTGGGGACATGGCGACAATGAGATCATCAGCCGCGCGCAGGCGACCGAATGGTTCGACCTCGCGCATGTCGGTCGGTCGCCGTCGCGGTTCGATTTCAAAAAGCTTGAGAATCTGAACGGCCACTATCTTCGCGAGGCTAATGACGCGCGCCTTGCGCACCTCGTCGCGCCGCGCGTCGAAAAGCTCGTCGGGCGCGCGCTTGACGATGCCGACCGCGACCTGTTGGCGCGCGCGATGGAGTCGCTGAAACCCCGCGCCAAGACGCTCGACGAAATCGCCGATGGCGCGATTTTCCTGTTCCAGCCCGACCCGTTGCCGGTGGACGAAAAGGCGGCCGAGGTGCTAAAGGGCTCACCCGAAGGCCTGCTTGCCGCTGTCACAGAGCGACTGCGCGGGCTGAACGACTGGACGATAGAAGAGCTGGATGCCGCCGTGCGCGCCGAAGCCGAAGCCGCCGAACTGGGGCTGGGTAAATTGGCGCAACCTCTACGTGCTGCACTAACCGGCCGAACCATTTCCCCGGGAATTTTCGACGTGCTGCTGTTGCTTGGACGAGATGTCAGTCTGGCCCGACTTGACGCAGCGCAACATTATCCGGCAGGGGCGTAGCCACGCTCTCTCCCCGCTGTCAGTACAGGGAATAAAATATGACCGACACCGCGAAAATCACGCTGGGCGACACGATCGTCGACAGCCCTGTCCTGTCTGGCACCGTCGGCCCCGACGTCGTCGATATCCGCAAATTTTACGCACAGACCGGCGCCTTCACTTATGATCCGGGTTTCACTTCGACCGCGAGCTGCGAATCGCAGATCACCTATATCGACGGCGACGAGGGCGTGCTGCTCCACCGCGGTTATGCGATCGGCGATCTCGCCGAACATTCGAGCTTCATGGAAACCTGTTACCTGCTGCTTAACGGCGAACTGCCGAACGCGCAGGAACTGAGCGATTTCGACAACACGATCACGCGCCACACGATGCTGCACGAACAGCTTGCGACCTTTTACCGCGGTTTCCGCCGCGATGCACACCCGATGGCCGTGATGTGCGGCGTCGTCGGCGCGCTGTCGGCCTTCTATCACGACTCGACCGAGATCCACGATCCGCACCAGCGGATGATCGCGAGCCACCGCCTGATCGCCAAAATGCCGACGATCGCCGCGATGGCGTATAAATATTCGGTCGGTCAGCCGTTCGTCTATCCCGACAATTCGCTGAGCTACACCGGCAATTTCCTGCGCATGACCTTTGGGGTCCCGGCGGAACCCTATGAGGTAAACCCGGTTGTCGAACGCGCGCTCGACCGCATCTTCATCCTCCACGCCGATCACGAGCAGAATGCGTCGACTTCGACCGTCCGCCTCGCCGGATCGTCGGGTGCCAATCCTTTTGCATGCATCGCGGCGGGCATTGCCTGTTTGTGGGGTCCGGCACATGGCGGCGCGAACGAAGCCGCGCTCAACATGCTGCGCGAAATCGGCCGTCCGGAACGCATCCCCGAATATATCGCGCGCGCCAAGGACAAGGACGATCCGTTCCGCCTGATGGGCTTTGGTCACCGCGTCTATAAAAACTACGATCCGCGCGCGACCGTGATGCAGAAGACCGTGCGCGAAGTGTTCGAGGCGCTCAAGGTCAACGATCCCGTCTTCGAAGTTGCGCTGCAGCTTGAAGAAATGGCGCTGAACGATCCTTATTTCATCGAGAAGAAGCTGTTCCCGAACGTCGACTTCTATTCGGGCGTGATCCTGTCGGCGATCGGTTTCCCGACGACGATGTTCACCGCCCTCTTCGCCCTGGCGCGCACCGTCGGCTGGGTCGCGCAGTGGAACGAAATGATTTCGGACCCCGCGCAGAAGATCGGCCGTCCGCGCCAGCTCTACACCGGCCCGGCGCATCGTCCGTTCGTTCCGGTCGGCCAGCGCTAAGCGCCCCGAAAACTCGCAAATTTGGAGCGGCGGCGCAGGCGACTGTGCCGCCGTTTGTTTCAGACGTCCCGCGCTGGCAGGCTCAGTGTAAAGCGCGCGCCCTGCCCCGGCGCGCTGTCGACGGTCAGTTCGCCGTCCATCGCGCGCGCAAGGCGGCGGGCGATATACAGGCCAAGGCCCGAACCGCCGCTATCGGTGCGGCCGAGCCGCTCGAATTTCTCGAACACAACGGCCTGCTGCTCGGCGTCGATCCCTTGCCCCTGGTCGGCGACGGTGACCATTGCCCGATCGCCATCGCGATCGACGCGGATCCAGATTTGCGAGTTTTCGGGCGAATAGCGGATCGCATTGCCCAGCAGGTTGAGCAGGACCTGCAAAACGCGGCGGAATTCTCCGGTGGCGGGTGCCTTGTCGTCGGTGCGCGGCGCATCGATCCGAATGCCTTTTTCTTCGGCCTTCATGCCAAGCAACCCGACCGCGCGGCGCGCGAGGTCGCCAAGATCGATTTCATCACGCGCGGCCTTGAACCCCGGCCGTTCGATATTCTGAAGATCGGCAAGATCGTCGACAAGGCCGAGCAGATGCCGCCCCGCATGCGCGATGTCGACGGCATAGCGGGCATAGTCAGCGCGGATCGGGCCGTCGAACTGTCCCGAGATCGTCTCCGCCGTCGCAATAATCCGGCTCAGCGGACCGCGTAGCGCGCCATCGATACGTCGGCCGAATTGCGGGTCCGACAGCGGGAGCGATCCGAACGCGGGGTCGACGAGCGCCGCAGCGTCTTTCGGCTCGGCGGGCATTTGCTCTTCTGCGACAACCGCAAGCCCGCGGAAGCCCGTGAAGCGCCCCAGCGCATCGAACAATGCGTCGCCCGACAAGATCATCGCGATTCCTGCCGCCTGCACGCGCTGGCTTTCAAAGCGCGATTGCCGCGCGAGCGCGCGCAGCACCGGAAAGCGTCCGTCTTCGTCGGGCTGAAGTTCGAACAGCTCCGATAGCGAACGCCCTTCCCAACCATCGGGTATGGCCGGCGCATCGGCCGCGGAGAGCAGCGCGACCAGGCGCAACTGCTGGTCGCATTCCCACGTCCAGCTTTGCGACCCGGCGGCGTTATCGGCAATCGCGGGCACCTGCGGCGGCGTCACCGGGCGTGTGCGCCAGTCGCTGATCTCGAGACTGGCACCGTCGGCGTCGGGCGTGATGCGGACGAGCGCGTGGATGTCGCTATGATCGTCGGCGGCATAGAGCGGCCGGCTGATATCGCGATCGAGGCGTTGCGCCAGCGCGATCAGGCGCGCGAGGTGCGGCAGCGCGAGCGGCTTGTCGAGCCCGGCGCCCGCACGCTGTTGCAGGCGCAACAGGGGCGCATCGGCGCTGACCAGCACCCCTGACCGGTCGACCCGGCCGCGAATGATGCGCTCACTCATCGCCGCTCCCGCCGGACACCGCACGCGCGGGCAGCATCACCAGCGAAACCTCAAGCGGCGCCAGCGCAGCATGGTCGAGACCGAGCGGAGCGAGCAGCGAAGGCAGCGCAGCGGTGTCTGCCGTCAACAGCGTGATCGCCATGTCGTCATAGGCCCGGCGATGCGCCGACGCCGCAAGCGCGATCAGCGTCGGCCAATCATGCCGCGCGATCGCGGCCGCGGCGGCTTCGGGCAATGCCGTGCCCAAAATCTCATAATAGGCATGGCCGGCGTGCGCCATGCCGGTTTCATGGACCTGCCGCTCGATCGCGACGCGCACGGCGTCGCCCAATTCGGCGGCGCGGCGCTTGTCCCCGCTCACCTCGGCCAGCCGCCACGCGGCGATGTCGAGCAGCAGCGCGCGGAACGTGTCGCCGTCGAGATCGGCGACCGCGAGCGCGGGATTGCCCAGCACGTCGAAGCGGCGGCGGTCGGCAATCTGCAGGGCGAGATAGGCGCGATCAACGTCCGACAGCGGCTCGCTCGCTGCAGGCGCGTCGGCGTTCGTCATTTCGGGTTCGGTCAGGACAGGTGGCGGGCTGGTTCGTTGCCCCGATTGCTCGCGCCAGCGATGCTCCTCGGCGCGCGCGAAACAAATGCCCGCCAGCCGCGCGGCACATGGCAAGCCGCCGCTGAGCCATTCTTTCCACAGCAGGCCCGGATCAATGCGGGGATCGAGCCGTGCAGCGACATCGGCGACCAAACGGCGCGCAACGCCCAGCGACAGCGCGCGCTGCTCTTCGGTCAATCGACCGGCAGCCGGCGCCGCCAGATAGCTCGCCAGCTCGTGCAGACGCGCCGACAGCGTCGGCGACGGCGGATCGATGCCGGGAGAGAAGACCGAGTCACTCATACGCATCCGCCAATAGCAGGATGGCGTTAATAGGGCTTAAACCTTCAATGCCTTTGTTTTACCGTGCCTCCGGGCGGCGCGCGAGCCTCAGCCAAAGCAATATCTGGAACAGCGCGAGCAACGGCAGGATCGCAAACATCAGCGATGCGAACCCGAACAACAGCGCCGGCGCCAGCATGATCCATGCCTGATCGGCGTCGGGAAGCAGCCAGTGGAATCGCCGACGCTCGCCCGAATCCTCATAAAGCCAGCGCGCCAGAAGGATCGCCGCGGCCAGGCACGGTGCGAGCGCGGCTTCGGCGACCATCGGCATTCTGTGCGCCGTGCCGGTAAGCGACAGCAGCCAAGGGAAAATCGCGAGCAACACCCAGGCGAAAGTGCGGATCACATCGCGCACCCGGTCCTGCGCGGCGCTTTCGGCGCGAAAGGCCGCGAGGAAGCGCATCGCGGCAAGGCCAAGTCCGCCGAAAATCGCCACCAACGCGCCCGCCGCCGCGAGCCCGCTCGCGGCGAGCATGGCAACCATGATCCAGAGCAGCGCGGTAACATAGGGCAGATAGCGCGCGGTGACGGGCGATTTGACCAGCAACGGCCCCGCTAGCCGGATCAGCGGCATCATGATCGCAGAACGGCCAAGCCCCATGCCGCCATATTCGACCTGTTGCAGGCTCGACTGCTCGATCAGCGCTGCGGTCGGACGGTCGGCGACGATCGCGATCTCGCCCTGTTCGAACAGCGCCGGCTCGCAGTAGAGCCGCCGCGCACCCGATTGGACCGCAAGGCGCAGCAGCGTCAGCATCATGTCCCACTCGCCGGGCATCGCCGCGAGTTCGGCGACCATCGGTTCGGAAATGCACGCGAGCCCGCCCCAGCGGCGCGTCGCGTCGATCCGCTCGAACCCCTGCGTCAGCGGCGTATCGCCGGTGACGAGGATCGCGGGCGATCCGGGCCGGGCGATCGCCGCATAATGCGTCCCGCCAGCGCGGAGCCCGTCGGCGACCAGGATGATGCGGTCGTCCGGCTCGACGAGCGCCATCAGGTCGGCAGCCGCGCGTATCGCTGTCACCCGCAGTCCCCGGCGGCGGATCCGGTCGCATGTCGTCAGCAGTTCGGCGGGAACCGTGCCGACCGCCACCGCGACATGCGTCACACCGGCATCGGAAAGGCGTGCCGCCTGCCGCTCGATCAGCGTTTCTCCCGCCACGGTGACGAGCGCGCGGAGCGATCCGTCGGCCAGCATTTCGCTGGCGCCGACCAGCGCAATCAGAGCCATCGGCGCCGGGGGTATCGAACAGCGGTCATCGCCGCGCAGCTTTAGGGACGAGGAAGCGATTGGCAAGCCCCGCGATGGGCCCCGATGACGTCACGCCTTCACGCCATTTTCACGCACTTTACGAGCCATTTTCATTCGCAAAAAAATAGCGGAAAAATGACCGAATCGCTGGTGTTGCGGCGGGCCATCGGCTAGGCAAAACCCACCTCCCGAAAGAATGAAAAAAGGCCGGGTCTTGACCGAAGAAAATACGCCTATGCAACCGTCCGAGGACGGCATCTCGTCGATCAACATCGTCGACGAAATGAAGACGTCCTATCTTGATTATGCGATGAGCGTGATCGTCAGCCGAGCGCTTCCAGACGTGCGCGACGGTTTGAAGCCGGTGCACCGCCGCATCCTCTATTCGGCGTTCGAAAGCGGCTATGTCGCCGGACGCCCGTACCGCAAGTCGGCGCGTATCGTCGGCGACGTGATGGGTAAATATCACCCGCACGGCGACAGCTCGATCTATGAAGCGCTCGCGCGCATGACACAGGACTGGTCGATGAGCGTTCCGCTTGTCGATGGTCAGGGCAATTTCGGATCGATGGACCCCGATCCGCCGGCAGCGATGCGTTACACCGAATCGCGCCTCGCCAAGGTTGCGAACACGCTGCTGGGCGATCTCGACAAGGACACTGTCGATTTCCAGCCCAACTATGACGGGTCGGAATCCGAACCGACGGTTCTTCCCGCGCGCTACCCCAATTTGCTCGTCAACGGCGCGGGCGGGATCGCGGTCGGCATGGCGACCAACATTCCGCCGCACAACCTCGGCGAAGTGATCAACGCGACGCTGGCGACGATCGACAATCCCGAGATCACGCTCGACGAGTTAATGGCGATCATTCCGGGGCCGGATTTCCCGACCGGCGCGATGATGCTGGGTCAGGGCGGCGCGCGCCTGGCTTATGCCACGGGCCGTGGCTCGATCATGATGCGCTCGACCTATGTGATCGAGGAAGGCCGTAACGATCGCCAGTCGATCGTCCTCACCGCGATCCCCTTTCAGGTCGGCAAGTCGGGCCTGGTCGAGAAAATCGCCGAGGCCGCACGCGACAAGCGGATCGAAGGCGTCGCCGATATCCGCGACGAATCGAACCGCGAGGGCGTCCGCGTCGTCATCGAACTGAAGCGCGACGCGACCGCCGAGGTCGTGCTCAACCAACTGTGGCGGCACACCCCCGCACAGTCGAGCTTCCCCGCCAATATGCTTGCCATCCGCGGCGGACGCCCCGAAATGATGGGGCTGAAGACGATCCTCGAGGCGTTCATCGCCTTCCGCGAGGAAGTGATCACCCGCCGCTGCAAGTTCGAACTCGCGAAGGCCCGCGACCGGGCGCACATCTTGCTCGGCCTCGTCGTCGCGGTCAGCAATCTCGACGAAGTTGTCCGCATCATCCGCGGATCGTCCAGCCCGGCAGCCGCGCGCGATGCCTTGCTCGCCCGCGAATGGCCGATCGGCGACATCGCGCCCTATATCCGCCTCGTCGAAGCCATCGACGGCGAGATGGACGAAAGTTCGAGCTACCGCCTGTCCGAAGTGCAGGTCAAGGCGATCCTCGATCTTCGCCTGCATCGCCTGACCGCGCTTGGCCGCGATGATATCGGCAATGAACTCAAGGAACTGGCAAGCGAAATTGAGGGATTGCTTGAAATCCTCGCCGACCGCGAAAAACTCTATGCCGTGATGCGCGAAGAGCTGATCGCGGTGCGCGACGAATTCGCCAAGCCGCGCCGGACGTTGCTCGCCCCCGCCGCCGACGGCATCGACGACGAGGATCTGATCGAGCGCGAGGAGATGGTCGTCACCGTCACCCTCGACGGCTACATCAAGCGCACCCCGCTCGAGACATTCCGTGCGCAGCGCCGCGGCGGCAAGGGCCGCGCCGGCATGGCGACGAAGGACGAGGATGTCGTCACCAATTTGTTCGTCACATCGACGCACACGCCAGTGCTGTTCTTCTCGACCCTCGGCAAAGTCTATCGCATGAAAGTGTGGCGCCTGCCCGAGGGTGGACCCGCGACGCGCGGCCGTCCGATGATCAACCTGCTGCCGCTTGGCAAGGATGAGACGATCTCGACCGTGCTGCCGCTGCCCGAGGACGAGGCCGAATGGGGCAAGCTGCACGTCATGTTCGCCACCGCGAAGGGCAATGTTCGGCGCAACAGCATGGATGCCTTCACCAATGTGCCCTCGAACGGCAAGATCGCGATGAAGTTTGAAGGCGATGACGAGGACGACCGGCTGATCGGCGTCGCGCTGCTCGACGAAAGCGACGATGTGCTGCTCGCGACGCGGCAGGGCAAGGCGATCCGCTTTGCCGGCGACGATGTCCGCGAATTCCAGAGTCGCAATTCGACCGGCGTGCGCGGCATGCGCCTCGCGGACGGCGACGAGGTGATCTCGCTCTCGATCCTGCACCGTGTCGGCACGACGATGGAGGAACGCGAAGCTTATCTGCGCGCCGCGCCGTGGAAGGACAATGAAAACGAGCCGACGCTAGACGGCGATCGCATGGCTGAATTGGCGGCGAGCGAGCAGTTCATCCTGACCGTCTGTGCCAATGGCTATGGCAAGCTGTCGTCGGCCTATGAATATCGGCGCACGGGGCGCGGCGGCCAGGGCATCACGAACATCGACAATATCGGTCGCAACGGCCCGGTCGTCGCGAGCTTCCCCGCCACCAAGGTGCATCAGCTGATGCTGGTCACCGATCAGGCAAAGCTGATCCGCATGGGGCTCGATTCGATGCGCGTCATTGGCCGCGGTTCGGCGGGCGTGCGCCTGTTCGACGTCGCGAAGGACGAGCATGTCGTCTCGGCGGCGCTGATCGAGGAAAGCGACGAGGTCGAGATCGACGGCGCTGACGACGAAGTCGCGGCCACCGAAACCGAAACTCCGACCGAGACGGCGCCCGAATGACTGCGGCGACAGCCTTCAAGGTGCTGACCCAGCAGCAATGGGCCGATTTCGAACGCGAACGTGTGTTCCGCGGCGCGCCGGTCGATATCGCTGATGGCTATATCCACCTCTCGACGGCGGAGCAGCTTGAATCAACGATCGCCAAATATTTCGCAGGACAGACCGACCTGATGATCGCCGAGGTGGACCTGGTCTGCCTCGGCGACGCGATCCGCTGGGAACCGGCCCGCGGCGGCGACCTGTTTCCGCATATTTATGCGGAGCTGCCGATGCACGCGGTGGTGGGTTTGCAAAAGCGCGACCAATGATCGTCGCCCTCGCGAAGAGGGTTACGCCTGACAGGCGAGCGAAGCCCTTTTTAGCCGAATAGCGCTCCGCGTCGGTCGCATCTTGCTTCGCGCGCCGAAATACCCCTACCTGTGTCGAGCTATGCACTGTCCGTGCATTGGGGGAGATAGAAGATGCGCCTCTTTTTGATTGCCGCCCTGCTGGCCTCGGCAGCATCCGGTCCGGTTTATGCGCATGAAACGGCTGCGCCGGTCGCGCAGTCGAAACCCGTCCCGAAGGAAGACTTGCTGAAACCGCCCGGCGATGCGGTGCAATATGTGGTCGTGTCCGAGGCTGGCCAGCACGGCAGCCAGTGGCGCTGGCAGCTTCCCGACGGCCGCACCGCCTATCGCTGGTCGCAGGAATTGCGCGGATGGATCACCGAAATGGATCAGGTCACGACTATCGGATCTGACGGAAAAATCGAGGCGCTGACCGTCCGCGGTGTGACCACCTCGGGCGACGCCGCCGAGGAGTTTCGTGTCGCGAACGGCCGTGCGACCTGGAAAACGGCGAATGATGCGGGCGAAGCCGCCGCCGGCGGCTGGTACATCCCCGCGGGCGGTGTCGGCATTGCGAACGCCCCGATGATCGATGCGCTCGCCGCGGCGGGCGATGCCGGGCTGAGTTTCCTACCGAGCGGCAAGGGCCGGATGACCTTCGGCCCGACGCAGACGATCCAGGGCCCCGGCGGTCCCAGGACGGTCCAGCTCGCCTTCGTCAGCGGCATTCTGCCCTCGCCCTATCCAGTCTGGCTCGACGAGAATAAGCGCTATTTCGCCGACATCAGCTTCATCTCGGTGATTCCGGCGGGATATGAGGGTGCGTTGAAACAGCTGCGCGATGCGCAGGAGGCCGCGACGGCCGACGCAGTTGCCGGGATCGCCAAACGCTTCCTTTCACCCGCCGCAAAAGCCCCCGTGCTGTTCGACAATGTCCAGCTTTTCGACGCCGACAAGGGCGTATTCCTTCCGGCCCGCGCCGTGCTTGCCCAGGACGGCAAGATCGCCGCCATCGGCGCGGCCGGTTCGCTGAAAGCACCTGCCGGGGCGCAGCTCATCGACGGGCGCGGGAAGACGCTGGTGCCCGGTATCTGGGACAGCCACCTCCACATCGGCGACGATTGGGATGTGCTTTCGAACATGGCGAACGGGATCACCAGCTTCCGCAGCCCCGGCACCACCTTCGACCGCGCGGTCGAGGCGACCAGACGCCGCGCCGACGGCAGCTTGCTGATGGGCGAACCCTTCATCTCGGTCATCATAGACAAGAAGGACCCGCTGGCCGCGCAGGGCGCCGAGGTCGTCAGCAGCGCAGAAGAGGCGGTCGCCGCAGTCCGCCGGGTCAAGGCGGCGGGCCTGTGGGGCGTCAAATTCTATACTTCGATGAACCCCGCCTGGATCGCGCCCGCCGCCGCCGAGGCGCACAAACTCGGCCTTCACGTCCACGGGCACGTCCCCGCGACGATGAAGCCGAGCGAAGCGGTGGTGGCAGGCTATGACGAGCTTACCCACCTCAATTTCGTGGTGATGGAATCGATGCCGCGCGCGGTGATCGACAAGGCGAACACGCGGCAACGCGTCGAGGGGCCGGCGCGCTATTTCAAGGATGTCGATCTCGACGCCCCGCTAATGAAGAGCTTTGTCGCCGACCTCGCGGCCAAAAAGACGATCGTCGACCCGACCATCGTCATTTTCGAGGGCATGCTGACGCAGGACGGCGGGAAACCCCAGCCGGCCTATGCCCCCTATATGGGCATCATCTCGCCCGTCCTCGAACGCTCGGTATTCACCGCCGGCGGCTATCCGCTGGTCGACGGGCTGACGCGCGACGATTATCGCAAAAGCTACGCGAAAATGATCGAACTGGTCGGCCGACTGCACAAGGCGGGTGTCCCGATCGTCGCCGGCACCGACGGCTGGGGAATCGAGCTGATCCGCGAACTCGAAATCTATCGTCAGGCAGGCTTCACCCCCGCCGAGGCGATCCAGAGCGCAACCATCCTCCCCGCGCGCGTGGTAGGCGCCGACAAGCGCACGGGCTCGATCGCGGTGGGCAAGGAAGCCGACATGGTGCTGGTGGACGGCGACCCTGCGACCGACCTCGGAGCGCTCCGCCGCGTCGTGACGGTGGTGAGCGACGGCTATGTCATGGATGCGAACGACTTGCGAAAAGCCGCGGGTTATAGCGGTGCGCCGAAGTAGCTACAGCCTCAGCGTTGCCGTGCCTTCCACGCGCGCACCGCCGCCATCGTCTTTTCGACATGGGCCTGCGGCTTGCTGTCAGTGTAGCTTAGCAGGATGGTTCCATTGGGCGCGATGACGAACGACGTCCGGCTAAAGATTGCCGGCTGGTTCGGTCGTTGAAGGACGGTATCATATTTCGCCGCGACCTTTGCGCCCGGATCGGCGGCGACGGCGAATTTGTCGCGGCATTCCGATTTCGAAAATTCCGCGACGCGCTCGATATTGCCGGCGGTGACGCCAACGACGCGCGCGCCCAGTTTGTTGAAGTCGTCGCTTGATTCGGCAAACAGATGCGCTTCCATCGTGCAGCCCGGCGTGAAAGCGGCTGGGAAGAAATAGAGCACCACAGGCCCCTTTTTTAACGTCTGCTTGAGCGACAGGACAAAGGGTCGACCGCCCTGCGCCGCGTTCAGCGAGAAGTCGGGCGCCTTCGCGCCCTGCTTGAGCGCTGCGATACCCGGCACCGGAACAACCGCGACCGCTAGGCCGACGCTAAGGCCCACCGCGATGGCGAATTTCGTGATGATTTTCATCTGCGGTCTCCAACTCGAGCAACGGCAATATCGGCCCTGCGATGCTGTTGTATCGTCATATTTGCAGACCGCAATCATGGTCGCTCTCGGCCCACGGACCGGCGCCGTGCTGACGCGCGTCTTTGGCACGCGTCGGCACGGCGCAAGCCGCCAGTCATCGCCCGATCAGCAGCGGCGACCGCCGCGATCGATCTCGCGTCCGATCAGCGCACCTGCGGCGCCACCGATGATCGTCCCCGGTACGCGGTCGCCATAACGGTCGACTTCGCGGCCGAGCAGTGCGCCGGCAGCGCCCCCGACGATCAGGCCGGCGGTTCCGCTGCCCCGTCGGCAATAATAGCGGCGGTCCCCGCGATAATGGTTGCGCCGATAATCACGGCGGTAATCCCGTCGGTAGTCGCGCCGGTAATCACGGTACCGGTCGTGGCCACGATCGCCGTAATAGCCATGGCGGTGGTGGCGATCGCGGGCCTCCGCCTCTGCGGGCAGCGCCGCAAAGGTGCTGGCACCGATCAGCACGGTCAACGCCAGTCTCTTTAGCAAGAACATCTGTCTTCTCCGTCTTGCCCCCCGCAGCGGAGATTAAGCAGGCAAAGATGGCGCTTGGCTGAACTATGGAGGGTGTTCGGCACGGGTCATATCGGCTCGGCGCCGTTTCGGGGCGGCCTGCCGCTACCGATTGACCCGATGCGGCAATCGGCGCAGCATCGCGTGATGACGCTCACCATCACCCCCAGCGGCCAATCGTGCGGCGCCCGCATCACCGGCGTCGACCTGACGCAGCCGCTCAGCCCCGGCACCATCGCCGAAATCCGAGCCGCGTGGCTCGACCATCATGTCCTCGCCTTCCCCGACCAGCCCATGAGCGAGGGCGATCTCGAACGTTTCACCGGCTATTTCGGCGGTTTCGGCGACGATCCCTTCATTCGTCCAATTCCCGGTCACGAACATATTATCGCGGTGAAGCGCAAGGCCGACGAGACCGCGCCACTGTTCGCCGAAAACTGGCACAGCGACTGGAGTTTTCAGTCGCGGCCGCCTGCGGGCACCTGCCTGTTCGGAATCACCATCCCGCCGGTTGGGGGCAATACCGAATTTTCGAACCAGCATGCAGCGCTCGACGCGATGCCCGCCGACCTTCGCGCGCGGATCGATGGCCTGCAGGCGATCCACAGCGCCCGCGCGGGCTATGCGCCGTCGGGGATGTACGGCGCAAACGACAAGGATCGCAGCATGGACATCCGCTCGGGCGACGAGGCGCTCGAAACGCAGCTTCATCCGTTCGTCCGCGCGCATCCCGAAACCGGGCGCCTGGGGCTGTTCGGCTGCGCGGGCTATATCATCGGCTTCGATGGAATCGACGACAGCGAAGGCCAGCCGCTTTTGTACGAACTGATCCAGTGGCAGGGCCGCGAGGAATTCCGCTACAGCCACGCGTGGGAACCCGACATGCTTATCATGTGGGACAATCGCTCGCTGCTCCACCGCGCGACCGGCGGTTACGATGGCTATGACCGCCTGCTTTACCGGACGACGATCGCGGCGTGGAACGGATAGCGAAACTTCATCCCCCACCCATGCGTTGCTCCCGGCAGAAGGAGCAAATTCATGACCCTCGCCCCCAACACTCTCGTCCTCGTCGCCGATGGCCGAAAGGCCCTGTTCCTGCGTAACGAGGGCGACGCACGCCAGATCGACCTGCGCACGACGTCGCATCAGGAACGCGAAGATCGCAAGGACAGCGACATCAAGACCGACGCGTCGGGCCAGTCTCCCGCCCCTGCCGGAACCGGTCTGCCGGGCGGCACAATGGGCGAGCCCGATTTCCACCAGCAGGAAGAAGATCGCTTCGCGCGCGGTCTCGCCGAAAAGATCAACGCGATGGCGCTGGCAAGCAAGTTCGACGCACTGGTCGTCGTCGCACCGGCGCGCACCATGGGCGAACTGCGCCCGCTCTGGCACAAGGAAGTGACTGCCCGCCTGGTGGGCGAACATGTGAAGGAAATGACCGACCGCCCGATCGCCGATATCGAGGCGCTGCTTACCGGTAAGGCCGCCCCACCGTCCTGATCAGCCGCGCGCTTCCTTTGCCAGCGTGCTGACCACGCCCCACGCAATCAGCGCCTGCCCGGCAAAATAGAGCGGCCAGACGAGCCACATCGTGACGTCCTTGGACAGCACGCCGCCCTCGCCGGTAAAGATGAAGAGGTCGCTCGCCAGGAACATCATCGCGCCGATCCCGGTGCGATAGCGCGGAAAGCGGCTGGTCCATGCGGCCGCCGCCATCGCGGCGACGAACAGCGAATAGACGGCAGCGTGCCACCAGCCCGCCGCCGGGCTCAGCATCGCCCAGACGATCACCAGTGTGGCGGGCATGACCAGCCAGCCAAGCAGGCGCTGCGACGGTGTCGTCTGAGCTCGCCGGTTGGTCAGATACAGGACGGTCGCAATCACATGCCCCACCGCGAACGCCGCCGCGCCCACGACAAGCCCCTTTGCATCGAGCAGATAATCGCCGAGCGCGCCGAAACCGAGGACCGCTGCAATCAGCCAGCCGCTCCTCTCGCGCGCGTTGGCCGCCGCCCATACCGCGAGCAAGCCGACGCCGCTGGTCTTCCACGCCCAGATTGCAGGGCCGTCGAGCCGCAAGAAAACCGCGACGAAAAAGCTGATCCCGCCCGCGAGCGCCAACATCCACAGCCACCGCGCGCGATCCCAACTTTGCTCCCCGCTCATCGCCCACCCCTTTGCATCTTGTCTCCAACGGGCCTAGTGCGCGGCGGATCAAGTGCAAGTCAACGGCCAAGGTTAATCGGGAAGCGCGTAAATGAGTTACGACATTCACATCATCGGTGGCGGCCTCGCCGGATCCGAAGCCGCATGGCAGCTCGCCGAAGCGGGCTTTCGCGTCCGCTTGTCCGAAATGCGCGGCGGCGGTGACATGACCCCCGCGCATCAGGGCGAAGCCCTCGCCGAGATGGTCTGCTCGAACAGCTTTCGCAGCGATGACGGCGACAGCAATGCCGTCGGCCTGCTCCACCGCGAAATGCGCACGCTCGGCTCGATCATCATGCGCGAGGCCGATGTCCATAAGGTGCCGGCGGGATCGGCGCTCGCGGTCGACCGCGACCTCTTTTCGGGCGGCGTCACGCGCGCGCTCGAAGGTCACCCAAACATCACCATCGTCCGCGAACGCATCGACACGCTGCCGAGCGAGGGCCTCACCATCGTCGCCACGGGCCCGCTGACCGCCGCCGGGCTCGCCGCGAGCATCGGCAGCGCGACCGGCAAGGACGCCCTCGCCTTCTTCGACGCGATCGCGCCGATCGTCTACCGCGACAGCATCGATATGGACGTCGCGTGGATGGCGAGCCGGTGGGACAAGGTCGGGCCGATCGGCGACGGCAAGGACTATATCAACTGCCCAATGGACAAGGATCAGTACCACGCCTTCGTGCAGGGGCTCGTCGACGGCGACAAAACCGACTTCAAGGACTGGGAAAAGGACACCCCCTATTTCGAAGGCTGCATGCCGATCGAAGTGATGGCCGAACGCGGCCCGGAAACCTTGCGCTTCGGCCCGATGAAGGGCGTCGGACTCGACAACCCGCGCACCGGACGCTGGCCTTATGCCGTCGTCCAGCTGCGCCAGGACAACGCCCTCGGCACGCTGTGGAATATGGTCGGGTTCCAGACCAAGCTGAAGCACGCGACACAGGTTGAACTGTTCCGCACCATCCCCGGGCTTGAAAAGGCCGAATTCGCCCGCCTTGGCGGCCTCCACCGCAACAGCTTCATCCGCTCGCCCGAGTTGCTTGATGCGCAGCTCCGCCTGAAATCGGCGCCGCACATCCGCTTCGCGGGCCAGATCACCGGCTGCGAAGGCTATGTCGAAAGCGCCGCGATCGGGCTGATCGCCGCGCGCTTCGCTGCGGCCGAACTGGGGGGGCGCGACCTCGCCCCCCCGCCGCCCGACACCGCGCTCGGCGCGCTGCTCGGTCACATCACCGGCGGCGCCGATGCTGCGAGCTATCAGCCGATGAACGTCAATTTCGGTCTTTTTCCGCCACTCGCAGAGGATGTGCGCAAGAAGGACCGCAAGCTCGGCTATACGCAACGCGCTGGTGCGTCGCTCTCAGAGTGGATGAAGCAGGCCGACGAAATAGCGGCCTAGCAACTACATTTCGGCGCGGACGTCCGCTTCGGCGCCGTCGTCGCAAACTCGGCGCGCGTCAGGTCGCCCGATTTGTCCCCATCGGCGCCCGCAAAACGCTGCCCCGTCGCCGCCGCCCATTCCTCGAAGGTCAGCAGATTATTGCCATCCTTGTCGAGCTTGCGAAACGCGGCGGTGCGCGATGACATCAACTCGACGCGGCTGATCCGGTCGTTGCGGTCGCGATCGAAGCGGTTAAAGCGCCGCTCCTCCCGCGAAGCCTCCTTCGCGGCGGGCAGCGCCGGCGGTGCGGGGCCACGCTTGGGCGCCCCCGCTGCCGCCACCGGAATCGCAGGCAGGGCGGGCGGCGGATCGGGCAACACCTGTTCTTCCGCGATCTGCGTATAACCTTTCCACATGAACAGCCCGCCGGTCAGCAACAGTGCGCTTGCCACGCCGCCAATCAGAAAACGGGAAACTGCCATACGCCCCTCCGCGCCGGTTGATCGGCGATAGCTATCACGCCGAAGCTGAAAACGACAACCGACGCCGCCATTATGGCTACGATTTTTAATCGGCAAACTTGTTCAAAACCTTCTCAATAATTGCTATATCCGATCAATGCATAATTACCTCCCCTCGTTGAAACAGATGCAATATCTCGTCGCGCTGCACGAACATGGACATTTCGGCCGCGCCGCCGATGCTTGCAACGTCACACAGTCGACGCTGTCGGCCGGAATTCGCGAGCTCGAAACATTGCTCGGCCAGACACTCGTCGAACGCACGCGGCGCGTCGTGCGCTTCACCGGGCTCGGCAATGCAATCGTCGAAAAGGCGCATCGCGTGCTGCGTGAGGCCGAGGAACTGGCCGACATGGCCGCCGCCGCCGCAGCGCCGCTCGTCGGCGAACTGCGCATGAGCGTCATCCCGACGATCGCCCCCTTCCTGCTCCCCGGCATGCTGCGGCTGCTGCGCAAGGAGCGCCCGGCGCTCAAGCTGTTCCTCCGCGAAGAACCGAGCGCGCAGGCGTGCGAGTCACTCCATCACGGCACGGTCGACTGCGTGCTGCTCGCGCTGCCCTATGCATGCGGCGATGTGGAGAGCGAGGCGTTGTTCAACGACGCGCTGTTCGTCGCCTTCCCGGGCGACCAGTCGGAGGATCTGCCCGCGATGGTCAGCGCCGACCAGATCGACCCGTCACAGATGCTGATGCTCGAGGACGGGCATTGCCTGAAGGATCATGTTCTCGCCGCATGCAACCGCCCCGAACTGCGCGCGGGTGCGCGAATGATGGGGACGTCGCTGCACACGCTGGTGCAGATGGTCGACAATGGGCTCGGCATCACCATGCTTCCCCAAATGGCCATCGAGGCGGGCATCCTCGACCACACAGACATCGACACACGGCCGCTCGATTCGGATCATGACTGGCGCACGATCGCGCTGGTGTGGCGCAAGGGCAGCCCGCGCGCCGACGAATTCCGGATGCTCGCCGACATCTTTCGAAAGCATCAAGCGGATTAAATGGGGACAGTCCCTATTTATCGATCCCATTTCTCCGCGCGAGCCTCGTCGCCCTCGCGCGGTTCGACCCAGCGGACGTGCCCATCGGCAAAGCTCTCGCGCTTCCACAGCATCACGTCGGTTTTCAACCGATCGATCAAAAACTCGCATGCCGCCAGCGCCTCGGCGCGGTGGGGGCTGCTTGTGAGGACAAACACGATCGTCTCGCCCGGCACCATCGGCCCGACGCGGTGGATCAGGGTCAGCGCCGACAACTGCCAGCGATCGGCAGCAGCATGCGCCAGATTGGCCAGTCCCGCCGCAGTCATCGCGGGATGATGATCGAGGAACAGCTCGGTCAGCCCGTCGTCGCCGCGGACGCGCCCGATGAAACTCGCGCTCGCACCATGCCCGCCGGCATCGTGCAGATCGAGTTCGGTCACGACATCGATCGCCGCCGGCTGCACCGCGACGCGGATCATCCGCCCGTCACCGGCGGGAACAGCGCGACCTCGCGCGCGCCCGCAAGCGGCGTGTCGAGGCCCATCATCACGCCGTCGATTGCGGCGCGGATACGCTGTGGTTCGGCAAAGGCGATTTGTCCGCGCGCGTCGCGCGCCGCAAGCCATGCGAGCAGAGCCCCGACATCCGCGATGTTCGCCGGGAGATCGACCGTCTCGTCGGCCACTCCCATGCGTTCGCGGACCCACGCGAAATAGGCGATCTCCAGCAACATCCCGCTGCTCAATCCATATGCTTCAGGCCGACGCGCAGATAATCCCATCCGGTAATCAGCGTCAGCACCGCGGCACCCCATAGCGAGGCAAGCCCGACGGTCTTGATCCAGGCCATCTCGGGCAAGGCCCCTGCCAGGATAAGCGCACCGAAGGCGACCAGCTGGAAGGTCGTTTTCCACTTGGCGAGCTGCGTCACCGGCATCGATACCTGCAGCGTCGCGAGGAATTCGCGCAGCCCCGACACGATGATTTCGCGCAGCAGGATCATCAATGCGGCCACGACATGATAGCCGGCGATGTCGCGCGTGAAGACAAGCAGCAGAATCACCGCCGCGATCATGATCTTGTCGGCGATGGGATCGAGAAAGGCACCCAGCCGGGACACGATCCCGCGCGAGCGGGCAACATAACCGTCGAAATAGTCGGTAATACCCATCAGGCAATACAGGACGAAAGCGAGCGCATAATCGATCGGTTTCGGCTGGTGCGACCCCTCGATCACCCCCGGCCATAACAGAAAGAGCAGGATCGGCACCGCCAGGATACGCGATAATGTCAGGATGTTCGGAAGGCTGAGCATGACCCCTGATTCCCGCCGACACGGCGCGCTTGTAACAAAATGACCTTTGACCCCATCCGCCCTAGCCGATAAGCCCCCCGTGCGACAACCAAATTGCCCGCCAATCGCGTGGGATCGAACGATGCTGAAGAGATTGGACCCCGCATGACCGGCACCTTTGCGCTGTTGAAGCAACGCCGGTTCCTGCCCCTTTTCGTCACCCAATTGCTCGGTGCGTTCAACGACAATCTGTTCAAGAACGCGATGGTGCTGTTCGTCGTTTACGGCGTGTTCAACGACGAGGCGTCCGAAACCTTGTTCAGCGCGGTTGCGACGGGGCTGTTCATTCTGCCCTTCTTTCTGCTTTCGGCGCTCGCCGGGCAACTCGCCGACACGCGCGACAAGGCGCGGATCATCCGCATCGTCAAATTCTGCGAGATTTTGATCATGCTCGTCGGCGGCGCCGGGCTGGTGCTGGCCTGGCTGGGTTTCGCGGTCCATCTGATCGCGATCCCGCTGATGATGCTCGCGCTGTTCGCCATGGGTGTCCACTCGACCTTTTTCGGCCCGATCAAATATGCAATCCTGCCGCAGCATCTGAAAAGCGACGAGGTCCTCGCAGGCACCGGGCTCGTCGAGGCGGGCACCTATATCGCGATCCTCGCGGGCACGATCCTTGCCGGGGTCATCGATGTCGAATGGGCCGCGCTCGGCGTCGTCCTCGTTGCCGCGATCGGCTATTGGACCGGGCGTAAAGTGCCCCCGGCGCCGCCCGAACATGAAGAAACCGGCATCGACTGGCATATCGTCCGCTCATCGATAACGCTCGTTCGCGGCACGATGCACATCCCGCGCCTCTATCTCGCGATCCTGTCGATCAGCTTTTTCTGGACGATCGGCGCGGTGCTGTTCATCCAGTTTCCGCCGCTCGTGAAAAATATCCTGCATGCCGACAAAAGCGTTGCCAGCCTGTTCCTCGCAATCTTCTCGATCGGCATCGCGATCGGCTCGGTCGCGGTGAACCGTCTGCTCAAAGGGCAGGTATCGGCGCGATACAGCCCCGCCAGCGTGATCGTCATGGGCGTCTTCGTCGTCGCCTTCTATTGGGTTTGCCGCAACTGGGGCGCGGCACCCGAAACGATACTTTTGGATGCAACCTCTTGGGCATCGACCATCGTCGGGGCCCGGCCCCTTCTTTACGACATCGGCGGTTTCCTCGGACACAAAGAAGTCATCCCACTCCTCGCCAGCCTGCTCGGCATCGCGATCAGCGGCGGCATGTTCGTCGTACCGCTCTATGCATTTCTGACTACCACCGTGCCGAAGGACCAGACCGCGCGCACCGTGGCGGCGAATAATATCGTCAATTCGGGCGCGATGGTCGGCGGTTCGCTGTTAGCACTCGGGCTCAGCATATTCGGCGTCGGCGTCGTCGACCAGTTGCTGATGAGCGCCGCGATGTGTCTGGTATCCGCCTGGCTCGCGCAAAAGTTGCACCGCGCCTGCGATTGAACGATTTTGCCGATCAGAGCAGGAATATCATCGTCGCGGTGAAGAAGATCGCGAAGCTCTGGACAAACAAGCGGAAATCATCGGCCGAAAAGATCGTCACGGGCTGGCGATGCGCTGCGAGCGCGGCGCGGAGCTCGCCCTGCCAGTCCGCCGGCGCACGGAGCCGCGCAATCACCAGTTGCCGCGTGCCATGATCGCGAACGCGACCGCGAATGTCGATATGATCGTCCGAGTCCATGCACCCGAAGCTAGGGTGATGTTAACGAGTCGATAAGGTTAAAAGAATGTTAACGCCGGGGTCGTCCCGCACTGGCACGCATTGCCGGTTATGCCTTAACGGGCGGACATCGGGCGGACGCGGATTTGACGACCGTCCCTGGCTCCGGACTGGAAAGACTGGCATCGCGCGGGCTTCATGCGGGGGCCAAGGCAAAACCGCACTTCGTTAAGCCAGCCCTGCCGGTCGGCCGACACGGCGATCATCTGGGGGGCGATTCCTCGATTGGCCGCGGCAAAGGCACGCCGAACGCTGCCGGCGGTCTGCGGTTTGGCCGCGAGCGCCTTCATGTCGGGAAAGCGCACCGCGCGGAAAAGGATCTCGGCTGAACGAAAATAGGCCTCGGGGTGCGGGCTCATGCAAGTCCCGTGCTTCGCCCATTCATGCTGGAGCAGCTGCACCGACGGCGTCATGCACATATGCTTTTTCAGTACGGTTTGCGGCACGATCTTCGCCGGGCGGCACCATTGCGGATAGCCCGGCCCGCCGGTTTCGGGCCACAACCCGTGCAGGACCCAGCCGAAACGGCCATTCTCTCCCGAACATTGAAAGCGGTCGCGCGCGTCGCGCGGATTGCGCACATCGGCGCAATGTTGCGGCGACCAGCTCATACTGAGCAGATAACCGGTGATCGCCGGATTGCGAACGGGTTCGCCGCGCTTTGGCTGTTCGAGGCGCGGGACCGGAATCCGGTCAGGAATGCGACAGGCGAGAGCTTGGGCGTGCGCGAGGGTCGGAGCAAGCAGCAGACCGAATATGGGGAGACTAGACCAGCGCAAAATCGAGCCCGATGTCGGCCGCCGGCGCCGACTGGGTCAGTCGCCCGACCGACACATAGGTCACGCCCGTTTCGCCGATCGCGCGGATCGTATCGAGCCGCACCCCGCCCGACGCCTCGGTCGGGACTTTGCCGCCAACGAGCGCGACGCAGGTGCGCAATTCGGCGAGGTCCATATTGTCGAGCAACAGTTGCGTCGCCCCGGCGTTCAGCGCCGGCTCGACCTGTTCGACGCGGTCGACCTCGACGATGATGCTCGCAATTCCCGCGGCGACCGCGCGCCGCACCGCTTCCTCGACCGATCCGGCGACCGCAACATGATTATCCTTGATCATCGCCGCGTCCCACAGGCCCATGCGATGATTGGTCGCGCCGCCCATTCGGGTCGCATATTTCTCCAGCACGCGAAGGCCCGGGATCGTCTTGCGCGTATCGAGCAACGTCGCGCCGGTTCCCGCCAGCGCATCGACATATTGCCGCGTCATCGTCGCGATCCCCGACAAATGCTGCACCGTGTTGAGAGCCGACCGTTCCGCGGTCAGCATCGCGCGCGCATTGCCCGACAGGCGCATCAGGTCGCTTCCGGGCGCCACCTGCGCGCCCTCCTTCACCAATATCTCGATCGCCATCGCCGGGTCGAGCGCACGAAAGAATCGCTCGGCGATCGGCAGCCCCGCAACGGTGATCGCGTCGCGGCTGTCCATCACCCCGCCAAAGCGCGCGTCGGCGGGAATCGTCGCCATCGAGGTAATATCGCCCCCTGCACCCAGGTCCTCGGCCAAGGTGGCGCGAACAAAGGCATCGAGGTCAAAATCGGGCAGGGAAAATTGAGTCATGGATACGCGATAATCGGCCCGCACAGCAAATCAACTTGACGTTTACGTCAAGTGGCGCTGACATAGGTGCAAATAAACGAACGGAGAGGTTCCCATGCAATCCCCCATCTGCGCGATGCTCGACATCGAATTCCCGCTGCTCGCCTTTTCGCACTGCCGCGACGTCGTCGTCGCGGTGTCGAAAGCCGGCGGCATGGGCGTGTTCGGCGCTGCGTCGCTGCCGCCCGAACGGCTCGAGGAAGAGCTGGCGTGGATCGACGCCCATATCGGCGGGCGTCCCTATGGCGTCGACCTGATCGTCCCAAACAGTTTCGCTGGCAAGGGCGAGGTTCAGCGCGAAACGCCTTCGATCCCTGAAGAGCATAAGGCGTTCGTCGCCGATTTGCTGGAAAAGCACGGTGTCGACGACGGCGACCTCGGGCCATCGGGTGCGGCGCGCAGCAGCCTTGGCGACAATATGAGCGACGCCGGGGCGGCGGCGCTACTCGAAGTCGCCTTCCGCCATCCGATCAAGCTGATCGCCAATGCGCTTGGCGTACCGCCGCCGCTGATGCTCGAGCTCGGCAAGCGCCACAATGTCCCCGTCGCCGCGCTCGTCGGCACTCGCGACCATGCCCTCGCGCAGGTCCGCGCCGGCGTCGACATCCTCGTCGTCGCGGGCGGCGAAGCGGGCGGGCATTGCGGCGAAGTCGCGACGATGGTGCTGGTCCCCGAAGTCGCAGCGGCGGTTGAAGCCGTCGGCGCGAACACCCCGATTCTCGCAGCAGGGGGCATCGTTACCGGGCGCCAGATGGCGGCGGCGATGGCGATGGGCGCACATGGCGCGTGGACCGGCTCGGTCTGGCTGACCACCGCAGAGGCTGAAACCAACCCGGTGGTAAAGGAAAAGATGCTCGCGGCGTCGTCACGCGACACGGTGCGATCGAAAAGCCGCACGGGCAAACCGTCGCGCCAGCTTCGCTCCCCATGGACCGACGCTTGGGAAGCCGAGGGCGCGCCCAAGCCGCTGCCGATGCCGCTCCAGTCGCTGGTCAGCGAACCTGCGCTGCGCAAGGTCGATAAATTGTCCGAGGGCGGCCACGAAGGCGCCAAAGCGCTCGCGACCTATTGGGTCGGTCAGGGCGTTGGGCTGATGAACGAGGCGATGGGCGCCGGGCAGGTCGTCCAGGAGTTCAAGGCCGACTGGATCGCCGCCTGCGAGCGGCTGAACGGTTTTATCGGCGACTAGGCAAAAAAAATCCCCGCCGAAGCGGGGATTTTCTTGTGTCAGCTGACGGTCACCTTGATGATCTTGCCGGGCTCGCGCGGCGGCTCGCCCTTGGGCAGCGCGTCGACATTTTCCATGCCTTCGATCACTTCGCCCCAGACAGTGTACTGCTTGTCGAGGAAACGCGCGTCGTCGAAACAGATGAAGAACTGGCTGTTCGCGCTATTCGGGTTCTGCGCGCGTGCCATTGAGCAGACGCCGCGGACATGCGGTTCGCTGCTGAACTCCTGCGGCAGGTCGGGAAGCTCGCTGCCGCCCATGCCGGTTCCCGTCGGATCGCCGCCCTGCGCCATGAAGCCCGGGATCACGCGGTGGAACACGACGCCATCGTAAAAGCCTTCGCTCGCGAGGCCGGTGATCCGCTCGACATGCTGCGGCGCAAGGTCGGGACGAAGGCGAATGACAACATCGCCGGTCGACAGCGAAAGGGTGAGAGTGTCGGACATGGTAGAACTCCTGCGGTCTATGTTGGCGGTCCCATAGCGGGGCGAGCCGCCAAAGCCACGCATTAAATCGCGAAAAGGCGTTCGCGGCGTTGCCATCGGAAAGCCGCAGCACTAGGAAAGCTCCTACGCCGCAATTGTCAGGGAGGACCGCGCGATGGACAAACGCGAAGAATCCCTGCCGCCGGAAGATGTTGTCATCACCGACGACCGCGACCGCGAACAACTCGCCCGTGAAACCGACACCGAACTCGACGAAGACGACCGGCTGAAGCCCGAATTCGTGCGCGACGTGATCGAGCTGGCCGAGGCCGGCGAAAGCGAAGCCGCGCGCGAACGCATCGGGCGCCTCCACCCCGCCGACATCGCCGACCTTTTCGAACTCGCGCGCGCCGATGAGCGGCCGATGCTCGCGGCGGTGCTCGGTGACATGCTCTCCGCCGACGTGCTCGCGGAAATGAACGATTATGTCCGCGAGGAGCTGATCGATCTGCTCGCACCGGAACAGGTGGCCGAACTCGCCGCCGAACTCGATACCGACGACGCTGTTGCGATCATCGAGGATATGGAGGCGGACGAGCAGCAGGCCGTCCTCCAGGCGATGGAACCCGAAGATCGCGCCGCGATCGAGGACGCCCTGTCCTTCCCCGAAGAATCCGCCGGACGCCTGATGCAGCGCGACCTGGTCGCGGTGCCCGAGCATGTGACCGTCGGCGACGTCATCGACCGGTTGCGCGAAGACACCGACCTGACGAGCGATTTCTGGGAAATCTATGTCGTCGATCCGATGCATCGTCCGGTCGGCACCTGCCAGCTGAGCTGGATTCTCCGCACTCCGCGCGACATCGCGATCAGCGATGTGATGAAGCGCGAACAGACGCTGATCCCGGTCGATATGGACCAGGAAGAGGTCGCGCTGCGCTTCCAGAAATATGCGCTGATTTCGGCCGCAGTCGTCGACAAAAGCGGACGGCTCGTCGGCATGATCACGGTCGATGACGTCGTCCATATCATTCAGGAAGAGGCGGGCGAGGACATATTGCGTCTGTCGGGCGCGGGCGACGGCGACATCAACGAACCGATCCGCGAGACATACAGCGCCCGCGTGCGCTGGCTGATCGCAAACCTCGGCACCGCATTGCTGGCGTCGTCGATCGTCGGATTTTTCGGCGGCGCGATCGAGCATATGGTCGCGCTGGCCGCTTTGATGCCGATCGTCGCGGGCGTCGGCGGTAATGCGGGGACGCAGACGCTGGCGGTCACTGTGCGCGCACTCGCAATGAACCAGCTCACCGATTCCAACAGCTGGCGAGCGATCTGGCGCGAAATGAAGATTGCGCTGCTCAACGGCGGCACGATCGCGCTGCTGGCGGGCACCGCAACCGCTCTTTGGTTCGGTAGCCCCCAGTTGGGCGGCGTCATCGCCGCGGCCATGGTCGTCAACATATTTGTCGCGGGCGTCGCGGGGGTCGCGATTCCGCTGCTTCTCGATCGGGTCGATCAGGACCCCGCCGTTGCCAGTTCCATCTTCGTCACCATGACGACGGATTCCATGGGCTTTCTGGCCTTCCTGGGCCTCGCGGTGCTCAGCGGACTGACCACGCTTTGACCCGCAAGTCGCTGGAATTAAATCGATTCAAAAGGTCTCGAAAAAAAAATTCATCAAGACGATTTTTTTTGGGAACTTATCGAACAATTCGGTCGTTTTCCATTCGAGCAGCGGTCATCGCCCCCCCGCAGCGCTGCTCAGCAACATTGGCCCGGCCCGCATTCCCTCCCCCCCCTCGAAGCGTGCCGGGCCATTTTGCGTTCAGTTTCTTAGAGGATCAGAAGATATGACCAGTTTTCGTGTAATTGTCCTCGCTCTCCTCGCCAGCGTCGTCGTGACCGGCTGCAACACCGTGAAGGGTGCAGGCCGCGACATCGAATCGGTTGGTCAAGCGGGCAGCGATGCCATCGACTGATCGGCGCTGATAAACTAAGCTTACCCTAAGCCTCTTCGAGAGGCTCGACAGGCGCCTCTTCGGCGCCTGTTTTGCGTCGGCGCTGGGTAAACCAGATCGCAACCAACGACATTTCGTACAGGAACACCAACGGCACCGCGAGCAGGAGCTGGCTGAGAATATCGGGCGGCGTAAACACCGCCGCGATCGCAAAGGCTGCGACGATCATATAGCGGCGCGCCGACACCAGCTGCTCGCGCGTTACCAGCCCCGATCGCTCGATCAGCATCAGCAGGATTGGCAGCAGGAAAGCGATACCGAACGCCATGATGAACTGCATCGTGAAACTGAGGTAATTGCCGACCGACGGCAGTGCTTCCTGCGTGATTCCGCCGATATCGCCCTGATATCCGAGCAGGAATTTAAGCGCGATGGGAATCGTGATGAAATAGGCGAAGCTGGCGCCGATCGCGAACAGCACCGGCGTCGCGAGCAGAAACGGCAGCAGCGCGCGCTTTTCCTGCTTGAACAGCCCCGGCGCGACGAATTTCCACAGCTGGTTCGCTATCACTGGAAAGGCGATCATCATCGCCGCGAAAAGCGCTACCTTGATTTCGACAAAAAATGCCTCGAACAATTGCGTATAGATGAGCTTGCCCTGCCCCGCCTTCACAAGCGGTTGGACCAAAATGCCAAAGATCGGCTTGGCGTAATAAAGGCACACGCCAAAGGCGGCCCCGATCGCGAGCAGCGATTTCAGCAAGCGCGAACGCAGTTCGATCAGGTGATCGAGCAGCGGCATCTTGCCGCCCGAGCCGTCCTCTTCGGTGCTGGTTTCCTCGGTCACGGCAGCGGGCCGTCCTTTGGCGGGACGGCGTGCGTTTCAGAAGGGCTGGCCGCCGCGGTTTCGTCGACCTCGGCCTCCGACGCGGGTTCGGTCTTCGTCGTTTCGGTCGGTGCTGCCTTCGCCGAAGCCGCCGTCGGCGAGGTGTTCATATCGTCGATGCGGGGAAATTCGCGCATGATCGCATCATTTTGTTCGCGCCACTGCTTTTCAAGTTCTTCGAGCTCGGCCTCGCGCATCATCGTGTCGAGCCCGGAGCGAAAATGGCGCGCCATGCCGCGCGCCTTCGCCATCCATTTGCCGACAAAGCGCATCGCCTTGGGCAGGTCCTTGGGGCCGATAACCACCAAGGCCACCAACACCACGAGCAGCAACTCGGTGGGCGCAACGTCAAACATGTTTTAGCCCAATCCCGCAGACGGCCGAAATCAGCGGTTTTCGGTTTCCGCGGTGGGTGTCGGCGTTGCGCTCAAGTCGGGGGCGCGCTGGCCTTCGATATGTTTTGGCGCGGGCGTCGGCGCGTCGTCTTCCGACATGCCTTTCTTGAAGCTTTTGATGCCCTTGGCGACGTCGCCCATCATGTCCGAGAAACGGCCCTTGCCGAACAGCAGCAGGACGAGAATCCCGACCACGAGCCAGTGCCAGATGCTGAAGCTACCCATTTATCGTCTCCTTGAAGGGCTCATCTAAGCCTCTTCGCCGTCTTTTACTAGGTCCAGTTCGCCCATTGCTTCCTCGAAAGCGAGATCGACCGGGTCGAGCAGACCCGCCGCGCGCAAATCTTCGATTCCCGGCAGGTCCTTGCGGCTCGTGAGGCCGAAATGTTGCAGGAACGCGTCGGTCGTCTTGTAAATCAGCGGCCGCCCCGGCACCTCGCGCCGTCCTGCGGGCGCGACCCATTCGGCCTCCATCAGCACGTCGAGCGTGCCCTTCGATGTCTGAACTCCCCGAATTGCTTCGATCTCGGCGCGGCTGACCGGCTCATGATAGGCGACGATCGCCAGCACCTCGGCGGCCGCCCGCGACAGCTTGCGCGGATCGTCGCGTTCGCGGCGCAGCAGGTGCGCCAGATCGGCGGGCGTCTGGAAATGCCAGTGCCCGCCGCGCTCGACGAGTTCGATCCCGCTTCCGCCATGGCGTTCAGCAATAGTCTGGATGATTGCGCGAACCTCGCCCGGCGTCATTTCGCCGCCCAGCCGAACGGCAAGCTTCCGTGCGTCGAGCGGTTCATCGCTGGCGAACAGCATCGCCTCTATCGCGCGTTCGAGATCGTCGATCATGCCCGATTCTCCCCCACTGCGGCTTTCAGATAGAGCGGTTCGAACGCGCCTTCCTGCCGGAGGTCGACGCGGCCCTGGCGCGCCAGTTCGAGCGCGGCGACAAAGCTCGACGCAATCGCCGAGCGACGCAACGGGCCGTCATAGTCCGGCGGCAGGAAGTCCGACAACTCGGCCCAGTCCAGTTTGACTCCGAGCATCCGCTGGAGGTGATGAAGCGCGGCGTCGAGCGTGATTACCGGGCGCCGCGAAACCATATGGACGACGGGTTCGCTGCGCAGCTTGACCTGCCCATAGGCCGACAGAAGGTCGTAAAGGCTGGCGTCCCAGCGCCGCAGCTTGACGTCGCGCAGCCCCTCGGGCTTTGCGCGCAGGAAAACGTCGCGGCCGACGCGGTCGCGCGCAAGCAGCCGCGCCGCCGCCTCGCGCATCGCCGCCAGCCGTTGCAATCGCAATTGCAGGCGCAGCGCCAGTTCGTCGGGCGACGGGTCCTCGAGCGGGTCCTTCGGAAGCAACAGCGCCGACTTGAGATAGGCAAGCCACGCGGCCATCACGAGATAATCGGCCGCCACCTCGAGCTTCAGCTCGCGCGCCTCGGCGATGAAGGTCAGATATTGTTCGACCAGACCCAATATCGAAATCTGCTTGAGGTCGACCTTCTGGCTGCGCGCGAGCGTGAGCAGAAGGTCGAGCGGGCCTTCCCAGCTTTCGAATGAAAGCTGCAAGGCATCGTCGCGCTCGGGCGCTGCCGGTACGATCTCGAAATCGAGCGGCAGTTCCTCCATGCGCGGATCAAGCCAGCGCCAGCAGCGCGTCGCGCTGATCGACGAGCGTTGCGAATGCCCGGTCGTCGTCGACACCCACGATCCGGTCCATGGCGCCCTCCAGCCGCGCTTGCGAAACCGTGCTGATCGGATCGAGCGCGTTGGAGATTCCCACCATATCGTCCATCCTGCCCCAGCAATTGAGCGCAATATCGCACCCTGCGGCGATTGCGTCGGCGGCGCGCGAGGGGACGTCGCCCGACAGCGCTTTCATGTCGAGATCGTCTGTCATCAGCAGGCCGTGAAACCCGATGCGCTGACGGATGACACTGTCGATGACGATCGGCGACAGCGTTGCAGGACGTTCAGGATCCCAGGCTTCGAAGATCACATGACAGGTCATCGCCATCGCGGCGTCGCGCAGCGCCGCGAAGGGCGCAAGATCGGTCTGAAGATCGCGGTCGGACGCGTCTACCGTCGGCAAGGCTTCATGGGTATCGAGCAGGGCGCGGCCATGGCCGGGAATATGCTTGACGATACCCACGACACCGCCCGCCTGCAGTCCGCCGAGGATCGCGCGGCCGAGTGCGGCGACGCGCATAGGCTCGCTACCGAGCGCGCGGTCGCCGATCACATCGCTCGCGCCAGGCTGACGTACGTCGAGCAGCGGCAGGCAGTCGACCGTGATGCCGACTTCGGACAGCATGACCGCGAGCGCCATCGCGTTCAGCCGCGCCGCCTCGATCGCACTCGCGGGGGCGCGGTCATAGAGTGCATCGAACGCCGCTCCGCTTGGGAAAAGCGGCCATTCGGGCGACCGCATGCGCGCGACGCGGCCGCCTTCCTGATCGATCAGGATTGGCAGGTTGGTGCGTCCATCGAGCCCGCGCAGATCATCGGTAAGCCGCCGCAGCTGCTCGCGGTTTTCGATGTTGCGCCCGAACAGGATATACCCCGCAGGCTCGCTGTCGCGAAAAAAGGCGCGCTCGTCGTCGGTGAGGGTCAGGCCTGACAGGCCGAAAATTGCGGGTATCATCGTGCATCAAACTCCATCGATCGCCGCCCCCTCAGGCGATGACCAAGCTGCAATCATGCCATGACAGCGGATTTGCACCAACAGAGTCTGCGGCCAAGCGGGCCGATTCAGCGAACGACGACGCAATTTTCACCAGCGACGCGCAATTTCCCGCACAAATTCGCGGCGTTGGCTGCCGTTCCTGCCGATACTCGCAGGCGATAGACCGTACCGTCGCCGACTTTCGCGGGCGAAACCGATTTGTTGAGCTCTGCCAGATAGGCAAAACGCTTCGACAGGTTCGTCCATGCCTTTGCCGCAGCAGCGTCGCTGCTGAACGCACCGAGCTGGATCATCGCCGAACCCGATGCAGGCACGGCCTTGGCGGGGGCGTCGGCGGTCTTGACCGGCGCGGGAGCGGGCCTGGCCTTGTCCGTCGGCGCCGCCTTCTTGGCGGCCGCCTTGTCGGCTGCGACCTTCTTGACCGCGGCATCGCGTTCTGCCGGCGTTACAGCGGGCTCTTCGGGCATGCGCGTCGGATCGACCTTGCCCGCCGGTTCGGCACCTTCGCTGGCGGAGAAGCTGGCATCACCCTCCCCCTCGAACGCTTTCGCACCGTCATTCTTGGGCGCGACCTTATAATCGCCCTCCTGCGCCGCGATCAATTCGCCCTTGCCGCGGGCGCCGCCATTCTGGACCCACCACAGACCGCCCAAAACCACGCCGATCAGCAAGAGCCCGCCGAGCACCATCACGAGCAGGCGCGCGGGCGAAACTTCGCCATCTTCCTCGAACCCGTCGGCGGCTTCGAGCCAGGGCAGGCGATCCTCGTCTTCGAGACCGAGACCGGCATCCCCCTGCTCTGCATTTTTGTCGCCCGCCATCAGTTCATCTCCTCGAGCGCCTCTACCCCCATAAGGGACAGCCCATTACGGATGACTTGCCCGATTCCGTCGGCCAAATAAAGCCGCGTCGCGGTCAATTCGGGGTCATTGTCGAGAACGATGCGCGAGGCAGGGTCATCGTTGCCAAGATTATACCAGGCGTGGAACGCCGCGGCGACGTCGGCGAGGTAAAAGGCGATCCGGTGCGGTTCGCGCGCCGAGGCGGCGGCTTCGACGATCCGCGGGAATTGGGCGAGAAGCTTCACCAGCCCCAGCTCATGCGCATTGAGCCGCGCGGGCGCGGGCGCAGGCAGCACGATCCCGGCATCTGCGGCCTTCTTGCGCAGGCGCGATATGCGGGCGTTGGCATATTGCAGATACCAGACGGGATTGTCGCGCGACGCCTCGACGACCTTGGCGAAGTCGAAATCCATCTGTGCATCGGCCTTGCGCGTCAGCATCGTGAAACGCACCGCATCTTTTCCGACCTCGTCGACGACATCGGCGAGCGTCACGAAATTGCCTGCGCGCTTCGACATTTTGAACGGCTCGCCATTTTTGAGCAGCCGAACCATCTGCACCAGTTTGACGTCGAAACGCGTCTTGCCGCCCGTGAGCGCCGCGACTGCGGCCTTGATCCGCTTCACTGTGCCCGCATGGTCGGCACCCCAGATGTCGATCAGCTCGTCGGCATTCTGGCTCTTCTGGAAATGATAGGCGAGGTCGGCGCCGAAATATGTCCAACTGCCATCCGACTTCTTGATCGGGCGATCCTGATCGTCACCGAATTGCGTCGAGCGGAACAGCGGCAGTTCGACGGGCTCCCAATCCTCGGGCGTCTCGCCCTTCGGCGCTTCGAGCAGGCCGTCGTAGACGAGATCCTGGTCGCGCAGCCATTTTTCGGCGGCGGCGGGTTTGCCCGCGGCCTGCAATTCCGCTTCGGACGAGAAGAGATCGTGATGGATACCCAGCTTCGCGAGGTCGGCGCGGATCATGTCCATCATCGCGCTGACCGCTTCGGCACGGAACAGGCCGAGCCACGCGCTTTCGGGGGCGCCGACGAAGCGGTCGCCATATTCGACCGCGAGCTTGCCCGCGACAGGCATCAGATAGTCGCCCGGATACAACCCCTCGGGGATCGCGCCGATATCCTCGCCGAGCGCCTCGCGGTAGCGCATGTGAACAGACCGCGCGAGCACGTCGACCTGTCCGCCCGCATCGTTGACATAATATTCGCGGATGACCTCGTGCCCCGAAAATTCGAGCAGCGCGGCGAGAGCGTCGCCGACGACCGCGCCGCGGCAATGGCCGACGTGCATCGGTCCGGTCGGATTCGCCGAGACATATTCGACATTGACGCGCCGCCCCTGCCCCATCGTCGAGCGGCCATAATCGCCGCCCTCGCTGAAGATCAGCGCCAGTTCGTCGCGCCAGCTGTCGTCTACCAGCCGCAGGTTGATGAAACCGGGGCCGGCGACGCTCGCCTCGGTCACTTCGCCCAGCGTGCCGAGTTCGGCGACGAGGAGGTCGGCGAGCGCACGCGGGTTCATGCCCGCGGTTTTCGCCAGCACCATCGCGGCGTTGGTTGCGACATCGCCATGTGCGGGATCGCGCGGCGGCTCGACGCTGATCGCGCTGCGGTCGAGACCGTCCGGCAAGGCGTTGCGAGCGACCAGCGCATCGAGCGCAGCGTCGATATGGTCGGAAAAACGGCTGAACAGGGTCACGGGCTAGGCCTATCTTTGATCAGGAAAGTCTTGCGCGCGCCCTATAACAGCTGAGCGGGCGCGAAAAGCCCCGCGTCGCCATCGGCGCGCGGGGCGTGAAGATGCGAACGGCGCCGCAGCGCCGCCGCGGTCCTATCGTCGGACGTTATATTCAAGCTGTTCCTGCGTCAGCTGGAAGCCGACGAGCAATTCGAAGCTTGCGCGCTGCACCGCAGCCCGCACTTCGGGAAGGCTCAGCGGATCGACCGCAGCGTCCTGGTCGCCCGCCTTGCGCTTACGCGTGATGCGTTCCTGGATGTCGGCGGGTAGCGTCGCCGCGGCGCGATCGACATAGGCCGAGGCCTGCGCCCGGCCCGTGCCGCGTACCTGACCTTCGGCGAAACTCACAGCGACATTGCCCAGCCGCTTCGCGACGACAGCCGTACCGCCCTGCAGCACCGTCGCATAATAAGGAAGCGTCACGGTGCGCGCGGGTCCGGCGTCGCGGCGCGTCGCGACGACGTCGAAGCTCGCGAGCTGATAAACCTTCTCAGCGGCGTCGTTGCAAACCGGCACCACATTGGTGATCGCAGCAACAATGTCGACGGCGCGTGCATCGCGGCTCGTTGCGGGGTCAAAAAGAGTAACGTCGCCGGTGTGCAGCGGCACCGCGACTGCGGGGCACGCGGTGCGGGTGGAGGTAATGCCCACGCCGCCCGCGAGGTCGATTTCATTGTCCTTCGCACAGCCCGCCACCGTCGCCATGGCTGCCGTGCCGCACAGCACGGTCAGGAACTTACGGGACGGAAACGAAATGGACATCATGATAAACGGGCTTTCCAAACAGGCGCTTTGACAGGCGTCGGGACAGTTGATCCCGCTTCATGCGCGCCGCTTCTTATCGGTGCGATGAACGCGGCGCAACAAAGAGAACAACAATGCGAAGGGGGACGAAGCGGCTTTACCGCGGATGGCTTGCTGCGCTAGAGCGCCCGCATCATGAACGCTCCCGATATGACGACGCACGCCCAAGGCAGCGAAGCGGCAGAACTCAAGGTTTTGGTCGCAGCCCCGCGCGGTTTCTGCGCCGGGGTCGACCGCGCCATCCGCATCGTCGAGCTCGCGCTGCAGAAATATGGCGCGCCGGTCTATGTCCGGCATGAAATCGTCCATAACCGTTATGTCGTCGACTCGTTGAAAGCCCAAGGCGCGATTTTCGTCGAATCGCTCGACCAGGTCCCCGATGGGGTGCCGGTGGTGTTCAGCGCGCATGGCGTGCCGAAAGCCGTGCCCGCAAAAGCCGAAATGCGCGGACTCGATTATATCGACGCGACGTGCCCGCTGGTGTCGAAAGTGCATCGGCAGGCCGAGCGCGCCTATGAGGCGGGCCGCCACATCGTGTTTATCGGCCATGCCGGTCATCCCGAAGTCATCGGGACGCTGGGACAGCTTCCGCAGGGTGCGATGACGCTCGTCGAATCGGTCGACGATGTCGCGGCACTGGCACCGAGCGACACTGAAAGGCTGGGCTTCCTGACGCAGACGACGCTGTCGGTCGATGATACGCGCGACATCATCGCGGCGCTCCAGCACCGCTTTCCGGCGATCAGCGGTCCGCGCGGCGAGGATATTTGTTACGCGACGTCGAACCGGCAGGACGCCGTGAAGGCGATCGCCGGACAATGCGACCGCATGATCGTGATCGGGGCGCCGAACAGTTCGAACAGCCTGCGCCTTGTTGAAGTCGCCGAACGGCTCGGAACGCCGGGGCATCTCGTCCAGCGGGGCACCGACGTCGATCCGGCCTGGCTGCAAGATATCAAGACGCTCGGCATCACCGCGGGCGCGAGCGCGCCGGAAACATTGGTTCGCGAAGTGATCGAGGCCGTCGCTTCGATCCGCACGATCGTCGAAGAGGTCGTCGTCACCGCCGAAGAGACTATGGTGTTCAAACTTCCGCGCGGGCTCGAAACCGACTGATGGCCGTCTATACGCATGTCGAGCCCGACGATTTGGCCGCGCTTGTCGCGCGTTACGATATCGGCACCGTTGTTTCCTGCAAGGGAATTGCCGAAGGCGTCGAGAACAGCAACTTCCTGCTCGAGACCACTGGTGGCCGCTTCATCCTGACGCTTTACGAAAAGCGGGTCAGCGAGGGCGACCTGCCCTTTTTTGTCGATCTGCTGAATCATCTCGCCAGTCGGAACTGCCCTGTCCCGGCCATGATCCGCGATCGAGGCGGCGTCGCCATCCAGCAGGTATCGGGCCGCGCCGCCTGCGTTATCCAGTTCCTGCCGGGCATTTCGCTGACCCAGCCGACCCCGGCGCAGTGCGAAGCGGCAGGCGCGGCGCTCGGCGCGATGCACCGCGCGCTTGAAGGATATGCGGGCGCGCGCGCGAACAGCATGGGCCATGATCATTGGCGTGCGGTAGCCGACGCGACCGGCGACCTTGACCTGGTGTTGCCGGGGCTTCAGTCGATCGTCGACAAGGAACTGGCGTATCTCGACGTCCATTGGCCGAGCGACCTGCCAGCGCACGTCATCCACGCCGATCTGTTTCCCGACAATGTCCTGATGCTCGGCGACCGCGTGACCGGCCTTATCGACTTCTATTTCGCCGCAAGCGATTTCCGCGCATATGATCTCGTCATCACGCACGCATCCTGGACCTTTTCGACCGACGGCGAGCATTGCGACTCCGCGCGGTCAGCGGCGCTGATGCGCGGCTATGCGCGCGAAATCACGCTGACGGATGCCGAAGTCGCGGCGCTGCCGCTGCTCGCGCGCGGGGCATCACTGCGCTTCCTGCTCACGCGCGCGCATGATTGGGTGCACACACCCGCCGACGCGCTCGTCACGCGCAAGGATCCGTCGCCCTTCCTTGCTCGCATGCAGCGTTATAGCGCCCCCGACGCCGCCAGCCTGTTCGCTGTCGGATGAGTGAGAACACCGGCAAGACCGTGATCGTCGCGACCGATGGCGCGTGCAAGGGCAATCCCGGCCCCGGCGGCTGGGGCGCCGTGCTGCGTTGGGGCGATGTCGTGAAAAAGTTGTCGGGGGGCGAACCCGACACGACGAACAACCGGATGGAATTGATGGCTGCGATCGAAGCGCTCGCAGCGCTCAAGCGCAGTTGCAACGTCGAACTGTCGACTGACAGCGTCTACGTCCGCGACGGCATCACCAAATGGATTTTCGGCTGGCAAAAGAACGGCTGGAAAACCGCCGCAAAAAAGCCGGTCGCCAATGCCGACCTGTGGCAGCGCCTCGTCAAGGAAAACGCGCGGCACCAGGTCGAATGGATCTGGGTCAAGGGCCATGCGGGCCATGGCGACAATGAACTGGCCGACCAGCTGGCGAGCGACGCTGCCCTCGAAGTTGCGCGGGCGCGCAGGACGCCCGCGCGCTAGGATCATTCAGCTTCGCGGACTTCGGCGCCTGGGCCGTTCTTCAGAATCGACTCGATGGCATTTTTTGCGGAAGCCTTGCTGCTATAGCCCTCGGTCCAGAAGATCGGTTCGCTATTATATTTGAAATAGGCGACAAATTCGCCGGCCTTGTTCTTCTTGATCTCGAAATAATGCGCCATGCCATCCTCCACAGGTCGGCCGCACCGGGGGTGGCGCGGGCCAACCCATGCTAATCCGGCCGTGTCACCGTGCAAGCGGTCAGTTGGCTCAAACGAAGCGCGAGGGCGCAAAGGGTATCGGATCGACACGGCCGATGGCGCCGCCGGGCGGCGGTGCGCCAAGCTCGGCCGCAAGCAACGCCGAGATCGCCGGTGCGGTCTGGATACCGACGCCGCCCTGCCCCGCGCACCAGATGAACGCGCGCTCATGCCGGTCGGCCCCAAAAACCGGGATACGGTCGGGTGCAAAGCTGCGCAGCCCCGCCCATTTGCGCTCGACCGCAACGACCGGCCAGTCGACCACCGACTGCATCCGATCGATCGCGAGCGCGACGTCGAGTTCCTCCGGCGCCGCATCATGGGGTGCGGTCGGCGTTTCATCATGGGGAGTCAGCCAGACGCGTCCTTCGCTCTGCCCCTTGAAATAGAATTCGCCGCCGACATGGATGACCAGCGGCAGGTCGGCGGAAACGGGAACGCCCAGCCGGACCTGCATCACCGTGCGGCGATAGGGCTGAATGCCGATCGGCGCGATTCCGCACGCAGCCGCGACCTTGTCCGCCCACGCCCCTGCAGCATTGACGATCAGCGCCGCGCGAACCCGCCCGTCGCCCAGCTCGACGTCCCAGCCGTCGCTAACGCGGCGGGCGCCCCGCAATGGTGCGCGCGTGACCAGTGCGGCACCCGCTCGCTTTGCCGCGCGAAGATAGGCCGCATGCAGGCCGCCGACATCGATGTCGCGGCAGGCCGCTTCATAGGCAGCTTCGCTCCATTCGGGACGAAGGCCCGGAACCATGCGCGAAACCGCCGCGCCCGACATCCGCACGACATCCACACCCTGCGCCGCGAATTCGCTCGCAAAGGCATCAACCGCAGCCGCCTCCGATCGCTGACCCAAGGTCAATGCGCCGCGCGGCGACAGGAAGCCATGCTCCGCGAATTCAGGGGGCGGGCTATTCAACGTCGCCAGCGATGCGTGGGTCAACGGCTGCACCCCCAGCCCGCCATAGCTTTCGTGCCAGAAAGCGGCCGACCGGCCCGTCGCGTGATAGCCAGGGGCATCCTCGGCCTCGACCAGCAGGACGCGGCGCCAGGGGGCCAGTGCCGCCGCCAGACTGGCACCGGCGATCCCCGCGCCGACTATCAGCACATCGGTGGCAGAGGGCGGCGCGTCGGACATGCTCGCCGCATATCGGCTGGACCGCGGAATGCAAGCCGTGCCGATCCGGCACATGGTTACTTTTTGGTAAGCCATATTGCGTAGGAGAAAGCCGATGGAAAGCGCCACAATCTCGCTCGGCCTGATGGCTATACTCGGCTTGCTCATGATTGCCGCCGCAATCAGCGACGTCCGCTCGCGCACCATCTCGAACGAGCTCAACGCCGCGATGGCGCTGCTCGCAATCCCCTTCTGGATTGCGAGCGGTCTCGCGCTCTGGCCCGGCGTGCCGCTTCAGTTCGGCGCCGCCTTCGCAGTCTTTCTGATCTTTGCCGGCTTGTTCGCGATGGGCGCGATGGGCGGGGGCGATGTCAAAATGATCGGCGCGGTGATGCTCTGGGTCCCGCTTCCGCTGTTCATGCCCACCCTGATGGTCATGGCCATAGGAGGCGGCATCCTGTCGGCTGTGATGCTTATCCATATGAAATTTCGCCCTTCGGACCAGCCGGTGGAGGTGCCCTATGGGGTTGCCATCACCGCTGCCGGCCTTTGGGCGCTTCACCAACAATATCTTAACCAGTTTCAGGTTATCCGGTGATCTGAGGGAAAAGCACGACCGTCTCTGGTGGGTGCAGGAGGGCGACAAATCGTCATGGATACGCGAAAGATTATGCTGATCGTCGGCGCGCTGGTGATTGCCATTGGCGCAGCATTCGGGGTCAACCAGATGATGCGCGGAGCGGCTACGCCGCAGGCTCGTGCCGCTGCGGCACCGGACATCACCGGCCCGATGATCCTTGTGGCGACGCGGCAGCTGCCCGTCGGCACGATTGTCGGCCCGGATAGCTTCCGCTTCCAGCCCTGGCCGAAAGAACTGGTCGAAAAGGCCTATTTCATGAAGGACAAGACCGACGTGAACACGTTGGTCGGAACCGTCGTCCGCTACCCGATCACGGCGGGACAGCCTCTGACGCAGGGCGCGCTGGTCCATCCCGAAGATCGCGGCTTCCTCGCTGCGGCGCTTGGCCCGGGCATGCGCGCCGTCACGGTCAAGGTCAACCAGGAACAAGGCGTTGCCGGCTTCGTCTTTCCGGGTGACCGCGTCGACGTGGTGCTCGCGCAGCGTCTCTCGATCGATTCCGAGACGTCGAGCTATCCCGACAAGGAATTGTTCACCGCCGAGACGATCGTTCGCAATGTCCGCATATTGGCGACCGACCAGCGTTATGACGCAGAGGATGAAACGGGTAAGACCCCGGTTCGCACCTTTGGTTCGGTCACGCTCGAAGCCACGCCGGAAATCGCCGAAAAGATCGCCGTCGCGCAGGACATGGGCAAATTGTCGCTCGCACTGCGTCCGCTGGCCGAAAGCGCCGGCGAACTCGACGCCGCGATCGCATCGGGCGAAGTCAATGTCCCGGCCACAGGCGGGGCGAATGCAGAAAGGAAGATGCTGGCCGAAGCCGCCACACGTCCGACCGCCAGCCGCTCGTCGGCGACCACCGGCGGCGACGTCTCGCGCTTCTGGATCCCGGTGCGCGGCCGCGTGACGTCTCCGCGGGCGCCGCAGGCGGCAGCAGCCAACAACGGCGGCTCAGCGCCGTCCTATGGGGGACGCCCCGTGTCCGCTCCGACCGGCCCGGTCGTGCGCGTGACCCGCGGCGACAAGATGACCGAAGTTCCGGTTGGGGGTAAGTAAGATGAAAAGCACAGCCAAATTCAAGGCGGCGGCTCTCGCCCGCACCCTGGCCATCGGCCTGGTGGCAGCCACGCTGGCAGCGGCACCTTCGGCGCCCGCCATCGCCCAGGCCGTCCAGAATGCCAGCAGCAGCATCGAATTGTCGGTGGGCCGCGGCCGCCTGGTCAGCCTTCCCGCCTCGATGGCCGACGTCTTTGTCGCCAATGACGAAGTCGCCGACGTCCAGGTGCGTTCGGGTCGCCAGCTCTATATCTTTGGCAAGAAGCCGGGCGAAACCAGCATCTATGCCACCGACGCCAGCGGCCGTGTCGTCTTCTCGACCGTCGCCCGCGTGGGCAACAATATCGAGACGATCGACCAGATGCTGTCGCTCGCGATGCCCGACGCCAGTATTTCGGCGAACCCGATGAACGGCTTTGTGCTGCTTACCGGGACGGTCCAGTCGCCCGACGACGCCGCCGAAGCCGAACGGCTGGTGCAAGCCTTTGTCGGTGAGGACACCAAGGTGCTGTCGCGTTTGCGCACGGCCACGCCGCTGCAGGTCAATCTGCAGGTCCGCATTGCCGAGGTGAACCGTTCGCTGGTCAAGGAAATCAGCGGGAACGTGGCGACCCTCGATTCGACTAGCGGTTTCCTAGGCGGTGTCTTCGGCGGTCGGAATCCCGGCACGATCACTCGTATTCCTGCGCCAACGGCGGTTTTTCCCGGTAGCCCATTGCCGCGGCCATACGATCCTGCCACGGGCCTGCCGATCAATTCGCCGTTCCTCGGCACCTCCTTTGGGATCACCACGCCCCCCGGTACGCGCAGTCTCGCCGGGGCCGGTCGCCTGTTCGGGCTCGACCTGCTCGCTTCGCTCGATATCGGTGAACGTTCGGGGCTGGTCGCAACGCTGGCTCAGCCCAACCTGACCGCGATTTCGGGCGAAACGGCCGATTTCCTGGCGGGCGGCGAATTCCCGGTGCCGATCCCCGGCAACTTCGCCGGCACGACGATTGAATATCGCAAATATGGCGTCAGCCTGGCCTATACGCCGACGGTGCTGTCCAACGGCCGGATCAGCCTGCGCGTTCGTCCCGAAGTGTCGGAACTGTCGACCGAAGGCGCGATCGAGATGCAGGGCTTCCAGGTCCCCGCGCTGACGATCCGCCGCGCCGAAACGACGGTCGAGCTCGGCTCGGGCGAAAGCTTCATGATCGCCGGGCTGCTCAACAATCGCTCGATCGGTGCGATCGACAAGATGCCGGGCCTCGGCGACGTGCCGCTGCTCGGCATGTTGTTCAAATCGGACAGCTTCCGCCGCGGCGAAACCGAACTGGTCATCGTCGTGACGCCCTATCTGGTTCAGCCGGTGTCGGCGAACGACATCAAGCTGCCGACCGACGCCTATAATGATCCGAACGATCTTCAGCGGTTGCTTCTCAACCAGACGAGCAACGGCGTGACCGGCGGCGATCGTCCCAAACCGCGGCTCGATACGACTGTTGGCGATGCCGACCGCCCGCGGAGCACTGGCGATGCGTTGCCCGGCTTCGGCAGCAAGTGACGCACTGGATTTCAGGAGCAAAGTGATGAAAAAAATCGCAACTTGGACGGCCCTGGCTCTGGCGACGACGCTCGCTGGCTGCACTGGAGCCGCTTATACGAATACCAGCCTGGAATCGGTGCATCAGCCCGTGGTGCGCAACGCCATCTATCAATTCGATGTCGCGGCGACGAACGGCGAACTGCCGCCCAGCGAACAGGGCCGCCTGCAAGGCTGGCTCGACGCAATGGGCGTCCGTTACGGCGACCGCGTCGCGATCGAGGACTCCTCGCTTTATGGCGCCAGCTCGGCGCAGGCGACCGTCCGCTCGATGGTCGAACGCCGCGGCTTGCTGCTCAGCAACGACGTTCCAGTGACAACGGGTGTGGTGCCCGAGGGGCATGTCCGCGTCGTCGTGACGCGCGCTTCGGCCTCCGTGCCCGGCTGCCCCAATTGGGACAGCAAGTCGTCGATCAATCCGGTCAACGCGACGTCGTCCAACTATGGCTGCGCGACGAACAGCAACCTCGCCGCGATGGTCGCCGACCCGAACGACCTGATCAAGGGCGCCAGCAATAGGGGTAGCGATCCGGCCGCGGCGACGCGTGCAATCCAGACCTATCGTACCAAACCCCAAACCGGTGCAGGCGAATTGACCAAGGCACCTACCAGCGGAGGCGGCCAGTGAACGCTCCTTTCAAGTCAGCGGGTCTGCGTGACCCCTTCAACGCCTTCGTCTGCGACGACGATACGCTGGATCTGATCCGGGCCGCAGCGAACGACATGGGCTGGCCGATCGAAAAATGTAACAAGGGCGGTCTGCGCAATGCCGTGCAGTCGCTGTCGGTTTCCGCGAGCCCGAACATCCTGTTCGTCGACATGTCGGAATCGGGCGACCCGATCAACGACATCAACGCACTGGCCGAAGTGTGCGAACCCGGCACCGTCGTGATCGCGGCCGGCCAGGTGAACGACGTTCGCCTGTACCGCGACCTTCTGTCCAGCGGCATTCAGGACTATCTGTTGAAGCCGCTGTCGCTCGAACAGGTCCGCGAATCGCTGACGATGGCGCAGGCGATGCTGACCGCACCGAAGCATGCCGACATGCTCGACGACAAGCCGCATCACATGATGGCCGTCGTTGGCGTGCGTGGCGGCGTCGGCGCATCGCTCGTATCGACGTCGCTTGCCTGGGCGATCAGCGAGCAGGCCGGCCGCCAGACCGCGCTGCTCGATCTCGACGTGCATTTCGGCACCGGCGCCCTGACGCTCGACCTCGAACCCGGCCGCGGGCTGATCGACGCGATCGACAATCCCAGCCGGATCGACGGGCTGTTCATCGAACGCGCGATGGTGCGCGCGTCGGACAAGCTCAGCCTGCTGTCGGCCGAAGCGCCAATCCATCAGCCGGTGATGACCGACGGTTCCGCCTTTTTCCAGCTGGAAGAAGAGTTGCGCTCGGCTTTCGAGATGACGATCGTCGACATCCCGCGCCAGGTGCTGATCCCCTTCCCGCATCTGGTATCGGAAGCGGGTACCATCCTGCTCGTCAGCGATGTGACGCTCGCCGCAGCGCGCGACACGATCCGCCTCCTGTCCTGGTTCAAGCAGAACATTCCAGGCGCGCGCGTCATTCTCGTCGCGAACAAGTTCCAGAATGCCATCGGCGAGCTGTCGCGCAAGGAATTCGAATCTTCGATCGAACGAGCGATCGACATCGTCATCCCGTTCGACCCGAAGCTGGTCGCCCAATCGGCAAAGCTCGGCAAATCCTATGCCGAAACCTGCAAGGGCACCAAATCGGCGCAGGTGTGGAGCAACCTGATGCGCCTCATCCTCGACGGCGCCGATGTGGAAGCCGAGGAAGCACAGATTGTCGCCGCAAAAAGCAAGTCGGGCGGCTCGCTGCTCGGCAAGCTTGGTTTGACGAAAAAGGGCGTGAAACAGGCGGCGTGACGGCGCGCCTGACGGGCCGTCACCACCTCCAGCGTTAGAAGCGGACATCAGCTGACCATGAATCTGCCAGTCATCCTTATCATCGCGGGGGCCTTCCTGGCCTTTGCCATCCTCGTGATCCTGCTTGGCGGGCCGTCGGCCGGCAAGGCGAAGACGCGACGGCTGGCGATGGTCAAAGACCGCCACGCGGCCTCGACCGAAGCGGTGGTGGCGGCGCAGATGCGCAAGACGATCCAGGCGTCGGGGCGCGGCGGCAGCTCGTCGCTCACCGCCCTGATGCCCCGCCGGGCCGAACTGGAACAGCGCATTCGACGGACCGGAAAAAACTGGACGCTGACCCAATATATGTTCGCATCGATGATAATGTTCGTCGTTGCGACGGGCGGCATGCTGATCGTGCGGGCACCATTTCTGATGGCCGGGCTGATCGGGTTGTTCATTGGGCTCGGCTTGCCATATCTCGTCGTCGGCATGCTGATCAAAAGGCGTGTCGCGCAGTTCAACGCCCGCTTTCCCGACGCGATCGATCTGCTGGTGCGCGGCCTCAAATCGGGCTTGCCGGTCACCGAAACCTTTCAGATTGTGAGCCAGGAACTCCCGGGGCCGGTCGGAGAGGAATTCAAGGGCATCATCGAACGCATCCGCATCGGCAATACGATGGAAGCCGCGCTGCAGGAAACGGCGAACATGCTCGGCACCCCCGAATTCCAATTCTTTTGCATCACGATTCAGATTCAGCGCGAGACGGGCGGCAACCTAGCGGAAACGCTCGCCAATCTTTCCGACGTTCTGCGCAAGCGCGCGCAAATGAAGCTCAAAATTCGCGCGATGTCGTCCGAAGCGAAAGCATCGGCCTATATCGTCGGTGCATTGCCCTTCTTCGTGTTCGGTGTCGTTTGGTCGGTGAACCCGAGCTATCTGGCGGGCTTCTTTTATGAAGAGCGGCTCATCATCGCGGGGCTGGGCGGGCTCGTCTGGATGAGCATCGGTGCCGGCATCATGGCCAAAATGATCAGCTTCGAAATTTGAAGGGGCAGAACCAGTGAACAGCAGCCTCCTTCTTTCTACGGCTTTTTCCGGCGCACAAGCCGGACCGAAAATTCTCGGCATCGACGTCATATGGGCCGGCACAATGCTGGCGGCGGTCGGCGTATTCGCGGTCCTGTTTGCGATCTACAACGCGCTGACCGTCCGAAACCCGATGACCCGGCGCGTCAAGGCGCTCAACGATCGCCGCGAACAGCTGAAGGCGGGTATCACCGCCTCGACCGCGAAGCGCCGCGCGCGACTGGTTCGCAAGAACCAGACCGCCGACCGAATGCGGACCTTTCTTGGCCGGCTTCAGGTGCTGCAGGAAGGACAGATCAAGGAGGTCCAGCAAAAGCTGGCGCAGGCCGGTATCCGGTCGAAGGATCTCGCCGTGGCGGTCATTTTCGGCCGCATGGTCCTGCCGATCATCTTTGGCGGCACCGCCCTGTTCCTGATCTATTGGGTCGACATGTGGCCCGATCTGACCACGACCAAGCGCGCGCTCTATTCGATGGCCGCGCTGATACTTGGTTACAAGGCGCCCGACCTGTTTGTGGATAATAAGCGACAGAAGCGTACCGACGCGATCCGCAAGGGCCTGCCCGATGCGCTCGACCTGCTCGTCATCTGCGCTGAAGCAGGCTTGACCGTCGACTCCGCCTTTTCGCGCGTTTCTAAAGAACTGGGCCGGGCCTATCCCGAACTCGGCGAAGAATTCGCGCTGACGTCAATCGAGCTCGGCTTTCTGACCGAACGCCGTCAGGCATTCGAAAACTTTGCCTACCGCGTGAATCTGGAATCGGTGAAGGGCGTGGTCACGACCATGATTCAGACCGAAAAATACGGCACGCCGCTCGCCAGCGCGCTTCGAGTCCTGTCGGCTGAATTCCGCAACGAACGCATGATGCGCGCGGAAGAGAAAGCCGCTCGGCTGCCTGCGATCATGACGGTGCCGCTCATCCTGTTCATTCTGCCGGTGCTGTTCATCGTCATTCTTGGCCCGGCGGCCTGTTCGCTGAGCGATGCCATGTCCGGCGGCAGCTTGGGCGCCAAATAGCCCGGCAACACCGGCACGAAATCGAGAGAGGGCGGAAGCAATTCCGCCCTCTTTTGCGATCAGGCCACGCTTTGTTCGATCGCGCCGAAGATGCTGTGATGCCGGTCGTCGTCCATCCAGATGCGAACCGTGTCGCCCTTTTGCATGAATGGCGTTTTCGGCTCGCCCTGCTGGATCGTTTCGACCGTCCGGACTTCCGCCAGGCAGCTATAGCCGAGCCCGCCCTCGGCGATCGGCCTGCCCGGTCCGCCATCGGCATCGCGGTTCGATACGGTGCCGGACCCGATGATCGTGCCGGCACCCAGGTCCCGCGTCTTTGCGGCATGGGCGATCAGCGCACCGAAATCGAATGTCATGTCGACACCAGCGTCGGCGCGGCCCAGCGGCTGACCGTTGAGGTCGACACATAGCGCCCCATGCAGTTTGCCATCCTTCCAGCGGTCGCCCAGCGCATCGGGGGTAACGAACACCGGCGACATCGCGCTCGACGGCTTCGACTGGAAAAAGCCGAAACCCTTTGCAAGCTCCGCCGGGATCAGGCCGCGCAGCGAGACATCGTTGGTCAGCCCGACGAGCAGGATCGTCGCGCGCGCCGCTGTTGCATCGATACCCTTGGGCACGTCTCCGGTCACGACGACCACTTCGGCCTCCATGTCGCAGCCCCATGCCGGGTCACCGAGCGGGATCGGCTCACGCGGTCCCAGGAACGCGTCGCTGCCGCCCTGGTACATCAAGGGGTCGTGCCAGAAGCTGTCGGGCATCTCGGCCCCGCGCGCCTGCCGCACCAACGCGACATGGTTCACATAGGCGCTGCCGTCGGCCCACTGATAGGCGCGGGGCAAAGGCGACGCCGCATCATGTTCGTGAAAACGCTCCTTCGGGATCGCGTCATGGTTGAGATCCTCGGCCAGCGCCGCAAGGCGCGGAGCGGCATAGGCCCAGTTATCGAGCGCCGCCTGCATCGTCGGGACGATCTGGCCGGCGTCGGCATACCAGGCAAGATCGTCCGAAACGACGACGAGACGTCCGTCGCGGCCCTGTTTGAGCGAAGCTAGTTTCACGGGAACTCCTTATGGCTGACGATGCGGTCGAACCGACATCGCCTCAAAGGAGCCAAAATCAGCGCGTCATCGTGATCGATGCGAAACAGGTAAAGCCGCTCTGCCCCGCCTGCAAGCGCCGGATATATTGAAGATAGGCTTGCGACTGATTGTAGGTCGTGCCGGGCAGCGTCCGCCCCTGAAACGCCCGCTTCACTTCCTCGCCGGTGAACGGCCGAACCGAACCCGGAAACGCGCCTTTGGTGCCCGGCGGGACCAGCTTGCCCGCGCCGTCGATATACTTCCCGGCGCCCGTCGGGCCGGGAACAGGAATCTGGCAGTTCATTACCGACACCGCAGTCTGCGCAAAGGCCGGACGGATCGTCAGCGCGGCGGAAACGCCCACGGCGCCGAGCGCCAGCATCTTGCGCCGCGACGGGACGGTTTCGTCCGTCGCCACGGGGTTTTCGGCGGGAATGTCGCTCTTTTCCATGCCGCGCGCATAACTCAATGAAGCGCCAAGGAAAAGCAAAAGACAGACCATTGCCTTCCCCTTCCCGCTTTGGGACATTCGCGGTCGGGACGTTAATTACCGTAAACATCCTTGCGCACCATCGCCTCTTCGTGCGAGGCGCAGCGGCGATGTTCGATCGACTTTCCAGCCTGGTCATCGCATTTACGCTGGTCGCCATCGCGGCGATTTTTGCCACGCTGTCCGGCGGCGATCCGCAGTCGATCGCCATCATGGTGCTTGCGGGTTTCCTCGCCGCCGCGACCGTCTATAGCGCGCTTCCCGTCGCGCTGCCCGACATGAAGAACGCCGGGCCCGAACCAGCTGCCGCGCCGCCGGTGTCCCTGCTCCGCCATCCCGATTTCACCCGTTGGGTCGATCAGGAAAAAGAGCCCTTGATCGGCGCCGCCGACAATATCGTCACCATCGCCAACGACGCCGCGATCCGGCTGCTGGGCCGGCATATCGTCGGCGCCGACGTCCGCACTGCAATCCGCCATCCCGCCGCAACCGATTGGCTGTCGCAAATCGGCGACCATGCGAAGCTCGACACGATCAACCTGATCGACTTTCCGCGTCCCGGCCAACGCTGGACGATGCGTATCGCCGAATTGTCGGGCCGCGAACAGATCATCTTCCTGTCTGATCGGTCGGCGATCGACGCCGCGGACCGCATGCGGTCGGACTTCGTCGCCAACGCAAGCCACGAGCTGCGCACGCCGCTTGCCGCGATCCTCGGCTATGTCGAGACGCTGCAGGATATGAACGGCGAGGCCGACGCGCCCACGCGCAACCGCTTTCTGTCGATCATAGATCGGGAGGCGCGGCGGATGCAGCAGCTCGTCATCGACCTCCTCTCGATTTCGCGGGTGGAGGCCGACCGCTTTCGTCGTCCAACGACGCCCGTCGATCTTGCCGCGATCGTCAGAACGACGATCGCGCAACTGCGCGACAGCGAACACCCACGGGCAAAGGACGTGGTCGCAAAGCTGGGCGACGGACCGCAGCCTGTGCTGGGCGACGAGGCGCAGCTGGGACAGCTGGCGCACAACATCATTTCGAACGCCATGAAATATGGCCATGCGGGAACCCCCGTAACGGTCGAGCTGGCGCGCGAAGGCAGCCGCGCCCGGCTGTCGGTAAGCGACGAGGGCGACGGAATCGCGCCCGATCATCTGCCGCGACTGACCGAACGTTTCTATCGTGTCGACGAAGCGCGCAGCCGCTCGGTCGGCGGTACCGGCCTCGGTCTCGCCATCGTCAAGCATATTAGCGAGCGTCATCAGGGGCAGCTCGATATCGCCAGCGAAGTCGGCAAAGGCACTCGCGTTTCGGTGGCATTCCCCTTGCTCGTGCAGGCATGACGTCGCGCAAATCCAAGCCTATCCTTGACTTTTCATAGCTCAAGGCCCATCTTCGACAGGCTATCGTCGCATACGACGGATTTTTTTGCCTGATTGGCGGACACTTCCATCCTCACGCTACCTGGCGCCATCGGTACAATGCCGGTGGTAACTCCGATTCCGTGAAAGGAACGACCCCATGCCAATCGGCACCGTAAAATTCTTCAACACCGAAAAAGGTTATGGCTTCATCGCGAACGAAGACGGTTCGGGCGACAATTTCGTCCACATCACCGCCCTCGAACGCGCCGGGATGACGACGCTGAACAAGGATCAGCGCGTTTCCTATGAACTGGAAACCGACCAGCGCGGCAAGACCGCCGCCGTCAACATCCAGTCGGCCTGATCTTTTGGCCAAAGAGGAACTACTGACCCTCGACGGCCAGATCGATGAGATCCTTCCCGATGGACGCTTCGGCGTCGTTCTGGAAAATGATCATCGGATCATCGCTTACACGGCAGGCCGGATGCGTCGTTTTCGCATCCGGTCGGTCGTCGGCGACGCCGTACGCGTCGAAATGACGCCCTATGACCTCACGAAAGGCCGCATCATCTATCGTGATCGCGGCGCAGGTCCCGCCGGCGGCGGTCCCCGCAAGGGCAACCGGCGCTGACGCCAACCAACCGAAAACAGAATAAAATTACAGGATATTATGAACTATAATCTCAATGCATTTCCTTCCCTCCTTCGGCCCTATTCCGCGATTGCCGCGCGGGCCGACAAGCCAGCGCGGCGATCGCCGACGCTGACGCAGCGCGAATTGCGCCGCCTTATCGCTCAAATGGTCGACTGACTTTTCCGGTTCCGACCCTCAACAACCTCTGCACCAAGGATTTCCACCATGTCGAACACCAGCGATTTCTACCTGATCCAGGCAGACAAATGCGCGACCGACGCGGCGGAAAGCGGGCTGTCACAGGTCCGCGACCGTAATCTGCGCGCCGAACAGGCGTGGCGCACGATGGCCGAACGTCTGATTCAGACCGAAGCCACGCGCGCGCGGCAAGTCGCCGCAGCGGCGGCCAAAGCGGAAGCCAACGCCGCCGCCGACTGACGGGGTTTCCCGTCAGTCGATACGGCCCAGCAATTCCCCGATCTTCCCGAACATCTCGTCAATCTGGGCTTTTTCGACGATCAGCGGCGGCGACAGCGCAATGATGTCGCCCGTCGCGCGGACGAGCAGCCCGTCATCGAAACAGGCGTGGAACAACTCCATCGCACGCGCGGTCGGGGCGCCCGCACGCGGGTCAAGCTCGATGCCTGCGACCAGTCCGATGGTGCGAATGTCGATCACATGGCGCGCGCCTTTCAGGCTGTGCGCCGCGTCCTCCCAATAACCGCCAAGTTCGGCCGCACGGTCGAACAGGCCATCGCGCGCATATAGGTCGAGCGTTGCAAGCCCCGCGGCGCTCGCAAGCGGATGCCCCGAATAGGTGTAGCCGTGGAACAATTCGATCCCGCCCGGCACGCTGTCGATCACCGCATCGTGGAGTTCGCGCTTCACCGCCACCGCGCCCATCGGCACCGCCGCGTTGGTCAGCCCCTTTGCCATCGTGATGATGTCGGGGGTCACGCCCCATTGCCCCGCAGCCGTCGCGCCGCCGACGCGGCCGAACGCGGTGATGACTTCATCGAAAATCAGGATGATGCCGTGCCGGTCGCAAATCTCGCGCAGGCGCTGGAGATAACCGACCGGAGGCACGAGCACCCCCGTCGAACCGGCCATGGGCTCGACGATCACCGCCGCGATCGTGTCGGCGCCGTGGAGGTCGACAAGCCGCTGGAGATCGTCCGCGAGTTCGGCGCCATGCTGCGGGAAACCGCGCGTAAAGGCGTTGCGTTCGATGTCGTGGGTGTGACGGATATGGTCGACGCCGGGCAGCCCGCCGCCGAAGGCACGCCGGTTGTTGACGAGCCCGCCGACGCTGATCCCGCCAAAGCCGGTGCCATGATAGCCACGCTCGCGCCCGATCAGCCGCGTGCGCGTCCCCTGCCCCTTCGCCCGCTGGATATTGAGCGCAATTTTCAGCGCCGTATCGACCGATTCGGAGCCGCTATTGGTGAAGAATATCCGGTCGAGTCCATCGGGCATCAGGTCGGCAAGGCGCCGCGCGAGTTCGAACGGCAGCGGATGGCCGAGCTGAAACGTCGGTGCAAAATCGAGCGTCGCAGCGGCCTGCGCAATCGCTTCAGTTATTTCCGGACGGCAATGCCCCGCGTTGCTGCACCAAAGCCCGGATGTGCCGTCGAGAACCTGCCGCCCGTCGCCGCTCTGATAGTGTATGCCGCTCGCCGACACGAGCTGGCGCGGGTGCTTTTTATACGCGCGGTTAGCGGTAAACGGCATCCAGAAGGATGCCAGTGGATCATTCTCACCCTTCATCGTCCCGAACTCCTGTCTGCGGCCCGTGCCCATCGTCGCCCCGGACCCGATCCGGGGTCCGCCTGATCCTGACTGAAGAAGAAGGCGGGTGCCGGGTCAAGCCCGGCATGACAAGAATGGAGGGTTGCCGAATTCACGCAAGCAAAGAATCCGGCATGAAACAATGTCGAAACCGGCCGAATAGCGGCCCCCTCTGGCGCTTCCCCAAAGCTTGCGATAGGCTGCCCCTCTACAAACGGGCCGACTCCTCGGCCCAATCGGGGGCGCATGTCAGTCAATCTGGAACAATGGATCAGCGACCATAAGATCGACGAAGTCGAATGTATCGTCCCCGACATCAACGGGGTCCAGCGCGGCAAGGTGCTGCCGGCCAAGAAGTTCCTTTCGTCGGTGAAGGACAAGTCGCTGCGCATTCCGGGCAGCGTCTTCATCTGCACGATCGACGGCCATTACCCGGAAGACATCGACGATATCTGGGACAAGGACCCCGACAAGATCTTGATCGCCGATCCGAGCACCATCTGCGTCGCGCCGGGGTTCACCTCGCCGACCGCTTTTGTGATCGCCGACGCCTATAATGGCGACGGCACCGAAGTCGACATCGCGCCGCGCACGATCCTCAAAAAGGTACTGAACCTCTACGCCGAAAAAGGCTGGAAACCGATCATCGCGCCCGAGGTCGAATTCTACCTCGTGTCGCAGAACGCCGACCCCGATTTCCCGCTGACCCCGCCGGTCGGCCAGTCGGGGCGGAGCGAAACCGCAAGCCAGCCCTATGGGCTGGAGGCGATGAACGAATATGAGGATATCATCGATCATATCTATGACGATTGCGAGCTGATGGGGCTCGATATCGACACGATGATCCACGAAATGGGCGCTGCACAGCTCGAGGTCAATTTCGAACATGGCGACCCGCTACGCCTTGCCGACGAGGTGTTCCTGTTCAAGCGCGTCGTCCGCAATGTCGCCAAACAGCATAGCGTCTACGCGACCTTCATGGCGAACCCGATGGCGGGCCAGCCGGGCAGCGCGATGCACATCCACCAATCGGTCGTCGACGCCGCCACCGGCAAGAATCTGTTCTCGGTCGCCAATGGCCGCGATAGCGCGATGTTCCGCAGCTATATCGCGGGGCTGGTGCGCTACATGCCGCAAATCTCGCCGCTCTGGGCGCCCAATGTGAACAGTTTCCGCCGCATGCGCCCCGACAGCGCGGCGCCGATCAACGTCCAGTGGGGCGAGGATAACCGCTCGTGCGGATTTCGCGTGCCGATCTCCGACAAGGCGAACCGCCGCGTCGAAAACCGCCTGCCCGGCGCCGACAGCAACCCCTATCTCGCAATCGCCGCCTCGCTGATCTGCGGCTATATCGGGATGGTCGATCGCATGGTGCCGGCCAAGCCGATCACCGGCAGCGCCTACAACCGCGCGCGCACCCTGCCGCGCACGCTGGAAGCCGCACTCGACCGCTTCAGCTCGTGCAAGAAGGTCCGCAATCTACTCGGCGACGATTTCTTCGAAATCTTCTTTGCCGTGAAGGATTATGAGCTGTTCAATTACCAGTCGGTCGTGTCGAGTTGGGAACGCGAACATCTGTTGATGCGGGTCTGACCCGCGCGCCGACCATGACCGATCCGCTGAACCACAGCTATTATGCGGCGACCGCGCATAGGTGGCGGTCCTCCTATGAACTGGGCGATGATCTTTCGTTCGACGTTGCAGTAATCGGCGGCGGGTTCACCGGCGTGTCGGCCGCGCTGGCCTGCGCCGAGCGCGGCTTTTCGGTGATCCTGATCGAACGCGAGCATATTGGCTTCGGCGCTTCGGGCCGCAACGGCGGCCAATTGATCCCCGGCCTGCGCTGGTCGGCATCCGAATTGGAAGCCGCGTTCGGCCGCGACCGCGCCGATGCGCTGTTCGACCTGTGCTGGCGCGCAAACCCGGTCAAAGCGCGCATCGAAAAACATGGTATCGATTGCGACCTGAAAACCGGCCATCTTGAGGCGGCATGGACGCCCAAGGACTTCGATGCGATGCAGCACGAGGCCGAATTTCTCGCGACGCGTTTCGCTTACCACAGCGACATCGTTGCGAAAATGGATATGGGCGGCCATATCGCCAGCCCGCTCTATCACGGCGGCATTCATGATCCGCAGGGCGGGCATTTCCATCCGCTGAACTATGCGATCGGCCTCGCCAACGCTGCCGAAGCCGCTGGCGTCTGCATCTGGGAAGGACAGCGCGCCTACGAAATCACCGACACGCCCGATGGCCTCGGTGTGATGACCGACCGCGCGCATATCGCCGCGCGCTATGTGATCGACGCGACCGACAGCTGGATCGGCCAGCTCGAGCCCGACCTAGGCCGCTACACCGTGCCGATCATGAACTATAATATCGCGACCGCGCCGCTCCCAAACGCCGATGCGCTCCTGCCCAGTGACGCCGCCGTCGCCGACAGCCGCTTCGTCCTCAACTATTTCCGCCTGTCGGCCGACAAGCGCCTGATCTTCGGCGGCGGCGAGCGTTATTCGCAAACGCCGCCGCGCGACATCGCCGCGTTCGTCCGGCCTTTTATGGCAGAGGTCTTCCCGCAAATCGCCGACGCACCGATCGACTATGGCTGGGGCGGCGCAGTGGCGGTGACGATGAACCGGCTGCCGCACATCGGGCGGCGCGGGAATGTCTTATACGCGCATGGTTTTTCGGGTCACGGCGCCCTGGTGACGACGCTGGCAGGCGAATTGATTGCCGAGGCGATGGCCGGGACGGCCGAACGCTTCGATGTGCTGGCGAACCTTCCCTCGAAGCCGTTCCCCGGCGGCAAATGGCTGAGACGCCCCCTCGCTACACTGGGGTTGCTCTGGTATGCGCTGCGCGATCGGCTCGGTTAGCCTGAATTTCAAGGAGTTTTCGCATGTCGAAGTCATCGGGCGTCATCGCACCACGGTCGGAAGCCGAAGCCTTTTTCAAGGCGAACCCCGACGTCGATTCGATCGAGATGATCTACACCGACTTCGGCGGTGTCCCGCGCGGCAAGCGGCTGCGGCAGCATGAGGTGATGGCGGTTTACGAAAGCGGCCGCATGTTCCCCGGCTCGATCACCGTCGTCGATATCACCGGGCAGGACACGGTCGAAACCGGCCTTGTCTGGGAGGATGGCGACGCCGACCGCTCGATGAAGCCGATCCCCGGCACCCTCGTCCGCACCCCGTGGGGCGGCGACGGCGCGGCACAATTCCTCGTCGATTTCTACGAACTCGACGGCACCCCGCACGACCTCGACCCGCGCCACGTACTGGGCGGTGTCATCGACCGCTTCACCGCCGACGGGCTCACCCCGGTGCTGGCGGTCGAGCTAGAATTCTATCTTCTCGATCCGCGCCGCGCGCGCGATGGCTCGGTTCGCCCGGCCCGCCCCGCATACAGCCGCGACACACCGCGCAATGTCGAGGTCTATGGCCTGCGCGAACTCGACGATTTCCGGCCCTTCTTCGACGCGCTTTATGCGGCGACCGATGTGCAGGGCCTGCCGCTCGAAAGCGCGATTTCGGAATTTGCCCCCGGCCAGTTCGAGCTCACCCTCCGCCACAAGCCCGACGCGCTGCGCGCGTGCGACGACGCCATCATGTACAAGCGGCTTGTCAAGGCGATCGCGCAAGCACAGGGCCTTGAGGCGACCTTCATGGCCAAGCCCTTCGCCGAACAGGCGGGCAGCGGCATGCACATCCATGTTTCGGTCAACGACGGCAGCGATGCCAACATCTTCGCCAGCGACGACCCCGAAGGCACCCCCGCATTGCGGCATGCGATCGGCGGCATGATCGGCAGCGTCGGCGACGCCTTCGCGCTCTTCGCGCCGCACGCGAACAGTTATCGCCGGTTCAAGGCGAACAGCTATGCCCCCGTTGCGCCGACGTGGGGCGTCAATAACCGCACCGTGTCGTTCCGCATTCCCGCCGGCCCGCCGCCGAGCCGTCATGTCGAGCATCGCGCATGCGGCGCCGACGCCAATCCTTATCTTGCGGTCGCGGCGGTTCTTGCGGGCATGCATCACGGCATGACGAACAAAACCGACCCGGGCGCCGCGGTCGTCGGCAACGGCTATGACCGCGACAACAGCGGCGACGACAAGCCGCCGTCGAACTGGTTCGCCGCCGTCGACCGCTTCCACGCGTCGAAACTGATGCGCGACTATCTGGGAGAGCGCTTCGTCGACATGTTCAGCATCGTGAAACGCGTCGAACAGGACCGCTATTTCGGCGTCGTCCCGACGCTCGATTACGATTGGTATTTGCGCAACGCATGAAAGTTTCAAAGAATCTTGGTGCAGCGCAAAATAACCTCTTTCCAAGCCGAGTTTAATGAGTCAGCTTGGCGTCACAAACAGGGAGGCTGCACATGGATCCGATTGAACTGATCAAGCAAACCCGCGGGCGCCGGTCGCTCCTTCAGGCGATGGGGGTCGCCGCCATCGGGATCAGCTTTGGCGGTCTCGCCGCGTGCAGCAAGGAGGGCGGCAAGAAGCTCGCGAACGGCGAGGAAGCCAAACTGAACTTCTATAATTGGGACACCTATATCGGCGAAAATACGCTCGACACTTTCAAGGAAGCGACGGGCGTCGACGTCACGATGGACCTGTTCGACAGCAACGATGTGCTGTTCGCGAAATTCAAGGCCGGCAATCCCGGTTACGACGTGATCGTGCCGTCGAACGACTTTGTCGAGCGGATGAGCAAGGCGGACATGCTGCTGCCGCTCGATCATGCGCTGATCCCGAACAAGAAGAATATCGATCCGGCGTATATCAACGTCGAATATGACCTGCAGCGCAAATTTTCGATGCCTTACACCTGGCTCGCGCTCGGCATCGGCTATCGCAAGTCGAAAGTGTCGGCGACGCCCGACAGCTGGAAAGTCCTGTTCGACAGCCCCGAATATGCGGGCCGCATCGCCTGGTTGTCGGAAGCCGGCGACATGTTCCGCCTTTACGGCAAATATCTCGGCAAATCGGTCAACGAACTGACCCCGACGGACATTGCGACGATCGAAAAGATGATGATCAAGCAAAAGCCCAATGTGAAGAAATTCCACGAGGATGACGGCCAGGATCTGTTGCTGAAGGGCGATGTTGACGTCGTGCTCGAATATAATGGCGATATCGCGCAAGCGATGGTCGAGGACGCCGATATCGACTTCGTTGTTCCCAAGGAGGGCAGCCAGCTCAACTCGGACAATCTATGCATCCCGAAGGGCGCGCCGCACCCGAAGAACGCCCATGCCTTCATCAATTACATCCTCGACGCCAACGTCGACAAGGAAATCACCGAGACGATCCTCTACCCGACGCCCAACGCGGCGGCGAAGGCGCTGATGCCCGACAGCTACAAGAATAACCCGGTCATCTTCCCGCCACCCGAAGCCTTGGCGAAATGCGAATATGCGCGCTTCAACGCCGAACTGCAGCCGCTTTTTGAAGAAGCCTTCACCAGGGTCCGGGCAGCCTAGAATCTGAAAAAGGGGCTTCGGGGGTGGCCGAACAGGACTGGAAAACGAACAAAGGAGTCTTTGCAGCGGTGTCGCTGCCGACGCTCCTTTGGGTCATCCTATTCTTCCTCGTCCCGATGGCGATCGTCTGGCTCTACAGCTTCGGCGAGAACAGGGGCCTGACGGAAATCGATATTTCGGGGACGCTCGACAATTACAAGCGCGCGACCGAGTGGCTGTACCTCACCATTTTCGGCAAGAGTTTCGCGGTCGCCGCGCTCGTCACCCTGATCTGCCTGATCATCGGTTTTCCCGTCGCTATGGCGATCACCTTTGCCAGCGAGAAATGGCGGCCGTGGCTGCTGCTCGGCATCATGCTGCCCTTCTGGACGAACCTGCTGATCCGTACCTATGCGTTGATGATGCTCCTCGGCACGCAAGGCTTCGCGAATAAGGGGCTTGGTGCGCTCTGGGAGGGAACGAGCTGGATCAAGACCTTGGTCGGACTCCAGCCCCTTCCGACATGGGAGCCGGTGCAGCTGCTCTTCAACAATTTCGCGGTCGTCTTCGGCCTCGTCTATGTGCACCTACCCTTCATGGTGCTGCCGCTCTACGCCGCGCTCGACCGGCTCGACCGCAGCCTGATCGAGGCGAGCCTAGACCTTGGCGCAGGGCATTTTCGTACCATCATGCGGATCGTCGTGCCGCTGGCCGCACCGGGCATCATCGCCGGGGTGATGATCACCTTGATTCCCGCGCTCGGCGCCTACCTCACCCCCGATCTGATGGGCGGAACCGACAGCCAGATGATCGCCAATGTGATCGAACGCCAGTTCAAGAAAGCGAACGACTGGCCCTTCGGCGCCGCCCTCTCCTTCTTGCTGATATACGCGATGTTCGCGCTGATCGCGATCCAGTCGTTGCGCAAAAAAGTGCCGGAGATCCGCTGATGGCAGTTTTCGCACGCAAACCCATCGCTCCGCTCGAATATAGCCGCACCTTGTGGACGCGCCTGTGGGTGGGGGCGGTGATGATCTTCCTTTACGCGCCGCTCGTCGTGCTGATGATCTTCAGCTTCAACGACAGCAAGCGCAACGTCGTGTGGCGCGGCTTCACCACCAAATATTATGAAAAGGCGCTGGGCAACGACCAGCTGGTCGAGGCCTTGATCAACTCGCTGACCATCGCTGCGCTGGCAACGCTCGCCAGCCTCGTCCTCGGGACGCTTGCCGCAGTGCTGCTGTGGCGTTTTCGCTTTCCGTGGAAGGGCGCAATCGACGGCACGATTTCGCTGCCGATCATCGTCCCCGAAATCTGCCTTGGCGTCGCGTTCCTGATGTTCTTCGCCGCGGTCGGCTGGCCGAACGATCTCATCTGGCCGTTCAACCTCGGCGCGATCACCATCGCGCACATCACCTTCTGCTTCCCCTTTGTCACGATGGTCGTGCGCTCGCGGCTGGCGAGTTTCAACCGCGAGCAGGAGGAGGCCGCCAAGGATCTGGGCGCGAGCGAGGGCCAGGTGTTCCGCGACGTGCTGATCCCGCATATCAAACCCGCGCTGGTCGCGGGCGCGCTCCTCTCTTTCACGCTCAGCCTCGACGATTTCGTCATCACCTATTTCACCAGCGGCCCCGACACGATTACCTTCCCGGTGAAAGTCTATTCGATGGTCCGCTTCTCGGTGACGCCCGAAGTCAATGCGGCGTCGACCCTGCTCATCATCCTGACCGTCATCCTGACCTTCATCGCGCTCAAGGCCCAGGGCGTAAAAGCCATTGCGGAAACCCACTGACCATGACCAACACCGCCAAGCCGATCATCCAGATCCAGAATGTCTCGAAACGCTTTGGCAAGGTGACTGCTGTCGATAATGTCAGCCTCGACATCAACGCTGGCGAATTTTTCGTGCTGCTCGGCCCGTCGGGCTGCGGCAAGACGACCTTGCTGCGGATGATCGCGGGGTTCGAGCTGCCAACCGAGGGCAGGATTCTGATCGACGGGCAGGACATGGCGGGCATACCGCCGAACAAGCGCCCCGTGAACATGGTGTTCCAAAGCTATGCGGTGTTCCCGCATATGAGCGTCACCGACAATGTCGCTTACGGCCTGAAAATCGCGGGGGTGAAGGGCGGTGAGATCAAGGATCGCGTTGCCGAAGCGCTAGACCTCGTGAAGCTCGGCGGTTTTGGCGAGCGCATGCCCGATCAGATGTCGGGCGGCCAGCGCCAGCGCGTTGCGCTTGCACGCAGCCTCGTCATGCGACCCAAAGTGTTGCTGCTCGACGAACCGCTCTCGGCGCTCGACGCCAAACTTCGCGCCCAGATGCAGTTCGAGCTGTCGGACCTTCAGGAAAAAGTCGGCATCACTTTCGTCACCGTCACCCATGATCAGGACGAGGCGCTGTCGATGGCGTGCCGGATCGGTGTGATCAACAAGGGTGAGGTGGCGCAGCTTGCGACGCCTTCGGATCTCTATGAATATCCGTCCAACCGCTTCGTCGCCGATTTTGTCGGGTCGGTGAATATCTTCGAAGGCAAACTGACCCTAGACGAGCCCGACAAGGCCGCGGTCGATTGTCCGGGAGTCGGCAAGATATATCTCAACCATGGCGTCACCGGACCGCACGGCGCCGATGTGTGGATCGCATTGCGTCCCGAGAAGATTTATCTTCACGTTCCGGGCGAAGGCAAGGCCGTCAAGGCCGCCGCGCAGGACGCGCCCGACGGCTATAATTTCGCGCGCGGCAAGATCAAAGGCATGAGCTATCTCGGTGACATCACGCTGTTCGAGATCGAACTGGAGTCCGGTGCGCGCATCCGCGTTTCGCGCCCCAACCTGTCGCGCCACGACCAGGAGGATTTCACCTGGGACGATAAGGTCAGCATGCACTGGCGGGCGGATAGTCCGGTGGTGTTGCTGGGGTAATATAACCCCTCCCCTTTGAGGGAGGGGCTGGGGTTGGGTCTGTCGGCGTAGCGTCAGGCCGCGAAATCCCACCCGCTGCGACCAGGCCAGCAAGCTGGCAAGTCTCGCTGCCCTCCCCTGAAGGAGAGGGCAAATTTAGTGCGCCGCTTCTTCCTTCTTCCCCGGTACCAGATGCATCACCGCCACGATCAGCCCGCCGAGCACCAACCCGAACACCCCGGCCCCGCCTGCATTGATCAGCCATTCCCACACGCCCGCAGCAGGGAGGTTCCCCGCCACCGCATGGGCAAAATCGTGCAAGCCATGCCCCAGATTGCCGATATGATATTCGTCGAGCGCATGCAGGATGATCTGCCCGCCAACCCACAGCATCGCGGCGGTCCCGACCAGCGCCAGCGCCCCGAGCAGCTTGGGCATGAACGCCACCAGCCCGCGCCCGATCGCGCGGCGGACGCTGTTGCCCGCTTTGGCCATATGCAGGCCGATGTCGTCCATCTTCACGATCAGCCCGACCGCGCCATAAACCGCAATCGTGATCGCGATCGCTACCACGATCAAAGTCGCGGCGCGCATCGCGAAGGCTTCGTCGATCACTTCGTTCAGCGCGATCACCATGATTTCGCCCGACAGGATGAAGTCGGTGCGGATCGCGCCCTTCACCATCGTTTCTTCATGATCCTTGTCGGCGACGATTTCAGCTGCCTCGGCGAGCGGCGTCTTGTCCTTATGCAGCGAATGCCAAACTTTTTCGGCACCCTCGAAGCAAAGATAGGCGCCGCCAACCATCAACAGCGGCGTGATCGCCCACTGCGCAACCGCCGACAGCAACAGCAGCGCCGGCAGGATAAGCACCAGCTTGTTGAGAAAAGAGCCCTTGGCGATGCGCCAGATGATCGGCAGTTCGCGGTTGGGCTGGAATCCGGTGACATAGCGCGGCGTCACCGCGGCATCGTCAACCACCACCCCCGCGGCCTTCACCCCCGCTTTCGACGCGGCGGCGCCGATGTCGTCAATGCTCGCGGCGGCCACCTTCGCAATCGTGGCGACGTCGTCGAGCAGGGCAAAAAGGCCGGAGGGCATAGGGGGGTGGTCTTTCGTTAAAGCGCGCGGAGTTTCGGCATCACCTCATCGAGAGATTTACGGATGATGGCAACCATATCGTCGATCTGTTCGGTCGAAATGATCAGCGGCGGGCACATGACCAGGCTGTCGCGGATGCCGCGCACCATCAGCCCATTGGCGATACACGCATCGCGCGCCATCGGTCCAGCGGTCCCCTCCGCGCCCCCGAAACGAGCCCGCGTCGCCTTGTCGGCCACGATCTCGACCGCACCGAGCAGCCCGATCGAGCGCGCCTCGCCGACCAGCGGATGATCGTTCAAGGTAGCGAGCGCCTTGGCCAGATGCGGCCCGGTGACGCTGCCCGTTCGCTCGACGAGTCCTTCGCGCTCGATGATCTCGATATTCTTGAGCGCGACCGCCGCGGCGACGGGATGTCCCGAATAGGTAAAGCCATGGACGAAATCGCCGCCGGTCTTCAGCACTTCGACGACATGCGCCGCGACCGCAGTCGCCGAGATCGGCAGATAACCCGACGACAGTCCCTTCGCCATCGGCATCAGGTCGGGAGTGAAGCCCATCGTCTCATGGCCCCACATCTTGCCGGTGCGCCCGAAACCGCAGATCACCTCGTCGGCGACGATCAGCAGGCCATATTTGCGCGCCACCGCCTCGACCTTGGGCCAATAGCCTTTCGGCGGGATGATCACGCCGCCCGCACCCTGTACCGGCTCGCCGATGAAGGCGGCGCAGTTTTCGGGGCCGACCTCGATAATCTTGTCCTCGATCGCCTGGACGCAGGCGTCGCAGAATTCCTCCTCGGTCATCCCCTGCCCTTCATTATAGGCATAGGGCTGGCGCACATGCTCGACGCCGGGAATCGGCAGGTCGCCCTGCGCATGCATCGCCTTCATGCCCCCAAGCGAGACACCCGCGACGGTCGAGCCGTGATAGGCGTTCCAGCGGCTGATGAAGACGGTGCGCTTGGGTTCACCCTTCAGCTTCCAGTAATGGCGCACCATGCGGAACACCGTGTCGTTCGCCTCGCTGCCCGAGGCGTTGAAGAAGATGTGCGGCAGGCGGTTGCCGGTAAGCGAGGCGATCTTGGCCGCCAGCATCACCGTCGGCGGCGTCGCGGTCTTGAAGAAGGTATTGTAAAAGGGCAGCTCGCGCATCTGCGCCGCCGCCGCCTCGACCAGTTCCTCGCGGCCATAACCGACGTTGACGCACCACAGGCCCGCCATGCCATCGAGGATGCGCTGGCCGTCGCCGTCGTGGATATAGCAGCCCTCGGCATGGGTGATGATGCGGCTGCCGCCAAGCTTTTCGATTTCGGCCCAATCAGCCTGTGCGGGAAGATGGTGCGCGACGTCGAGGCGGCGCAGTTCGGCGATATCGTGATTGCGGGGCATGTCAAAACTCCTGATTCCTGTAAGCCGTTTGCATCGAGCGAAGTCGAGATGCCCCTCGATCTTACGCTGCGACGATGGGTGTCTCGACTTCGCTCTACACGAGCGGAACGAGACCGGAGTTCAAGAAATCAGGGCGAGAAGCAGAGCCGCGCGAGATAGCGGTCGTATCGGGTGACGCGGCAGTTCATAGCGCACCTCTTAACGCGCGTCCGAGCAGCTGGAAATAGGTCTGGCTATCGCTGTTGTCGTCGGTCGCCCATTCGGGATGCCATTGCACCGCGAGCAGCGGCGCACCATTGGGCCGCGCGCTATAGGCCTCGACTAGCCCGTCGGGCGCGCGCGCTTCGACCGTCAGCCCCTCGGCCAGTTCGCCGACCCCCTGGTAGTGCACCGAATTCACCTCAATCGACGGCCTGTCGTAGGCCGCAGCAAGCATCCCGCCGTCAATCAGTTCGACCTGATGATGATGGTCGAACATCCCGTCGAAACTGACGCCGTCGGGCGCATGATGATGGAGCAATTCGTCGCTCACCGACGTATCGCGACGCAGGGTCCCGCCAAGCGCGACATTGATTTCCTGAAACCCTCGGCAGATGCCGAACAGCGGCCGCTGTGCCGCAATCACCGCCTCGACCAGTTCGATCATCATGCGGTCGCGATCGCGATCGAACGGCCCCTCCCCTGCCGTCTGGTCGCCATAGCGTGCGGGTTCGACATTGGATGGCGTGCCCGTCAGCAGCACCCCGTCGAGCCGCCCGACAACCTCGGCGGCGCGCATATGGTTGGGCAGCGACGGAATGATCAGCGCCGCGCAATCGGCGTGGCGCATTGCCGCGGTGGCATAGCGGTTCATCACCGCCTGGGCGAGTTCGGTGCCGACCAAGCGGTTGCAGGCGATGATACCAAGAACGGGGCGTTGCGACATACCCGCAAGCTGCCGATTTTAGCGCCGCAGCGCCAGCGGAATTTTAGGCATATTGCCGGGCGAACGCCGCCGCCGCTCCGAACAAACCCGGCTGCGGATGGGTGATGAGCTTGACCGGAAGCGCCGACATGAAGCCTTCAAAGCGGCCCTTTTCGATAAAGCGTTCGGGAAAGCCCGAACGCACGAGGCTGTCGCGGATACGCAACCCCAGGCCGCCGGCGATGACGACCCCGCTCGCGCCCTGCGCGAGCGCGAGGTCGCCCGCGACGCTGCCGAGCGACAGGCAGAAGCGATCGACCGCCGCCGCGGCCAGGCTGTCGCCGCCGCTTATCGCATTGGTCCAGATCGCCTTGTCGTCGAGCCGCGGGATCGCGCGTCCTTCGAGCGCGGCCAGCGTTTCATAGATGTCGACGATTCCGGGGCCCGAGACGATCCGTTCGATCGACACGCGGCGGTGACGCTTCCGCAGCCGCGCGAGGATCGCATCCTCGATACTGTCGAGCGGCGCGAAGTCGATATGCCCGCCCTCGGTCGCCTGCACGCGATAATTGCTGCCATCGCGCCAGATATGCGCGACGCCAAGCCCCGTACCGGGACCGATGATGGTGATCGTGCCCGTGGCGGGCAGCGGCTCGTCAGGGCCGGTCAGCCGCTCGAAATAACTCGCGTCGGCCTGCGCCACCGCATGGCCGACCGCTTCGAAATCATTGACGAGGACATAGCGGTCGACGTTCATCTTCTCGTTGATCAACGCCGGGCGAATAATCCACGGATTGTTGGTAAAACGGATGATGTCGCCGCGCGTCGGCCCCGCGATCGCAATCGCAACGCCGCGCGGTAGCGTGCCGCCCTGCTGGCGCTCGAAATCCTGCCACGCGGTCTGAAAGCTGGCGTGATCCTTTGTATGCAGCGTCGTCGCTTCACCCAGCGACAGGACGCGGCCGCCTTCGATCTCTGCGATCGCAAAGCGTGCATGGGTGCCGCCGATATCGACCGTGACGATCTGTTCGCTCATGACTCTCCCTTGCCGGTCCAACACGGCCGGTCCAGCGCAACCAAATGTCGCATGGTTCGGGACGATGCAACAAGGCATAGCTATGCGTCTGCACTTGCATTTCCGCATCGCCCGCCCGGTTGCGAACAGCTGCGAGCAAGCCGTACAGAACGCCTCGACGCTTGGCTTCACCTTGATCGAGACCACCACGCGCGAATGCGATGAATTATTTCCAAGGCTGCGCCGAAACAGCTCCGTCTTGTGATTGTCGCCGGGAAGACATCCCGGCCCCGATCTCAAGAGGAACCCGATGCGCAAAACCTTGCTGGCCTCCACCTGCCTGGCCACCCTCCTTTCGACCGCCGCTCATGCCGAAACGACGATTAGCACCGCGACGACCGCGCCGGTGCGGACGTCGACGATCAAATCGGGCGCAGCCGACGACATCAAGATTGTCGCCGCGGGTTCGATCAAGCCGACCGTCACCGGCCCCGCCGTCACCATCGACACCAATCACAAGGTCGTCAATGAAGGCACGATCGAGTTCAGCAACATCGACGGCGCCACGGGCATTCTCGCAAATGCCGGTCAGTCGGGCGGCATCACCAACAGCGCGAGCGGAAAGATTACCATCGGCGAAACCTATGCGCCGACCGACATCGACAATGATGGCGACATCGATGGCGCTTTCGCCATCGGCAGCAACCGTGTCGGCATCGCAACGGCGGGCGCCTTCACGGGCAATATCGTCAACTCGGGCGCGATCGCGATCGAAGGCAATAATTCGGCGGGCATCCGCCTCGGCGGGCCGCTGACGGGCAATTTCACCAACGATGGCACCATCACGGTCATCGGCGACCGCGCGCTCGGCGTCGGGTTGCAGGATGTGACGGGTAACGTCCGTCTTGCCGGCACGATCGGCGCGCAGGGCGTCGATGCCATCGGCGCAAGGCTTGCCGGCGACATCACCGGCGCACTGGTCGTCCAGGGCAATCTCACGGCCACCGGCTACCGCTTCACGGCGCCGCCCGCCGACCCCTCGAAGCTCGACGCCGACGACCTGCTGATCGGCGGCAACGCGCTGTCGATCGAAGGCAATGTCACCGGCGGCATCGTCCTTGCTGTCGCGCCGAAGGATGCCAAGCCCGACGACAAGGATGAGGACAAGGACGGGATCGACGACGACAAGGAAGGAAACGCCGTCGTGCGGTCCTTCGGTTCGGCGGCTGCAGTCCGCATCGGTTCGGCCGACCGCGCCGTCACGATCGGCCCGGTCGCCGGAACGGGCACCGGTCTCGGCCTCATTATCGATGGCGCCGTGCTCGGCAACGGCCTCTACACCGGCAAGGACGGTAACGGGATGCAGATCGGTGGCCTCGGCGGCACGGTCACGATCGCGGGCGGCATCGGCATCGGTGCGACCGGCAGCGTGACGGCGCTGTCGAGCGATACCGCCGCCACCGCGATCCGCATCGGCAGCGGCGCAACAACCCCTGAAATCCGCAATGCAGGCAAGATCGAAGCGACGACCGGAGGCAAAGCCGCCAACACAGTCGCAACCGCCGTGCTGATCGAAGCCGGCGGCGACGTCCCGCTGATCCGTAACAGCGGTTCCATCACGGCGAAGACCGGCGGCGACGCCGGCACGGCACGCGCGATCGTCGACCTGTCGGGCAAGGTCGGCACGGTCGAAAACAGTGGCGCGATCAGCGCCACCGGGGCGCTCGCATCGTCCGACCGCAATGTCGCGATCGATCTGTCGGCAAACGCCATCGGCGCGACGGTCAAGCAGACTGCGGTCGCTGCCGGAATCACCGCCCCCAGCATCGTCGGCGACGTCCGCTTCGGCGGCGGCAACGACGTGTTCGACATTGCCGATGGTTCGGTGAAGGGGAACAGCTTCTTCGGCGCTGGCAACAACAAGCTCGCGCTGTCGGGTGACGCAACATACGCCGGCAATGCCCGCTTCGGCGCCGGCAACGACGCAATGACGCTCGCCGGCACATCGAAGTTTACGGGTCTGGCGGATTTCGGGGGCGGCACCGATACGCTCTCCATCGGCGGCACCTCGATCTTCTCCGGTTCGCTCGCCAATTCGCAGGGTCTGGCGGTTTCGGTCGCGGGCGGCACCTTCGACGTTGGCGGCGCCGCGACGATTTCGTCGCTTGCGGTCACGGACAAAGGCACACTCGGCGTGATGCTCGATACCGGCAACACGGGAACCAATCTTCAGGTCACCGGCAACGCCAGCTTCGGCACCGAATCAAAGCTCGCGCTCAAGCTGTCGAGCCTCGATAAAGCCGAGGGTCAGCATATCGTGCTGACTGCGGGGACGCTTACGGGTGCGAACAATCTGACCGCTTCGCAGACGCTGCTGCCCTTCCTCTACAAGGGAACGCTGACCTCGAACGCCACCCAGCTGATCGTCGACGTATCGCGCAAGAACACAACCGAACTCGGACTCAATCGTTCCGAAGCGAGCGCGTTCGATGCGGTGCTCGACGCAGTCGTCGCCGACCAGAAGATCGAGGATGTCTTCCTGAGCATTACCGATGGCGATCAGTTCCACAATCAGCTCGGCCAGATGCTCCCCGAACATGAAGGCGGCGTGTTTGAAACCGTCACCTCGGGTTCGCGCGCGCTGTCACGCTACCTGCAGGATCCCAATGCGCCCTATCAGGACGAGGGCAAATGGGGTTATTGGGTCAATCAGGCCGTGTGGGGCACGTCAAAGGACGTCGGCAACACCGCGAGCTATGACGTCAGCGGCTGGGGCATTTCGGCAGGCGCCGAAATCGAGAGCAAACTCGGTAACTTCGGTGGCTCGATCGCCTATCTCAGCGGCAAGGACGGCAACGGCAGCAACGCCAATGAAGTCAGCACCAGCCAGTTTGAAGGCGCGCTGCACTGGCGCCTGCGGTCCGATGGCTTTTTGGCGAATGCCCGCGTTTCGGGCGCGCCAATCAGCCTGAAGGGCACGCGCATCTTCCGCGCCGAAGCCGGCGCCGACGACATCGAAAAGACGATGAAGGGCAAATGGGACGCCACTCTGTGGTCGGCCTCCGGCTCGGTCGCTTATGACACGCGCGTCGGCGGCCTGAGCTTCCGCCCGATGGTCGCGGTCGATTATTTCAAGCTGAAGGAAGATGGCTATCAGGAAACCGGCGGCGGCGATGCGCTCGACCTGACGGTGCTGAGCCGCGACAGCGACGAGCTTGCCGTGTCGGGCACCGTTGCCGTCGGCCTCGATTTCGGCGGCGCCGACGAATATGACGGCTGGACGCGCTTCGAACTTGAAGGCGGCCGCCGCCAGATCGTCAGCGGCACGCTCGGCTCGACGACGGCTTCGTTCAAGGACGGCACGCCGTTCACCCTTGTTCCTGATGATCGCACGAGCGGCTGGGTCGGCCGTTTCCGTGGCATCGCCGGAAATTCGGCCTTTCAGGTCGCCGGCGAAGTGTCCGCGGAAGAACAGCAAAGCCATATCGGCTGGGCTTTCCGTGCGAGTCTGCGGGTCGGCCTCTAGCCCCCCGGCCGGCCCCGCCCGCAAGGGGGAAGCGTAACCCCTACCCACGCTTCCCCCTTGCCTAGGCAGAAATGAAACGACAAAACAGATGCTTGCACGGTCCGCTCTCTCTTTCCAAGCACCGCAGTTGCGCGGCGGACCGTGGACGCTATATGACGGCGTCATCAGGGGGACGTATGGCGCGCACCGGGGTGGCGCCCACCGGCAAAAGATGGCGTTCCAAAGCAAGCAATCCATGACAGAGTCGCGTGATCGAACCGACCCAGCACAGGGTATCGAAGGCGTATTGCTCGCCAACCGGGATCGCATCGTCCGCTTTCTCGAGATGCGCGGTGCGGGCGACGGCGCCGAGGACCTGTTCCAGGATTTGTGGATGCGCCTGACCGACCGGACGTCCGGCCCCATAGCCGATCCCCTGCCCTATATCATGCGCGCCGCGAACAATCTGATGCTCGACCGTTACCGGTCGGCGCGGCAAAGCGACCTGCGGGACAAGGCGTGGGGCGAAGCGGCCGCCATACAAAGCCCCTCGGCCGAAACCTCGTTGATCTCGCGCGAACAGCTCGCGCTCGTTGAAACCGCGATCACCGCGACCGGCGAGCGACCGGCGCGCATCTTCCGCCGGTTCCGCGTCGACGGTCAGAACCAACGCGATATAGCTAGTGAAATGGGGGTCAGCCTGAGCACCGTCGAAGCCGATCTGCGCAAAGTCTATGCGGCACTCGCCGTGATACGGAGGCAGTTCGATGCAAGCTGACATGGCGAACGCCGAAGCCCGCGCGATCGACTGGTTGATCCGTCAGCGCAACCCCGATTTCGACGACTGGAGCGGCTTTGCCGACTGGCTGGCCGAGGCCCCGGAGCATAACGCCATCTACGACGCGGTCGCTAGCCTCGACCGCGATCTCGATGCCTTGGCCGCAGCACCCAAATCCAAACCGTCGGTCGTCATCATACCCGACGCACCGCGCCGTCCTTCGCGGCGTGCATGGTTCGGCGGGGCAATGGCCGCGGCGCTGGTCGGTGCGATCAGCCTGTCGAGCCTTGGCTTGTTCGGCAACGACGACCGCATCGAGACGCTGGCAGGCGAACATCGCACCATCGCGCTCGCCGACGGGTCGAAGATCGAGGTCAACGGCGCCTCGGTGATCGAGATCGACAAGGACCGCCCGCGCTTTGCCCGGCTGGAATCGGGCGAGGCGATGTTCCATGTCGTTCACCGCGACGATGATCCCTTTATCGTCGAGACGGGCGATGCGAAGATCGTCGACCTCGGCACCGCTTTCAACGTCGTGCGCCGCGACCGCCAGACGTCGGTTGCGGTGTCCGAAGGCATCGTCCTCTACAACCCCGATCGCGACAAGGTCCGCCTCGTCGCGGGCAAGGCCATCGAAGCCCGTGACGGCGATCGTCAGCCGCCGGTCGTGCAGGATGTCGACGTCGCCAGCATCGGCGGCTGGCGCAGCGGTTTGCTCGTCTACAACGGCACCCCGCTCGCCGTTGTCGCCGAGGATCTAAGGCGCACCGCCGGAATGCAGGTCCGCATCGCGCCCGAGGCGAGCGATCTGTTTTTCCGCGGCGCGCTGATCATCGACAAAAACCGGAACCGCACGATCGCTGATCTTGCGGCGCTCTCAGGGACAAAGGCCCAGCGGCAGGGCGATGGCTGGATATTGACCCGCTGACCATGCACCCGCGCCTTTCCCCCCGGCTGTTCGCTGCCGCAGCAGCGATAACGCTGTGCCTGCCCGAGCAGGTTCAGGCGGCGGAGGAACGCGTGTTCGATGTGCCGAAAGGCAGCCTGTCAACCGTGCTCCCGGTCATCAGCCGACAGGCCGGCGTCAGCATCAGCGTCGGCGATGCAAAACTCTGGCAGGGCCGCGCCAAGCCGGTGCGCGGGCGGATGAGTGTCGAAGAAGCGATCCGGCGCCTGCTCGCCGGGTCCGATGCGCGCGCCGTACGCGTCAGCGCGACAAGTTGGCGGATCGAACGCCGCCCCGTCCGTGTCGCGCGGCCGGCGCCACCTCCACGACACGCGCCACAGCCAAGAGCCCGCGAACCATCGCAAGACACGGTCGCCGCGGCCCAAGACGAAATCATCGTCACCGCGTCCAAGACCGACCTGCCCCTTACGCACTTCGCCGGCGTCGTCACCAAATTGGATGGCGGCGATTTGGCGTTTGGCGGCGAACGCGGAATGGACTCGATCCTGTCGCGCACCGCGACCGTTTCCTCGACGCATCTTGGCTCGGGGCGCAACAAGCTGTTCATTCGCGGGATCGCCGATTCCAGCTTCACCGGCCCGACACAATCGACGGTCGGCCAGTATCTCGGCGATATCCGCCTCAGCTATAACGCCCCCGACCCGGACCTGCGTCTTTATGACGTCGACAATGTCGAGATTCTCGAAGGACCGCAGGGCACACTCTATGGCGCCGGATCGCTCGGCGGGATCATTCGTGTCATCCCGAAGGCCCCCGACCCGCGCGAAATGACGGTGCAGGCGATTGCCGGCGTGTCGATCACCCAGCACGGCGATCCCGGCGGCGATATCGCCGCGATCGCCAACCTGCCCGTCGGCGATGACGGCCATGCGCTGCGGCTCGTCGGCTATATGCTCACCGACGGGGGCTATATCGACAATCCGCTGCGCGGCCAGAATGACGTCAACCGCGTCCATGTCCGCGGCGGGCGAGGCACCTTTCGCTTCGAGGCCGGCGACGGCTGGACGATCGATCTGGGCGGCGTCTATCAGGCGATCACGTCGGACGACGCGCAATATGCCGACAAAAGCGGTCCGCCGCTCACGCGTGCGTCGATGGTCGAGCAGAATGCCACCGCGCGCTACGGCATGGGCTCGGTCGTCGTGATGAAGGAGTGGGACGACCTCTATTTCCAGTCGTCCAACGCCTATATCGATCACCGCCTGTTCGAACGGTTCGACGCCAGCCTGCCCGAAGCGCGGCAGGGAAGCGACACGTCCAACGGCGGCGTCCCCGCCCCGCCTTCGGTCGGGACGGTCGATGTCGAACGCCTGTTCGCACCGTTCCCGGTCATTGCGCTGAACGATGTTCCGCGCGTGCTCGACCAGTATAATGCGACGCGGATGTTCGTCAGCGAAAACCGTCTCTCGCGCCCCTATCGTGACGGCCTCGGCTGGGTCATTGGCGCCAGTTTCATCGACAACCGCGCGCGGCAGGACCGCGAATTTGGCTATGGACCGCTCCGCGCGGTCATTCCCGGCGTGACCAACAAGATCACCGAATTCACCGGCTATGCCGAAGCGACCGTCGAAGTGATGCCCGACCTGATCGCATCGGGCGGCATTCGCCTGTCGCACGCCAAGCTGGGTGGCGCCGCCGAAGGCGTGTCTTTCGCGCTGGCACAGGCAAACCGTGCGACCACCGCGTCGCGCAACGAGACCGACCTGCTGCCGTCCTTCTCGCTGCTTGCGACGCCGCTCCACAATGTCCGCGTCTACGCGCGCTATCAGGAGGGCTTCCGCCCCGGCGGGCTCGCCGTTGACGGTAATTTCGTACGCCGCTTCCTCAACGATCAAGTCCGCACCTGGGAGGCGGGAATGCGCTTTGGCGACAGGCGCCAAAGCCTGCTCGACGCCAGCATCTCGATCTCGCATAGCCGCTGGCGCAATATCCAGGCCGATTTCATCGACAGCACCGGCTTTCCGACCACCGCCAATATCGGCGACGGCCGCATTACGAGCTTGTCGGGCGCGGTCGCGATGCGGCCGACCGCCGCGCTAACCTTTGAACTCGGCGCGGTTTACAACCACAGCCGGGTCGACGATCTCTCGCCGCAGATCTTGCCGGTGTTCGTCGCCGCGCCGGCCCGCCTAGGCCGCATTCCCAATGTCGCGAGCCATGCGGTGCGCGGGTCGGTCAACTATGCGACCGTGATCGGCGACGAGGATTTCCGCGTGAATGGCTGGGCCAGCTATATCGGCCCGTCGCGGCTCGGTATCGGGCCGGTACTTGGCGAGAGCCAGGGCGATTATATCGACACGGGTATCGCGATGCGCGTCGGCAATGCACGCCGCGGCCTGTCGTTGACGCTCACCAATCTATTCGATTCACGCGGCAACCGCTTTTCGCTCGGCACGCCTTTCGTCGAGGGTAACGAAGGTTTCATGACCCCGCTCCGCCCGCGCACGCTCAGGATCGCAATCGACGTCGCTTATTAGCGAATGTCGGCTTTGGGGGTGGAAAGCCGACTGACCGCTGCTGGTTTTCACCGGAGATTTGGTGATAGCTCTATCCGAGGAAGCTTACTTCCCCCGATGCCGCGTAAGCCCGAGCTTCCCCAGACCATCGGAACCAATTGCCGCATCATTTTGCCATCGATTTCTTTGAAACCTCCCAAAACGTGAATTAGAGCTCCGTTTGGACCGTTGCAGCCGATCTCGACGCGGTCCAAAAAATGGAGGGGCGCGATGGCGGCGTTGATTGCTGACCTATCATCCTTCGAAAGACGGCGCGAAAATCCTTCGATAGCAACGACAGAAACCACATAGCCCTGTCGGTCAAACTCTGCCGTTACTCGGCCAGCGTGAGGGCAGACGACGGAAACACGGTCGCTGTTTGCGATTGGGTCATAGGATGACCAATCCTCTATAGCGGTTAGTGGCGGCGGCGGCGAAGCCGTCTGAGCCAAAACAGCCACGATGATGTGCATTAACAATGTATCAGCCTCATGCCGGAGCCATCGACAATCGTCTTATCGCGGGAAGACAAACGATACGTAACGCCCTCGTGCATGTCCACAAGTGGTCGCTAACTGCCGTTACCGCCCCTCCCCGCCGGGGAGGGGCTGCCGCCATTAATCCGCCAGCGTAATCCGTTCGTACCGCTCCATATGATAATCGTGGCTGCCAAACTGGCCCTCGATCATCGTCGCGCGCTTGAAATAATGGCCGATCGCCAATTCCTGCGTGATGCCGATACCGCCGTGGGTCTGGATAGCATTCTGGCCGACGAAATTGGCGCCGCGCGCGACCTTCGCTTTCGCGGCCGATACCGCCGGCATGCGCTCGCCTGCGGGCAGGCCCAGCTTCAGCGTGCCCATGATCGTCATCGACCGCGCCTGTTCGACCTCCATGAACATGTCGACCATGCGGTGCTGCAGCACCTGGAATTTCGCGATCGGCACACCGAACTGCTTGCGCTGCTGCGTATATTCCAGCGTGCCTTCGTGCAGCTTTTGCATCACGCCGGTCGCCTCGGCGCATACCGCAACCGTCGCCTCGTCGACGATCTGCTCGATCAGCGGCAGGCCGGTGCCTTCGCCGCCCAGCAGCGCGTCGCCGGGGACGGCGACATTCTCGAAATAGATTTCCGACGCCCGGCTGCCGTCGACGGTCGGATAGTCGCGGCGGACGATGCCGGGAAGATTGGCGTCGATCAGGAACAGCGAGACGCCGTCGCGGTCGCGCACGTTGCCGCCGGTGCGCGCGGTAACGAGCAGATGTGTTGCCCAAGGCGCGGCATAAACGACGCTCTTGTGGCCGTTCAGCACATAGCCCGCGCCATCCTTTTTCGCGGTGGTGCGCAGGTTCGCAAGGTCATAGCGCCCCTGCGGCTCGGCATAGGCGAAGGCGATGATTGCATTGCCCGCGATGATTTCGGGGATCATCGCATCGGCCTGGGCCCCGCCGACGGCCTTCAGCGCGCCGCCCGCGATGACGACGGTGGGAAGATAGGGCTCGATCCCGATGACCTTGCCGAGTTCTTCCATCACGATCGCATTTTCGAGCGCCCCGCCGCCGAGGCCGCCATGCTCTTCGGCAAAGGGCGCGCCCAGCATGCCAAGCTCCTGCGCCAGTGCGGTCCAGATCGCCGGATCGCGTCCGCTGTCGCTGCCGATGAACTTCTGGCGCGTTTCGAAATCATAGGTGTCGCCAAGGAAACGCGACAGCGTGTCGCGGATCATGTCCTGCGTTTCGGTGTAAGTGAAATCCATTGTCTGCCCTCTCATAAATAGGGACAGTCCCTATTTATCGAATTGTCCGTTGCTGGCCGAAAGCGGTGCCCGTCGATAAATAGGGACTGTCCCTATTTATGGGCACCGGCGCATCACAATCCCAAAACCATCTTCGCGATGATGTTGCGCTGAATCTCGTTCGATCCGCCATAGATCGTCGTCTTGCGCATGTTGAAATAGGTCGGCGCCGCGCGATGCGCGTAATCGGGCCCGATCGGATGCTCATTGTCGCCCTCGCCGAAACCGCGGAAATAGGGGGCGCCATAATGGCCGACCGCTTCCAGCGTCAGTTCGGTCAACCGCTGCTGGATTTCACTGCCCTTGATCTTGAGCAGGCTCGATTCCGGCCCCGGGCCGCGACCCGCGTTCGCACCTGCCAAGCTGCGCAATTCGGTGAATTCGAGCGCCGCCAAGTCGACTTCCAACTCGGCGACCTTGCGCTTGAAAAAGGCGTTGGCGAGCAGCGGCTGGTCGCCGTCGAGTTCGGTGCGGGCGATCGCCTTCACCTTCTCGATCCCACGCTTCGACGCCGCGACACCCGCGATGCCGGTGCGTTCGTGCGCGAGCAGGAACTTGGCGCAGGTCCAGCCCTTATTCTCTTCATAGACGCGCTGCGACTGCGGGACGCGCACATCTTCCAGCCACACCTCGTTCACCTCATGCTCGCCGCCCAATGTGATGATAGGGCGCACGGTGATGCCGGGCGATTTCATGTCGATCAGAAGGAAGCTGATGCCTTCCTGCTGCTTCGCTTCCTTGTCGGTGCGGACGAGGAAGAATCCCCAGTCGGCATGCTGCGCCAGCGTCGTCCACGTTTTCTGACCATTGACGATATAATCGTCGCCATCGGGGACCGCCGTCGTGCGCAGGCTGGCAAGGTCCGAACCCGAACCGGGGTCCGAATAACCCTGGCACCACCAATCCTCACCCGACAGGATGCGCGGCAGGAAATGGGCCTTCTGCTCGGGCGTGCCAAAGGTGTAGATGACGGGGCCGACCATCGCGAGGCCGAAGGGCATCAGGCGAATACAATCGGCACGGGCCGTTTCTTCGGACCAGATGAAGCGCTGCGTCGGGGTCCAGCCGGTGCCGCCATATTCGACCGGCCATGCGGGGGCTATCCAGCCCTTTTTGTACAGGATCTTGTGCCAGGCGAGGAAATCCTCCTTGGACATTTCTTCGCCTTCATCCTGCTTGTCGCGCAGATCGGCGGGGTAATTTTCGGCGATGAACTGGCGAACTTCCTGTTGAAAGGCCAGATCTTCGGGGCTGAATTCCATGTCCATCACGAATCTCCCATTGGGCAATGGCGCCCTTATACTGGGCGCTCACCTTTACGTAAACGGCAAGTTGCCACTTGCAACCTTCCTTGCGCCGATGATTGCGCCTAACATCCCCGCTTGTCCAGCGTGCGCGGCCGTCGCGCGCGGACGAAAAGTCGAGGGGAACGGGGATGACCAAGGGCAAGCGCGCCGCTCTGTCGGTTGCGGCAATTATCGGCGTGGTGGCGCTATCGGCGTGGCTGTTCCAGCGCCCGATCGGCATGTGGCTATTCAACCGGGCGGCCGAGCGCGCTGCGGCGCGTGACACGCTGAAGGACTTGCCTGACGGATTGCACGTCGGCCTTTGCGGAACCGGGTCGCCCCTCCCCAATCGCGAGCGCGCCGCCGCCTGCACCGTCATCATCGCGGGCAAGACGATGGTCGTCGTCGATGCGGGCGAAGGCGCCGCGCGCAACATCGCGCAGATGGGCCTGCCAAATGCGCGGATCAAAGCATTGTTCCTGACCCATTATCATTCGGATCATATCGACGGAATGGGGCCGATGATGTTGCTGCGCTGGACCGCCAGCGGCAATACCGCGCCCCTCCCCGTTTATGGCCCGACCGGAGTCGAACGCGTGATCGCGGGATTCAACACCGCCTATGCGCTCGATAACGGTTATCGCACCGCGCATCATGGCGCCGCTATAACCCCGCCCGCCGCCGCAGGTGCGACCGCGATGCCCTTCGCCGTCCCCGCTACGCAGACCGTCGTCTACCAAGCCGATGGCCTGCGCGTCACCGCCTTCGCCGTCGATCATCGCCCGGTCCAGCCCTCGGTCGGCTACCGCTTCGATTACAAGGGCCGCAGCGTCGTGATCAGCGGCGACACGGCGCCGTCAAAATCGCTCGAGATCGCGTCGAAGGGCGCCGACCTGCTGATTCACGAGGCGCTCCAGCCCAAGATGGTCAGGCAACTCGCCGCCGAACTCGACAAGGCAGGGCGCAAGCAGACCGCGCAGATCATGCGCGACATCCTCGATTATCACGCCAGCCCGGCGCAGGCCGCCGACAGCGCGAAGGTTGCGGGCGTCAAAATGCTGGTGCTCAGCCATGTCGTGCCGTCGATGCCGTCACCCTATCTGAACGCCGCCTTCCTCGATGGAGCGGAGGATCATTTCGACGGGCCGATCGTCGTCGCCGAGGACGGGCAATATATCTCGCTGCCCGCTGGCAGCACGGCTATCGAGCGCGGACGCTGGTTCTAACCGGGGCGACGCGTGACGAGCACCACCGCGCCGTCGCTGGCATAAGGTCCGCGGATCTCGGCTATCGTCAAGGCAACGTCGACGGCCAAACCCTCGCGCGTGACCATCTGCGAAGCGATGCGTGTGGGCGCGCCCGAGCGAAAGACGGATTCGAGCGCGTCGACAAAGGCCGGCCGCTGCCCGACCGCGAGCAGCGCCGAAAAACGGACTCGCCGGATCGCTGCGGTATCCACCCCGAGCAGTTCGGTCAGCATCGCGTTCGCCGCCTCGACCGTTTCGCGCACCGAGATGCGCGCGTGGCCGATGCCGCCATCGACCTCCACGGCATTGAGCATCGCCTGTCGCATATCACCGGCAGCAAAGTCATTGATCGCCTCGCTGACATCGCGCAGAACGATGGCGCCGCCGACCGGCAGGGGAACAAGGTCGACATGCACCCATTGACGCGGGCGCAACAGACCGGGGACGTCAGCCGAAAATCGCTCGCGATGATCGAGAAGTCGATTGATGTGGTGGACGATCAGACTGTCCCTGATTCCCGGCAGCGCGACCATCAACTCTTGCCCCACCAGGTCGGCCGCCGGAATCTCCAGCATATCCGATGCCGCCGGGTTGAGCGCGGCAACACGCCGTTGCCGGTCGACCAGGATCACGCCGTCGCGGACCGATTCCACAAGACCGGCAAGCGAACACTGCAATATGTCCGATGCCGCGGCGACCTTCGTCGCCGTATCGCCGTCGAGACGGCGGTAGTCGTCGAGCGAAATCAGCACATGCGCATCCCTGCCATGATGCGTCACGACCACCGGCTTGCGCGCCGATTGCAGCCGCCAATTGGCAAAGCCGCGGATGAAGTCGGCTGCCGATACGCGTTGTGGTTCCTGTGCCGCTGCCACCATGCCCCCCTGAAAACCGGTCGATCCCTGTCCCCATATAGCCGGCCTGAGCATGCTTTCGGTCTGGAAGGGATCAATTGCCCGCCTGTCGTGTCCGGAACGGCGCCATTGCGCGAACGATCAGACCAGTCGCGCCTTGCCGCAGCGCAGCGCGTTGACCCGTGTATCGGCCTGCCCGACATGCACACCGAGCAGGCCGGTAAGGTCCGATAAGACGGTGTCCAATACCGGTGCGGCAAGCGCCACCGTCTCGCCGACCACGGTCGTCAGTGCCTTGAGGTTGAGGACGAGACCGAGGAGGTTGACGTCGAGTTCCATCCGGTCCGAAAGCGATTTCGCGGCGCCCGCGACAAGGCCCGTGCTCGACACGGTCTTCACCTTGCCGTCGTCGATTTCGGCGCGCGAAAATACGACCGGCTTTTCGTTGAGGTCCGACAGGATGAGTTCGGCCTCCGCATCGACGCTGACGAGCGGTAGTTTCACGACCCGCGCCGGTTTGGGATCGAGCGGACGTTTCATGTCCTGAAAATCGCTGTCGGGAACCGTTCCGATCGCCACCATCGCGGGGGAGGTCACGACACCCAGCGACACCGCGGCCGTGCTGTTCGGCCGACAATCAATATCGGTGATCCGCGCCGACGCCGACCCGAGTTCGGCAAGCACGGGGACATGGACGCTCGCAAGCGGGGTCGCGACGCGCGTCTCGATCTTCAGCCGCACCTGCGCCGTTCGCACAACCACATCATTGGTGTCGGTCACCGCGATCAACGGCGAATTCACCGGCGGCTCGCCGATCATCAGCGCGATATCGATCCCCGATCCGCCGGGCAGGCTGCTTGCGAGCGCAAGGTCGACCTGCCGGTTTGCATTGCCGAGGAGCAGCATGGCGCGCAGCAGGCTGAGCGCGTTGACCTTAACCGGATTGGCGGCATCGATCCGAATGCTCGACGACCGCGGCCCCAGATCGATCGCGCGCGACGGCAGCAAGGTGCGCGGCAGCGCGCTATTCGCGATATGCTCGAGCGCGGTTGCCGCCTGCCCGTCCGAGGCACTGGCGAGCGCCGACACGACCTGCGGCAAGGTCGCCTGCGCGTCGAGCGTCTGGCCAAAGGTCAGCACGTCGGCGTCGAGTTCGGTCCGCAGCGCGTCGGAGAAGGCGAGCAGGTCGATGTCGGTGCTGGCGAGCGCGTTGTAATCCATCACCGACAGGTGGACCTGGCTGCCGGTGAGGCTCGACAGCAGCGCGTTGGGAAGGCCGCCGTTCAGCGCCGCGACCCGCGATCCGAGCGAGAATGCCGCATAGCCACGCCGCGCGCCGGTCGCGGTCGCGCGAATGATGCTGTCCTGCCGCCCCGTCAGAAAACTCCCGAAGAACAGCGGGCGATCGCGCGTCAGCGTGATGCGCACTGCGTTTGGTGACGCGCCGCCGACGGCAAAGCGCCGTTCGGCCTGGGTCGACGGATCGGCGGTGTAGGTGCCGGGGTCGAGCACCGCGATCCGGATGCCGCAATCGCAATTGGCGGCGATGATACGCTCGGCCGCCGCCCGCTCCTCGCCGGGCCGCCCTGCCGCCGCCATCGCCGCGGCATCGGCGATGCCCTGCAATTTGCGGCGGTCGAGATAGAGCGAGCCAAGGTCGACCGCGAACGCCGCCGACCCGATCAGCATCGTCATGCCGAACGCCGTCGTGATGCTGATGCTCGCGCCGCGGTCGCGGACAAGACGGCGAAGGAAGGACAGGATCGCCATGATCAATCGACCGGCAATTCAAACGTCGCGCGAGCACGGATGATGTTGCCCGGCGACGGAACGAAGCCGGATCGCAAGAGGCTGTCCTGCGGCACGGTAAAGCTGACCGCGACGGTGATCGCCTCGGTCGTTTCGGATACGGCGACGCTGTGCGAGCCCTCCACGGCTTGCAGGCTGCGGCCGACGGCGCGCGACGCGACGGCGCTGCGATCGGCGGCGTCGAGGCCGACGATCGATGCGCGGGCGCCGTCGTTCGCGGCCTGCTGCACGCTGTGCGCGAGCATGAAATATTGGCCATAGACCAGCACGCCCATCAGCAACGCGATGAGCAGCGGCAGCACCAGCGCCATTTCGACGATGGCGGCGCCGCGCTCCCCGCGCGCCAGGGTAAGGCTCGTCAGGGCAATTTTGCGGACGCGCCGCGAAAGTCGGATCGAACCTGTCATGTCGGCAATATGGCCGCGCGCAAATGAAAGCGGCGTCGAGAGAACCCGACGCCGCTTTTGCGCATTTTACAGCATTTGGTCGCGGCGAAATCGGACTGAATTGGCCGCGCGCCGTCTATCGTTGAAGAACCGCTAATTTCGGCACGGCGCTTTCAAACGAAAAATATGAATTATTCAGCGTCCTGCAGCTTGTCCTGCGTGCGCAATTCAAAGTCGGATGCATCGTGCCGCTCGTGAAGCTGGCTCGCCGGATCGCCCGTCACGCGGTTAACCATCCGTCCGCGCTTGACCGCGGGCCGCACCGCGATCTGATCGGTCCAGCGCTGGACATTTTTATACTCGTCGACCTGCAGGAATTCGCCCGCATCATAAACGAGCCCCTTGGCAAGCGCGCCATACCAAGGCCAGATCGCCATATCGGCGATCGTGTAGTCGGCACCGGCGATATATTCGCTTTCCGCAAGGCGGCGGTCGAGCACGTCGAGCTGGCGCTTCACCTCCATCGCATAGCGGTTGATCGGATATTCCTGCTTCGTCGGCGCATAGGCGTAAAAATGGCCAAAGCCGCCGCCGAGGAAGGGCGCGCTGCCCATCTGCCACATCAGCCACGACAATGCCTCGGCGCGCTTTGCCCTCTCGGTGGGCAGGAAGGCGCCGAATTTCTCGGCAAGGTGGATCAGGATCGCGCCCGATTCGAAGACGCGGATCGGCTCGGCGCCGCTGCGATCGACGAGCACGGGAATTTTGCTGTTCGGATTGGCCGCGACATAGCCGCTCGAAAACTGGTCGCCTTCACCGATATTGATCAGCCACGCGTCATATTCGGCGCCGCCGTGCCCCGCCGCGAGCAGTTCCTCGAGCATCACCGTGACCTTCACGCCATTGGGCGTGCCGAGCGAATAAAGCTGCAAGGGATGCTTGCCGATCGGCAGCTCCTTGTCGTGCGTCGGGCCGGCGACGGGCCGGTTGATATTGGCGAAACGCCCGCCGCTTTCCTTGTCCCATGTCCAGATTTTCGGCGGGACATATTCGCTATTGTCGGTCATGGAGAACTCCTCGGCTGATTTTTATACTGATCGGTAATTTAAGAGGCGATTGCCGTTTGTCCACCCTCCCCCGCTCGAATAATGTCCGGCTCAAATTATCCCTGCCGCGCGCAAAGCCGAAATGGCCGCCGCATCATAACCTAGCTCGCCAAGGATCGCATCGCTATGCTCGCCAACCTGCGGCGCACGCGCCGGGTCCACCTTGTCGCGGCCCGACAGGCTGATCGGCGCCCGAATGACCGGCACCGCGCCCTTGGTGCCCGGATAATCGACCGGCTCGACCAGCCCCATTGCGACGACCTGCGGCTGCGCCAACGCCTCTCCCGCGCTCAGCACCGGCGCCGCCGGGACGCGCCCGGCAGCGAGTTCCTCGATCGCCTGCGCGCTCGTGCGCTCGATGCACCAGCGCTGCATGATTGCACTCAACTCCTCGCCATTGTCGCCGCGCAATATATCGCTCGCGTAAAGCGGATCGCCGACCAGTTCGGGACGACCGACGAGTTCGGCCCAGCGCGCGAAGATCCCCGATCCGACGATCTGGGTAATGATCCATCCGTCGCGTGTGCGAAACAGGTCGGTCGGCCCCGAACTGAAGCTGCGATTGCCGATCGGCTCGCGGTCGATCCCGTTCAGCGCATGGTCGATCGTCAGCGCGTTCGACAGTGCAAGCGCAGTGCCGAGCAGCGATCCCGACACGCACTGCCCCTTCCCCGTCGCCTCGCGCTCGCGCAGCGCGAGCATGACGCCGAAGGCGCAATGCAGCGCGGTGCCGAAGTCGACATAATTGACCTGCGCACGATAGGGCTGGTCGGGCGTGCCCGTCAGGTGCACCGTCCCCGACATCGCCTGCCCGACCGCATCGAAACCAACGCGGCTCGCGAGCGGCCCTTCGCTACCGAATGCCGACGCGGTGGCCAGAATGATGCGGGGGTTGATCGCGGACAGGCTGTCATAATCGAGCCCCAGCTTGACGAGCGCATCGTACGGCAGGTTCGCGATCACGACATCGGCGGTTTCGACCAGCCGCCGAACGATCTCACGCCCCTCCACGCTGCCGGGCTTCAGCGTCAGGCAGCGTTTGGCGCGGTTCATCTGCATGAACATCGCGCCCGAACCGTCCGCGGCAACCGGCACGGTGTAACGGTCGTCATTGCCGCCCGGCGCCTCGATGCGGATGACATCGGCGCCATAATCGGCGAGCAAAGCCGCGCAATAGGGGCCCGCGATGTAGCGGCCAAAATCCAATACCCTAATTCCCTTGAGCGGCACGCTTTCCCTCCCGGCTATAGTCTTTCGACCGGGCTAGCAGCCGCTTGTCGACCCTGCCAGCGCCTTCGTCGAAAGCTGCCGCTTGCATGTTCGCGGGCGAACCATATGGTCGGCACATAATTTCAAACGGGGATAATTTCATGGCGCGCTTCGCTCTCGCCCTCGCGGCGACTTTGGCTTGTTCAACCTCGGTCTGGGCGCAGACCGCACCCGCCGCTGATACGAAAGAGGACAAGTGGGACGTCAACGCCCCACCGGGGCTAGCGACGCGCAAGGTGCAACTTGCGGTCGACGAGGGCAGCTGGATGAACGTCGACGTCGCGCCCGACGGCCGCACGATCGCTTTTGATATGCTTGGTGACATCTACACGATGCCGATCGAGGGCGGGACGCCGACTCGCATCGCCGAAGGGCTCGCCTATGAGCATCAGCCGCGTTTCTCGCCCGACGGCCAGCGCATCGCCTTTGTCTCCGACCGCGCCGGCGGCGACAATATCTGGCTGATGAACCGCGACGGCAGCGAAAAAAAGCAAATCTCGAAAGAAGATTTCCGCCTGCTCAACCAGCCGAGCTGGTCGCCCGACGGCCAGTTCATCGTCGCCAAGAAGCATTTCACCACGGGCCGCTCGCTTGGCACCGGCGAGGTGTGGATGTACCATGTGTCGGGCGGCGCGGGCGTGCCGCTCGTCAAGAAACCCAATGAACGCCACCAGAAGGAACTGGGCGAGCCGATCTTCGCCGCCGACGGCAAGAGCGTCTTTTACACGCGCAACGTCACCCCGGGTCCGATCTTCGAATATGCGCAGGACAGCAACACCGACCTTTTCCATATCGAGCGTTACAGCCTCGATGATGGAGAGGTCAGCACTGCGGCGTCGGGGCCCGGCGGCGCGGTCCGCCCGACCCCGTCGCCCGACGGCAAGCGCCTCGCCTTCGTGCGCCGCGAGGGCACGCAGTCGAAACTTTATGTGAAAGACCTCGCCTCGGGCACCGAGAAGAAGGTCTATGACGCGCTCGACCAGGATGTGCAGGAAACCTGGGCGGTGACCGGCGTCTATCCCAATATGGCGTGGACCCCCGACAGCCGCGACATTATCTTCTGGGCCGGCGGCAAGCTGCGCAGCATCAGCGGCGGCGGCGGCGACGCCCGCGTCATCCCGTTCAGCGTCAATGACGACCGCATGATCGTCGATGCGACGCATCCTGCGGTCGAGGTCGCACCCGACCGCTTTGAAACCAAAATGCCGCGCTGGGCCGAAGTCTCGCCCGATGGCCGCAGCGTCGTCTTCGAAACGCTCGGCAAGCTGTGGGTCAAGCCCGCGACGGGCGGCACCGCGCGGCGGCTGACCGCGGCGAAGGACGACGCGATGGAGGCGTGGCCGAGCTGGTCGCGCGACGGCAAATCGCTGGTCTTCGTGCGCTGGACCGACAGCGGCATGGGCGAAATCCATGTCGTCGGCGCGGGCGGCGGCGCCTCGCGCAAGCTCACCACGCCCCCCGGCCACTATGCCGAACCCCGCTTCTCGCCCGATGGGAAGACGATCGTCTTCGAACGGCGCGGCAGCGGCGGGCTGACCTCGGCGCGCTGGAGCGAAGACCCCGGCGTCTATCGCATTGCCGCCGCGGGCGGCACGGCCGAGCGCATCAGCCGCGACGGCGCCAAGCCGCAATTCGCGTCGACCAGCGACCGCGTGTTCATGGTCACCGCCGCCGACGGCAAAAGCCAGCTCGTCAGCACCGACCTCAACGGCCAGGACAAGCGCGTTCATGCGAACGGCGAACTGGTGAGCGACTATGAAATCTCGCCCGACGGTCGCACCCTCGCTTTCCGGCAGAATTACGACGCCTATGTCACCCCGCTGATGCCCGGCGGGCAGGATGTATCGCTCGGCACCAAGAGCGGCGCGCTCCCCGTCACGCGCGTGAGCGGCAGCGGCGCCGAATATATGAACTGGTCCGACGGCGGCCGACGCCTCCACTGGAGCCGCGGTGCGACTTTGTTCAGCGCCGATCTGGCGAGCCTCTTCACCAACGCCCCCGCCGATGAGAAGGCACCGAAATTCACCCCGCCGACCGACGGTATATCGCTGTCGATGACGCAGGCAGCCGCAAAGCATAAGGGCATTGTCGTCATCACCGGCGCCAAGATCGTCACGATGGCCGACAAGGACGGTGGCGTGATCCAAAATGGCGCGATCGTCATCGACGGCGACCGCATCACCGCGGTGGGTCCGGCGGGCGCAATCACGGTGCCTGCAGGCGCGGTGACCGTCGATGCTACGGGCAAGACGATCGTCCCCGGCTTTGTCGATGCTCACGCGCATGGCTCGCACGGCGATGATGAGCTGGTGCCACAACAGAATTGGTCCGAGATCGTCAACCTCGCGATGGGCACCACCACCAGCCACAATCCCTCTTCGCGGGCGTCGGAGATTTTCGTCTCGTCCGAAATGCAGCGCGCCGGGCTGATCCTCGCGCCGCGCATCTTTTCGACCGGCGAGATCATCTATGGTGCCAAGGCGGCGGGGGTCTATGCCGAGATCAACGGTTATGACGACGCGCTCGCGCACGTCCGCCGCCTGAAGGCGCAGGGCGCGCACAGTGTTAAAAACTATAACCAGCCGCGCCGCGACCAGCGGCAGATGGTCGTGAAGGCCGCGCAGGTCGAGGGTCTGACCGTCGTGCCCGAGGGTGGATCGCTGTTCACGCAGGATGTGACGCTGATCCAGGACGGCAATTCGACCGTCGAGCACAACATCCCGCTCCACATCTTTTACAAGGATCTGGTCCAGCTGTGGGGACAGACGCAGGTCGACTACACGCCGACGCTCGTCGTCACCTATGGCGGGCCCGCCGGCGATCCCTATTGGCGCGCGCACACCAATGTGTGGGAGCATCCGATCCTGACAAAGCATATACCGCCGACCGAACTCGCCGCGAACAACAAGCGCCGCGTGATCGCGCCCGAGGGCGATTATGTCGACGATGATTCGGCGCGCGAAGCGGGCAAGATCGCGGCGGCGGGCCGCATGGTGTCGATCGGCGCGCACGGCCAGCAATCGGGGCTTGGCGCGCATTGGGAAATCTGGTCGTTCGTGCGCGGCGGGTGGAGCAATATCGACGCCCTGCGCGCTGCGACGATCATGCCCGCGACCTCATTGGGCTATGGCAAGGATGTCGGCTCGCTCGAAGCCGGCAAGCTTGCCGACCTCCTTATCCTCGATGCCGATCCGACGGAGAATATCCGCAATACCGAGCAGATCCACCGCGTGATGCTCGGCGGGCGGCTCTACGATCCGCTGACGATGAATGAGGCCGAGACGGGTACGCGCAAGCGCCAGCCCTATTGGTGGGAGGCCGAAAAGCCCTGAGCTATGGCCATTAACCTGCGGCGGGCCGTAATTTTGTGACGAGAGGGTTGCAAGACGTTCGGCCCGCCGCTAGGGGCGTCTCCTCTCAGCGAGGAGAGTTGGCTGAGTGGTCGAAAGCGTCGCACTCGAAATGCGAAGTGCCGGCAACGGTACCGAGGGTTCGAATCCCTCACTCTCCTCCATTTTTCTATATTTTTTGACCACAGCAAGCGGCCCCGGCGCGAAACCGGGGCCGCTGTGTGGCCGTCACCTGATCGTGACGAGCGACGGTGCGGCGAGTGCCGCGACGACCGCGCCGACGATGAGGAACAGCACGATATAGACGATGACCACGACCACCGTGTAGCCGAGCGCCTTGTCCTCTGGTGCCTTCATCAGGACCGGCAAGCCCAGGTACAGCAGATAAAGCCCGTAGAGGGCAAACAGGAGGCTGATGACGGAGAGCGCGGGCAGAATCCCGAAAATTCCGCCAACCCAGCCGGCGGTCGCCGAATAGGCCGCCACCTTCAGCGCCTGGACCTGATCCTTTTGGCCACCGAAATTCGGCGCAAGGCCGTCGATGACAAGCGCGAGGATGAAGATGGTCGCGAGCGACAAGCCGTAAGATACGATCGCCGACACCAGCGCCCCTACCAGCGGCGGGTGATAGGTCACGCCCAGCATGGTGAAGCCGAAAACCTGTCCGCCGATGAATCCGGCAAGCGGGCCGATCGCCGCCAGTACCAGCACATAGGGCATATAGATCGATTGCACGGTCGCCGGCTCGGCCGCGATGACCGGCCACGTCTCTTTGGGTTTGAGAAGGATATCCTTGGCGCGTTGGATAATGCCCGAGGCCGGACCGGCGCTATTGGGTGGTAAGTCCGTCATAATGCGTTTCCCCTGATCGTGCGGCCCACAACCCGAATGGGATATGCAAAAGCCAGAAGAGCCGTTTAGCCCCCGTCGCCAATGCATCTGTAACGCGGATCACAGCCCGATTCGGCAAACCACAGCCGGATTGGAATGTAACGGACTTGAAACATGCGTAAACCGCCATAGATTGACCATATGAATCCCGACTCCAGCTCCGAACTTCCCGCCACCGTTACCGCACCGCTGATCGGCCGCGCACGCTTCGCGCCGGGCGATATCGTGCGCCACCGCATGTTCGACTTTCGCGGCGTCGTGTTCGACATCGACCCGGTCTTTGCGAACAGCGACGAATGGTATGAGGCGATCCCCGAGGAGATTCGTCCGGCGAAGGAGCAGCCCTATTACCATCTGCTCGCCGAGAACGGCGATTCGTCGTACATCGCCTATGTCAGCCAGCAAAATCTCGTCGCTGACGGCGACGGCGGACCGATCGACCATCCGCAGATCGACGCGATGTTCGAAGGGCTGGATCACGGCCGCTACCGCGTCCGCGCCATCCACCGCCACTAAGAGCGATCAGGCTTTCAGTTTCCATCCCGAGGCGAGCAGGCGATACGTCAGCACGCCGAGCCCGATATTGACCGCGATCAGCACGAGCGCCGCGGTCAGCAACGGATTGGCGATCGTCGAATCGACCGTGCCGATGAAGCCGTAGCGAAAGCCCATGATCGCGTAATAGACGGGGTTCCCGTGCGCGATCGCCTGAAACCACGGCGCCAGCTTGTCGACCGAATAAAAGGTTCCTGACAACAGCGCGAGCGGGGTGACCACGAAATTGGTCACCGCAGCGGCATGATCGAACTTCTCGGCCCAGACCGAGGTGATGAGGCCGAGAAAGCCGAGCATCGATGCGCCGAGCACCCCGAAGACCGCGACCGCCCATAGATGGTCGGGCATGACCTGCACGCCCGGCCACAGCAGCATCGCGAGCCACAGCGCCAGCCCGACAAGGATCGACCGCGTGATCGCAGCGCCAACCAGCGCGATGATCAATTCGCCGACGGCGAGCGGGGGCATCAGATAATCGACGATCGTCCCCTGAATCTTGCCGACGAGCAGCGAAAAGCTTGAATTGGCGAAGCTGTTTTGCAGCATCGCCATCATGATGAGGCCAGGTGCGATGAAATCAGCGAAGGGAACGCCGATGACCGTCCGGCCGGCGCCGCCCAGTGCGACGGTGAAAATGACGAGGAACAAAAGCGTGGTAATCGCGGGAGCCCAGATTGTTTGCAGCTGGACCTTGAAAAAGCGCCGCACCTCCTTGACATATAGCGCGTGCATGCCGGGCACGTTCAGCGTTCGAATATGGGGAACGCCGGGTTCGGCAAAGGTTGGAGTCGCCGCGGAATTTGTCGAGTCGGGGCGCGAAATTTGGGGCTGGTCGTTCATGGCGTTCTCGCCTATCGCCTCCCCGATCTTACCGCAAGCTGGGCAACGACTGAATGCCGGTCCCCAAAGGATCGACAATGCGGATCGCCTGACCGCCCGCGGCGTGAATGATAAGGAATGAATTATGTCTTGGACCGACGAGCGCATCGAAAGCCTGCGCACCATGTGGGAAAAGGGGCTGACCGCCAGCCAGATCGCCGATGAACTCGGCGGCGTCAGCCGCAATGCGGTGATCGGCAAGGCGCATCGCCTTGGCCTCAAATCGCGCCCCTCGCCCGTCAAGGCGACCGAGAAGGTGGCCAAGCCGATCAAGGCCGCCGCCCCTGTTTCGCCAAAACCCGCAGCAGCGCCCGTTTCCGCGCCGCGCGCCGCCGCGCCGGTGGCTCCGCGCCCGGCAGCCCCTGCCCCGAAACTCGACGCCAGGCCGGCCGTCGACACGCCGAACGCCGACGGCGGATTGGGCGAAGTCATACCTAAGGCCGACCAGCCGCGCATCGTTTCGATCGGCCCCGGCGGCTTCATCCGTCAGGGCCCCGGTGACCAGCAAGCCCCGATCCCGCCCGCGCCGCCGCGCAGGCTGGTGCCAGCGAAGCCGAGCCCCGAGATCGCCGACAAGACGACCTTGCTCGACCTTAACGATCGCATCTGTCGCTGGCCGATGGGGCATCCGGGCGAGCCCGATTTCCATTTCTGCGGTGAGGCCGTGAACCCCGGCTTCCCCTATTGCGTAGAACATTGCGGCCGCGCCTATCAGGCACAACTGCCGCGCGGCACGCGCCGCCCGCCCCCGCCCCCGCCGTTCGGTGGCCCCCGGGTTCGTTAAGACGCGTCCGGTGAGGCCCTTCGGGCAGGAGTTTGAATTCGCGCGCGCGCTCGGCCTGCAAATGGTCGAGCGCGGCGACGGACGCTGCACGATGGCGATAGACATCGAACCGCAGCGCCATTTCAGCCCGCAGGGCGCGGCGCATGGCGGCGTCGCTTACTCACTCGCTGACACAGCGATGGGCGGCGCGCTCACCAGCGTGCTCCCCGACGACCAGTGGTGCGCGACGATGGAAATCAAGTTCAACTATCATGTCCGGGTCGGCGAAGGCCGGTTGACCTGCGAGGCCGAGGTGCTGCACCGCGGCAAGCGCGTCGCCAATATCGACGCGCGCCTCTATCAGGATGGCCGCCTCGTCAGCAGCGCGAACGGCAATTTCGCCATTTTCGCGGCGCCCTCGGCCAGATAGCCGAAAGGCGCCGGATCTTTCGACCCGACGCCTCCCGTTCCGCTCCCAAGAGGTCAGAAGCGGTAGCTGATCGCTCCGCGCACGCTGTGCGTGCGGAAGTGGCCGTTGCTGCGCTGAATGTCCGTGCCGCCGCCGTTCAGCAGGAACGGGTTGGTCGGCGGCGCGGTGCCCGCACCGACGTTGACGACATAATCCTTGTCCTTGAGATCGGTGTAGAGATACTCGAGGCCGACGGAGATATTGTTCGTCACCATCACTTCGGCGCCGCCGCCGGCGGCATAGCCCCAGCCGTTGGTCTTGCCATTGTCGGCAAAGCTGTTGGCCGTGTTGCTGGTCGTGAACTTGTTGTCGAGGCGCGCATAAGCACCGCCGCCAGTCACATAGAAGAGCGCGCCGCCGCCGGGGGTATAACCGGCACGCAGACGAGCGCCCGCCTGATAATCGGCCTCGCGGCTCATCGTGTAGCTGGCGGGCGTCGTCGAAAAGCCGCTGACGCTATCGCGCGCATGGCTGCGTCCGCCTTCGATGACGGCACCGAGGACGAAATTGCCCATCCGCTTGTCGAAACCGAGGCGGCCGTAATATTCCGGGCCGTCCTTGTCGTTCCGACAGCCGAGATTGGCCGAACTGGTCGCCGCGCCGTTACAGAAGCCGGTCGAAAAGGCGTTGGCGCCGCCCGATGTCGTCACCTGGTCGCCATAAGTGCCGTCACGGTTGGTGTCGAACACGAGCGTTTCGCCGCGATCGCTACCCTGAAGCGTGGCGCCACCGACAATGCTGATATAGGGTCCGTTGAAGTCCTGCGAGGTATCGCGCCCGTCTTGGGCCATCGCGGGCACTGCCAACGCGCTGGCCGCAACTGCGGCGAGGAGAGAGATATTTTTCATTTTTTACTCCACGTTTTGAACGACTTTTCAGTCTGTGCCCCAACCCCCCGCTTCCATCTAAAGTTCCCTTTCTGCTCGGAAACGGGACGAATGGAGCCGTCGGAGCGAGGCTCGAAGCGGCCCAAAACCGCCCTTGCCAGCGGCCTTTGGCACCCCCTATAGCTGGGCCATGAGTCACGATTTGTTCGACAGCAGCACCCCCGCCACCGACAGCTACAACGCTTCGCAGATCGAGGTGCTGGAAGGGCTGGAACCCGTCCGCCGCCGCCCCGGCATGTATATCGGCGGTACCGACGAGCGCGCGCTGCACCACCTCGCCGCCGAGGTGATCGACAACAGCATGGACGAAGCGGTCGCGGGCCACGCGAACCGCATCGAAGTCATTCTCGATGTCGGCAACCGGCTCACCGTCATCGACAATGGCCGCGGCATGCCGGTCGACCCGCACCCCAAATTCCCCGGCAAATCGGCGCTCGAGGTCATCATGACCATGCTCCATTCGGGCGGCAAGTTCGAGGGCAAGGCTTATGCGACTTCGGGCGGCCTCCACGGCGTCGGAGTCAGTGTCGTCAACGCGCTGTCGGTCGAAACCGAAATCGAGGTCGCGCGCGGAAAGCAGCTTTATCGCCAGCGCTTTTCGCGCGGCACGCCGCTCGCCGGGCTCGAAGAACTCGGCCCGACGCCGAACCGCCGCGGGACGAGCGTCAGCTTCGTTCCAGATCCGGAAATCTTCGGCGATCACGGGCGGTTCAAGCCGCAGCGGCTCTATCGCATGGCGCGATCGAAGGCCTATCTGTTCGCGGGTGTCGAAATCCGCTGGAAATGCGCGCCCGAACTGATCGGCGACGATACGCCCGCTGAGGCGACCTTCCAATTCCCCGGCGGCCTTGCCGATCACCTCAAGGAACAGATCAGCACGCGCGAATGCGCGACCGCCGAACCCTTCGTCGGACGCCAGGATTTTCCGGGCGATCAGGGCCGCGCCGAATGGGCGATCGCCTGGCCGCTCTGGTCCGACGGGTCGTACAGCTGGTATTGCAACACCATCCCGACCCCCGCCGGCGGCACCCACGAAGCCGGCCTCCGCTCGGCGCTGACCAAGGGTTTGCGCGCCTTTGGCGAGCTGATCGGGCAAAAGAAAGCCGCGCAGATCACCGCCGAGGACGTCTTCAACGGCGGCGAGATGATGCTGTCGGTCTTCATCCGCGACCCACAATTCCAGAGCCAGACCAAGGACCGACTGTCGAGCCCCGAGGCCGCACGCTTCACCGAAAACGCCGTGCGCGACCATTTCGACCATTTCCTCTCGGACAATATGGACCGCGGCCGCGCGCTGCTCGGCCTCGTCCTCGACCGGATGGACGAGCGGCTGAAGCGCAAGGCGGAGCGCGAGGTCAAGCGCAAGACCGCGACCAGCGGCCGCAAGCTTCGCCTGCCCGGTAAGCTCACAGACTGTGCGAATGACGGCCCCGAAGGCACGGAATTGTTTATCGTCGAAGGCGACAGCGCGGGCGGCAGCGCCAAACAGGCGCGCGACCGCAAGACGCAGGCGATCCTGCCGATCCGCGGCAAGATATTGAACGTCGCCAGCGCCAGCAATGACAAGATCCGCGCCAACCAGGAAATCGCCGACCTTGCGCTCGCATTGGGTTGCGGAATGCGCAAGGATTGCGACGCCGACCGGCTGCGCTACGAAAAAATCGTCATCATGACCGATGCCGACGTCGACGGCGCGCATATCGCGACGCTGCTGATGACCTTCTTTTTCCAGGAAATGCCCGACATCGTTCGGCGCGGCCATGTCTATCTGGCGCAGCCGCCGCTCTATCGCCTCACCGCGGGCAACACCTCGGCCTACGCCCGCGACGACGCGCACCGCGCAGAGCTCGAGGCGACGCAGTTCAAGGGCAAGAAGGTCGACGTCGGTCGCTTCAAAGGGCTGGGCGAGATGAACCCGAACCAGCTCAAGGAAACGACGATGGACCCCGCGACGCGCTCGATGCTGCGCGTCACGCTGCCGCAGGAATATGAGGAGCGGCATCTGGTCAAGGATCTGGTCGACCGGCTGATGGGCAAGCATCCCGAGCATCGGTTTCAGTTCATCCAGGCCAACGCCGCAAGCCTCGACGAGGCAGCGATCGACGCCTGAGGAGGCTATCATGGCGAGATTCCGGTCGGGGGCGATAGCGGCAGCGATGCTGATGGCGCTTCCCCCGCACATCGCCATGGCACAAACTGCGGAGCCGACGACCCCCGCGGAACAAACCGCGTTCGAACGCCGCGCCCTGCAGCTTACCGACCTGTTCGGCGGCAAGATCGCTTATTCGGCCTATTTCGATCCGCATTTCCAGACAGCGGTCCCCGAACCCCAGTTCGACGCGTTCCGCGCCGGGCTGATCGCACAATATGGCCAGCCGGTCGCGATCGACCGCACGACCGCAGCCAATGATCGTTCGGGAACCGTCCTGCTGCGTTTGGAACGAGGCGTGGCGACGGTGCTACTCGACGTCGGTGTCGCCGCCGACGAGCGGGTGACGGGGCTTCGGATAACCGGGGTTGCGGTGACAGGTGACAGTTTCGACAAGATCGCGGCCGAGATCGCAAAACTGCCCGGACAGACGGGCTTTCTCGTCGCCGAACTCGACGGCGGCGTCATCCGGCCCCTCGCCTCCGCCAATGCCGACCGGCAATTCGCGACGGGCTCGACCTTCAAGCTCTATATCCTCGACGAACTCGCGGCGCAGGTCGCGGAGGGCAAGCGCCGGTGGTCCGATGTCGTCCCGCTCTCGCATTTCAGTTTTTCATCGGCTGCCACCGCGAACTGGCCCGCCGATACCCCGGTGACGCTCCAGACGCTTGCGAACTGGATGGTCTCGGTCAGCGACAATGGAGCGGCCGATACGCTGATTCACCGTCTCGGCCGCGACGCGATCGAGGCGCGGATAGCGAGCGCCGGACACAGCGATCCGTCGCGCAACATCCCGTTGCTCACCACAGTCGAAGCCTTTGCGCTGAAGGGCAATAATTTCAGCGACCTGCGTCCGGCATTTATCAACGGCGATGATGCTGCGCAGCGTAAGCTGATCGATGACAACCGTCACCGCCTGACGCTTGCCAATGTCGATGGCGTCAGCTTTACCGCCGGCCCGCGCTTCATCGACAGCCTCGAATGGTTCGCCAGCCCGAACGATATCGCCCGGCTGATGGTCGATCTGCGCGCCCGCCAGTCGAAAACCCTGCTGGCGGCGATGGCGATCAACAATGGCGTCGGCCCGGTCGCCGCAGCCGACTGGAGCTATCTTGGCTACAAGGGCGGGTCCGAAAATGGCGTGTTGTCGATGAGCCTGCTTGGGCAGCGCAAATCGGACGGCAAATGGGTCGTCGTGACCGCCAGCTGGAACGATCCGGACGCGAATATCGAGTCGGGGTCGCTGGTCGCGGCGGTCACGCGTCTGCTGGCGCTCGCAGCGCATGCCCCGCATGCAGCGCCAGCGTCAGACACGCCGCGAGCAGCACAGCATCCTTGAACAGGAATTGCGCGGCCGCACCCATGAAGGGAAAGCCATAACCTTCCTCCCAGAGCGACGCCCCGAAACTGAAGCTCAGCGTGATCAGAAAGGTGCATATTCCCATCAGGCTTCCGAGCAGCCCTGCGCGATGCGACCACGCCCCCAGCGCGATCAGCGCACCGGCGAGCAGCTCGATCGCGCCGATGACGTTGCTGGTCCCCTGCACGCCGATCAACGGATACATCCACGCAAACAAGGGATAATGCATGGCCGTCCGCGCCACACCTTCGGCCTCATAGGCGGCGAACTTCGCGACGCCAAAAAAGGCAAAGATGAACACGAGCGACCAGCGCAGCGCCGCAATTGCCAATAGCTGCGACGGCAGCCGATCCAGAATCTTGAACATGAAATGATACCCCGAATATGGTTTCAGGGCTATTCGTCGGCCGTCGCGCTTCGGTTACATCAACCCGCAGTCAGCGCCGCGACCAGCGCCTTAACCTTCGCCTGCCGCCATTGCGGCGTCGGCGCGACGAGCCAGTAGCCGCGCTTTACGACAACGGCATCGCCGATCTGCCGCACACGTCCCGCCGCGATGTCGGCCTCTGCCAGCATCGCGGGAACATTGGCATGTCCCAACCCGTTGGCGGCCGCGTCGATCGCCAGCCCGGCGTCGCCCAGCCGCAGCGCGGGTTCGCCGTCGGCCACCGGGCAGCCCGGCCAGGCGATGCGCGTGTCGCTCTCGCTCCCGGGACCCGCCACGGTCACCATCAGCGGATCGGCGAGCGCCACGCCCTCATGCTCGCCCGCCCCATCGGTCCAGAAGATCGCAAGGTCGAGATTGGCCTCGGTAAAATCGATCCCGCTGTCAGCCGACACCAAGGTGAAGCGCACGTCGGGCGCTTGCTGGCTGTATCGCGCAAGCCGCGGTGCGAGCCATTTGGCGGTGAGGTCGCGCGGCGCTGCGATCGTCAGCGACTGCGACGATTGCCCCGCCTGCATCGCGCGAACCGATTCCTCGAACTGCAAAAAGCCCTGGCGCAGCGCGTCGAGCCCGGCTTCGGCTTCGCCGGTCAGTTCCAGTCCCTTCGGCGTGCGTCGGAACAGCACGACGCCGAGCAAATCCTCGAGCGCACGAATCTGCTGACCGACCGCTGCGGGGGTAACAGCCAGCTCGTCGGCCGCGCGCGTGAAGCTCAAATGCCGGGCAGCGGCATCGAACACGCGCAGCGCGTTCAGGGGCAGGTGCGTCCGCTTCATGACGCGGTCGCAGGCGCCACGAGCGGGAAATGCGGGATGGCGACAAGCATCTGCGCCCCGTCGCCAAGTTCCATCGCATAGCTGCCGACCATCGACCCTTCGGGGGTCGGCAGCGGGCAGCCCGAAACATAGTCATAGGCGCCGCCGGGCATGATCAACGGTTGTTCGCCGACGACGCCCTCGCCCTCGACTTCGCTGGTCTGGCCGCGCCCGTCGCTGATCCGCCAGTGGCGGCTGATCAGTTGCACCGCGTCGTCGCCGTGATTTTCGACGCGGACATGATAGGCCCAGAACCAGCGCCCGAGCGCCGGGTGCGACTGTTCGGGCAGATAGCTGACCGCCACGCGCACGGTGATCGACCCGGTGGTCGCCGCAAAGGGGAAGAAGGAGTCGATCATCGAGGCGCCAACGTCGCTCAAAGCCCGACCCTGGTCAATGCCTGGTCCAGATCGGCGATCACATCGCGCGGATCTTCGAGCCCGATATTGATGCGCAGCATCCCCTCAACGACGCCCATGTCGGCGCGCGCTTCGGCGCTGACGCCATAATGGGTGGTCGAGGCGGGATGACAACAGAGACTCCGCGAATCGCCGATATTGTTCGAAATATCGACGAGTTCGAGCGCGTTAAGCAGGCCCATCGCCTGTTCGCGGCCGCCGTCGAGAACGAAGGAAAAGATCGGCCCGCACGCCTCCATCTGGCTCATCGCCAGATTGTGCTGCGGGTGGCTGGCGAGGCCGGGGTGCAGGATGCGCGGCACGCGGCTTTCGACGAACTTGCCGACTGCGAGCGCATTTTCTGACTGGCGGCGCGCGCGCAGGTCGAGGGTCTCGAGGCCCTTGAGCACGACCCATGCGTTGAACGGCGACAGGTTCGGCCCCGTGTTGCGCTGGAACGGCAACAGCACGTCGTTGATGAACTTCTCGGTCCCGCAGACGGCACCGGCGAGCACGCGCCCCTGCCCGTCCATCAGCTTGGTTGCCGAATAGGCGACAACATCGGCGCCGAAATCCATCGGACGCTGGAGCACCGCCGTCGCAAAGGCATTGTCGACCACCGACGTGATGCCATGGGCCTTCGCGAGCGCGCAGACATGCTTCACATCGACGATATCCATCGTCGGATTGGCGGGCGTTTCGAAAAAGAAGACCTTGGTGTTCGACCTGATCGCACTTTCCCACGCGTCATTGTCGCGGCCATCGACGACGGTCGTCTCGATGCCGAAACGCGGGCAGAGGTGATCGACAAGCCAGCGGCACGACCCGAACGCCGCCTTGGCCGCGACGATGTGATCGCCCGCCGACAGCTGGCAGAGCAAAGCCGTCGTCATGGCGGCCATGCCCGTCGCCTGCGCGCGGCATGCCTCGGCACCTTCCATCAGCGCGATACGCTCTTCGAGCATCGCCACTGTGGGATTTTGCAGGCGCGAATAGGTCATGCCCTGCGCTTCACCTGCGAAGCGCGCAGCGACTTCCTCGGCGCTGTCATAGGTATAACCTGACGTCAGGAAGAGCGCTTCCGACGTCTCGCCATGTTCGCTGCGCCACGTCCCCCCGCGCACCGCCTGCGTCGCGGGGTGCCAGCTCTTCGTCTTGCTGCGATCGAAACCCGTGGTCTTCTTCATCATCTTATCCGTTCAAAGCCGCAACGACCGCATCGCCCAATGCCGCCGTTCCCATATTGCCCCCGAGATCTGCACCGCGGCACCCTTCGGCCAGCACCTTCGCCACCGCCGCCTCAATCCGCGCCGCACTCGCCTCATCGCCGCCCGAATGGCGGAGCAGTATCGCGAGCGACAGGATCATCGCCAGCGGATTTGCAACACCCTTGCCCGCGATATCGGGCGCGCTGCCGTGAATCGGTTCGAACAGCCCCTGCTTGCCTTCGCTCAGCGAAGCCGAGGCGAGCAGCCCGATCGACCCGACGCACATCGACGCCTGGTCGGAGAGGATATCGCCGAACAGATTGCCCGTGACGACAACGTCGAACTGCCCCGGATTGCGCACAAGCTGCATCGCGGCATTGTCGACATACATATGGCTGAGTTCGACATCGGGATAGTCTGCGGCGACCTCGATCACCACGTCACGCCACAGCTGCGAGGTTTCGAGCACATTCGCCTTGTCGACCGAGCACAATCGTTTCTGCCGTCCTTGCGCGGCGCGGAAGGCGACATGCGCGATGCGCCGCACTTCGCTCTCGCTATACGACATGATGTCATAGCCTTCGCGCTCGCCGCTCGCAGTCGTGCGCGTGCCCTTTTCGCCGAAATAGACGTCACCGTTAAGCTCCCGGACGATCAACAGATCGATCGCCGACGCGACCTCGGGCCGTAGCGCCGAGCTGTCCTCCAGCCCCGCGAACAGCTTTGCGGGGCGCAAATTGGCGAAGAGTCCGAGTTCGGACCGCAACCCGAGGATCGCCTGTTCGGGGCGCAAATGCCGTTCGACATTGTCGAAGCGCGGATCGCCGACCGCCCCGAAGAGGATCGCATCGGCGGCTTTCGCCTTGGCAAGAGTTTCAGGCGGAAGCGGGTGTCCGGTGGCGGCATAGGCCGCCCCGCCGACGAGCGCGCGGTCGAGCGTGACGGGCAGCGCGAGCGCGCCAAGCACCTTCTCGGCCTCCGCCATAATCTCTGGACCGATACCATCGCCAGCCAGCAGCAGGATTTTCAACGCTTCGCCCTTTCGTGTCTCGCCAGCCGCTTAGACAGCGGCGGCGCGTCACGCAACCGCCCTGCCCAGCCGATCGATCAATCGCGCGCGAACCGCCAGCAAATCGCGCGCGCGGCCGTCGAGCAGGTTGCGGTCGATGAAATGGCCGGTGATTGCCAGACCGTCGAGAACATCGCCCAGCGACGGGCTGGCATCGGCGCCGCGCAGGAATGGCGGCAGGCGCAGCAATCGCTCCTCATAACCCGCCGCCGCGGCAAAACTCACCGCGCCACCCGATTTGGGGCTGACGAACGCCAGCTCGCCAGACGTCCCCGTCACCACACATTCGTCGAGATCGAGGCCGAAGCCCAGTTCGGCGAGCAACAACAGCTCGTAACGCGCCAGCGCCGCCGCCCATTGCCGCGCCGACGATGCGGCGCCGATCGCATCGAGCAGCCCCGACAGCGCCGAATAAAGCGCCGGATAGGATTGGCTTTCAGGCAGGATCGTCGCGGTGACGCTGGTCACCCAGTCGATCGCCGCCGCCGCCAGCGGTTCGGCGAGTAATGGCGCACGACTGACCAGCAGTTCGGCGGTGGCGCTCGCCAGTTGCTCCTCGGTGCGGGCGCGCAATTCAAGCACGATCAGGTTGCCGGCGATCAATATCGGGCGCAGCCGCGTCGACCGCCCGCCGCGCACATAGCCCGCAACCAGCCCCGCCTCCTCGGTCAGTGCGCGCAGGATCGCGCCATGCTCGCCATGCGCTCGTACGGCACAGACGATGGCGGGGGCGGTCAGGCTGGCCAAAGCACCAGCTGCGTCTGCGTGACAAGCGCGACCTCGGCGCCCTCCTCGGTGGCGATGCGCGTCTGCCACACCGACACGCGCTTGCCGATCTTGACCGGCGTCGCTTCGCCGACCAGCACCGATCCGACCGGCCCGGCGCCGAGGAAATTGGTCTTGCTCTCAATCGTCGTCGTACCCGTAGCTCCCTCGGGCAGCGTCAGAAACGCGCCGACCGCGCCGAGGCAATCGGCAAAGGCCATGATCGCGCCGCCATGGACGATCCCGCCCGCGGTGCAGATTTCGGCGCGCACGGGCAGCTTGCCGGCGACGCGCTCCTTGCTGCCTTCGTGGATCGTGACCCCAAGCGTCCCCGCGAGCGGCATGGCTGCTGCAAAATCCATAAAACTCCCCTCACCGTCCCGCATGATAGAAATCATGCACCGCCTGCGCGACCGCCGCGCTGACCCCCGGCGCCTTCTGCAAATCTTCCAGACTCGCGCCGCGCACCGCGCGTGCGGTGCCGAAATGCATCAGCAGCGCCTTCTTTCGCGACGGGCCGATCCCCGGCACCTCGTCGAGCGGCGACGCGCCCATCGCTTTCGACCGTTTCGCCCGATGCGCGCCGATCGCAAAGCGGTGCGCCTCGTCGCGCAGCCGCTGGATGTAAAACAGCACCGCATTGTTCGGCGGCAGCGTGAATTCGCGTCCGTCCGGGTGATAGATGGTCTCCCGCCCGGCGTTGCGGTCCGGCCCCTTGGCCACCCCGACAAAGGTCAGGTCGTCGATCCCCAGTTCGGCGAACACCGCCGCGACCGCCGACACCTGCCCTTTACCGCCGTCGATCAGCACCAGGTCGGGCCATTCGCCCTTGGTCCGCTCGGGATCTTCCTCGATCGCGCGCGCAAAACGGCGCTGGAACACCTCGCGCATCATCGCGAAATCGTCGCCGGGCATCGTCTCGGCGCGCTTGATGTTGAATTTGCGATAGGCGCCCTTGATCCAGCCCTCGGGTCCCGCGACGACCATCGCCCCCAGCGCGTTGGTGCCCTGGATATGGCTGTTGTCGTAAATCTCGATGCGCTGCGGCGGGTTCTCCAGATCGAACAGCTCCGCGAGTTCGCGCCCCAGCTTCGCCTGCGAACTGCTTTCGGCAAGCCGCCGGTCGAGCTCTTCGCCCGCATTGCGCACCGCCTGCTCCAGCAATCGCCGCCGGTTGCCGCGCTGCGGCACGCTGATCTCGACCTTGCGCTCGGCGACTTCGCCCAGCGCCTCGGCCAGCAGTGCGCTTTCGGCAGGCTCGCGATCGACAAGGATCGTCTTCGGCGGCGGCACGCCTTCGTAAAATTGCATCAGGAAGCTCGCCATCACTTCCTCTTCGGGCACGCCCGACACATGCGCGGGAAAAAAGCTGCGATGCCCCCAATTCTGCCCGCCGCGGATGAAGAAGCCCGCGATGCACAGCTGTCCGCCTTTCGCCGCGAGTGCGAACACATCGGCGTCGCCGAGCCCGTCGGCATGCACCGACTGGCTGCCCTGGATGAAGGTCAGCGATTTCAGCCGGTCGCGGATCACCGCCGCCTGTTCGAAATCCATTGCCTCGGCCGAGCGCGTCATCGCGTCGCCCAGCCTTTTCTGGACCGCGGTCGAACGCCCTTCAAGGAAGTCCTGCGCGTCGCTCACCAGCCCGGCATAATCTTCCTTCGAGATACGGTCGACGCACGGCGCGCTGCACCGCTTGATCTGATAGAGCAGGCACGGCCGCGAGCGGTTGGCGAAAAAGCTGTCGGTGCAACTACGCAGCAAAAAGGTCTTCTGCAGCGCGTTCAGCGTCTGGTGGACCGACCCGGCGCTCGCGAACGGGCCATAATAACGCCCCTTGGCGCGCCGCGCGCCACGATGCTTCTGCACCCGCGGAAACGCATGATCGGTGCGGAGCAGGATGAAGGGAAAGCTTTTGTCGTCGCGGAGCAGCACATTGTACGGCGGGCGATACCGCTTGATCAACTGCGCCTCGAGCAGCAGCGCCTCGGCCTCGCTCGTCGTCGTGACGATCTCCATTGCGCGCGTCTGTGACACCATGCGCTGCAATCGCTGCGGCAGCCGCCCGACCTGCGTGTAATTGGACACGCGGTTCTTCAGCGCGCGCGCCTTGCCGACATACAGCACATCCCCGCGCGCATCGAGCATTCGGTACACGCCGGGCCGCGTCGGCAATTTGCGCACGACGCTGCGGATCGCCTCGGCGCCGCGTTCAAGGTCGGGCTGATCGCCCTCGGCGTCGCCGCCGCGGATCACATAGGTCGCTTTTTCTTCGTTGAATCGGTCGGGAGCGTTCGGGCGGGCCATGATTTTGCATGTAGGCGATGGCGATGCGAGCCGCCATAGTGCGCGAGGTAAAAGCGCATGGGAGGGGTCGCATGGATTTACGGAACAAGCTCGCGCTGGTCACGGGCGGCAGCGACGGCATAGGGCGCGAGATTGCGTTGCAACTGCAGGGTGCGGGAGCCGACGTCATCGTCACCGGACGCTCGACGGAAAAATTGCAGGCGATGGCTGCGCTCGGTTTCGGCACGATCGCCGGCGACCTGTCGACGCCGGCGGGCATCGATGCGGTCGTGAACGGGGTGGAGGGCAAACCGCTTGCGCTCCTCGTCAACAATGCCGGGGTCGGCAGCGAATATGAGCTCGACCGGCCCGAAACGCTCGAAAGCGCGGCGCACTGCATCCGGACCAATCTCGACGCACCGATCGCGCTCTGCACGCGGCTGCTGCCAGTCCTGCGCGCCCAGCCTGAGGCCGCCATCGTCAACGTCACCTCGGGCCTCGCGATTGCGCCGCGCGCGGGCGGGTCGATCTATTGCGCGACCAAGGCGGGGCTGCGCAGCTATACGCAGGCGATCCGCCACTTGCTCAAAGACAGCAATGTCCGGGTGATCGAGGCACTACCACCGGTGGTCGAGACGAACATGACCGCGGGCGCGCAGGCAAGAAGATGAGCGCGCACGCCTGCGCCGCTGAGATCGTCCGCGGCATCCGCATGGGCAAGAGCGAGGTCAACGCGGGGATGGTGAAGATGCTCCAGCTCGTCCACAGCATCTCGCCCGCACTGGCGCGGCGCATCATGATCAAGTTTTAAGGCGCGGTGGCGCTCAAAGATTCGCAGCGACGAAAGGCAGCTTCGGGGTGGAAAGCGGACGCGATTAACTAGGCGGGCCGATCGGGTGAACGGAACACTCGAAAGCTGCAATAGCCGTTCATCTTGTAGAACTTGAAAGCAGTATCTCCAATCTCAGCCCCCGGACCGCTGTCGAACGCCTCGTAGGGCCAAACAAGCTCGGCAAGACTCGTAAGGCGATTGATTTCGCTCGAGTTTGCCGATTGAGCCGGCTCAAAGCGGTTCAGAAGCGATCGTGCTAGGATGTGCGTTTCGGGCGCACCTGAGCAGCGCTTTTCGATGACGGGAAAACGGACTTCGTAATATCGGATAATGCCCGCTTTATCAGAACCCAAAAGCGCGTAGCCGCGTCGCTCACCAAGCTGAAAATCGAAAACTTTCATCTTGAGCTTGAATACATCTCCAGCTGATTCTGTGCTGACCGGCGCGTCCCATCCTTGACCAAACGACGAGGTATATTTTAGTGCCGCGTCTTCGCTGACGAATAGGCCGCCTGAACGCTCCTCCGCCGAGGCGTAGCACCACCCTGAAATCGCAATAGCGGCGAGTAAGCCTGCGCCACCAATTAGCCTCACCATAACCACGGCTGCCCCCTGCCAGTAATTATTACAAGCTTCTGACAATGTTTGGGCGCGTCCGCAATCGGTCGCTAGCTGCCGCTCACACTGCGCTTAGCAAAACGCCCGCGGAAATCCGCGGGCGCTCTGTATTCGCAACTTCGAAACACTCAGCCCTTGGCGACGCTCGCGATAGCCTGATCGACCAGCGATTTATCGGCCGCAGCGTCGTGCTTTTCGGCGATGAGCGCAGCGGCGGCTTCAGTCGCCGCCTTGGCAGCGGCCGAGCGGACCTCGCTGAGTGCCGTCGCTTCGGCCGCGGCGATGCGATCTTCGGCCATCTGCTTGCGGCGGCCGATCAGCGCGGTGGCGTCGGTCTTGGCCTTGGAGACAAGCGTTTCGGCCTCGGCTTCAGCGCGGGCGCGCATGTCATCGGCTTCCTTCGCCGCGTCGGCGAGCTTCGCCTCATATTCCGCCTTCAGCGATTCGGCGTCGAGCCGCAACTGTTCGGCTTCCTTCAGCTGCTTCGAAATCTGGGCAATCTTGTTGTCGAGCATGCCCGCGATCATCGCCGGCACCTTCTTCCACAGCAGAATAGCGATGAAGATCGCCATCGCGATCGACACCCATACAGTCGCCGTGATGAAACCAAAGGATGCCGGTTCAGCCACGCCTTCCGAAAGGATCAGAGCAAAATTAGCCATGGAGCACCGCCTTCACCGCTGCCTTGGCATCCGCCGCGGCAATCTTCACGCCCGACAGCTTGGCGACAAGGTCACCCGCCGCTTCGGCCGCAACCGATTCGATTTCGGCCATCGCCGACGTGCGTGCCGCTTTGACGTCGGCTTCCGCCGCTGCCAACTTGTCGGACAATTCGGCGTCGACCTTGGCAAGGCGCTTTTCAGCGTCCTTCGCGGCCTTGTCCTTGGCGTCGGTTACCGCCTTCTGCGCGGCGGCGCGGCTTGCGTCGCTCTGCTGACGATAACTTTCCTCGAGACTGTCGGCGGCGGCATGCGCCGCCTTGGCTGCGGCCAGATCGTCCGCCACCTTGCGGTCGCGCGCGTCCACCGTCGCCTCGATCTTCGGCAGCATGCCGCGGCCGATGACAAAGAAGACAAAGCCGAAGGTCAGCAGCACCCAGAAAATCTGCGATGCGGCGTACCAGCTTTCAGCGAATTGGCTGATTTGAGGCATGGATTTACTCGACCGACAAAAGAAAAGCAGTCGCGGGGCCAGCTTTTAGCGAGCCGGCCCCGCAGACGAAATCAGGCTGCCTTGAGGTACAGCAGGATCGCGATCAGGAACGACAGCAGGCCGAGAAGTTCGGCTGCGGCGAAGCCGATGAACAGGCGGCCCTGCTGGCCGTCGGCAGCAGCCGGGTTACGCAGCGCGCTTTCGAGGAAGCTACCGAAGACGTTGCCCACACCGATGGCGGCCATACCGGCACCGATAGCAGCCAGACCGGCGCCGATGAGCGAAGCAGCTTGAACGTCCATTTTATACTCCTTGGGAAAAACATTGATTATGCAGTTGAAATATCAGTGCAGATTGACCGCGTCGTTCAGATAAAGCGACGTGAGCAATGCGAACACATAAGCCTGGATGCCCGCGACCAGCAGTTCGAGGCCGCTGATGCCAACCATCAGCGCCATGCTGGGGATGCCAACGCCAAGGCCGATGCCCGGACCGGCGGCAATCCCGTCGATGATGAACGAGGCGAACACCTTCATCAGCACGTGGCCCGCGGTCATCGCGACGAACAGTCGGAGAGCAAGGCTGAACGGGCGGACGAGGAACGACACCAGTTCGATCACGGGGATCAGCCACAGCAGCCACCAAGGCGTGCCGTGCGGGACGAACAGCGAGAAGAAATGGAAGCCGTGGCGCCAGAAACCGACGATCAGCACGATCGAGAAGCTCAGGATCGCGAGAAAACCGGTGATCGTGAAGTGGCTCGTCACGGTGAAGGGATGCACGCCGAACAGGCCGAGCGGCATCAGACCGATCACGTTCAGCATCAGGATGAACATGAAGAGCGAAAAGACATAGGGCGTATATTTGCGGCCTTCGGGGCCGATATTCGCGTTCATCATGCTCGAGATGAAGCCGGTGAAGCCTTCGACGGCGACCTGCCAACGACCGGGAACGAGCTGGCGCTTCATCCCGCCGATCATGAAGACCCACAGAAGCAGGCCGGCGATGACCATCCACATCGCGCTCGTCGTAAAGGCAACCTCATGATTGCCGACATGGAACATGTCGAACATCTTCTGCACCTCGAACTGGTGCATCGGGTCCACTTTGCCTTGATCCGCCACGCGATACCTCGCCTAAATCTCAGTAATTCAGCTTTAATCCGACGTTGTAGGCCGGATATTCGGCATTCGAAATATGCTTCTGAAGGCGACGACTATTCCAAGGAACAGCACCACCAACAGGCCCCAGGGTGCGGTGCCGGCAAAATGATCGATCGTCCAACCGACCAAGGCGCCGCCACCGATACCGCCCAGCAGTTCGGCCAGAACGCGGTTCCCGAGCTTGTAATTCGCATCGGTCTCCGGCCCGGCGTTCACTGCGGTCCTTCTTGCTTCTGCGGCTTCGGCCCGGTCCAATCGCTCTTCGAGCGAGACCAGGCGCGAATCCTCCGAAGCTGCTTCCGGATCGCTGCCATTCCCCGTCATTTCCGCCATCCTCCTGAAACAGTACCGAAAAAGATTCGGCGCCACCCACGAAAAAGGCCCGAAAATTCGGGGGACCCCTAAGGCGCGGTCCGTTTAGGAACGACACCCGATTAAGTCAATGCTTGTGCTGCCGCGCACAAAAATGCCGCCGCGTTTAGGGGCGCGGCGGCATCGGGGGACCCGCAGGTCCCGTTGTCCGGTTCTATAATTTACGGGCAGCGCGCGTCGCGTTCGGGCGGGCTGCCGTCGCGCGTTTTCCAGGCGCCGCTCGGCGTCTGATATTTCTCGCCCGGCTTGGTCTGTGCGATCAGGTTGCAGCCGCTGGTAAAGGCGAACTGTTCGACCGTGCTGCCGGTCGACTGCGCACTCGCTGTATAGGCCGCCTTGCGCTTGATATTGAGGTCTTGCACCAGCGCGCGGATCGCGGGGGTCGGCGTGGTAGCAAAACCCAGATAGCCGTCGGGCTGCTCGCCGATTTGGCCGGCTGAACGCGCGGCGGCATAGGCGGGGTCGCGCTGCGCCATTGCCGATGGCACCGCAAGGGCAACCGCAGCGGTCGTCACAATCGCCGCCAACGCCAATCCGGTCGGTTTCCACTTTGTCATAAACATCTTGTTCTTCCCCATCAGAATATCTCGCTATTCTGCTCGATGAGCTTCTTGGCATCGCCATCCAGCCTATACACCACTTCCTGACGGATGTTGATGTTCAGGTTGATCTCGATCGGCTTGTCGGGCGTGTCGATCTGCACGCAGCCCGCAAGGGCCGACACGCCTGTCATCGCCGCAACGCACCGACCATATATGGCCAGCCTCCTTGCTCCAGTCTTGTGTTGGTTCATCGCATGGGCTCGCTTTCTGGAGGCTGAACGGGAGTGATCTTGGCTTTTTCGGCTTCTTCCTGCGCGCGCATCAACGCGGGCAGATTCTGTTCGATGAGCAGCGACGGATCGTAAAAGCCTTTGGCCGACGTAAGCAACTGGCGGAACGGCGCCGTGATCTTCACGTTAAAGATCAGCGGCAATCTCGCGACCTGGTTGGTAAGGAAATTGCGCGTCGCGCCTTCCCCTTGCCCTACGCCGCCAAAGCGGATGTCGGTCACCATTTCGCCGTCGAGATCCCCGTTCAATATGATCGTCAGATCATCATATTTGAGGCTACGCAGCGCGCCAAAGGCAAAATTGGCGATCGTCCCCAGATTGCGGTTCGACAATTCGCCGACATAGGCAAGCGTCCCGCCGCCGCCGCGCGAATCGATGCGGCCATTGACGATGCGCCCGCCGAGCCCGTCGAACTCGACCGGCAAGGTGCCGTCAAACACCCCCGTCGCGTTGATATTGTCGAAGCCGAAGCTTTGCAGGAACACTGCGGCATCGACGCCCACGATATCAAACGACAGCCGGCGCGTATTTTCCGCGCTGAAATCGAGCGTCGTGGGATGGAGGAGCAGCTTGCCGCCGCCAAAGGGCCAGCTTCCGCCCTCGACCCGCACCCGATTGTCGCCGAGCAACCGATATTCGATCTCGCCGTCGAGCACCGGGATGCCGGGATTGATTTCCTTGACCCTGGCGATTTGGCCCGGCGCCGTTTTGAGGCCGATCAGATCGTCGAAGCTGATCGTCGTCGTCAGCCCCGTCACCGGACCGAACGCCGCGGCGAGGCTGGTGTCGGCGGTCGCAAAAGTCCCGCGGCTGGTGACCCCATCGGCGGTCCACTCGATCCGTCCGTCGCCCACGACCGATCCCTGGACATTGGCAACGACGCCGAGCGCGAGGCTGGTGAGCTGGTCGGGCTGGAATGCGTCGTTGAAGCGCAGTTCCTTGACGGTCAGGTCCGCCGAACCTTTGCTGTCGGCCAGCCGGTGCCGGATCACCGTATCGAGGATTTTCGTCCCCGTCTTCTGTTCGTTGAAACCGGCCCTCGCCTCGATAATCCCGTTTGCGAAGCGCAGATTCGCGTTATTGCTCATGAGCGGGAAGAAGCGCGGATCGGGCGCTGCATCGGTGACGAGCAACCCGCCGCGCAGCGTCAGCACGCCATTCTCGAAGCGCCATTCCCCAGCAATTTCACGCATATTGAGCGGCACCGGTCCGATCTTGCCGCTCGCGCCGCCGAGGTCGCCCGCCATCCCCTGCGGCGTCCCGCGCCCGCTCAGGCTCTCGGCATTGAAACGGGTGACGCTTTCGCCCTCCCCGATGCGGATGTCGGCGCGGGCAATCGACCAGAGCATCGCCGACAAATTGATGCTCGCCGGACCGCTCGTCAGGCTGAACGGCGAACTGCCGCTTGCTCCGCGCAAGGCAATCCGGGGTATGCGAATATCACCGCGCAGCCCCTCCGGCCCGGCGCTCAGCAGCGGTGCGCCAGGGCGGCTGCACAGATCGATCGCGCTGCGTGCGAGCCGGAAGCCGCTGACCGCGATCCGGTCGGCTGCGACGCGGCTGCATCCGCCGTCGAGCGCAAGTGCTCCCGTCGGGGCGAGGAAACCTTTCAGCGGTACCGTCAGTTGGTCAACGCGCCCCCCCGCGAGCGGCCCCGACAGCGTCGCCGCCGTCGCGAAGCGCATAAGCCCGCCCGCGCCGCCCGAAAAGCGGATCGGCGTCAACGCCAGGCGCGCCCCTCCGGCACTATAAGGATCGAGGCTGGCGAGGCCCGTCACCCTGCCGTCCGCGCTGCGATCGACGCTGAGCGTTCCTGACGGCAGGTCACCGCCAGCGAGGCTCCAGCGCCCCGTGGCGATCACCGCAGGCTCATCGGCGCCATAGAGATAGCCGATCCGGCTGTCTGCGGTCCCGGTGAAACGCGCACCGCTCGCGCTCGTCAATTCGGGCGTGATCAGGTCGACGCGCGCCGTCGGCCCTTCACCCGCCATCGCGAAGCCCGCGCTGCCGCTCGCATCCGCGAGCACACGGCCCAGTGCTTCGACCGCCTTCGCCGCCAGCGGTGCGACGGGCGTGCCCGCCAGCCCGCGCGCGCTTTTCGCGAGCGAGCGGCGCAGATCGGTGCTCGCGCTGGCACGGGCGAAGCTGATCCGCCCGTCGAACTTCGGCGCGGCACTGCCAACATGACCCTTCGCCTCGACGTTGACGGTCTCGGCCGTAAAATCGGCACTGCGAAGGCGCGTCATGTCGGCGTCGATATCGAGCCTGGTCAGCATCGATGTCCCATCGAAGCCGGCAACGACGCCCATCCGGTCGGCCTGGATCGGGCCTGCGACCAGCCGCGCGATGCTAGCGTCGGCTTTGCCCTTCCAATGCTGCAAATCCTCCGACAGCGAGAGGTCGAGCGCGACTTGCGGCGAGGCTGCGCTGAAGCCGCCGTCAGCGCAGCGCAGCGAACCGCCGCGCAGGGGGCCGACGAGTTGCGGACGGACATTGCGGACCAGCAGCGTGCCATAAAAGCTGATATCGTCACCGCGGCACCCAACCGCGGCAATGCGCGGCGCAACGAGTGCCAGCTTGCCGGTAAAATCGCGCCGCAGATTGCCGCCGCCGTTCAGCGCAGCGCCGATATCGCCCCACGGCGTTTCAACGCGCGCACGGGCGTCGCGCAGCGCCACCGACAGGTCAGGCAGGGCGAACGGGTCGGTGCTCGTCGGATCACGGAATTTGTCGAGCGAACCGAATGACAGGCGGCCGTCAACGAAGCGACCATAAAGGCGAACGCCCTCGGCATTGATTCCCGAGACATAGGGGCCCCGCCAGCCGTAGCCGAGCAGAACTTCGACGCGCGTCGCAGTCAGGTCGGGATGTTTCGGATCGCCGATGACGATGTTGGACAGTTGCTCGCTGCGAAAACCGATCCGGTCGATCGTATAGCGCGCCGGGACCTCGCGGCTGTCGAGCTGATCGCGGATGAACTCGTCGGCGATCGGCTCGCGCGCGATCCACACCCCGGCAACGAGAATAATCACCGCGCCCGCAGTCAACCAGCGCTTCTTGAACAGCAACGTTCGATGTCTGAACCGCGGCCTGACGCCGTCTACCACGTCAGTCATGGAATATGGTCGATGACGTCATGGCGGCAAAATCTCGTCCCTCGACCCCGGCCCCGTTCAAAGCACAAACGCCGAAAATCCCGTTTCGATGCAGGAAATTGATCCGGTTCGCCATCTTCCTTTCCCTATGACCGTTGGGTGCACCTCACAAGGCGGTTATTGCCGCGCCATAAGTGAACACCGGATCATGTCGGTCACCGTTCACGGCTGCGCTCACGCCTGCTCGAAGATGCGAAGGGGCTCACCGATTATGAACTGATGGAATATCTGCTCGCCCTTGCCATCCCGCGCCGCGACACCAAGCCGCTTGCAAAATCCTTGCTCCGCGAATTCGGCTCTTTGGCCCAACTTGTCAGCGCCGACCCCGAATCGCTGCGCCGTGTCGACGGGCTCGGCGATACGGGTATCGCCGCGCTCAAGATCGTGCAGGCAACGGGGCTGCGGCTTCTGAAAGCGGAGTTCCGCGACAAGCCCCTGCTTTCGAGCTGGGACGCGCTGCTTGACTGGCTGCGAGCGGATATGGCGCCGATCGATATCGAACGCGTCGGCATACTTTATCTCAACTCGCGCAATATGCTGATCCGCGACGAGCTCGCGAGCGAAGGGTCGATCGACCAGTCGGCGATCTATGTCCGCGAAGTGATCAAACGCGCGCTCGAACTCGGCGCCGCGGCAATCATTCTCGTCCATAACCACCCGAGCGGCAGTCCCGAGCCGAGCAGGCAGGATATTGCGATCACCAAGGATATCGCCAGCGCCGCCGCGAAACTCGGGATCGCGCTCCACGACCATATCATCATCGGCGGGTCCGATTATCGCAGCTTCCGCGCGATGGGGCTGCTCTAGCCTGTGATTTGACTTCCCCGGCCCGCGACCACATCATCAGCAGCATGCAGATTCGGCGCGGCCTTCTCCGCTTCCGCCATCATGGGGGACAGCTTCTCGCGGGCATTTAGCCCCGGGTTCCGGCGCGATCGCCCCGAGCCCGGGGCCCCTTCCGTCCAGATATTGCCGCGCGTGGTCAGGTGCCGCGCGCCAGCCGGAAAGTCCGCACCATGACCAAGACAAAATTCGGGGGCGCAATGCCCCATATCCGCATGATCGACAGCGAAGCCGACGTGCTGACCGAACTTACGCTACAGCAGCAGCACGATTCGGTTCGCTTCTATGAATTGCTGCTCGATGAAATCGACCGCGCCGCAATCTTTGACCGCACTGCTATCCCGCCCGACGTCGTGACGATGGGCTCGACCGTTACCTTCCTCGATGAAGAAAGTGGCGCCGAACGGACGGTGCGCCTCGTATATCCTGCCCAAGCCGACATATCGGCCGGACGGGTGTCGGTCCTGACGCCAATCGGCGCCGGACTGATCGGACTCAGCGTCGGCCAGTCCATCGATTGGCCAGATCGTGGCGGCATCGAACACCGGCTGACGATCGTCGCGGTCGAACAGCCCGCCTGACTTTCTACAAACGGCGATGCAGCCGCCGGATCGCTCCGACGGCTGCGCCACCCGCGGGACGCCGTTTAGGCGCCGCGCGACAGGAAACCGGTCAATTCGGCCTTGTTGACTGCACCCGACTTGTCGCCGTCAGCCGATGCAAAAGCCTGGCTGATCCAGGTCTTCACCTCGGCCGACTCGACATCGGCGCTGGGATCGGTCGCTGCACGAAGCTTCTTCATCCACGCACCGAACTCGGCTTCGTTCAAATCGCCATTTTTATCCCCGTCATAGGTCGGAAATTCCTGTTCGACGATCTGCGCGATCTGCGTAGGCGTCGCGGCTGCCGCGCCCGAAGGAGCAGGCTGGCTCGAAGCCGGCGGCGCTGAGGTCGACGCGTCAGGCATCGGTGCGGGGTCAGCGGGCGGCATCGTCGTGTCCGGAGTCGGCGCCGGTTGAGCTGTGCCGGGCGCAGCGGTAGGATCCGAAGCCGGAGCGGTGGTTTGCGCCAAGGCCGGGAAACTAACGGCAGCGGCACCAATCAAAAGCATCTGTTTCAACATGATATATCTCCTGTTTATTCAATTATTCCGGTTCCGATTCGGGGTTTTCTTCGGAATCGGGAGCGGGCTCATCCGCCGGAGGTGTCGGCTCGGCCGCCGGGGGCGTGTCGCTCGGCATCGCGTCTTCGGTGGGAGCCTGCTCGGTCGGCTTCGTCTCGTCCGTCGGCTGGCTGTCCGGAACGGGAGCCGTCGTATCGGTCGGGGCCGGCTGCTGCTGCGTCGAGGGGGTCGGCTCTTCGGCCGGAGCGGTCGTCTGGGCCAAAGCGGGCAAGCTGATGGCTGCGGCGCCGATCAAAAGCACTTGTTTCAACACGATTATTCTCCTGTAGCGGCGACCTTGTTGGCCTGTGCGACCCGTCGCCTTTTTGATGGGGCATAGGAGCAACCCATCGTTCTTTCGCAAAGTTGCGCGACGCCGGGGTTTGGCGAAACGCCCCGTCCCTGCTAGGGGGCGCCCCGTCGTGCTTCCGCAGGGAATCCGCGACAAGGCGCCGAAAAAGGAAGGAAACTCAATGGTCCCGCGTTACGCACGACCGGAAATGACCGCGATATGGTCAGCCGAGAATCGGTTTCGCATCTGGTTCGAAATCGAAGCGCACGCGACCGACGCCCTTGCCGAACTGGGCACCGTGCCCAAATCCGCCGCCAAGGCGCTCTGGGATTGGTGGGCAACGAATCCGAAGATCGATGTTGCCGCGATCGATGCCATCGAAGCGGTTACCAAGCACGACGTCATCGCCTTTCTGACCTGGGTTGCCGAAAATGTCGGCGACGAAGCGCGCTTCATGCATCAGGGCATGACGTCGAGTGACGTGCTCGATACCTGCCTCGCGGTTCAACTCGCCCAAGCGGCCGATATCCTGCTCGCCGACCTCGACGCGCTTTTGGAAGCGATCAAGCGCCGCGCCTATGAACATAAGCTCACCCCGACGATCGGCCGCAGCCACGGGATTCACGCCGAGCCGGTGACCTTCGGGCTCAAGCTCGCCGAAGCCTATGCCGAATTCTCGCGCTGCAAGCTTCGCCTGCAGGCCGCACGCGCCGAAATCGCGACCTGCGCCATCTCAGGTGCTGTCGGTACCTTCGCGAACATCGACCCGCGCGTCGAAGCGCATGTCGCCGCCAAGCTCGGCCTTGCGATCGAGCCCGTCTCGACGCAGGTCATTCCGCGCGACCGCCACGCGATGTTCTTTGCTGTGCTCGGCGTCATTGCCTCGTCGATCGAACGCCTCTCGGTCGAAGTCCGCCACCTCCAGCGCACCGAAGTGCTCGAGGCCGAGGAATATTTTTCGCCGGGTCAAAAGGGCTCGTCGGCGATGCCCCACAAGCGCAACCCGATCCTGACCGAAAATCTGACCGGCCTCGCGCGCATGGTCCGCAGTGCCACGATCCCCGCGATGGAGAATGTCGCGCTGTGGCACGAGCGCGACATCAGCCACTCGTCGGTCGAACGCTTCATCGGCCCCGATGCGACGATCACGCTCGACTTCGCGCTCGGACGCCTGACCGGGGTCGTCGACAAGCTGCTCGTCTATCCCGCGCGCATGCAGAAGAATCTCGACCGCATGGGCGGGCTCGTCCATTCGCAGCGCGTGCTGCTCGCGCTGACGCAAGCGGGCGCCAGCCGCGAGGAAAGCTATGTCCTCGTCCAGCGTAACGCGATGAAGGTATGGGAATCGGACGGCCAGCTTTCGCTGCTCGAACTGCTCAAGAGCGATAGCGACGTCACGGCGAAGCTGTCCGCCGACGAGCTGACCGCGCTGTTCGACCTTGGCTATCATCTGAAGCATGTCGATACGATTTTCGGCCGTGTGTTCGGCGCGGCATAGGCCCGGACTGGAATCGCGCGGCAATCTGTCATAGGGTCGGCGTCAGACCGACAGAGGAGCAAGACGAAGTGGGAATCCTGCGAACGATCATCTGGGTCTTGTTGACCGCCGTTCTCGTCATTTTCGCGATGGCGAACTGGCAGGTTGTAACGGTGACCATATGGCCGGGCTGGGAGGCGGAAACCAAGCTCCCTGTTGTGATCCTCGCGGCCTTCCTGATCGGCAGCGTGCCGATGTGGATCGCGCTGCGCACGACGCGTTGGTCGATGAAGCGCCGCCTCGACGCCAGCGAGCGGCAGGCTGCCGACCTGCGCGCGCTGGCCAATCGCCCCGTCGAGGTGACCCCCACGGCACCCGTCAACGACATCCCCCCCGCCCCGACCGACCTCTTCGCAACGGACAAGCCATGACCTCGCCGCTCTATCTCGCCATCGACACGACGCACCTCGACGCTGCGCTGACGCTGGCGCAGAAGGTGCGGCGGCATGTCGGCGGGCTGAAGCTCGGTCTCGAATTCTTCTGCGCCAATGGCCATCACGGCGTGCATGAAATGGCAAAGATCGGTCTGCCGATCTTTCTCGACCTCAAGCTGCACGACATTCCCAACACCGTCGCGAAGGCCATTCAGGCACTCCGTCCGCTCGAACCCGCGATCCTGACCGTCCACGCCGCGGGTGGCCGCGCGATGCTCGAAGAGGCGAAGGCAGCCGCGGGCACCGGCACAAAGGTCATCGCAGTGACCGTGCTGACCAGCCTTGACGCCCCCGATCTCGAAGACATCGGCGTAGTCGGCAGTCCGCACGACCAGGTCGTGCGCCTCGCCGCACTCGCACGCGAATCGGGCCTCGATGGCATCGTCTGCTCGGGGCAGGAAGTGAAGGCGGCGCGCAAGGCATGGCCGGGCGGCCATTTCGTCGTCCCCGGCGTCCGCCCCGCGAACGGCAAGATCGGCGACCAGAAACGCGTCGTCACCCCGGCGCAAGCCATGGCCGACGGCGCCTCGATCCTTGTCGTCGGCCGCCCGATCAGCCAGTCGCCCGACCCCGATCTCGCTGCGCGCGAGATCGAAGCGACGCTTTAGACCAACACATCCTCATCCCGGCGAAGGCCGGGATCTCGACGTAGCGATATGCTGCACCGTGGAGATCCCGGCGTTCGCCGGGATGACGACAGGACAAGATGACCATGCCCCCCCTCGTCAAGATCTGCGGCCTCTCCACCCCCGAAACCGTCGACGCCGCCATCCGTCACGGCGCGACGCATATCGGCCTTGTCCACTACGAGCCGAGCCCGCGCCACGTCGAACTCAAGACCGCAGCCGAGCTGCGAAAACGCGCTGGTGCCCGCAACGTCAAGGTCGCGCTCTTGCTCGTCAACGCGTCGCAGCAACTGACCGGCGAGGCGCTCGCCGCTGTCCGCCCGGACATCATCCAGTTCCACGGAACCGAAACGCCCGAATGGCTGGGCATGGTGAAGCGGCTGACCCCAGCGGAGATCTGGAAGGCCGTTGGTCTCAAGGACGCCGACACGCTCGCGCGGATGCGGAAATATCAGGGCGTAGCCGACCGCATCCTGTTCGACGCGCCCGCCGCCGCGATGCCCGGCGGCACGGGAACGCGCTTCGACTGGTCGTTGCTTAAAAATCATCGACACAGCATGGACTGGGGGATCGCAGGCGGCCTCACGCCCGAAAATGTCGCCGAAGCGATTGCCGAGACCGGCGCGCCGCTCGTCGACGTGTCCTCGGGCGTCGAAAGCGCACCGGGCGTCAAGGATGTGGACAAGATCGCCGCTTTCCTTAAAGCGGTCGCTGCATGTTGACCCGGCTCGCCTCCCCTGCGGCTATCGGCAAACGATGGCGCTGATCGCTTGAGACTATCTCGAAGCGCGTGCCCCACTTTTGCCATGGAAACCATGATGACTGCGACCCTTCCCAACAGCCTTCGTACCGGACCTGACGAGCGCGGCCATTTTGGCCAGTTCGGTGGCCGCTACGTCGCCGAAACGCTGATGCCGCTGATCCTCGACCTCGAACGCCATTATCGCGCCGCACAGGCCGATCCCGCGTTCAAGGCCGAGTTCGACTATCTGCTTAAACATTATGTCGGCCGCCCCAGCCCGCTGTGGTTAGCGCAGCGCCTCACCGACCATCTCGGCGGCGCGAAAATCTACCTCAAGCGCGAGGATCTCAATCACACCGGCGCGCACAAGATCAACAATTGCATCGGCCAGATCCTGCTCGCCAAACGCATGGGCAAGACAAAGATCATCGCCGAAACCGGCGCCGGCCAGCACGGCGTCGCGACCGCGACCGTCGCGGCGCTGTTCGGCCTGCCCTGCACCATCTTTATGGGCGCGGTAGACGTCGCACGGCAACAGCCGAACGTGTTTCGCATGAAGCTGCTCGGCGCCGAAGTCGTCGCGGTCGAGAGCGGCGCGAAGACGCTGAAGGACGCCATGAACGAAGCGCTGCGCCACTGGGTCGCGAACGTCCACGACACTTTCTACATCATCGGCACCGTCGCCGGGCCGCATCCCTATCCCGAACTCGTCCGCGATTTCCAGTCGGTGATCGGCGACGAAGCGCGCGAACAGATTTTGGAAGCCGAAGGCCGCCTTCCCGACATGCTGATCGCCCCCGTCGGCGGCGGATCGAATGCTATCGGCCTGTTCCATCCCTTCCTCGATGACACGGACGTCGAGATCGTCGGCGTCGAAGCCGCAGGCGAAGGGCTCGACAAAAACCATGCCGCGAGTCTCGCGGGCGGAAAGCCCGGCATCCTCCACGGCAACAAGACCTATCTGCTTCAGGACGAAGACGGACAGATCACCGAGGCGCACAGCATCTCGGCGGGGCTCGACTATCCGGGCATCGGCCCCGAACATAGCTGGCTCCACGATATCGGCCGCGTCCGTTACGAACCCGTCACCGACGCCGAGGCGCTTGCGAGCTTCCAGAAGCTGACGAAGCTCGAAGGCATAATTCCCGCGCTGGAGTCCGCCCACGCCATCGCCGCCGCCGAACGCATCGCGCCAACAATGAGCAAGGACAAGATCATCATCGTCAACTGCTCGGGCCGCGGCGACAAGGATATTGCAACGGTGGCGGACGCGCTGGGGGTGGGGCTATGACCCGCTTCGCCGCCGCCTTCACCAAACCCCATCCCGCGCTCGTCGCCTTCATCACCGGCGGCGATGGCGATACCGCCGCGAACCTCGACGCGCTCGTCGCGGGGGGCGCAGATGTGATCGAGCTTGGCATGCCCTTCACCGATCCGATGGCCGATGGCCCCGCGATCCAGCGGGCGAACCTGCGCAGCCTCGCCAAGGGCACGACCACCGCCGACATCTTCGCCATCGCTGCCGCCTTCCGCAGCCGCCATCCCGAAACTCCGCTCGTGCTGATGGGTTATGCCAACCCGATGACGATCCGCGGGGGTGACTGGTTCGCCGCCGAATGCGCCAAGGCCGGCGTCGATGGCGTCATCTGCGTCGACGTTCCGGCTGAGGAAGACCCCGAACTCGGCCCGGCGCTCCGCGCCGCCGGGGTCGACCTGATCCGCCTCGCCACCCCGACCACCGACACCGCGCGTCTGCCCGCCGTCCTCGAAGGCGCGGGCGGATTTCTCTATTATGTCTCGGTCGCCGGGATCACCGGCCAGCAACAGGCCGCACAGGCGAGCATCGACGAAGCCGTCGCGCGCCTGAAGGCTGCGACCGACCTGCCCGTCGCAGTCGGCTTCGGCGTCCGCACCCCCGCACAGGCCGCGCAGATCGCGTGCGTCGCCGATGGCGTCGTCGTCGGATCGGCCTTTATCGACATCATTGCCGAGCATGGCGACGCCGCAGCGCCGCATGTCGAGGCCTTCACCCGCTCACTCGCCGATGCTATCCACGGCGCAAAGGAGATCGCCGCATGAGCTGGCTCGACCGCGTTCGCAACGCCCTGCCCTTTACCGCCAAGCGCGATACCGCCGACAATCTCTGGCACAAATGCCGCCAGTGTCAGCAGATGGTGTTCGTCAAGGAATGGGAAGATAATCTCAACGTCTGCCCGCGCTGCGACCATCACGACCGCATCGGCGCGAAGGAACGCTTCGCGCAGCTGTTCGACGGCGGCCTGCACGAGATGATCGCGGCGCCCCCGGCGCCCGAGGATCCGCTGAAGTTCCGCGACACCAAGAAATATGTCGACCGTATCAAGGCCGCGCGCGCGCAGACCGGCGACCGCGACGCCTATCAGAACGCCTTTGGCCGCATTTCGGGCCAGGGCGTCGTGATCGGCGTCCAGGATTTCGCCTTCATGGGCGGATCGATGGGCGTCGCCGTCGGCGAAGCCTTTGTCGCCGGGGTCGAGCAGGCGATCAAGCGCGGCTGCCCCTATATCGCGATCACCGCCGCGGGCGGCGCCCGGATGCAGGAAGGCACGCTGTCACTGATGCAGATGCCGCGCGCCACCGTGGCGCTCGCCCGCCTGCGCCGCGCCGGGCTTCCCTATATCGTCCTGCTCACCGATCCGACCACCGGCGGCGTCACCGCCAGCTATGCGACGCTCGGCGATATCCAGATCAGCGAACCCAAAGCATTGATCGGCTTCGCGGGCCAGCGCGTGATCGAAAATACGATCCGCGAAAAGCTGCCCGAAGGCTTCCAGCGCGCCGAATATCTGCTCGATCACGGGATGATCGACATGGTCGTGCACCGCAAGGAGCTGCCCGAAACGCTGGGCCGGCTGATCGGTTATCTGGCGCCAGAGAAGGCGGCATAACTCAATCCGCCCTCCCCTGCAGGGGAGGGGCTCATAAGAGCGCCGACCATGCCCGACCACGCCCACTCGTCCGATCCCGCGGTCCAGACGCAGCTCGATCGCCTCGCCGCGCTGTCGCCGGGCCGCGACATCCTCGGTCTCGAACGCATCGCTGAGCTCTGCGCCCGCCTCGGCAATCCACAAAACCAGCTCCCGCGCACCTTTCATGTCGCGGGCACCAATGGCAAGGGATCGACCTGCGCCTATCTGCGCGCCATCCTCGAGGCGCAGGGGCGGAAGGTCCACAGCTATACCAGCCCGCACCTCGTCCGCTTCAACGAACGCATCCGCCTCGCGGGACAATTGATCGACGACGCGCTGCTCGCCGCCCTCCTCGAAGAAGTGCTCGACGAGGCCGCCGACTTGCAGGCGAGCTTCTTCGAAGTCACCACCGCCGCCGCCTTCCTCGCCTTCGCGCGCATCCCCGCCGACGATTGCATTATCGAGGTCGGTCTCGGCGGTCGCCTCGACGCGACCAACATCATCCCGCCGCCGGCGGTTTGCGGCATCGCCTCGCTCGGCATCGATCACGAAGCCTTCCTGCTCGCGCCCGAAGCCGGGACGCCCCACGACCCGGCAACGCGCATCGCGTGGGAAAAAGCCGGGATCATCAAGGTCGGCACACCGGTTGCGACCCTCGCCTATCCGCTCCACATTCGCGAAACCATCGCCGCCAAGGTCGCCGAGGTCGGCACGACGCTCTTTCCACAAGGCGAAGGCTGGACGGTCGAGCCAGAGGGCGACACGTTCCGCTGGACTTCGAAGCTCGGTTCGATCGCGGAGCCGTTGCGCCCTCGCATGACCGGCGCGCATCAGACGCGCAACGCCGGGCTCGCCATCGCCATGCTCCGCCTCGCGCCCGATCCGCAGCCGAGCGACAGGGAAATCGCGCGCGGCGTCGCCGATGCTTTCTGGCCGGGCCGGATGCAGCGGCTCGGCGACGGACCGCTGACCGGGCTGCTGCCCGATGGATCTGAAATCTGGCTCGACGGCGGACATAATCCCGATGCCGGCGCCGCGCTTGCCAAGGCGCTTGACGCGAGGCCACCGCTCCACCTCATCTGCGGCCTGTTGAAGAACAAGGACGCGACGGGGTTCTTACGGCCGTTCGCCGACCACATCGCCTCGTTCCAGGCGGTGCCGATCCCCGGCCACGAACATCATGACCCCGAGGATCTTTGCCACTGGGTCCAGAGCGATCTCGGAATCATCGACGCGCAGCCGTGCGACGACGTCACCGCGGCACTAGGTTATATTGCCGGCAACCGCACTCCAGCCGATGTCCTGATCTGCGGCTCGCTTTATCTCGCCGGCGTCGTGCTCGATCTCAACGACGAGTGGCCGACCTAGCCAACTCGACCAGCGTGCCGCAATGAAGGTGAGGAGAAGGGCATCGGCTAGGCCACCGCTGATGCCTTGCCTTTCCGAGCCAGCAACATGCCAGCGACGAATGCAACAAGCGAAGCGACGAGGATAGGCATGCCAAGTTCGAGCTGCTGATACATCAGCACGCCGACCAGCCCCGCAACGATCAGACCAAATCCGACGATCCGCCATGCACCAACCGGCTGCTTGAGCTGCCGGTCATCTATTACGCCGGTCTGACGAATGCTCGCCACCACATAGCCCTTGCTCCACAAAACCCAGAGCAGCAGCATGCCCGGGATCGCTGCGGCGACGGTGAAGCCCCAGAAGCCCACCCAGCCCAGCTTCTCCGCTACGATGCCGGCGGGGCCTGCCATGAAGGTTCGCCCTACGCCTGCAAAGGATGACAGCAAGGCGAACTGGGTTGCGGTATAGGCGATGCTCGACAGGCCCGAGAGATAGGTCGCGAACACCGTCAATCCGATGCCGCTCGTCAGATTTTCGGTGACGATCGCCGCGACGAGCATCCAGTAATTATTGCCTGTCGCCGCAAGGATCATGAACATGACGTTCGAGAACATCATCATGAAGCCCGAGATGAGCAGAGCGCGGCCCATGCCGAGCCACAGCAGGAAGGGCGCGCCGAGTGCCGATCCGACAATCAGCGCGCCAAAGCCCCACAGCTTGTTTGCCGAGATATAATCGAGGTCGGGAAAGCCAAGGTCGACGATCATCGGACCCAGCATCGTCTGCCCCATCGCATCGCCGACCTTGTAGACCAGCACGAAGCCGAGGATCAGGAAGGCGCCGTGCCGGGTCAGGAACTCACGGAACGGGTTGACGACTGCCTCGGTTAGCCACTGACCCGCTTTCATCCCCGACGCATGCTCGAACCGGTCGACGAACTTCCCCGGCCCGGCCCATAACGCACCAAGGATCGCGGGAATGATGCAAAAGGCGGTTAGGCCATAAGCGGTTGCCCAGCCCAGCCCCAGCCCTTCGTTCGACGCGAAATAGATCGTGCCGGCACCCGCGATCAGATTGCCCGTGCGATAGCCGAACTGGTTGGTCGCGGTACCGTGGGCAAACTCATCTTCTTCGAGGATTTCGATGCGATAGGCGTCAATGACGATGTCCTGCGTCGCCGACAGAAAGGCCGTGATCAGCGCCCATACCGCGAACAGGCCGATGTCGCCGGGCTTCGGGTCGCTGGAACCGAGTTGCCAGATCGAGGCGAAAAGCAACGCCTGGATGAAGAACAACCACCCGCGCCTTTGCCCGAATGCCTTGGTCAGGAACGGCAGCGGCAGCTTGTCGACCAGCGGCGCCCACAGGAACTTCAATGTATAGGGAATGCCCAGCGCGACCGCGAAGCCGATCGTCGCGGTGTCGATCCCGACCTTGGCGAGCCAGAAGGTCATTGTCGCGATCAGCAGTGTCAGCGGGAACCCGCTCGAGATCCCAAGCAGGAAGGTAATCATCGGATTCTTGCGCAGATACGGCCGAAACGCCGGAATCGACAGCGCGACGATCGCCAATCCGCCCAGGATCGCAACGAATATGATAAACCGAATCAGATCAACTGACATGCCGTCGCTCCCCGCGCGTCCGTTCGGCGGACGCGTTGTTATGCGACGGGCCTAAAGGCTTGGTTCCAAATTGGAAGCAGCTATTTGCCGGGTCGGCCGATCCAGCGCACGGCCTGCACCCGTCCGGCGGCCTTGCTCTGCAAAACTGCCACCCAGCGGTCGGCACCTTTTTGTCCGGCGATCACCGCGGGCACGGCGGCACTGCACGCGGTCGATTGCGGGCATGCAACCGCCGATTCGTTCAGTACGACATTGGTATAGCCGATATCGCGCCCGCTATTTTCCCCGCGTCCGATTTTGACGGCATGGTTGCTCGCCACCGCGATGAAGCGTAATTCCGTACCTGGCACCGCCCGTGAGGCGGCCACACGGCCGGCCGCCTGCGTCAATATCACAGGGTTGGTGCCGCGCGCAGATGCGATCAACTTGCGCAGCGCACGTTCGTCCGAACCGACTGCGGCGCTGGTTCCCTGAACAACCACTTCGGGCGTAAAAACTCCACTGCCGGGCAAGCCGCGCGCGGCATAGCGGCGTTGCAGGTCGTCGTTCGCCGCGCGCGCCAGCGTGTCCTTCCAGCCAAGTCGATCCCAATAGGTCACTGGCCGGCTCAGCGCGACCACCGCGCCCTCCTTGTCAAGCCGCGCGAGCAGTTCATCAGCTGGTGGACAGGATGAACATCCCTGACTGGTGAACAGTTCGACAAGCACGGCCTGCCCTGCGGCCGGCGCGGGCTTCCCGACTTTCGGTGCTGCGGCGGCAGGGCGCTTAATCAAATCGATGGTGCGCGAGAGGCCTGAGGCTGCGACAAGCATCGCGCCAACGAGTATGAAATTCCGCATCATAGTCCTGTCCTGCAATCCCCGCCGAATTGTTCGCGCGAAAGCGGCGGGGGGTTACAGGTCAGGCGGCAGCGGGGCGCCAGAAGGTCGTGAGGCCGCTGACCTTGCGCGGCGCCTGATTCTTGCACGTCATCGACTCGACCGCCTTCAGCGCCGACACCAGCGCCGACGCGCTGTGCGGCTTGCCCAGGCAGGCGATGGCAATGTCCTCGGCGTCGGCGGGGCATTGTCCCGTTACCAGCAGCACAGCGATACCGCGATCGCGCGCCAGCCGGGCGACTTCGCGGCCGGTCATGTGCCCAGCAAGGCCGAGGTCGAGAACGACCGCGTCGATCGGCTCTGCAGCCATGATCGCCACCGCCGCCTCGCCCGAATCGACCGTCGCGACGATGTCGTACCCGCCGAGTTTCAGCGTGTGCTCATTGTCGAACGCGGTCAGCGGATCGTCCTCGATGATCAGCAATCGCTTTATACAGGTGGGACGGTGGGCGAAGAGCATCATGACTCCCTTTGACATCGCCATGACTCGCTCCGCGCCGCTGTGCAAGATTGCTTCTGCTTGCCATCGACGAAGCGGGTCTTTTCCGGCTATGAGCGTGATCACAACGCAACACTATTTTCCCAAATAACGACAAGAAAGTCGCATCCGTTCCCATGAACACACGCCGCCCACCCCGCCCCGCGACCCGCTCGGCGCCGAAAGCCTCCGGCGATCGCGACGCCCCCCAAGATGGTCCGCGTGGCCGCCGTGCCGCGCGCGGCGCCGCAACCGCCCTCAAAAGCAAACCCGCCGAGGACGAACGCGAGGATGGGCCGCAGCGGATCGCGAAGCTGCTCGCGCGCGCCGGCGTCGGCTCGCGCCGCGACGTCGAGCGCATGGTCGAGGAAGGCCGCATCGCGCTGAATGGCCAGGTCATCGTCCATCCCGCACCTTTGCTTACGTCGCTCGAAGGCTTGACGGTCGACGGCAACCCCGTCGCCAAACCCGTCTCGACACGGCTTTATCGCTTTAACAAGCCCGCGGGCTGCATCACCGCGGCGCGCGATCCCAAGGGGCGCAAGACGATATATGACCTGCTTCCCAAGGATCTGCCGCGCCTGATGCCTGTCGGCCGCCTCGATTATAATACCGAGGGGCTGCTGCTGCTCACCAACGACGGCGAATTCAAGCGCCAGCTCGAACTCCCCGCCAGCGGGGTCGAGCGCACCTATCGCGCCCGTGCCTTCGGCGACATCAGCCAGGCACAGCTGGAGGAACTCGCGATGGGGATCGAGATCGACGGCGTCCGTTACGGCAAGATCGACGCCAACCTCGAACGCCGCACGGGCCGCAACCAGTGGGTCGAAATGACGCTGACCGAGGGCAAGAACCGCGAAGTCCGCAAGGTGCTCGAACATTTCGGGCTGCAGGTCAGCCGCCTGATCCGCACCCGCTACGGCGCATTCGAACTCGGCGGCATGCCGCTCGGTTCGGTCGATGTCGTGCCGCGCGACGAATTGTTCAAATTTCGGCGGCACCTCGGCTGATGCGCGTGATCGCCGGCGAATGGCGCGGCCGAAAGCTGCTCGCGCCCAGGAATGACGCGACGCGTCCGACTGCGGACCGCACGCGCGAAACGCTGTTCTCGATGCTGACGAGTCGCGTCGGCAGCTTCGAAGGGCTGGTCGTCGCCGACCTCTTCGCCGGATCGGGCGCGCTCGGGATCGAGGCACTGTCGCGCGGGGCAGAACAATGCCTGTTCGCCGAACAGGATCGCGACGCACTCGACGTGCTGCGCAAGAATCTGGGCGCGCTGGATGCCACCGCACGCGCCGACGTCCGTGCCGGATCGGTGATGAGCCTCGGCCCCGCCAGACGCACCTACGATCTGCTGATGCTCGACGCGCCCTACGACACCGGCGCGGGCAGCGTCGCGCTCGACAAGCTCAACCGGCTTGGCTGGATCGGTCCCGATAGCTGGATATCGATCGAGACCGCCCACAATGAAGCGGTCGAGGTGGCAGGCTTCGAAATCGATACCGATCGCAAGGTGGGCAAAGCGAAGCTGACGCTGCTCAGGCTCGCCTAGCCGCATCCTTCTGCACCAATGATCGCGATCAACGTGCCCGCGCCGGCAATTGCGCGCGCAGTCGTTGCAGTTCGCGTTCGGGCACAGGAGCCAGCGATGCGGCCGCCTTACCCTTGCGCAGCCGTTCGCGGTCCCTGTCCGAGGGTTCGATGCGTCGCACGCGAACCGGCGCATGCCCCTGCGCCTTCATCCCCAGTTCTTCCGCCGCACCGCGCGACAGGTCGATGACCCGGCCGAGCGCGAACGGCCCGCGATCGTTCACACACACGATGATCCGCCGCCCGGTGTCGAGCGCGGTGACCTCGACATAGGTTGGCAGCGGCAGTGTCGTATGCGCAGCGGTGATCCAGCCAGGCCGGAACTGCTCGCCATTTGCGGTGCGATTGCCAGATTCGCTGCCGTACCAGCTGGCATAACCCACCGCATCATAGGCGGGCGCGGCAGCGGGGACATAGGTCGTGCCGCGGATCGTATAGGCTGGGCCGATACGCACCGGCGCATCCGCTACGGGCCGGAAATTTCCTCCGGCGCAAGCTGAAAGGGCCAGGACCGCAAATGCAGCGCCGGCCAATCGGAAGATCTGATGTTCCCGCATGCCCCGACCCTAGATGCGCGAAATGGTAAGCGAAAGTCCTCTCGGCGCCGCTGGCCGCAATTGGCGAAACGGCATCCACAGCGTAAAGCCGATGCATGCACATTTCCCGCTTTCGTCAGATCGGTATCGTCGGCGCAGGCCGCGTCGCGTCGGCGCTGGCTCTCGCCTTCGCTCCGCACGCGGCTGCTCCGCCCATGTTGTGGAGCCGAACCGCCGAGCATGCCCGCGCCGCCGCTGCCCGGATCGGAGCCACAGCCGTCGCGGCGCACGCCGAGGCATTGATGTGCATGTGCGACGTCGTCGCGATCGCGGTGTCCGACGACGCACTCGAACAGGTTGCGGCCGATTTGGCGCGGCTGTTGCCCCGCGATTCCGCGCCCATGGTGTTTCATGTCAGTGGACGCAGCGGCGCCGCGATCCTCGAGCCGCTACGCGCCGCAGGTGCGCTGACCGCTGCAATCCATCCCGCCATGACCTTCACCGGCGATCCGCAGTCCGAAGCGCGGCGGATGGCCCGAGCCCGCTTTGCCGTCACGGGATCGACGGCAGAAGCGACCGGGCAAGCCGAACGGATCGTCGCCCTGCTCGGCGGCGTCGCGGTCGAGATCGCGGAAGATCGCCGCTCGCTCTATCACGCTGCACTCTGTCACGCGTCGAACCATCTCGTCACGCTCATCGCCGGAGCCGCGAACACGCTGCGCGACGCGGGAGTCGACGATCCCTCGGCGCTGCTTGCGCCGCTCGTTCGCGCCGCGCTCGAAAACAGTCTCGATCAAGGCTTCGCAGGATTGTCCGGCCCGCTGCTGCGCGGCGACGTCCAGACGATCGGCGGCCACCTCGACACGCTCAAGGCCCACAGCCCCGACCTTCTGCCCGCCTATCGCGCCATGGCGCTCGCCACGCTCGACGAATTGGAACGCAGCGGAGCCACGCCCTCGGACCGCCTCACCGCACTGGACAGCCTGCTCGCTGTTCCCTAATCGTTCGCGCGTGAACGATACCCCAGCCTCCCTGCCCGACCTGTCCTCGCCAAACCCCTCGGACCCGCCTTATCTGCAAGGATTGAACGGCCCGCAGCGGCAGGCTGTGCTCACCACCGAAGGCCCCGTGCTGATGCTAGCGGGTGCCGGAACCGGCAAGACCGCTGCGCTGACCGCGCGCCTCGCGCATATCATGGCGACGCGCCGCGCCTGGCCGTCCGAAATTCTCGCGGTCACCTTCACCAACAAGGCGGCCCGCGAGATGCGCGAGCGTATCGGCCGGATGGTCGGCGACGTCGTTGAGGGCATGCCATGGCTGGGCACCTTTCACAGCATCGCCGCCAAGATGCTCCGCCGCCATGCCGAACTCGTCGGGCTGCAAAGCAATTTCACCATTCTCGATACCGACGATCAGCTGCGCGTCCTCAAACAGCTGATCCAGGCCGAAGGACTCGATGAAAAACGCTGGCCGGCGCGCCAGCTCGCGGGACTGATCGACAAGTGGAAGAACCGCGGCCTCGTCCCCGCCGACCTCGACGCCGCCGACAAGGAATCCTATGCCGACGGCAAGGGCCAGCATTTTTACGCGCTCTATCAGGCGCGACTGAAGACGCTCAACGCCTGCGATTTCGGCGACCTGCTGCTTCATATGCTGGTGATCCTGAAGACGCACCGCGACGTGCTCGCGCAATATCAGGATCGCTTCAAATATATCCTCGTCGACGAATATCAGGACACCAACGCCAGCCAATATCTCTGGCTCCGCCTGCTCGCGCAGCAACGCAAAAATATCTGCTGCGTCGGCGACGACGATCAGTCGATCTATTCGTGGCGCGGCGCCGAGGTTGCGAACATCCTGCGCTTCGAAAAGGACTTCCCCGGCGCGACCGTGATCCGCCTCGAACAAAATTATCGCTCGACGCCGCAGATCCTCGCCGCCGCCTCGGCACTGATCGCGCAGAATTCGGGCCGCCTTGGCAAGACGCTGTGGACCGATCTCGAACCGGGTGACAAGCTGCGTGTCGTCGGCGTGTGGGACGGTCCCGAGGAAGCCCGGCGCATCGGCGAGGAACTCGAAAGCCTTCAGCGTCAGCGCGTGTCGCTCGACCGCGCCGCGATCCTCGTTCGCGCCCAGTTCCAGACGCGCGAGTTCGAAGACCGCTTCATCGCGATCGGCATGCCCTATCGCATCGTTGGCGGCTTCCGTTTCTACGAACGCGCCGAAATCCGCGACGCACTCGCCTATCTGCGCCTCGTCCAGTCGGCAGCCGACGATCTCGCCTTCGAACGCATCGTCAACACGCCGAAACGCGGGCTCGGCGACAAGGCGCTCGCGCGCATCCACCAGTTCGCAAGGGCCGAGCGCGCGCCGCTCCTCCATGCCGCTTCGCGCATCACCGAAACCGACGAACTGACCCCGCAGGCACGCCGCCAGCTCGCGAACTTCATTGCCCAGATGCGCAATTGGCAGGCAAAGGCCAACGAGCTGTCGCACCCCGAACTGACGCAGCTCATTCTTGACGAGTCGGGCTATACCGCGATGCTGCAGGCGGACCGCAGCGTCGAGGCCGCGGGCCGCCTGGAAAATCTCTCCGAACTTGTCCGCGCGATGGAGGAATATGAATCACTCGAGGCGTTCCTTGAGCATGTCAGCCTCGTCATGGACCGCGACAATAACGATACGACCGAGACCGTCACGATCATGACGATCCACGCCGCGAAAGGGCTCGAATTCGATCATGTCTTCCTCGCCGGCTGGGAGGATGGCGTCTTCCCATCACAGCGCTCGATGGACGAAGGCGGGACGCAGAGCCTCGAAGAAGAGCGCCGCCTTGCCTATGTTGCGATCACGCGCGCCCGCCAGCGCGCGAGCATCTATCACGCCGCCAACCGGCGCATCTATGGCCAATGGGTCAGCAGCATCCCTAGCCGCTTCATCGCCGAAATCCCGCCCGAGCATGTCGATAGCGAAAACAGCTTCGGCGGTGGCCAGAGCCTCTGGCGCGCCAACTGGTCGGCGCAGGGCGATCCCTTCGCGCATGTCGCTGAGCGCCAACCCGCGCGCACGATGACGCGCGGCCCGGCGTGGCAGCGCGCGAAGGCACAATCGTCGACGATCACCCGCGCCCCGGCCCCATCGGAACGCGGCCCTGCCGCCTCGGTCGGCGCCAAGGCGCGCGCGGACCTTGCGATCGGGATGCGCGTGTTCCACGAAAAATTCGGTTACGGCGACATTACCGACATCGACGGCAACAAGCTCGAAGTCGAGTTCGAACAGGCGGGCAGCAAGAGGGTATTGGACAGCTTCGTCAAGCTCGCCTGATTTTTATTGTCAACTGTATTGGTTATGATATGCCCTCCCTTGCGGCCAACGAGTCGCATTTTGGGAGAATCTGCATGCGAAATAAGCTCTTAGCGGGCGCGATGACGCTCGCCCTGATCGGCTGCTCGGAAAAGTCGGCCGAAAATGCGAGCGTTTCAAACCCCATCAATAGCGAATCCGGAGCCGTTACCGAAGAAGCCGCCGACGCCGCGGCCGCGCCCCGGATCGGCATCGAAGCCGCACCCGGCGTCGCCTTCGACTATGCCTATAGCTTCCGCCTCGCCGACGACCGGATTGCCAAAGTGCAGGAAGAGCATGCCGCCGCTTGCGAAACGCTGGGCATCCAGCGCTGCCGGATCGTCGATGTCCGTTATCAGCTGACCGACGAAAAGCTCGTCGAGGCGCAGACCCAGTTCAAGCTCGACCCCGGCATCGCGCGCAAGTTCGGCGCCAATGCGATCGCCAGCGTCGAAAAGGCCGAGGGCGTGCTGGCCGACGCCAGCGTCGCAGGCGAAGATGTCGGCACCGAAATCCTCACATCGCAGCAGCGCAGCGCAGGTTCAGAAGCCGAAATCGTCAGGCTGGAAGAGCGGCTGAAATCGGGCGGCCTCGACAAGCGTGAGCGCACCGAATTGCTGGCGCAGATCAGTCAGCTGCGCGGTGAGATCGGCAACGAACGGCAGACCCGCCGCAGCGGCGAAGCGCGCATCGCCTGGACCGGCGTCGCCTTCAATTACGCCAGCGACGGCGGCCTTCCCCGCATCGGCCATGAAAATCCCTTGGCCAGCGCCGGCGAGACACTGATGCGCAGCGGCAGCACCGCACTCAGTTTTGTCCTGACGCTCGGCGCCGCTTTGCTGCCATGGGCGGTTCTTCTCGGCCTGATCGTCGCTTTCTGGCGCAGCCGCTTCATGGTCGCCGTCCGCCGACAGATGCGGGTCGAGGCGAATGCCGGTGACGCCGGAATACCGCCAGCAGCCTGACGAGGGCTGGGCGTCGCTTGCAAAGGTCCGGTGCTGCGTTATGGCAAGAGCCATGACGCAGCAGACGACATGGCTGGAACGGGCCCGCGACGCCCATCGCCGCGGCGACATTGCGGCGGAAACCATGGCGCTCGATGACGCGATCCGCGCCGATCGCGGCGATATCGCCGCCCTGCTTGCGATGGCGGAACTCAAGCGCCGCCTCGACGATGACCGCGCGGCGGGGAGCTTCTACCGGCTGGCACTCGGCACAGCAGCACAGGCCCGCAGTGTTCCCCCTGCCCTTCATCCCGGCCTCCGGCGGGCCGAGCAATTCCTTGCCGAAACCGACCGCGCCTTTGCCGATCATCTTCTCGGCCAGCTTCGCGGCGCCGGGATCGACGCAGGCACCGCAACGCCGCGCGTCGCCGCGGCGCTACGAATGCTCGCGGGCGAACAGCCGCTCTATCTGCAGCAACCGAGCATGTTCTATTTCCCCGGTCTCGCGCAGCGGCCCTTCTTCGACCGTGCCGACTTCGATTGGGTCGAGGCTGTCGAGGCCGCGACCGACGCTATACGCACCGAACTGGCAGTATTGATCACCAATGCGTCCGACCGTTTCGGCCCCTATGTCACCGCCAGCCCCGACCGTCCGCCACCCAACAACCCGCTGCTCGACAAGCCCGACTGGGGTGCCGCGTGGCTGTGGAAGGACGGGATGATCGCAGACGGCATGGACGAACTCTGCCCCGGCACCCTCGCTGCGCTTGAACTGGCGTCGCAGCCGGTGATCCCGGGCCGCGCCCCGATCGCGCTCTTCTCGCGCCTGGCCCCCGGCACCCACATCCAGCCGCATCACGGCATGCTCAACACCCGCCTGATCTGCCATCTGCCGCTGATCGTTCCCGACGGCTGCGCTATTCGCGTCGGCGCCGAGACACGCGCGTGGCGCGAGGGTGAAATGCTGATCTTCGACGACAGTTTCGAACATGAGGCATGGAACCGCGGCGCCGACGACCGCACGATCCTGCTGTTCGAAATCTGGCGCCCCGACATCGACGCCGACGAACGCGCGCAACTCACGCGCATCTTCTCCGCGATCGACACCTACGCCGAACAATAAACAAGGGACAGGAAGATAATGAGCAACCCCGGAATGGACGCCGATATCTATGAAGCCTTCATCGAACAGCTGCAGCGCTATGTCCGCGAACGGCTGATCCCGGCGGAAGATCAGCTTGAGGAACTCGGCCGCGTTCCCGACGATATCCTTGCGGAAATGCGCGACATGGGCCTGTTCGGCGTCACGATGCCCGAGGAATATGGCGGCGCGGGCATGAACGTCAGCCAATATGTCGGCTTCATCCGCGAGATCGCCTATGCCTCGCCCGCCTATCGATCGATCATCTCGATCAACATCGGCATGGTGTGCAAATCGCTCGTCGGGTTCGGGACCGAGCAACAGAAGGGACATTGGCTGCCCAAGCTGGCGGCCGGCGAGATCGCCGCATTCGGCCTGACCGAACCCGACAGCGGATCGGACAGCGCGGCGATGAAGACGCGCGCGGTCCGCGACGGCAACGGCTATGTGCTGAACGGTACGAAACGCTATATCACCAACGCCCCCTTCGCCGACGTGATCCTGGTAATGGCGCGCACCAATGCCGAGGCGCTACCCAAAAACGCGCATGTCAGTGCCTTCATGGTCCCGCGCGACGCACCGGGTGTGTCGATCGGCAAGCCCGACGGCAAGATGGGTCAGGCGGGCTCGCAGATTGCCGACGTGATCCTGGAGGATGTGCATGTCGACGGTGATGCGTTGCTCGGCGGCGAGGAAGGCATCGGCTTCCGCGCTGCGATGCAGAGCCTCGACAACGGCCGCCTTTCGGTCGCCGCGGCCAGCGTCGGCTATGCAAAGCGCATGCTCGACGCCGGTCTGAAATATGCGATGGAGCGCAAGGCATTCGGAGAGCCCATCGCCAATTTCCAGCTGATCCAAGCAATGCTTGCCGACAGCAAGGCCGAAATCTACGCTGCCGAATGCATGCTCGCCGACGCCTGCGCCCGCGCCGACCGCGGCGAAAAAATCCTCGTCGAGGCCGCCGCGACAAAAATGTTCGCCAGTGAAATGTGCGGGCGCGTCGCCGATCGTGTCGTGCAGATCCATGGCGGCGCGGGCTACCTCAAGGAATATCTGGCCGAGCGCTTCTATCGCGACTGCCGCATTTACCGCATTTACGAAGGCACGACGCAGATCCAGCAGCTCGTCATCGCGAAGAATATGATACGCGATTTTGCGGGGTGATGTGCTGAAAGGGTCGCTGGTGGAGCCGAGGGGAATCGAACCCCTGACCTCTGCAGTGCGATTGCAGCGCTCTCCCATCTGAGCTACGGCCCCGTGACGGGCAGGGTCTTAACGACGCTGATTGGCGGTGGCAACGGTTTTTCTGACGATTGCCGCCGCTGCCTACGAAATTGGGAATGGGGATTCCGATGGCCAAGGCATGGCATTTGATCAGTCGTCCGCAGGGGCTGCCAACGATCGACAATTTCGCATTGCGCGACCTACCCGACGGGCCGCTTGAAAAGGACCAGCTCCGCGTCCGTAATCTCTGGCTCTCGGTCGATCCGTATATGCGCGGGCGAATGAACGACGCCAAAAGCTATGCCGCCAGCTTTCAGATCGGCCAGCCGATGACCGGCGGAGCGATCGGCGAGGTCCTCGAAAGCACGTTGGAGGGCTTCGCTCCGGGCGACCTGATCCTCCATATGGGCGGCTGGCGAGACGGCGGTGTCATCGGCCTCGACATGATGCCGAACAAGCTGCCCGCGGAGATGCTGGCTGCGGGCCTGACCCCGCAAACCTTCCTGCACAATATGGGGCTCACCGGCGGGACCGCATGGATCGGCCTGCTTCGCGTCGCGGCAGCCAAACCCGGCGACACCATCTTCGTGTCGGCGGCGGCTGGCGCGGTCGGTTCGGCCGTCGTGCAAATCGCCAAGGCCCGCGAAATGACGGTGATCGGCTCTGCGGGCGGCGCGGACAAATGCGCGTGGGTTCTCGATCTTGGTGCCGATGCATCGATCGATTACAAAGCTGGCCCGGTTCTTCCCCAACTCGCCGCCGCGCTCGAACGCCTCGGCAAGCCGGGTATCGACGTTTACTTCGACAATGTCGGCGGCGAACATCTCGACGCGGCCTTCGCGACGGCAAATGATTTCGCGCGCTTCGCGATATGCGGAATGATCGACGTCTACAACGATGCGAAACCGCAGGAGATGAAATATATCATCCGGACGATCCCGGCGCGAATCCGCATGGAAGGCTTCATTTACACCGACCAGTTCATCGACTGCATGGAGGAATTCTATGCCGACATGGGCGGCCTGATCGCTAGCGGAGCGGTGACGATCCGCGAAACCTTGCACGATGGGTTGGCATCGACGCCCGAGGCCTTCCTCGGCCTGTTCTCCGGCAGCAATATGGGAAAGATGCTGGTCAGAATCTGACCAGGCAATTCCCTCTTTGCGTCAGGTGTCGAAACCGACCGACAGAAAGCCCGGCATCGGGCCGTTCCAGCCATCGTCGGGACCATCCAGATCGTCGCGGCGCGGCGAAGGGGCTGGTTTGCGATCGCCGCGCGGCTTGCGGTCTTCGCGCGGCTTCGCGGGTTGCGCTTCGGCGGCAGGCGCCGGTCGCGTCGGCGCCGTTTCGGGCTTCGCAGCAGCTTTGCCGCGTCCACCGCGCGCCGAACGTCCGCGCCGCGGCTCGCCTTCTTCCGCATCATGCTCAGCCTTGGCGACATCACCTGTCGGCGCGGCGCCGCCATGAACCGGAATCTTGTAGCCGGTCAGTTTCTGGATATTGTCGATCGCCTCATCATCCGACGGGGTGACCAGCGTGAAAGCGCGCCCTTGCGCGCCCGCGCGTCCGGTACGGCCGATGCGGTGAACATAATCGTCCGGATGCCAGGGCGCGTCAAAATTGAAGACGTGGCTGACACCCTTCACGTCGAGCCCGCGCGCAGCAACGTCCGACGCGACCAATATGTTGATCGTACCGGCCTTGAACCGATCAAGCTCGGCGGTGCGGCTCGACTGGTCCATGTCGCCTTGGATCTCGCCGGCCTTGTAGCCATAGCGTTGCAGCGATTTAGCGAGTTCGCGCACTGTGGTCTTGCGATTGCAGAAGATGATCGCGGTGTGGATATCTTCCGCTTCGATCAGGCTGCGAAGCGTGTCGCGCTTGCTGCGTTCCGACGTCTTGACCAGAAACTGTTCGATATTCTCATTCCGGCTCGCCGGACGCGCGACTTCGATCGTCTTCGGGTTCGAAAGGAACTTGTCTGCCAGCCGCTTGATCGGCGCCGGCATTGTTGCGGAGAACAACAAGGTCTGCCGAGTCGCGGGAAGCTTGGTGCAGATATTCTCGATGTCGGGGATGAAACCCATATCGAGCATCCGGTCGGCTTCGTCGATGACGAGCAGGTTGCAGCCGGTCAGCAAAATCTTGCCGCGTTCGAACAGGTCCATCAGGCGGCCCGGCGTCGCGATCAGCACGTCGACACCCTTTTCGAGCGCCTTGACCTGATCGCCCATCTGGACGCCGCCGATCAGCAGCGCCATCGAAAGCTTGTGATACTTGCCGTATTTTTCAAAATTTTCAGCGACCTGCGCCGCAAGTTCGCGCGTCGGCGCGAGGATCAGCGAGCGCGGCATCAGGGCGCGGGCGCGGCCGTGCGCGAGGATGTCGATCATCGGCAACACGAAGGAGGCGGTCTTGCCCGTACCCGTCTGGGCGATGCCAATAATGTCGCGCATCATCAGGACCGATGGGATGACGCCCGCCTGGATCGGGGTCGCTTCGTCATACCCCGACTCGTCGATGGCGCGTAAAAGTTCGTCGGAAAGGCCGATGTCGGCAAATTTCATAAGATCATCATGTCCGGAAAAAGAGTTGGCGCCCTGCCTCCCACACAGGCGGACGTTGCCGCGGCCATTGGTCAAATGGCGAGGAAAAGTCAAGGAAAGGCCGCGATAAACGCGATTAATCGTCTTCGGGGACAGGAACCATCAGCCGGAACTTGTCGATCTCGCATTTTGCGCCGGTCCGGGCGTGGATCTGGTCACGATCCTCGCACAGCTTTCCGTCCTTGCTGCCCTGCATGTAGAAGCCGGCGTAAAAATCGAGCGCGCGGCAACCGCGGTTGAGCTGCGCGCGCAGCCGCTGTTTTTGCCGGGTAATGATATCGATGCTGTCCCGCTGGACCGCCTGCATCCCCAGTATATTGCGCATGGCAACGCATTTGGGAGCCTTTTTCTCTTTCCAGACGATCGGCAGTTCGGTGGCGCGTTTGGACATTGACGGACCGGCAGCAAAATTGTTCAGCTGCGAACGCTGGGCCGGCACGCGGATGATCAGTTGCTGCTCGATCACCACCTGCCAGAAGGATGAAGCCTGTTCGGGCGTCGGCGCGGAAATTGCCACCAATGTCTCGGGAGCCGCAACGGGCACCGCCACCTCCGCCGCCGGCGCGGCGGCCACAAACCACAGGAATGCCGCCGTCAGCACAGCGCTGCCACTGCTCCTATGGCGTCCTGACCGAATATTCCGTTCACCTGTGGCTCCCGCGTCCATGCCCGCTGGACGAAAAGATACTATTCGTCCATCGCTCGCTTTAACAAGGATGATTGAACATCAAATGAACTGCTGTCACCCCCTGCCCGCTTCCGAGGCAGGAAATTTCCGGAGTGGACCGGCATGACGCGCCCGCCATCTGCATCGCTGCTCGATACATTCGCAAACTTGCTCGGTCCCGGGGGCTATAGCGCTGACCCGGACGCGATGGCACCCTGGCTGACCGACTGGCGCGGCAAATATCACGGCCGTTCCGCCGCGATGTTGTCGCCGGCGACCACCGAGGAAGTCGCCTCGGTCGTGCGCCTATGCGCCGAGGCGGAGGTTGCGCTGGTTCCCCAAGGCGGCAACAGCGGCATGGTCGGCGGCGCCACACCCGATGCCAGCGGCGACCAGCTGCTGCTCAGCCTGCGGCGCATGAACCGGATCCGCCATATCGACGACGCGGGTCAGCTCGCCGTCGCCGAAGCGGGCGTGATTCTGGAGACATTCCACAATGCCGTGCTCGCACACGGACTCCGCTTTCCCCTCACCTTGGGCGGCAAGGGGTCGGCGACGATCGGCGGGCTCGTGTCGACCAATGCCGGCGGCACCCAGGTGCTGCGTCACGGATCGATGCGGGCGCTGGTAGCAGGTATCGAGGCCGTTCTACCCGACGGCAGTATTTTTGACGGACTGGCCCCGCTCAAGAAGGATAATCGCGGCTATGACCTGCGGCATCTTTTTTGCGGTGCCGAAGGAACGTTGGGGATCGTGACCGCCGCGTCGCTGCGTCTGGTGCCCGCGGCTGCCGCCCGGCGGACAGCGTGGATCGGGCTCGATTCGCCCGACAACGCCCTGCTGCTGCTGCGCCGCGTCGACGCCGCGATCGGGCGCGAACTCGAGGGGTTCGAGCTGATCCCAAACGCCTGCCTGGCAGCCGTGCTGCGCCATATTCCCCAGACACGCGCGCCGCTTGCAATAGCGCAGCCATGGTATGTTTTGCTCGAACTGGCGGGAGAGAATGACCGGGCCTTGGGCGAAGCACTGGAACGCCACCTTGCGGCGGCGCTCGACGCCGGGCTGATCCGCGATGTCGTGATCGCCAAAAACGATCGCGAAAGTGAGGACTTCTGGCGCCTGCGCGATTCCATCTCCGAAGCCGAGCGCGCCGAAGGTCCGGCGCTGCAGCATGACATCAGCGTGCCCGTTGATCTGATGCCCGCTTTCATCGCCGAGAATCCGGCGCGATTGGCCCGGACATTTCCCGGCACACGCGCCCTGTCCTTCGGACATCTCGGCGACGGAAATGTCCATCATCATGTCCAGCCGCCCTTGGGCGTCGATGGCGCGGCGTGGCTGGCCGAGCATGGTGCAGCCGTCAGCCGGCTGGTCTATTCGCACGTCCTTGAACTCGGCGGATCGATTTCGGCCGAGCATGGGATCGGCCAGATGAAGCGCGACGTCCTGGCCGAGCTCGACAGCCCGGCGCGCTTGTCGGCGCTGCGCGGAGTCAAGGCCGGGCTCGATCCGTCGGGCATCTTCAATCCCGGCAAACTGGTGGCCTGACCACTGCCCGGCCCTGTCGCCGGGGCGGGCCGTCCTGCATCATCGCCCTCTTGCGCCGCGCGGCGCGGGTCAATAAGGCGCTTTATCCTTTTCGTCCCGAGCTTCGGGACCCTTACCGGAGTTCAAACATGGCCACCGCGCCCGCACCCGCCAATCTGCCGTTGTTCTACAAGGACCTTACCCCGCTTTCGAGCGTCGAGCATGCCGATTTCCACGCGCGTCCGCTCGACAGCGCCGAATTCCTCGTGGGTCAGCACGCCATCCCGCTGACCTCGGATGAGTTCGTGTCGGCCTGCCGCTTTTTCCCGATCGTTTTTTCGGCCGGCGACAATCCGGTTCCGCTCGCGCTGATGGGCCTGAACGAAGGCATCAACACCTTCGTCGACGACGAAGGCAAGCTCGTTAACCCGGTCTATGTCCCGGCCTATATCCGCCGTTACCCCTTCCTTCTCGCAAGGCTCCAGCCCGATTCGGAAGATTTGTCGCTGTGCTTCGACCCGACCTCGGGCGCGATCGGCAAGTTCGACGAAGGCGATGCGCTGTTCGTCGATGGCCAGCCTTCGGAACAGGTCCAGGCCGTGCTCGAATTCTGCAAGAATTTCGAAGAAGCCGGCCAGCGCACCGGCATGTTCATGGACGAACTCAAGAAGGCCGACCTTCTGATGGACGGCGAAGTCGCCATCCAGCAGGAAGGCAATGACAAGCCTTATATCTATCGCGGTTTCCAGATGGTCGACGAAAACAAGCTGCGCGAACTGCGCGGTGACGTGCTGCGCAAGCTGATGCAGAACGGCATCCTTGCGCTGATCTTCGCGCACCTCTTCTCGCTGCAGCTGATGCGCGAAGTGTTCGCCGAACAGGTAAAGAGCGGCAAGATGCCCCTCAACACCGAGCTTCCGGCTATCTGAATCTTGTGAATATGGTCGCCTCTGCACTGCGCAGGGGCGGCCCTTGAATTTCGGGCCTGCGGCTTGATTGTCGGCCGAACCACGGCGCCGCGCCAATCAGAAGTCGACCGCGACCCCCTTCAATTCCCAGTCGCCATAGCGCACGGGGTTGCGTCCGCCGGGCTGGTCCTCGGCCTTGTCCTCGCGGATTGGCTCCGGCGAAGGCACTGCACTGTTCGTCCAGCCCGCTGGAGCCTTCACATGCGCGGGGCGCTTTACAGCGCGCGGCGTTCCGCCGATGGTCCCATTTTGGCTGCTGTCGGTCATGATGCCCGCCTTATAGGATTTTTCATGCGTCACGCCAACCACGCCGTTGCCCATCATGGCTGATCGCCGCCCGCCCCGGCGCCCGCGCTCGTCCGGCGGAGCCGATCCCGCGGGCACGGCGACCCGCCGCGCAGCGTTAAGGCTGATCGATGCAATTCTTCGACGCGGCGACCCGCTCGATGTCGCAATGCATGCCGCGACCCAGGGGCTGACGCCTACCGATCGTGCCTTCGCTGTGGCAATCGTCTCCGAGACGCTGCGCTGGATGGTCGATCTCGACGCGCTGATCGACAGCGCCACCGCGCAAATTCTTGCCGACGATGTCAAATCGCGCGCTGTGCTGCGGATTGCGCTCGCGCAGCTTCTGGTCCTTAAAAGCCCCGGGCATGCGGTGGTATCGACCGCCTTGCCGCTCGTCGATGGCGGACCGCGACGACTGGTTCACGCCATTCTGTCGCGCGCGCAGCAGGAAGAATGGCAATTGCCGGATCGTGCCACGCTTCCGCTGCCCACCGCCGAGCGATGGGCCGAGCAATGGGGCTTGCCGATGGTCGAAGCCGCCGAAGCGGCGTGGAGCGCGCCGCCGCCGATTGATCTGAGCTTCGCCGCCGAACCGGGCGCGGAGGAATGGCCCGACGTTATTTCGCTCGCCTCCCTGCACCGACGCTTGCCGCGGGGTCAGGCGGTCGAGACGATGCCTGGCTATCGCGAAGGCGGCTGGTGGGTGCAGGATCTGGCAGCCAGCCTGCCCGCACGCCTGCTCGGCGGCGGCGAAGGCCGGACCGTGCTCGACCTTTGCGCCGCGCCGGGCGGTAAGACGATGCAACTCGCAGCGGCGGGATGGAATGTCGTCGCGGTCGATTCCAGCGCGAAGCGGCTCGAACGGCTGCGCGCCAATATCGAGCGGACCGGCCTGTCCGCCGACATCGTCCAGGGCGACATCCGGTCATGGGCGCCCGAGAGTCAGGCCGACGCCGTGCTCCTCGACGCGCCTTGCTCCGCCACGGGTATCTTCCGCCGTCATCCCGACGTGCTCCACCGGATCGAACCCCGGCAGATTGAAGAAATGGCCGCTCTACAGACCGAACTGCTGTCGCGCGCGGCGCGCTGGGTCAAACCGGGCGGAACACTTATCTATGCGACCTGCTCACTCGAACGAGCCGAGGGGGAAGATCAGGTGTCGACCTTCCTCGATCGCCATGCCGGATGGACCATCGATCCCGCCCGCGCCGAAGAATTGCCCGAAATGGTAGCCGCCGACGGAAACGGCCTCATCCGTACGCTTCCCGCCATGCTCGCCGATGTGGGGGGCCTCGACGGCTTTTTCGTGGCGCGGCTGCGCGCGCCGTCAAACTGAGCGACGCGAAAGCCGATAGAGGGCAAGCTCGCCATAATCCTTGGCGAGTTGAACCTTGCCGACATAATCGCAATCGAATTCGCGGGCATTGCGGAGCGCCAGCATCGCAGCCAGCGGCTGTGTGCAATAGACCTGCCCCACCAATGTCACCGGCTCGATCCGCGCGGTGCGCGTCACTTCGGTGCCATACCACAGCTCATTTCCGACGACCGGGTCGACACCCCGATAGATCGGCCCAAAATGGATCCCCGTCCGCATTCCGGCCTTCTGCCCGTCGAGCCCGAGCCCCGGCGGCAGCGTATCGAGCTGTTCCTGTATCGCCAGCGCGATGCGCGCCGCCGTCGCCGGGTCGTCGATGATGGCATAGACGGCGTCGCCCCACGTATTGCGGAACAGCACCGCATCGCCGAAGTCGTCGAGAATACGGCCGATCCCGCCCATCACTTCGCTCGCAAAGATCGGTAATTCGGCTTCGCCCAGTTTCGAAAAGCCCGCGAAATCGGCGAACAGGATCGCATAAAGGCCGCGGCGAGTCCCCTTGGGGGGCCTCGGCGCCGGCGGGAAATCGAGGTTGCGGTCAAGAGCGCCAACGGGGATCGTCAAGGTCTCGCCGCCATGTTGCCGCCACAGCGCAATATCGGCATTGGTTCCGGCGATCGCCGCCGTGGGACGCGCCGCAACTTCGGGATCGACGACGGCGAGTTGGATCGCCGTTGTTTCCAGTTCGCGCGCGCGCAGCTTGGCAAGGCCCATCATCGTGTGCGAACCGAGGACAAACTGGCAATCGTCGCTGACATAGCGCGAGCCGCTGGCGAAATGGACCATCGCCGCCCGGTCGCGGCACGCAACATAGCGCGCCACCCAGGCCTCGCCGCCCGACAGCACCGACTGGGCGATGAAATCCTCCTCGGCGAATGGTAGCACGATGGTGAGGTCGATACCGCGCGTCAGCGCCTCTTCGGCGAACAGGATGTCGGCGCCGCAAGCCAGCGGCCCGATCAGTGCCGAAAGCGGCTGCGCATCGAGCACCGCGGCTATCGCGGTGCGGGCATTGGCCTCGCCGTCCCCGCCCGCGCGAAACATGCGTCCGCAATAGACCCCAACCGGGGACGGGCGGAGCAAGTCAACGATCGCTCCGGCATGACCCACATCGATCGCGCCGCTGGCGGCGAGGCGCGACAGCTGGCGGCACGTCGCAGCGCGATCGCCGGCGCGAGTAGCTGCCTGATTTTTGGCCAATTGTGCAGGGCGCAGCGCTTCCTCGCCGCGGCTCAGCAATAGCAGCGCCTCGACCAGCGTCGCGAGATCCCAATAATTGTCGGCGGCGCCATTTGCCGCGATCGGCCCAGCCAATGCGGCGGCGCGCTCGCGTTCGCCGAGCAGTGTATAAAGGCTCGCGGCGTTGATGGCCGGGAAGGAGGCGCCCGAAAGCGTCCATGCGTGATGATAGGCGGCCGCGGCCTGCTCGAGCAGCGTTCTGCGGCGATCCTCTCTGTCGTCGAAGGCGGCATCTTTCCATATCCGGCCCGCCAGCGCGAGGCTGTCGACATCGCCCGACGCGGCAAGCCCCAACTGTTCATAAAGTTGCATCGCGCCCAGACTGTCGCCCGAAGCGGCGAGCGCCCGCACCATCAGGTAGCGCAGACGCGGGCTGTCGGCGCCATCGCGCCGCGCCGCGGCGGCGCAGTCGAACGCGCTCAATGCGTCGCCTTCGGCCAAGCGGTGGGTGACCTCGGCTTCGGCGGCCGCAATCCGGTCCGCCGATCCGATCATCGGGCCACGGCTTCGGCCGATTTCAGTAAGGCGACATTCGCTTTTTCAGTGGCGGACAGCGAGACCGTGTCGCCTGTCGGGCGATACCAGTCGAACTGGCTGAAATGCGTACGAAGCGATGGATCGCTAAACCGGAACCCGTTGCGCGCGAAAATTTCATTTCGCGCGATCCGGAGCTCTAGCGCACTGTAATTGCCAAGCTCGTCGGCCGAAAGCAGCCGGTCCGACGAGTCGGGAATGACAACACCGCTGCCGCCAACGCCGGTGGGCGCGGAACCAGCCGGGATCGCCGGGACAGCGCCCTCGACGAGCCGAATATATTTGCGGAACATATAGCCCGTCGTGCCATCGGCCTTACGCACGCGCCACCAGGCGCCGGGCTGCTTGTACGTCAGGAATGTCTCGCCATCGAGCGCCTTGCCTATGATCGCGCTTTTGGCGCTCCGCCCCGAACGGATATTTGTAAAACCCTCGGGATCGTCGATCACGGCCGCGAGCGTGAAAGCCTCCGCCGGACCAGCGTTCGCGACCGGCGCGGCGCTGCCCCCCGGCGCAGCAGCGGGTGATTCGGATAACGTCGCCGCGGGAACGGCGTCGGGTGCCGCGGCGCCCGGCTGTAACAATTGCCAGCCCAGCGCGGCGACCGCGATGACCGCCAATCCCAGCAACGCCCACGGCAGAACGGATGATTTGGGCGCCGCGGGTGCCTGCAAATCGGAAGGCTGCGGCGTGACCGTCGGATGCGCAGGCGCAGGCGCCGCCTCGCGTCCGCAGAGCTCTTCGAGGCTCATCAGAACCTTTCGCCAGCCGCTGTGCGAAGGGTCGCCATTCCAATCGCGCAAATCGGCGAACTGGATCTGGTTGAACGGCAGCGGCGGCATCACATCGTCGATCGCGGTCTGGACGAGCTTCTTCTGGTTGCGCGCGACATCGGCTTCGGCGCGCACCCACTCGGACGCGGCCGAGGTCTGCGACCACACGACGATCGCAGCCTTGGCGCTGCCGATCTTTTCGGTGATGACGTCGCCATAGGAGCGATGCGGCGGAAGTTCGGCGTCCCACCACACGTCATAACCCGCCGCCGTCACCGCCGCCGCGATATCCGCGACGCGCGCCTTGTTGTCGCGCGAATAGGAAATGAACACGTCAACCATCGGCCAGCCCCCTGTTTTGAGGAGGCTAGCCGCCGGTCGTTCGATTCGCCAGTGTCAGAAGACCGCCTTAGGCGCGTCTTCCTTCATCATCGCGGCGCGCACCATCGGGATCGGCGGGCCGCCGTACGACAGGAACTCGTCGTGGAACGCCTTCCACTTCGTCCGGTCGCCCGCCCCGCCGTTTTTGGCTGTCCAGTCCTCGCGCAGCTTGCGGATCATCAGCTTGCCCATCGTGTAATTGAGATAGGCGGGATCATAGGTGCCGCGTGCCGCCTGTTGCCGCGCATTGCCTTCGTCCTGATAGCATTGCTCCTTGAACAGCTTTTCGCTGTCGGCAACGGTCATGCCCTTGGTGTGGAGCCCAATCGCTGACAGGTAACGACAATCGCGCAGCAGCGCGTTCGACAGCTGGCCGATATGCGTCTCGGGATCGCCCTCGCCCAGTCCGGCATCCCACATCATCTCCTCGGTATAATGTGCCCAGCCTTCGGCAAAGGCATAGCCCACGAACAGCTTGCCGAAGATACTCTCCGCACGGTTCGAATGGAGGAAGTTGAGGAAGTGGCCGGGCCAGACTTCATGGACCGAGGTGAACATCAGATCCTTCTTGCCGGGAATGAATGCGTCCTGCGTCGCCTTGTCCCATGTCGGGTCGGGCGGCGAGATATAATAGACCGACGGCAAGCCTTTCTCATACGGACCCGGAATGTCGATATAGGCGCTGTTTTGGCGGTTGTACGGCGGCGATTCCTCGACCTCGGCCTGCTCGGTGCCGGGGATCGTCACAATATCCTTTTCGACCAGGAACGCGCGCAGCGCCGGAAGCTGGCGCCGCGCCTCGGCGACCGGCCCGTCGGCGGGCTTGTCCGAATTCATCTTCTTCATGCAGTCGGCGATCGTCATCCCCGCAGCAAAGGTTGCACAGGCGGCTTTCAGCGCATCCTGATTGCGCTTGAGGTCGGCCTGTCCGATGCGCTCCAGTTCATCGAGTGGGGTGTCGACGCCCTCGTTGGTCAGGATCATCTTCGAAAATTTCGCGGCGCCCAGCGCATAGCCGTCGGGCGTCCCTGGCTGCGATCCGACATATTCAGCGAGGTCGGTCATCGCCGCTCCCGCCTTGGCGGCAGCTTCGCCGAACTGCTTTTGCAGCGCCTCGTCCTTGACCGAGGCAAAGGCCGCCTTGGCATCGCCTTTGTAATAATCTGCAAAGCCGCCAAAACCCGCAGTGCCATATTTGACGAAGGTCGCTGGTAGCGGGAGCTTGAGGTTCGCCTTGATTTGCGCGGCGGCGGCGGGGACTTTCTCGGCGTAGGCGATGAACGCCTTCATCCGCGTCGCCGCATCGGTATAGGGCCGCGCGATATAGACATTGGGGTCGAGCGCGCCGGTATAGAAGGCCGGATTCTTCTGCGCGAAATCGGTATCGCGCAGGAAGAACAGCTGCCCCTGTGCGACATGCACCAGATAATCACGTTCGAACTTTTCGGCATCGGTCATCTCGCCGTCGAAAGCCTTGGCGTCGGCGATCGCCTTTTCCAGATATACCGCCTGCTTTTCGAGGCCCTCGGGCGACCAGTCGGGAAGCTGTCCGTCGAACTCATGCTTGCCCTGATAGACCGCGAAAGTCGGATTGAGCGGGAAATAGCCCTTCAGGAAATTATCGCGGAATTCGGTCCAGTTTTTCGCCGTCGGCGCGGTCGCCGACTTGTTGTCGGACGCGTTGCAGGCGGTGAGCATGAGCAGCGTAGCCGCGATCGCGGCACCGCCGAAGCGGGCAAATTTACGGTTCATTCGGCTATCTCCCGGATTTTGGTGACGGCCTTGTGGCACTCGCGCCGCCCAATGACATCCGATAATCGACGAACGGCAAAGCCATGCCATCTGGACAGCCGCGAAAAGCGGGTTACGGCGAAGCGCGATGGCAACGATCCCTCCCCCCGAAGGCGAAGAACCGGTCATGCCGGGGGCGACGCCCAAAGCCCCCTCCCCGCTCAGTTTCCCCGACTTTCGCTATTTCTGGCTCGCGCGCTTCACTGCAGTGATGGCGACGATCGCGATGGTCGTCGTGATCGGCTACCAGCTCTATGACACCGCGCGCACCGACTATGGCATGTCGATCAAGGAGGCGTCGTTCCAGCTCGGGCTGCTGGGGCTTTTCCAGTTCGTTCCGCTCGCCATTCTGACCCCCGTTGCGGGGTGGGCGGCCGACCGGTTCGAGCGGCGCAGCGTGGCGATCTTCTCGAACCTCATCGATCTTCTCATCGCCGCCACGCTCGGCTGGTTTACCTGGCACGACCAGTTGACGTTGCCGTTGCTCTTCACCCTCGCCGCGCTCCACGGCGTCGCACGCGTTTTTTCCGGCCCGGCGATGAGCGCGATTGCGCCCAATATCGTTCCGCCAGCGGTGCTTCCGCGCGCGATCGCGATGAGCAGCATCGCCTGGCAGTCGGCGTCGGTGATCGGCCCCGCGGCGGGCGGCCTCATCTACGCCGCGCATCCGGGCGCGGTCTATGTTTTCTCGGTCATCCTGCTTGCCATATCGGCCTTCACCCTCAGCCGCGTGCGGCCGGTCCAGCCGCCACCCCCCGAAGTGCGCCGCCACCCGCTGCGGGAGATGGTCGATGGGTTGCGCTTCGTATGGGTCGAGCGATTCCTGCTTGGCACGATCACGCTCGACCTGTTCGCCGTCCTGCTGGCGGGCGCCACCGCGATGTTCCCGGTGTTCGCCCGCGACATTTTGAACGCTGGACCGGAAGGCGCGGGGCTTATGCGCGCTGCCGTCGCCGTTGGATCGGTCGGCGTCGCCGTCGGACTCGCCATCCGCCCGATCGAGCGCAATGTCGGCGTGAAAATGCTCTGGGCGGTTGCTGCGTTCGGGGCGGGCACGGTGGTGTTCGGGCTTTCGACAAACCTGCTGCTCTCGCTCGGCGTGCTCGTGGTCATGGGCGCAGCGGATATGTTCTCGGTCTTCGTGCGCGGGACGCTGATCCAGCTCAACACGCCCGACCATATGCGCGGCCGGGTCAGCGCCGCATCGGGCCTCGCCATTTCGGCTTCGAACGAACTCGGCGAAATGCGTGCCGGTGCGATGGCTGCCGCGCTGGGTCCCGTCAGCGCTGTAGTCATAGGCGGCACGGCCGCGGTCGGCGTAACCGCGCTATGGGCCTGGATTTTTCCTGAACTGCGGCGTGCACGCACATTCGAGCCGCAGGACAGACAGGACCGCGGATAAGATGGAAACCGTTCGCCGTGCCGCGCGCTCATTTCGTCAAAAATCTATTGTCAATTTAATTAATTGAGTTATCAATTCCTCACCCGTCACCGCGGTTTCCTCACTCCCCCAATGGAGCGACCGCCATGCATAATTCCAACATTCGCCACAAAATCCTGACCATTCCCGGGCTCTACAACAGCGGCCCCACCCACTGGCAAAGCCTGTGGGAGCATATCTTCACCCGCTGCGAGCGCGTCGAACTTGGCTGCTGGGAAGAACCCGTGAAGGACGAATGGGTCGAGAAGATCGCCGACGCGATCGATGCCGAACCTGAACCCGTCCTAATCGCGGCACACAGCCTTGGCTGTCATGCCTTTGCCCATTGGTTTGCCGCCGCCAGCAGCGTCACGCGCGACCGTATCGCCGGCGCGCTGCTTGTCGCACCGCCCGACCTGACGCAGCTCGGACGCGAAACGCGGATCGAAGGTTTTACCGACGCGCCGCCGCTTTCGTCGCCAACTCCAATGATCGTCGTCGCCAGCGATGACGATCCTTATGCCCAAACGGCCTATGTCTGGCGTCTATCTCGGCACTGGGACGCTCGTTTCGTCAATGCCGGACCTTTCGGCCATATCAACGCGGACTCGGGGGTCGCCGACTGGCCTTATGGACAGTATCTGCTCGCCTCGTTACAACCCGCGACGACGCCGGCGCTGGCGGATGAGGCACTCTGGCTGCGTGCCGGAGATTGGCCAAATCGCGTTCGCCGCGACCCGCGATTCGAATTCAAGGAAAGAGCGCACCGATCATGAAAGCCAATTCGATCCTCGAAACCATCGGCAACACGCCGCATATCCGCATGGCAAAGCTGTTTCCGGACGCCGAAGTCTGGGTGAAGTCGGAACGCAGCAATCCCGGCGGTTCGATCAAGGACCGCATCGGCCTTGCGATGATCGAAGCCGCCGAAAAGGACGGCAGCCTGAAACCCGGCGGCACCATCGTCGAGCCGACGTCGGGTAACACCGGTATCGGCCTCGCGATGGCGGCCGCGGTCAAGGGCTACAAGCTTGTGCTCGTCATGCCCGAAAGCATGTCGGTCGAGCGTCGCCGGCTGATGCTCGCCTATGGTGCAACCTTCGATCTGACGCCGCGCGAAAAGGGCATGAAGGGCGCGATTGAGCGCGCGATCGAGCTGGTCGAGACGACCCCCGGCGCATGGATGCCGCAACAGTTCGAAAATGAAGCCAATATCGACGTCCATGTCCGCACGACGGGGCCCGAGATCCTCGCCGATTTCAAGGATAGCCCGATTGACGCGCTGATCACCGGCGTCGGCACCGGCGGGCATATCACCGGCGTGGCGCAGTTCCTGAAGGGACATTGGCCGAATTTGAAGGTCTACGCGGTCGAGCCCGAAGCCTCGCCGGTCATTTCGGGCGGCCAGCCCGCGCCGCACCCGATCCAAGGCATTGGCGCCGGCTTCATCCCGCGCAACCTCCACACCGACCTGCTCGACGGCGTGATCAAGGTCGATGCAGCCGCCGCGAAGGATTACGCGCGCCGCGCCGCGACCGAGGAAGGCATGCTCGTCGGGATCTCGTCGGGCGCGACCCTCGCGGCCATTGCGCAGAAGCTCGCAGAACTTCCCGCGGGCAGCCGGGTGCTCGGCTTCAACTATGACACCGGCGAGCGTTACCTGTCGGTTCCCGATTTCCTTCCGGAGATCTGAGGACCGCGCGTGACCCCCCAGTACGATCAAACGGCGTTGCCGCTGCGGCGCGACTGGACGGGCTGGCTGTTCGTCCTGATCGCGGTCGCGGCCATGGTGGCGGTGCTTTACGCGAGCCATTCGGCCGGCACGAGAAAGCTCGCGGTGCATCGGCAGCCGGTCGCGCCGCCCGCCGACATCGTCCCCGAAGTCGCGCCGATGGTGTTGGCGCCGGTAACCGAAGCCGACGCGCGCGCGCAGAACGCCGAGGTTGCGCTCATTACCAAGGGCTTCATTGCGGCGCGGCCCTTCGTTTACGCGGGGGGAGGCGACGCCAAGGCCCGCGCCCGCGACTGCCTGGCCGCCGCGATGATCTACGAGGCCGGGGACGACGCCAAGGGGCAGCAGGCGGTCGGCCAGGTCGTGATCAATCGCGCCCGGCATCCCGCTTTCCCCAAGTCGATCTGCGGCGTCGTGTTTCAGGGATCGGAACGCACGACGGGATGCCAGTTCACGTTCACCTGCGACGGGGCATTGAACCGTCGCTATTCGGATGCAGCGTGGCAGCGCGCGCGAAACAATGCTGACATGATGCTGTCGGGCGGGATCTATCCGCCCGTCGGGCTTGCCACCCATTATCACACCGACTGGGTGCGTCCCTATTGGAGCGACAGCCTGGAGAAGATCGCGATCGTCGATACGCACCTGTTTTTCCGCTGGCCGGGCTATTGGGGAACGCCGGGCGCGTTCCGCGGCGCGGTGTCGGGCAGCGACGGGCCCGTCGCCAAGCTGGCCGCGATCTCGCCGCTCCACGCGATCGCGCTGGGGCTGCCGACCGATCTGGCAACAGGCGTCGACGCCAATGCCGCGATCGGCGAAGCGCGCGTCGTCACCGGCGCGGGTGACAGTGTGGGCCGCGACACCATCTATACCCAGCTCGACCGCAGGGCCGCGCCCGAAAGCTTTGTCACCACCGCGCTGCGGCTGTGCGGCGACAAACCCTATTGCAAGTTCATGGGCTGGACCAACCCGGTGCTGAAACCCGACAGCGACGCGATGAGCGATACGCAGCGCGCGGCGATGACCTTCTCCTACCTCCGCGACGACAAGGCGGGGTTCGAAAAGGCGCTGTGGAATTGCAGCGAATATCAGCGCGACGATGTGCGTCAGTGCATGAAGCGGTAGGACGGCGTTTGACGCGCTCGGCGGCGAGGCTGCGTTGAGGCGGTGATCGGACGCTGCCTAAATGCCGAAGGTTTCACCTAGCCAGAGCGCGAAAAACATGACGGCAAAGCACGGGGCTATCACGACCAGCCACGCAGACATGGCTCGCCGAAGCGTCGCTTCAGGCGCGTTCCGGCGATATGCGCTAGCCGCGAAAGCCAGCAACAAATCGAAGATGGCACATGCCAGCAACGCCGCGGCGCGACTGTCTGTGAAAGGATACAGCAAGCCTAACGGCACCAAATTTGTCATAGCGAAAAGCGGAAATGCTAGCTGGCATCCCAATAGCGCGCTCATATCAGACCTGAAGTTTCGCTGCTTTTGAGAATGTGGCGAAGCTTCATGTTGTTCGGTCATAAACTAATCATAACGGCGATCCGAATGACCTCAACCGGCGGTTTCCGGACACGCCCTTATTGAGCCAAATACCCACGGCACCGTGCTACCCTTCCTTGGCCCCCGGCTTTCGCCGGGGTCCAGCTTCGCGATCAGCCGTGCGGCTTGATCAGATATTTCTCGCCGGTGCGCTTCGCATTATACGCCTGCGCCGTGTCGACATTCAGCGCCTCGGTCAGCGAAACCTCATGGCTGTAGTGGCTCTTGAAGGTCGTCGTCAGCTCGTCGACGACGCGCTTCCGCATGCGTCCGACCGTTTCCATGCCCGCCTTCGCCATGAAGGGCGTCAGCAGGAAGCCCGACAGCGACCAGGTCAGGCCAAAGCTGCGCGCCGAGAAAGTCGTCGGTGACAGGTCGAGCGCACCATAGATATAGACCTGTTTGAACGTGTCCGAACCATAACGGCTGTAGGTCGTCATGCGTTTGACCGCGGCAGCTTCCATCGCGGTGAGCACCTGCCCCGCCAGCTTGCCACCGCCGGTTGCGTCGAAGCCAAGCGTCGCGCCGGTTTCGACGATCGCTTCAACCAGCCGCTCCATGAAATCGTCAGCGCTGCTGTTGACGATATATTTCGCGCCGATGCCTTTCAGGATTTCGACCTGCGCGTCACTGCGCACGATGTTGACGAGCGGGATGTCGTCCTTGGCGCAAATCTTCACAAGCATTTGGCCTAGGTTTGATGCGGCGGCGGTGTGGACGATCGCGCTGTGATTCTCCATCCGCATCGTCTCGGTGAATGCCAGCGAAGTCAGCGGATTGACGAAACAGGAGGCGCCATCGGCGGGATCGGTGCCGTCGGGCAGCGGCATCACCATCTGCACCGGCAGACAGCGATATTCGGCGTACATTTCACCGCCGAGCAGCGCGACGGTCTTGCCGAGCAGCGCCTGTGCCTCGGGCGTGTCCCCCGCCGCGACGACGGTACCGCAGCCTTCGTTGCCGATCGCGAGCGCGTCGCCGATACGCCCGGCCATTGCACGCATGCCCGCGGGCGGGACGTCGGCGGTGATCGACGGCTGGCCGTCCTTGGTCGATGCGCGCGCGGTCGACATGTCGGCGCCGCCGAACAAGAGGCCGAGGTCGGATGGGTTGATCGGCGCGGCGAGCACCTTCACCAGCACCTCATGCGGCTTCGGCGTCGGCATCGGGCGGCGCTCGAGCGACACTTCGAGCTGCCCTTCGGGCTTCACAAGCGTCAGCATGGTGAGGTTTGTTTCAGGCAGGTCGGTCATGGCGCATCTCCCGTTTTCGGTTTTTCGATGCAACGGATTAAGACGCGGCCGCGCCGCTGGCAATGCCCTGCCCGTCAGCCCGGCGAATATTGTGCGGCGAGGCGAAGCACCTCGGCGGCGAATTCTTTCCGGCAGATCAGCAGGTCAGGCAGATAGGTGTCGGGATTGTTGTAACGGATGGGCGAAGCGTCGACCCGGCTGACGTGCAGACCCGCCGCCTGCGCCACCGCGACGGGCGCGCAATTGTCCCATTCATATTGGCCGCCGGTGTGGAGATAGATATCGGCCTCCCCCCGCACGACCGCCATCGCCTTGGCGCCCGCCGATCCCATGGCGACAAGTTCGGCGCCGAGCTTGTCGGCAACAAAGACCGCTTCGGCGGCGGGGCGGGTCCGGCTGACGAGCATGCGGAGTGGTTCGTTTGCCGGTTGCAGCGGCACAGGCGCAACCGAGGTCAACGTCACGCCGAGACTGGGCAGAGCGACCGCGCCTACCGTCGCCACGCCATCGACCGCTAGTGCAACATGCACCGCCCAATCGTCGCGGCCTTCGCCATATTCGCGGGTGCCGTCGAGCGGGTCGACGATCCAGACGCGCGACTGACTGCAGCGGACGCGATTGTCCTTTTCCTCCTCGGAGAGAAGCGCGTCGTCGGGCCGGGCAGCACGAATTTCGCGGCACAGCATGGCGTTCGCCTGCTGATCACCAGCCTGTCCCAGCGCCCTGCCTTCGCAGCCGCCCTGCGCGCGCAGGGCGAGCAGGATGGCGCCCGCGGCGGTAGCGAGCCGTTTGGCCAGTTCTTCGTCCGTTTCCCCCGCGCTCAATGCCTTATCCCAACAAGCGATCAACGATCAGATCCGCCGCTTCTTCGGGCGTCATCGCGGTCGTGTCGATACGAATTTCAGGATTTTCGGGCGCCTCATAGGGGCTGTCGATGCCGGTGAAATTCTTGAGCTGGCCGGCGCGCGCCTTTTTGTAGAGACCTTTGACGTCGCGCCTCTCCGCTTCCGCCAACGGCGTATCGATAAACACCTCGATAAACTCACCTTCGGGCAGCATCGACCGCGCCATTTCGCGCTCGACTCGGAAAGGCGAAATGAAGGCGGTGATGACGATCAGCCCCGCGTCGGTCATCAGCTTGGCAACTTCGCCGACGCGGCGGATATTCTCGATCCGGTCGGCCTCGGTAAAGCCAAGGTCGCGGTTCAGGCCATGGCGCACATTGTCGCCGTCGAGCAGGAAGCTGTGCCGGTTCATGCGGTGCAGCCGCTTCTCGACGAGGTTGGCGATCGTCGATTTGCCCGACCCCGACAGGCCGGTGAACCAGAGCAAGGCGGGCTTCTGATTCTTCAGGTTCGCCCGCATTTCGCGGCTGATGTCGCTTGCCTGCCAGTGGACGTTTTGTGCGCGGCGCAGGCTGAAGTGCAGCATGCCCGCCGCGACCGTCGCGTTGGTGAGCTTGTCGATCAGGATGAAGCCGCCCAGCGTGCGATTGTCGCCATAGGCCTCGAACACGATCGGCTTGTCGGTCGATAATTCGACAACGCCGATGCCATTGAGCTCAAGCGTCTTCGCCGCGAGATGGTCGAGCGTGTTGACGTTGATCTCATATTTCGGCTGCTGGATCGTCGCCGAGACGGTCTGCGTCGCAAGCTTGAGCCAATAGGCACGGCCCGCAATCATCGCCTCATCGGCCATCCAGACGAGCGTCGCTTCGAATTGATCGGCTGCCTCGGGCGGCGCGTCAGCGGCGGCGATCACGTCGCCGCGCGAACAGTCGACTTCGTCGGAAAGTGTCAGCGTGATCGACTGGCCCGCGACCGCTTCGTCGAGGTCGCCATCGAGCGTAACGATGCGGCTGACACTCGTCGTCTTGCCGCTCGGCAGGATGCGCACCGCATCGCCCGGCCTGACCTTGCCGCTCGCGAGCTGGCCCGAGAAGCCGCGGAAATCGAGGTTCGGGCGGTTGACCCACTGCACCGGCAGGCGGAACGGCTTGGCTTCATCGGCTGTGGTGCCCACCTCGACATTCTCGAGATGCTCGATCAGTGCCGGCCCCTTGAACCAAGGCGTGTTGTCCGACAGCGCGGTGATATTGTCGCCCTTGAACCCCGAGATCGGGATCGCTGTGAAATTGGTGATACCGATCTCGCTCGCGAAAGCACGGTACGCCAAAGTGATGCGGTCGAAGACGGTCTTGTCATAGCCGACAAGGTCCATCTTGTTCACCGCCAGCACGATATGCTTGATGCCGATCAGGTGCGCGAGGAAGCTGTGCCGCCGCGTCTGAGTGAGCACACCCTTGCGCGCGTCGATCAGGATCACGGCAAGGTCCGCGGTCGAGGCGCCAGTGACCATGTTGCGCGTATATTGTTCGTGCCCCGGGGTATCGGCGACGATGAACTTGCGCTTCTCGGTCGTGAAAAAGCGGTAGGCGACATCGATCGTGATCCCCTGCTCGCGCTCGGCGGCGAGGCCGTCTACGAGCAACGCGAAGTCGATCTCCTGCCCCTGCGTGCCGACGCGCTTGCTGTCGGCTTCGAGCGCGGCGAGCTGGTCCTCGAAAATCATCTTCGAGTCATAAAGCAGGCGGCCGATCAGCGTCGATTTGCCGTCGTCGACCGAGCCGCAGGTGATGAAGCGCAGCAGCGATTTCTGCTGATGCTGTTCGAGATAGGCGTCGATGTCCTCGGCGATCAGCGCGTCTGTGACGTAGACAGGCGTGTCGGAGGAATTTGGCATCAGAAATATCCCTCCTGCTTCTTCTTCTCCATCGATGCATCGCCGCCATCTTTGTCGATGATGCGGCCCTGGCGTTCGCTGGTCGTGGTCAGCAGCATTTCCTGAATCACTTCGGACAGGGTCTTCGCTTCGCTCTCGACGGCTCCGGTCAGCGGGTAGCAGCCGAGGGTTCGGAAGCGCACCGATCGCTCTACCGGGGTTTCCCCCGGCAGCAACGGAAAGCGATCATCATCGACCATCAGCAAAAGGCCGTCACGCTCGACCGTCGGGCGCGGCGCGGCGAAATAAAGCGGGACGATCGGGATATTTTCGCGCGCGATATACTGCCAGATGTCGAGCTCGGTCCAGTTCGAGATCGGAAAGACGCGGATGCTCTCGCCCTTCGACTTCTTCGCATTGTAGAGGTTCCAAAGCTCCGGGCGCTGCTTCTTGGGGTCCCAGCCATGGGTCGCGGTGCGGAAAGAGAAGATACGCTCCTTCGCCCGGCTCTTTTCCTCATCACGCCGCGCGCCGCCGAAGGCGACGTCGAAACCGTGGAGGTCGAGCGCCTGTTTCAAACCTTCGGTCTTCCACATATCGGTATGCAGCGGGCCGTGGTCGAACGGGTTGATCCCGCGCTCCTTGGCATCGGGATTCTGATAGACGATCAGCTCCATGCCGCTCTCCGCGGCCATGCGGTCGCGCAGTTCGTACATCGCCTTGAATTTCCACGTCGTATCGACGTGCAGCAGCGGAAACGGCGGCGGTGAGGGATAAAAGGCCTTGCGCGCGAGATGCAGCATCACCGCGCTGTCCTTGCCCACGCTATAGAGCATCACGGGCTTGGCCGCGTCGGCCATCACTTCGCGCATGATATGGATGCTCTCGGCCTCGAGCCGGTCGAGATGAGTCAGCGTATCGGTCATGCCCCGCCCTTGCCGCTCCCTTTGACGGCGCGCAAACTGTAAGGGCTTTCGGGCCTGCAAGCCAGACTTGCAAGGCGGCGGATCATGCTGCGATGTCGACCTTCGCTTGCCGCCATTCCGCCGCGATGGCGGCGATGATTTCGAGCGCATGCACGAGCGGCGGCCCGACTTCGGGCAGTTTGCGCCATGCGGGGTCGGCGATCAGCCCGAGTTCGCGGCGAAAATCATAGCCCGCCACCTTGAGCGGCACGATACCCTCGATCGCGAGCGAGACGGGCGCCGTCGTGATGCCGATTCCCGCCGCGACCATACGCAGACACCGTTCGTCGCTGTCGCTGCGCAGCGCGAAGCGCGGGCGGACGCCGTGGCGGGTAAAGAAACGGCTCGTCGCGCCCAGAAACTCGCACGAACGCCGCGCGATCATCGTTTCGGCCGCAAGCTCCTCGGGGCCCACTTCGATCCGCCCGGCAAGTGGATGGTCCGCGGCGACGAACATGGTGAGCGGTTCCTCATAGAGCGGCATCACATGGTCGCCGCGCTCGCCCGCCCGCAGCGGGACGAGCGCCATGTTGATGCGGCCGCTGCCCAGCGCGGCGCGGAGTTCCGAGTCGCTGTTTTCGATCAGTTCGATTGCGAAGCTGGGGCGAAGCGCCGACGCGACCGCCTGCAACAATTCGGCAGGTGCCGAGCGGATCACGCCGAGCTTGAGTTCGGCCGCCTGCCGGTCGCCTTCCCGTCCGAACGTGTCGGCGGTGCGAAAGCCGCGTTCGAGATCGCGCGCGATCGGCAGGAAGCGTCCGCCCGCCTCGGTGAGGCGGATCTGGCGGCGGTTACGGATGAACAGCGGCGTACCGACCAGCTTTTCGAGTTCAGCGATGCCGGTCGACAGCGCCGGCTGGGTGACGCGGATACGGAGCGCCGCCTGCGTGAAGCTGCCCGCGTCGACGACGGCTAGGAACTGGCGAATATGGGTGCGCTTTATCATAGATTTTATTTATGCTAAATCCATGATCGTTTCAATTTCCATATGCTGATGTTTTAATGCACTATCGCAGCCCTGTCCTGCCCCAGACCGATAGGTAATCCATGCGCGCCACCCCCGACTTCGATTTCGCGCTCGGCGAAACCGCCGACATGATCCGCGACACCACCGCGCGCTTCGCCGACGAACAGATCGCGCCGCTCGCCGCCAAGGCCGACGCCGACGACTGGTTCCCGCGCGACGAGCTGTGGACGCAAATGGGCGAGCTTGGTCTCCACGGCATCACCGTCGAGGAAGAATATGGCGGGCTGGGCCTCGGCTATCTCGAGCATGTGCTCGCGGTCGAGGAAGTCAGCCGTGCGAGCGCCTCGATCGGCCTCTCTTATGGCGCGCACTCGAACCTTTGCGTCAATCAGATCCGCCGCTGGGGCAACCCCGAGCAGAAGGCGAAATATCTCCCCAAGCTGATCAGCGGCGAGCATGTCGGCAGCCTCGCGATGTCCGAAGCCGGCGCGGGCAGCGATGTCGTGTCGATGAAACTGAAGGCCGACAAGGTGCAGGGCGGCTATGTCCTCAACGGCACCAAATTCTGGATCACCAACGCGACCCATGCCGACACGCTTGTGGTCTATGCCAAGACCAGCCCCGAAGCGGGTTCGCGCGGCATCACGGCGTTCCTGATCGAAAAGGACATGCCGGGCTTCAGCATCGGGCAAAAGATCGACAAGGTCGGCATGCGCGGCTCGCCAACCGCCGAGCTGGTGTTCAGCGACTGCGAAGTGTCGGAAGAACAGGTGATGGGCCCCGAAAATGGCGGCGTCGGCGTGCTGATGTCGGGGCTTGATTATGAACGCGTCGTGCTCGCCGGACTCCAGCTCGGAATCATGCAGGCTTGCCTCGACACCGTCATTCCCTATGTCCGCGAACGCAAGCAGTTCGGCAAGCCGATCGGATCGTTCCAGCTGATGCAGGCGAAAGTCGCGGATATGTATGTCATGCTCCAGTCGGCGCGCTCTTATGTCTATAACGTCGCCAAGGCGTGCGATGCGGGGCAGACGACGCGCTTCGACGCCGCCGGTTGCATCCTGCTCGCGAGCGAGAATGCGGTGAAGGTCGCGGGCGAAGCGATTCAGGCGCTGGGCGGCGCGGGCTATACGAAGGACTGGCCGGTCGAGCGCTACTGGCGCGACGCGAAGCTGCTCGACATCGGCGCGGGCACGAACGAGATTCGCCGGATGCTGATCGGCCGCGAACTGATTGGCGCCGGCGCGTGATCTGGCTCTGGCTGTCGGCCGCCTTCATGGTGACGACGGCCCGGGTCCATTCGGTGCTCGGCTACCGAAGACTGATCGTGCCATTGCTGCGGCGCCGCGAAGGCCCGCTGTCCGATGCGCTGACGCGCCGCATCATTCGAGTCGCATGGCATGCCACGGCGGTGCTGATGCTGATATCGGCGGCCACGGTCGTGTGGCCCGGAACGCCGGATGAACTTCTGGCGGTCGTCGGTGCCGGATGGCTCGCGACCGGATTGTTCGATGCGGTATATACCAACGGCCGGCACATCGCCTGGCCGACACTCGTCGGCGCGGGCATCCTTGCCCTGATCGGCGCGTTGGCCTGAACATGCGCGGGCTCGTCCATCATATCGACCTGACGGTCACCGACAAGGAACGGTCGCGCCTCTTCTATGATGCTGTGCTCGGCTTTCTCGGTTATCGACGCTCGGCCGATCATGATCATGGCAGCGACTGGGACCGCGCGGGCGAGCCCTTTCATTCGATCGGCATTATCGAAGCGCGCGGCGAAAGCGCGAAGCGGGCGCACGACCGCTATTCGCCGGGTCTGCATCATCTCGCCTGGACGGCCGAAAGTCGCGACGACGTCGATCGGCTTCACGATTTGCTGCGCGATATCGGTGCCGAAGTGCTCGACGCGCCCGCCGATTACCCGCGCTACGGCCCCGCTTATTACGCGCTATTTTTCGCAGATCCCGACGGGCTGAAGCTTGAATTCGTGTTCGGGACCACCGGCCAGTGAGCGATACATTGCTCACCGTCCTGCAATATTATGGCGCGGGCGCGGCGACGCTTGCAGCGCTGGTCGTGTCGCTGAATCTTGGGCGGCGCTGGACCGGCTGGGCATTCGTCGTCTTCGTGACGAGCAGCATCGCGCTCATCGCATGGGGTTTCCTGCAACCCGACAGCGAGGGCATCGGGTGGCAAAATATCGCGCTTCTGATCATCAACGCGATCGGCGTTTATCGCTACCTGATCCTGAAAGTTAAACCAGATTATCCGAACGAAACACGGGGAGAGACTGAACAGTGAGCGCACCGGTTCTTGGCACCAATGTCGATCCCGACAGCGACGAGTTTCGCACCCGCGCCGCGCACAATTGCGCGCTGAAGGACGAACTGTGGGCGCGCGTCGCCGAAGCGGCGCTTGGCGGCAATGAGAAATCACGCGAGCGGCACACGAGCCGCGGCAAGCTGTTGCCGCGCGAGCGAGTCGAACGGCTGCTCGATCCGGGTTCGCCGTTCCTCGAAATCGGCCAGCTTGCCGCCAACGACCTCTATGACGGCGAAGTCCCCGGCGCGGGGCTAATCTGCGGCATCGGACGCGTGTCGGGGCGCCAGTGCATGATCGTGTGCAACGATGCGACGGTCAAAGGCGGCACATATTATCCGCTGACCGTGAAAAAGCATTTGCGTGCGCAAGAAATCGCGCTCGAAAACCGCCTGCCGTGCATCTATCTCGTCGACAGCGGCGGCGCCAACCTGCCGCATCAGGACCAGGTCTTTCCCGACCGCGACCATTTCGGGCGCATCTTCTTCAATCAGGCGAATATGTCGGCGAAGCGCATCCCGCAAATCGCATGCGTGATGGGAAGCTGCACCGCGGGCGGCGCCTATGTGCCCGCGATGAGCGACGAGACCGTCATCGTGCGCAATCAGGGCACGATCTTCCTGGCCGGTCCGCCGCTGGTGAAGGCGGCGACCGGCGAGGAAATCAGCGCCGAGGATCTGGGCGGCGGCGACCTGCATGCGAAGAAATCGGGCGTCGTTGACCATCTCGCCGAGAATGACGAACATGCGCTGACGATCGTCCGCGACATCGTCAGCCATCTGGGCGAGGACAAGGGTTTTGAGGTGCCGTTGAAGGCCCCGCGCCCGCCCAAATATGATGGCGAAGAGCTTTACGGCGTCGTTCCCGACGATGTCCGGGCTCCCTATGACGTGCATGAGGTGATCGCCCGCATCGTCGACGGCAGCGAGTTTCACGAGTTCAAGGCGAATTACGGCAGCACGCTTGTCTGCGGCTTCGCGCATATCTGGGGCATCCCGGTCGCGATCCTCGCCAACAATGGCGTGCTGTTCAGCGAGAGTGCGGTCAAGGGCGCGCATTTCATCGAACTGGCGCAGCAGCGGCGCATCCCCCTGCTCTTCCTCCAGAATATCAGCGGCTTCATGGTCGGCGGCAAATATGAAGCTGAAGGCATCGCGAAGCATGGCGCGAAGCTGGTGACGGCGGTTGCGACGGCGACGGTGCCCAAGATCACGGTGCTGATCGGGGGCAGCTTTGGCGCGGGCAATTACGGCATGTGCGGACGCGCCTATAGCCCGCGCTTCCTGTTCAGCTGGCCGAACAGCCGGATCAGCGTGATGGGCGGCGAGCAAGCGGCATCGGTGCTGGCCACGGTCCACCGCGACGCCGACAAATGGACGCCCGAGGAAGCCGAAGCCTTCAAGGCGCCGATCCGCCAGAAATATGAGGATGAAGGCAATCCTTATCACGCCACCGCGCGCCTCTGGGACGATGGCATCATCGACCCGGCGCAGACGCGCGACGTGCTCGGGCTGGCCTTTTCCGCAACGCTGAACGCCCCGGTCGAGGACCGCGGCTTCGGCGTGTTCCGGATGTAGGGGTTCGTCGAATGACTATCATCACGCTCGCCGCGGCCTTGCTCATCCCGCCCCCGCCCGGAGGCGACGATCGCACCGCGATCCTCCATTCCGTGCATCGCTTTGCAGATGCAGTTTCTGGCGTTTCGGGCGCGAATATGGAATCGGTCGTTGATCCGCAGGCGAATGCAACGATCGTCGACCTGCGTGATCCCACGACGCCTGCTAAATTAGTCGTCATCGACCGGGCAGCGTTTCTTGAACGGCTTAGCAAAACAAAGGAGCCGGTACAGGAACGGGTTGGCATCCCCACGATCCTACAACGTGGGGCGCTGGCGCAGGTTTGGGTACCGTATAGCCTCTGGATCGAAGAAAAGCGGAGCCACTGCGGAATCGATAACTTCACGCTGGCGCGCCGGGGCGACGAATGGGTCATCACCGCGATCAGCTACACCATAGAACCGGTCGCCAATTGTGCCGACCTTGCAGCGCCTGAAAGCCCCCAATGATCCAGTCCCTCCTCATCGCCAACCGCGGCGAAATCGCCTGCCGCATCATCCGCACTGCGCGCGAGATCGGTATCCGCACCGTCGCCGTCTATTCGGACGCCGATGCCGAGGCGCTGCATGTGCGCGAGGCCGACGAGGCCGTTCATATCGGCCCGTCTCCGGCGCGGGAGAGCTATCTGATCGGCGAGAAGATCATTGCCGCCGCGAAGGCGACCGGCGCCGAGGCAATCCATCCGGGCTATGGCTTCCTGTCCGAAAATGCCGAGTTCGCGCAGGCGGTCGCCGATGCCGGGCTCGTCTGGGTCGGCCCTAACCCCTCCTCGATTACCGCGATGGGGCTGAAGGATGCCGCCAAGAAGCTGATGGCCGAAGCCGGAGTGCCCGTCACTCCCGGATATATGGGCGAGAACCAAGATCCCGCCTTCCTCGCCGAGCGCGCTGCCGAAATCGGCTATCCGGTGCTGATCAAAGCGGTCGCGGGTGGCGGCGGCAAGGGGATGCGCAAGGTCGACGCCCCAGCCGATTTCCTCGACGCGCTCGCCTCGTGCCAGCGCGAGGCCGCGGCGTCGTTCGGCAACGACCATGTGCTGATCGAGAAATATATCCTGACCCCGCGCCATATCGAGGTGCAGATATTCGGCGACACCCACGGCCATGTCGTGCACCTGTTCGAGCGTGACTGTTCGCTACAGCGGCGACATCAAAAAGTGATCGAGGAAGCCCCTGCCCCCGGCATGGACGAAACGACGCGGGAAGCGCTTTGCGCCGCCGCCGTGCGCGCCGCGAAGGCGGTCGACTATGTCGGCGCCGGCACGATCGAGTTCATCGCCGACGCGTCGGAAGGCCTGCGCGCCGACCGCATCTGGTTCATGGAAATGAACACGCGTCTGCAGGTCGAGCATCCGGTGACCGAAGAGATCACCGGCGTGGACCTGGTCGAGTGGCAGCTTCGCGTCGCATCGGGCGAGCCGATCCCGCTCGCGCAGGACGAACTGGCGATCAACGGCTGGGCGATGGAAGCGCGGCTCTATGCAGAGGATCCGGCCAAGGGCTTCCTGCCGTCGATCGGCACGCTCGAACTCTTCCAGCTTCCCGACCATATCGGCCGCGTCGATACCGGCGTATATGAGGGCGCCGAAGTGTCGCCCTTCTATGACCCGATGATCGCCAAGGTCATCGCCTGGGGCGAGGATCGCGAAGAAGCACGCGAACTTCTGTCCGAGATGCTCGAGGACAGCGCGATCTGGCCGGTGAAGACGAATTCGGCCTTCCTGATCAACGCGCTGGGTCATCCCGATTTCGTTGCGGGCACCGTCGATACCGGTCTGATCGGCCGCGACGGCGATGCGATGACCGAGGAGCCAGTTCCCTCGCAACAAGCCTTGACCAACGCCGCGATGGCGATGGTCCCGCGTTCGATGCAATCGGGCTTCCGCCTCAATGCCTCCGATGTGCGCTCGGCGCCCTTCCTCCTCGACGGCAAGCGGGTCGAGGTCGAGCTTCACGGCCCCGGCGCCGAAGAGCCCTCGCCCGCAATGCTCGTTGCTGAAGGTGGTTCGGTCTGGCAACTGACGCCGTGGCGGACCGAAGGCAATGCGGCCGGTGCTGCAGGCGACGGCGCGATCCTGTCGCCGATGCCCGGCAAGGTCATCGCGGTCGAAGTTGCCGCAGGCGACAAGGTGACCAAGGGGCAAAAGTTGCTCACGCTCGAAGCGATGAAAATGGAGCACAGCCTGACCGCGCCCTTCGACGGCGTCGTTGCCGAACTCAATGCCACCGCGGGTGGTCAGGTTCAGGTCGAGGCGTTGCTCGTGCGGATCGAAAAGGAAGACGCATAATGGCCGGCAAATATTTCGACGAATGGACCATCGGCGACACGCTGACCCACGACATTCGCCGCACCGTCACCGAAACCGACAATCTGCTGTTCACCGTGATGACGCACAACCCGCAACCCTTGCACCTCGATATCGAGGCGGCGAAGGCGTCGGAGTTCGGCCAGATCCTCGTCAATGGCACCTTCACCTTCAGCCTGATGGTCGGGCTCTCGGTCGGCGACACGACGCTCGGCACGCTCGTCGCGAACCTTGGTTACGACAAGCTGGTGATGCCCAAGCCGGTATTCATCGGCGACACGCTCCACGCGACAAGCGAAGTCATCGGCCTGAAGGAATCAAAATCGCGGCCCAATGCCGGGATCGTGACCTTCCTCCACCGCGCGATCAATCAGCGCGATGAACTTGTCTGCCAGTGCGAGCGTTCTGCCCTTGTCCAGCGCAAGACACCCAGCGGAAGGCCTGATTGATGCGACTTCGTTCCCTCCTCTTCGTTCCCGGTGATCGCCCCGAGCGTTTCGCCAAAGCCGCGGCATCGGGTGCCGATGCGATCATTCTCGACCTGGAAGATTCGGTATCGCTCGCAAACAAGGCTGCGGCGCGCCACGCGATCGCCGATTATCTGGCGGGAACGCGCGAAGTCGTCACGCTGGTGCGCGTCAATCCGCTCGACGGGCATCTGACCGCCACCGATGTCGCCGCGATCATCGCCGCTCGGCCCGACGCGATCATGCTGCCCAAGGCCGAAGGCGCGCCGAGCATCGCACAGTTGGACACGATTTTGCGCAGCGAATCCGCGCGCGACGCATCGCTGCCGCCGATCCTGCCGATCGCGACCGAAACCCCCGCGGCCATCTTTACGCTCGGCAGTTACCGGGAAGCCAAGGACAGGCTCCTTGGGCTGACCTGGGGCGCAGAGGATTTGCCAGCCGCCATCGGCGCGACGACGAGCCGCGAAGCCGACGGCGGCTATACCTCGCCTTATGAGGTTGCGCGGGCGATGACCTTGTTCGCAGCACATGCCGCGGGCGCGGCCGCAATCGACACGGTGTTTCCCGCGATCAAGGACGAGGCGGGCCTGACCGCCTATGCTGCACGCGCGCGGCGTGACGGCTTCACCGGCATGATGGCGATCCACCCGTCGCAGGTCGAGGCAATCAACGCCGCCTTCACTCCGTCGGCGGAAGAAGCGGCGCGCGCGCAGGCAATCGTCGATGCCTTTGCCGCCAACCCCGGCGCCGGTGTGCTGCAGGTCGACGGCAAGATGGTCGACGCGCCGCACCTCAAGCAGGCGAAACACATCCTGTCACTCGCCGACTGATCAGGCGCTGCAGGCGGGGCCGCGCACCCAATTCTGGGTTTCGTGGCTGCGAAAACGGACCATGCCCTGGCTCGTCTGCATGGTAACGACATTGTCGAGTTCCATGCTGGTGCGCGTGTAAGTGCCGCGCACCGTCACCTGAAGGTTGCCGTTGGGATCGCCTGCGATCTTGCAGTTTAGATAGCCGCTGATCCGCCCTCCGTTCATCTTGAACGACCCGATGGTGCAGGATGCCTCGTTGTTCGGATCGAAGAGTTTGACATCGGGTTTCGCGGCGACTTCAGCCGAGATACAATCCTCCGGGTCCGGGTCGGTCTCCAGCAACGTCTTGAACTGCTTTTCATATTCGGGCGCGATTTCCTCCGGAAAGAGGATCTTCACCACCTCGCGCTTGCTCGTCCAGATGCCGGGCTCGATCGGATTGTCGGCAACCGCCGCACCTGGATCGCCCGCCGCCGGGGCACGGTTTTGCCACCAGAAGCCGCCGCCGATCAGGCCAGCGAGGGCGACGCCAGCGGCAATGACCATCCATAGCCGCCGCGGACGCCGCGCGATGGCCGTCGGAATTTGCCGCGCAGTCGTGCCCGGTGACACCGCTGAGGCACCGCCCGGCGTCATCGCTGCAACGATCCGGTCGACCGCCTGCTCCTCGCCCGCGAACCAGTCGATCCACTGATAATCCTTGAGCCAGTAAGCCAGCCCCTGCGCGCGCACATCTTCCAGCCGCACCGGCAGGATGATCTTGTTGCTGTCCTCGCCCAGCATCAATTCGCGCTTCACATGGCGCGACTGATCCGATTGCGGGCAAAAGAGCAGCACGATCGCGTCCGACCGATCGATCTGCTCGACGATCGACTGATCAAAGGCGGTTCCCGCACCGATGTCGTCGGGCGCGAGCCAGCCGTCGATCCCGCGCGCGGCGAGCAGGCGTTTCAAGCGCCGGGCGGTGTCAACCTGCGAGCTGTGATGGCTGATGAAAGCGGAAAGCCGCTTTGGCGTGAGCGGCGGTGGTCCGGCGTCGGTCATCGCGGCCATCATATGAGCATGACCCGCAACCGCAAGTGACTAAGCGCACAGAGCAATCAGGAAGTTTTGCGCCGAAACGGCCGGTGACGCTTCATCCAGTTGCGGCCGCGATGCCAGCTCTTCTTGAGGCCGCGTTCGGTGAATCCTTCGAACATGGCATCGGGACTCGTCGGATCGAGCACTTCATTGTCGGCGATGAATTCGTCCATCGGTCCCGGGGGCACAAGGTCGAGCAGTTCCAGCGAACGCCCCTTGCCGCGGAGCGCTTCAATCGTGTCGATCAGCGAGCCGGTGCGCTTGAACGTCGCCGCAACCTCCTCCTCGGACACGTCGAGATGTTCGGCGATCAGCGACGTGCGCAAGCGCGCAATCACTGGCTCGGCGCCCTTGTTTGCCGGCAGCGCCGTGTCGATCGTCACGTCGCACTCGCTGTCGAGCCCCATCGAGCGGTTGTTCATATTCGCCGAGCCGACGCGGATCATGCGGTCATCGACGATCGCGGTCTTGGCGTGAACATAGATCGCATCGCCGCCGTTGGTGCGCGGATAATAAACCCTCAGCCGGTCGCCATGTTTCGACTTCGCGATTTCGCGCACCAGTTGGACACGCGCGGCGTCCATCGCCATCTGCTCGAGCCAGCCATCGGCGGTCTGGGGCATCACCATCACGAATTCGGGTGGATTATCCTCGTTTAAGCGCTCGGCAATCGCAGCGGCAATCTTGCCGCAGGTGAAATACTGGTTTTCGAAATAGATGAAACGATCGGCCGCCGCGATCATATCGAGATAAAGCTGTTCAATCTCGCGGATTTCTTCGCAACCATCATATTTGGCGCGGGTGCGTGAGATCGCGACGTCGACGCCCTCGAAATCGGGTTCGAGGTCGCCGGGCCAATTCTCGCCTTCGCCTGTCAGGTCGCGCAGCGCCTTTTTTGTCGCCCGTTGCCAACGTTCGTTGCCAAGTTCGGCCAGCGCGCCGCCGACGGGACCGGCAAGGATCATCGTCGAATCATGCCAGGGCATGTACGAATTGCCGTCCGGCGCGGTCCGCCGCGCGTCACCGTCCTTGTGGTCGCGCGTGTCCCAACGGCGCGAACCGACGTCGATGCCGCCGCAGACCGCGAGATGATCGTCGAACACCGCGACCTTCTGGTGATGGCTGCACCCGACCGGATGCGCGCTGTCGAGCCGGAAGCTGATCGAACGCGTCAGCTTCCAGCGCGCGATCATCGACAGGATACGCGGCATCGCAAATTGTTTGAGCGCGCCGAAATTCCAGCGCAAAATGTCAATGTCGCGATCGGGCTGGTCTTTCGCGAGCCGCAGCAGATAGTTGCCGAGCGGTTCGCCCTTGCCGTTTTCGTCGGGCTTCAGCGCGATGCGAGGGTCGAAATCCCAGCCGATCAGCAGGATGCGCTGTTTCGCGTCGGCCATCAGCCGTTCGAGCAGCGCATAATAATCGGCGGCATCGACGATCATCCGCGCTTTGTTGGCGCGTTCGATGCGCCAGCAATTGCGGCCTTCGACGACGATCGGCTGGAGTTCCCCGTTGCTCATCGCCGCCGACACGCATGACAGCGGCGATGGTTGCAACCGGGCATGTCAGGCGGCGAACTGCTCAGGCGTCAGCGCCATCATCGCCTCGCTGCCCGCCTCGATCTTGCGGCGGAGCGAGCCCGCGTCGGGCAAGAAGCGTTCGCCGAAATAGCGCGCGGTCACGAGTTTGGCCTCGAGGAAGTCCTTGTTTCCTCGGCCTTCGGCGAGCGCCTTTTGTGCCGCCTCGGCCATCATCAGCCACATCGAACCCAGCGCGACGATGCCCATGATGTGCATATAATGGTGTGCGCCAGCGCCGATGTTATTCGGGTTCGCCATGCCATTCTGCATGAACCACATCGTCGCGGCCTTGAGCTCGCCATTGGCCTTCTCGAGACGCGTCGCGAAGTCGGCGCGCGCCTCGTCGCCCTTGGCGCGGGCACATTCCTCATCGACGATCGCGAAAAAGGCCTGGATCGCACGCCCCCCATTTTGCGCGAGCTTGCGGCCGACGAGGTCCATCGCCTGCACGCCGTTCGCGCCTTCGTAGATCATCGTGATGCGCGCATCGCGGACATACTGGCTCATGCCCTGCTCTTCGATATAGCCGTGGCCGCCGAACACCTGTTGCGCATTGGTCGCGACCTCATAGCCCTTGTCGGTGCCAAAGCCCTTGATCACGGGGGTCAGCAGGCTGACGAGATCGTCGGCGCGCTGGCGCTCTTCTTCGGTTTCGGCAACATGCGCCAGATCGACCTGGAGCGCGCCCCAGGTGCAGAGCGCGCGGAGCCCTTCGACCGTCGCCTTGCCATCCATCAGCATGCGCCGAATGTCGGGGTGGACGAACAAGGGGTCGGCCTTTTCCTCAGGGTCCTGCGGGCCGGTGAGCGCGCGGCCCTGACGTCGGTCCTTCGCATACTGCACCGCGTTCTGATAGGCGACGTCGGCCTGACCGAGCCCTTGGATGCCGACGCCGAGGCGCGCGGCGTTCATCATCACGAACATCGCGGCGAGGCCCTTATTCTCCTCGCCGACCATCCAGCCCTTGGCACCGTCATAGTTCATGACGCAGGTCGAGTTGGCGTGGATGCCCATCTTATGTTCGATCGACCCGCACGACAGCGTGTTGCGTTCACCGAGCGAGCCGTCGTCATTGACGAGGAATTTGGGTACGATGAACAGCGAGATGCCCTTCACGCTGTCGGGTGCATCGGGGGTCTTCGCGAGCACGAGGTGAATGATGTTTTCGGTCAGGTCATGCTCGCCCGACGAGATGAAGATCTTGGTACCGGTGACGGCGTAGCTGCCGTCACCGTTCGGGACCGCGCGGGTGCGGATGAGGCCAAGGTCGGTGCCGCAATGCGGCTCGGTCAGGTTCATCGTCCCGCCCCATTCGCCCGCGATCATCCGGGGGACATAGGTCGCCTTCTGCGCGTCCGATCCCTTAACGAGGATAGCGGCGGTGGCGCCCTGCGTCAGCCCCGGATACATGGCAAACGCCTGATTGGCGGCGTTGCGATATTCCTCGACCGGGAAGCCGAGGACGTGCGGCAGCCCCTGCCCACCAAATTCCTCGGGCGCGGTCAGCAGGCCCCAGCCGGCTTCGCTATAAGCCTTATACGCTTCCTTAAAACCCTTTGGCGTCGTCACCGTCCCGTCGTCGTGGCGCGTGCAGCCTTCGAGGTCGCCCGACTGGTTGATCGGGAACAGCACTTCTTCGCAGAATTTGCCTGCTTCGGTCAGTACCGCCTCGATCATGTCGGGGGTGGCATTGGCGAAACCGGGCAAATTCGAATAGCGCTCGATCCCGAGCACATCGTTGAGGAGGAAGAGCGTGTCCTGCACGGGGGCGCGATAGACGGGCATGGAAAATCCTTCTGAAAAGCAGGTATCAATGTCAAACTTGCCTGGGGAGAGGCTTCAGTCGACCTTTTGGCCGGCGTCGACTTTTTTCACCATATCGATGAACCGCGACAATTCCTCGACAGCGCTATCGATATCGTCGCGCTGGCGTTGCAACAGGCCTATACGCTGTTCGCATTTCTCGATCGTCACCTGCCGCTGTGTCTTGCGGCCGTCGCCGACATCGTAGAGATCGATCATCTCGCGAATGTCGGCGAGGCTGAATCCCGTGCGCTTGGCGCGCAGGATCCACGCCAGCCGCGCGCGGTCGCGTTTCGAATAGATGCGCGACAATCCCTTGCGCGACGGGCTGATCAGTCCTTCATCCTCATAGAAACGCAGCGCGCGGGCGGTGACCCCGAACTCGGTCGACAAGTCGGTGATGCTGAATTGTTCGCGCCCCAGATGGTCGGGCGTATCGATATGGGCGTGGCCATATGGTTCGGTCATGCCGATGAAACTAGTTTCCGTTGACGTGAACGTCAAGACCGGCGGAACGGGTCATTTCGGGGCAGCTCAGACCCCGCAAGGACGCAGTATATTGCCTTGTCGATCGCCGATCCGCAAGTCCCCCGCGTCGCGGGCCGACCAGCTTGCGCGCGGCAGTCGCAGACCCGACAGCGATGCCCGACCCGGACAGAGACGCGCGCATTGCGGCGGCAGACTTCCTGGCAATCTCAGTTCGTCTTCTTCTTCATGGACGCGTACTTCGCATCCATCGACGTCGGCAAAGCGCATGCGCCATCCATCACTTTCGCGGGTCATCGTTCCCGAGGCCGCGCACGAGACGCTGGGACCAAAGGCCGCGGTCACGGCAAAGCGCCATTTTCCAGCGCCGTCGGGAACGACGCACATCGCATCGCGTCCGAGGTCATGCTTGCGTTCGAACACGCCAACCGGGCTTGCCGCTTCGGCATGGATGACGCCGCGTTGCCGCGCGGCGACCTCAAGCGGGTTGTTCGCATCGATGCCCTCAGCGTTGGCAACCGGCGCGGGCCGGTCGCATCCTGCGAGGAGCAGCGATACCAGCGCCAGCGCGGCGCTAGCGCAGCGCATCGTCCGCCAGAAATGTCAGGCTGCCGTCGGCCTCGACACGGCGATAAAAGCACGACCGGCGCCCGGTATGGCACGCCGGACCCGCAGGCCGCACGCGAAGAAGCAGCGCGTCCTGATCACAGTCGACGCGCATCTCGACGAGTGTCAGGCCGTTGCCCGAAGTTTCGCCCTTGCGCCACAAGGCTTGCCGCGACCGCGACCAGAAATGCGCCTGCCCCGTCGCGCGGGTCTGCTCGATCGCATCGGCATTCATATGCGCGACCATCAGCAGGACGTGCGTATCGGCGTCGGTGACGATTGCGGTCACCAGCCCGGCGGCGTCTAAACGCGGAGAAAATTGGTCGGTCGTGTCGTGCTGATCATTCATAAACCGCGCTTTAGAGCAGGTTTGGAGCCACTGTCACGCCGTTGTTCACGTCAACTGTGACAAATGCGTGATTAGGGGGGCGACATTTGCGATCACCATCCCTATATGCGCCGCAGTCACTGCCCCCCTGCCCCTGGAATGACATGCTGACGACCCACCCTTTCGACGACGACAAGCTCCGCGAGGAGTGCGGCGTCTTTGGTATTCATGGCGCCGACAGCGCCGCCGCGGTTGTCGCGCTGGGGCTGCATGCTCTGCAGCACCGTGGACAGGAAGCCGCGGGCATCACCGCCTTCGACGGCAAGGAATTCCATACCCATCGCGCGATGGGCCATGTCGCGGGCAATTTCGACCGCGACGACATCATGCGCCAGCTGCAGGGCGGATCGTCGGTCGGCCATGTTCGTTACTCGACCACCGGCGAAACCGCGCTGCGCAACGTCCAGCCGCTGTTCGCCGATCTTTCGACCGGCGGCTTCGCCGTCGCGCACAATGGCAACATCTCCAACGCGGCCGCGCTTAAAAAGGTGCTCGTCCGCCGCGGATCGATCTTCCAGTCGACCAGTGATACCGAAGTCATCATCCACCTCGTCGCGACGTCGAGCTATCGTTCGCTGCTCGACCGTTTCATCGACGCGCTGAAACAGGTCGAGGGCGCCTATTCGCTGATCTGCCTCACCGCCGAAGGCATGATCGGCTGCCGCGACCCGCTGGGCATCCGCCCGCTCGTGATCGGCAAGCTCGGCGATGCGCATATTCTGGCGTCGGAAACCGTCGCACTGGACGTCGTCGGCGCCGAATTCGTCCGGTCGGTCGAGCCCGGCGAGCTTGTCATCATCCGCGATGGCCAGCTGACCTCGCATCGCCCCTTCGCCGATCACCCGGCACGCCCCTGCATCTTCGAATATGTCTATTTCTCGCGCCCCGATTCGATCGTCGACGGGACAAGCGTCTATTCGGTGCGCAAGGCGATCGGCGCCGAGCTCGCGCGCGAAAATCCGGTCGAGGCCGACCTCGTCATCCCGGTCCCCGATTCGGGCACGCCCGCGGCGATCGGTTATGCGCAGGAATCGGGCATCCCGTTCGAACTCGGGATCATCCGCTCGCACTATGTCGGGCGCACCTTCATCCAGCCGGGCGACAAGGTCCGCCACCTGGGCGTGAAATTGAAGCACAATGCCAACCGCGCGCTGATCGCCGGCAAACGCGTCGTCCTGATCGACGATTCGATCGTGCGCGGCACAACGAGCCTCAAGATCGTCCAGATGATGCGCGATGCCGGCGCAACCGAAGTGCATATGCGCATCGCAAGCCCGCCGACCCAGCACAGCTGCTTCTATGGCGTCGACACGCCCGAACGCGGTAAATTGCTCGCGGCGCAGATGAGCGTCGGCCAGATGGCAAATTTCATCAACGCCGACAGCCTGTCCTTTGTCTCGATCGACGGCCTCTATCGCGCGCTTGGCGAAATGAAGCGTGCCGACGACGCGCCGAAATATTGCGACGCCTGCTTTACCGGCGACTATCCGACCACGCTCACCGATTTCGACGAGCATGGACTGGAAGATCAATTTTCGCTGCTTGCCGAACGGGTTGTCTGACACAATGACTGTAACGTCTAAAGAATTGGCGGGCCAGGTCGCGCTCGTCACCGGGGCGAGCCGTGGCATCGGCGAAGCCATCGCCGAATCGCTCGCATTGCGCGGCGCGCATGTCGTGATCACCGCGCGCACCGCGGGCGGGCTCGAGGAACTCGAAGACCGCATTCACGAGGCCGGCGGCAGCGCGACAATCGCGCCGCTCGACCTGACCGATGGCGACAGCATCGCGCGTCTCGCAAGCGCGATCTCCGAACGTTGGCAGCAGCTCGACATGCTCGTGCTCAATGCCGCGATGCTCGGCACGCTGACCCCCGTCGCGGCGATCGACGGCAAGGAATTCAACAAGCTGCTGACGCTGAACCTGATCGCGCAGCAGGCGCTGATCGCCAATTTCGACCCGTTGCTCCGCCGCTCCGCAAACGGCCGCCTGATCGCGCTGTCGAGCAGCGTTGCGCGCGAGCCGCGCGCCTATTGGGGCGCTTATGCCGCATCGAAGGCAGCGTTCGAGACGCTCGTCATCAGCTATGGCGCCGAAATGCGCAACATTTCGACTGTCCGCACCGCAATCCTCGATCCCGGGGGCACCCGCACGCAAATGCGCGCACGCGCCTATCCCGGCGAAGATCCGCATAGCATCAAGAATCCCGATGCAGTCGGCGAGTATGTCGCCGGTTTGATGGTCGAAGGTTTCGACAGCACCGCGTTCCACGCCCTGCCCAAGGTCATGGAAAAAGCTTGAAGCCATCTTCGTTTACTTGCGCTAAAACACCCACATAAGAGGGTTTGCGAGGGCGTTTTAATGACCAAGGATATTTTGCGGTCGGCGATTGCCGCTGTGATCGGCATCGTCGTCGCGTTCGGGCTGATCTGGCTCGCTCAATATGCCGGCAGCGAAATTTCCCCCGACATTTATGACCCGGATAGCGGCGAAGTCCTGATCCCGATCGGATCGACGATTGCCCTGATCGTCGGCTGGTTTATCGGCACCTTTGGCGGCAGCTGGTTCGCGATGCGCATTTCGGCGGGCACCGGCGCGGGCTGGATCGTCGCGGGCGCCGTGATCGGCGCGGCGCTCTATCGCGCCGTCACGCTTGCCGATACGTGGTGGATCATGGCGCTGGGCGCCGCTGTTCCGCTGGCGGCGGTCTGGCTGGCCCAGCGCGCGACGGCCTTCGTCGCCGACTGACCGGAAACGGGGCTTACTGCCCCGCTTCCTTATCCACCGCCGCCTGCACGCTCTTGTAGAAGGCTTCACGCGCCGCGCCGACACCCTCGGGATCGGTCGCCGTCGGCCAGTTGCCGTTCGAGGCGATCACCAGCGCCCGCTTTGGATCGATGAAGATCCCCTGCCCGAAAATGCCCTGTGCGGCGAAGCTGCCGTCGTCGTTGGTCCACCATTGGTAGCCATAGCCGCGCCCCGGAAGATCGATACCCGCCTGTTTGGTCGTTGCTGCGGGGAGCCAGTCGTCGGGTAGGACCTTCTTGCCGCCCGCCACGCCGCCGTTGAGGATGAACTGGCCGAAACGCGCATAATCCTTGAGGCTCGCCGACATGCAGCAGCCGCTGATCTCATGCCCCGTCGCGCCGAGCATCCACACTGCGTCCTGCTCCATGCCGAAGGGTTTCCAGACCTTTTCGGACAGATAGGCCGACAGCGTCTTGCCCGTCGCGCTCGATACGAGGACGCCGATCAAATTGGTCTCGCCGGTCTTGTACACCCACTTCGACCCGGCGGGCGCTTCGCGCGGCAAGGTCTTCATATAGCTGACTGTTATGTCCTCTCCGGCGACGGGCTTTTGCATGTTGAACAGCGCCACGTCGGATTTGGGATCGGTATAATCCTCGTTCCATTTCACGCCCGAGGTCATGGTGAGAAGCTGCTTTACCGACACATCGTCATAAGCCGAACCTTTGAGGCCGGGGATGTAGACGGTCACCTTGTCGTCGAGGCTTTTGATATAGCCGTCTTTCACCGCCGCGCCGACCAAGGTCGAAGTGAAGCTCTTGGCGACCGAGAAGCTCGTCCAGCGTCCCGCAGCGCCATAGCCGAGCGCATATTTTTCGAGCCGGACCTTGCCGTCCTGCACAATGATCAGGCCGGCATTGCGCTGTTTCGCCATATAGGCGTCAACATCGACGCCAAGGTCGATCGGCGTGCCCTGCGGCAGCGGATAGACAGGCCCACCCGCCGCGACCGTGTTGACCACCACCTTCGGAACGGTCTCCATCGTGCGGAAAGCGGCGTCGCGTTGATCCTGGGTCCAGAACAGCACATTCAGATCCTTTGGCAGTTGATCGGTTGTCTCGGTGGCCTTGGGCGCATTGCACCCCGCCGCCGCGGTGCACAGCAGCACCGCCGCCAAAAATCTTCGCATAGCTCTCCTCCCCTGTTTTCAGCTTATTTTTTCGAGCGTGACTTGCGCGACATTGATGCCGCCGCCGCGAAAGCCCCCTTCGCAATATTGCAGATAATAGCGCCAGAGCCGGACGAAGCGCGGATCGAACCCCGGCGGCAGTTGGTCGGCCGCAACGGCGGCGTCGAATCGTTCGCGCCACTGGCGAAGCGTTTCGGCATAATCACCCCCGAACCGTTGGACGTCGCGCCAGGCGAGCCCGCGCGCCTCGGCGAGCGCGCGAAAACGACTTTCCGAAAGCAGGCACCCACCCGGAAAGATATAGGCCTGGATGAAGTCGCTGCTCGCCGCATAGCGTTCGAACAGCGCATCGTTGATCAATATATACTGGATCGCCGCCTTGCCGCCGGGTCGCAGTAGCCGCGCGATTGTGTCGAGATAGGCCGGCCAATAGGCCTCGCCCACCGCCTCCACCATCTCGACGCTGGCGATCGCGTCATAAGGCCCTTGGGCATCGCGATAGTCGCAGATTTCGATGCGCGAGCGGTCCGACAGATCGACCGCAGCAAGCCTCGCGTCGGCGATTTCGGCCTGCGCAGCCGACAGCGTGATGCCGGTATAAAGAACGTCATGGCGCTCAACTGCGCGCTCGGCCAGCGCGCCCCAGCCGCAGCCGATTTCGAGCAGCCGACTTCCCGAGCGCAGGTCAAGCCGGTCGAGGATGGCATCGACCTTTGCCGCCTGCGCCTCTTCGAGCGATTGACTGGGATTGGTAAACAGCGCGCTCGAATAATTCATGCTAGAATCGAGCCACAAGCGATAGAAATCATTGCCCAAATCATAGTGCGCGTGGATGTTTCGCTTCGCGCCGCGCCGGTCGTTGCGATGGAGCGCATGGATCGCCTTGTTCAGCCAGCGCCAGGGCCCGCGGGCGCGCGCGACATTGCCCAAGGCTTCGCCATTACGCATGAACAGGTCGAACAAAGGCACTGGATCGGGCGACGACCATTCACCCGCTTCCCACGCGCGATACCATCCCACCGACCCCGATAGCGCCAGCCGCGCGAGCGAGACCCAATTGTGGAGGTGTACGACCGCGACCGGCCCCTTGCCGCGCCCGCCAAGCAGGCGCACGCTGCCATCGGGCAGATGGCTTTCGATGGTCCCCTGCGCGAGCCCGGCGTCGATCCGGTCAAGCATGCGGTGAAAGAGGCCGGCAGGCGCCATCGCGATCAGGCGCGCCATTCCGCCGCCCGAGCGATAGGCGCGGTCGGCGCGGAGCAGTTCCCTACCGCGGCGCGGGCTGACATGCGTGTTCATTGAAACCTTCCTGCCTCAAACCGGGTCCGCTGACAATCGGCTGACGCATGGCGGAATGACGTCACGCGTGCACGCTCATTGGGCATGTATGGCGCTGTCGGGCGCCGTCAGGCGAACCTGAAACCGGTCCTGCGCCAGCGGGTGCATGAAACGCTGGTCGCGCAGCAGGATCGCGTCGCCATCCTTCTGCGCCACCGGCATGCGCGACCAGAAGAGGAAGGCGCGCGCCGCAGGATCGGCCTTGATCCACGTTGCGACACGCGGATCGTCCATCCCGGTCGGAGCGCCGGTCAGATCGAGTTCGCCGCCGACGCCCGGGACGAAGCTTGCCGTGCCGTAGCGATCGGCAGTCCGCCAGAAGATATCGCGTTTCCAGAAGGCAAGCGGCGGCGGGCTCGCGACGACGAGCGCATCCTTGTGGCCGCCCGCTTCCAGTGCGCGCGACGCCATGCGCTCGGCAGCGCCGGTGATCACGCCATTGACGAAGACATAGGCGCACACCGCCGTGAAACCGAGCCAGGCCGGGCGCCGCCAGTTTGCCGCGCCGCGCCGTTCGCTACGCAGCGACAGCCAGAGCGACCCGCCGAGCGCGATCCATATCCACAGGTCGATGATGAAGATGCTGTCGCCGTAGAACCAGCGATGGCTGAACGGCTCGAGCAGGCGAATGCCATAATTGTTGAGCCAGTCGAGCGCCGGATGGCTGAAGCAGCCGATAGTGGCGAGTGCCAGCAGCCAGCCCTTGTGAACCGGCAATCGATCGGGCGGCCGCTTGCCGCGCCGTTCCTGCCAGCGGTCGAACGCGAGCATCAGCGCCCAGAGCAGGATCGGCAGTAAGATGAGCGCGATCGGTCCATGCGTAATCCCCCGCCGCATCGCTAGCGATTCGATGCCATAGATCGCGCAGCCGGCGTCGATATCGGGCAGGTTCGCCGCGATGATCAGAGTCGGCATTGCCAGGCCGGTCTTTTTCTTGAGCCCCATCTGGCCCAGAACCGCGCCGACAAGGCTGTGGGTGAGATTATCCATGCCGAGCTACAGATCCGGCGCGCCGTACCGCGGCACGGTCAGAGTTCGGGCCCACCCTCGGTCACCGTCCAGGTCTGCCCTTTCTTGAGCAGGCTTTGCAGGTCGGCGGTCTTGCCCTCGGCCGCCGCCTTGTTCTGGCGGACGACATCGGCCTCAAAGGTCGGGCGGGGGTCGTCGTACAGGACCCCGAGCGCCATCGGAAATTCGCCGAAACGCATTTCGACGAGCATATGCGCGACGCTGCGGTTGGTGACGTCATGGACGATCACCCCCGCTGACTGCCAGTCGCCGTCGACGACATCGACGGTCTTGAGGTGCAGCGCCTCGGCGTCGAGCGCGATGCCCTTGGTGCCTTTGGCATAGAGCATCGGCGCTCCATTTTCGAGCCAGAGCTGGCGATCCTCGGCGCCCTTGGGCGCTGCGAAATCCTCGAACACGTCTTTATTATAGACGATACAGTTCTGGAAAATTTCGATAAAGGCCGCGCCCTTGTGGGCGTGGGCCGCTTTCAAAACCTCGGGTAGCTTCTTGGACACGTCGAACCCGCGCGCGACGAAGCGCGATCCGGCGCCGAGCGCGAACGCGGCGGGCTGCGCCGGGCGGTCGACCGAGCCATAGGGGGTCGACGGGCTCGTGGTGCCGACGCGGCTGGTCGGCGAATATTGCCCCTTGGTCAGCCCGTAAATCTCGTTGTTGAACAGCATGATCTGGCAATCGAGATTGCGGCGGATCAGGTGCATCGTGTGGTTGCCGCCGATCGACAGCCCGTCGCCGTCGCCGGTGACGATCCAGATGTCGAGCGCCGGGTTGGCGAGCTTCAGCCCCGTCGCGAACGCCGGCGCACGGCCGTGGATCGTGTGGAAGCCATAGGTTTCCATATAGTAAGGGAAACGCGACGAGCAGCCAATGCCGCTGATGAACACGGTATTCTCGGGCGTAGTGCCGATTTCGGGCATCGTGCGCTGAACCGCTTTCAGGATCGCATAGTCGCCGCAGCCGGGGCACCAGCGGACTTCCTGATCGGTTTCCCAATCCTTGAGCGTCGTCGGGCGGGCGATGGTGGTCATTTCGTTCATGCGAGTGCCTCCTCGATGGCGGCTTCGATTTCGGCGATGGTGAAGGGCTGCCCCGACACCTTGTTCACGGGCTGCGCGTCGACCAGATATTGGTCGCGCAGCACGGTCTTCAATTGGCCGGTGTTCATTTCGGGCACGATCACCTTGTCATAGCTTTTCAGCAGTTCGCCGAGATTGGCGGGCAGCGGCCAGATGTGGCGAATGTGAATGTGGCTCACGTCGGCCCCCTCGGCACGCTTGCGGCGCACCGCCTGATGGATCGGGCCAAAGGTCGACCCCCAGCCGACGACCGCCAGCTTGCCGCCCTCGGCACCGAGTTCGACGACCTGATCGGGGATCGTAATGCCGTCGATCTTGTCCTTGCGGATGTCGGTCATCGCCTGATGGTTCGACGCTTCGTAATTGATGTGGCCGGTGTCGAGTTCCTTTTCGATCCCGCCGATGCGGTGGAGCAGGCCGGGGGTGCCGGGTTTGACCCACGGACGCTTGAGCTTTTCGTCGCGGCCATAGGGTTTGAAACCGCCCTCGGGCGCTTCGGTCAGGAATTCGACCGGGAAAGCCTCGTAGGTGGTTAGGTCAGGCACCGCCCATGGTTCGGCGGCATTGGCGATATAGCCGTCGGTGAGCAGCATCACTGGCGTCATATATTGCACCGCGATGCGCACCGCCTCGATCGCGCATTCGAACGCGTCGCCGGGCGAGCGTGCGGCAATGACCGGCAACGGTGCGTCGCCGTTCCGGCCATAGACCGCCTGATAAAGATCCGACTGTTCGGTCTTGGTCGGCAGGCCGGTCGAGGGACCGCCGCGCTGCGAATTGACGATGACCAGCGGCAGTTCGGTCATGATCGCGAGGCCCATCGCCTCGCCCTTCAGCGCAATACCGGGTCCCGACGAGCTAGTGACACCGAGCGACCCGCCATAGCTGGCGCCGATGGCGGAGCAGATCGCGGCGATTTCGTCCTCGGCCTGGAAGGTCGTGACGTCATATTCCTTGAGCCGCGACAGATGGTGCAGGATCGCCGACGCCGGCGTGATCGGATAGCCGCCAAAGAACATCGGCAGCTTGGCGAGCTGCGCCCCCGCGACAAGACCGAGCGCGATGCCTTCCGCGCCGGTCAGCGTACGGTAAAGGCCGGGTGCGACCGGCGCGGGATCAACATGATGCTGCTTGAGCGGCCCCGCGAGTTCGGCGGTTTCGCCATAAGCGTGACCCGCGTTGAGAGCGGCAACGTTCGCGGCGGCGAGATCGGGCGCTTTGGCGAATTTCGCGTTGAGCCAGTCGATCAGCGGCTGGCGGTCGCGGTCGAACATCCAGAGCGCGAGCCCCAGCGTCCACATATTCTTGCAGCGCAAAGCTTCCTTGTTGCCGAGCCCAAAGGGCTTCACGGCGTCCATCGTCAGCTGGCTGATGTTGAGCCTGAGCAGTTGCCACTTCGCGAGGCTGCCATCGTCGAGCGGGTTCGCGTCATATTTGGCCTTCGCGAGGTTGCGCTCATTGAACTCGCCCTCGTCGGCAATGATCAGCCCGCCCTGCTTGAGCGACGGCACATTGGTCTTGAGCGCCGCGGGGTTCATCGCAACGAGCACGTCGGGCGCGTCGCCCGCTGTGTCGATCGCCGACGATCCGAAGTTGATCTGGAAGGCCGAGACACCGAACAGCGTGCCCTGCGGGGCGCGGATTTCGGCGGGGAAATCGGGGAAGGTTGCGAAGTCGTTGCCCGCCAGCGCCGAAGACAGGGTAAATTGACCGCCGGTCAACTGCATCCCGTCGCCGCTGTCGCCGGCAAATCGAACCACCACTGCATCCGAAAGGGGGGACTGCCGCTTCTCGCCGGCCCGGTCCTCTACCGCTGTCGCCATTTTTTCTTCTGCCTCAAAACTTGCGAACCTGTGACATCGGCCTAGGCCTACGCGCGCCAAGCCGCAATTGAGAAAAAATTGTGCGCCGCAAAGGGTGACGCCTGGGTGAGTTTCGATCTGCCATTGAATTTGCGGTGT
>CAYRQX010000001.1:0-256815 GCA_964426485.1 uncultured Sphingopyxis sp. | reverse complement strand
CGCGTCGGCGACGGCATCGGGCAGGCCTTCGGCGCGGGCATAATAGCCGCCCATCAGACCCTGCAATTCGGGAAATTCGCCGACCATTTCGGTGACGAGATCGGCCTTCGCCAATTCCGCCGCCTGCCGCGCGAGCGCGGGGTCGCAGTTCGGCACGATGCCTTCGCTCGCCAGCCATTCGGCGAGCTTCGCGACCCGTTCGACCTTGTCGGCGACGGTGCCGAGCTTTTCGTGGAAAGTGATGCGGTCGAGCTTCTTGGCGTGGTCTTCCAGCTTCGTCTTGCGATCCTGCTCCCAAAAGAAGCGCGCATCGGACAGACGCGCCGCCAGCACCTTGCGGTTGCCCGCGACGATCTCCGCCCCTCCATCGACCGCGTCGATGTTCGCGGTACAGACGAAACCGTTGGCGAGCTTGCCGCCCGCATCGTTCACGACGAAATATTTCTGGTTCACGCGCGCGGTCAACTGGATGACCTCGGGTGGCACTTCCAGAAACGCTTCGTCGAAGCGGCCGAGCAAGGGCACCGGCCATTCGGTGAGCCCGGCATTCTCGATCACCAGCCCCTCGTCCTCGACGAGCGTCAGCCCGGCGTCGGCCGCGGCCTTGGCGGCGCCGTCGCGGATGATCGACTGGCGCTCCTCATGGTCGACGATGACGTGGCAGGCGCGCAGCTTCTCGGCATAGTCCGATGCCGAGCCGATCGTGATCTCGCCCGGGCAGTGGAAGCGGTGGCCGCGCGTTGCGTAGCCTGCGGAAATCCCGCTAACTTCACATGGAATCAACTCTTCGCCAAAGATCGCGACCATGCCCGACAGCGGGCGCACCCAGCGGAGGCTTTCGCTGCTGGCGCTCGCCTTGCCCCAGCGCATCGACTTGGGCCAGGCGAAGGCGCGGACGATTGCGGGGATGGCTTCGGCCAGCACCTCGGCGGTCGCGCGACCGGGCTTGTCGATGACGGCGAAATAGACGCCGTCGCGGTCTTCGAGTTGATCCTGCGTCAGCCCGGTCTTGCGCAAGAAACCTTCGAGCGCCTGCGGCGGGGCGCTGCTGCGCGGGCCTTTAAGTTCCTCGCTGACTGCGGCGGTCGCTTGCGGAAGGCCCTTGGCGATCAGCGCGAGGCGGCGCGGGGTCGACCAGATGGTGAGGTCGCCGACGTCGATGCCCGCAGCGGACATTTGCGCCCGGAACAGCTTTTCCAGCTCGGCGCGCGCACCGGCCTGCATCCGCGCCGGGATTTCCTCGCTGCGCAGTTCGAGAAGAAAGTCGGTCACAGCCCACCCCTCAATCACAGCGTCCACCCCGGATATTTCGCGGTCCATGCGGCCGACTGGCTGTCGATCCACGCCTTACAGCTGCCTTTCGCGAGGTCGCGCACACGCGCCATATAATTGGCGCGTTCCTGCACGCTAATCACGCCGCGCGCCTGGAGCAGGTTGAACAAATGGCTCGCCTCGATCGCCTGGTCATAGGCTGCGAGCGGCACGTTCGCTGCGATCGCGCGCTGGCATTCGGCCTCGGCGGCCTTGAACCCCGCAAACAAAGTGTCGGTGTCGGCTACCTCGAAATTCCATTTCGAGAACTGCTTTTCATTCTCGAGGAACACATCGCCATAGCTCACCCCCGGCACGTCGCCGACGGGATCGGAAAAGCGCAGGTCGTACACATTGTCGACATTCTGAATATACATGGCGAGGCGCTCGAGCCCGTAGGTGAGCTCGCCCGCGACGGGCTTGCAGTCAAAGCCGCCCATTTGCTGGAAATAGGTGAACTGGGTGACTTCCATCCCGTCGCACCAGACTTCCCAGCCCAGCCCCCATGCACCGAGCGTCGGGCTTTCCCAATCGTCCTCGACGAAGCGGATGTCGTGGAGCAGCGGGTCGATGCCGATCGCGGCGAGGCTGCCCAGATATTGTTCCTGCAGGTCGGCGGGCGACGGCTTCAGGATCACCTGATACTGGTAATAATGCTGGAGCCGGTTTGGGTTCTCGCCATAGCGGCCGTCGGTCGGGCGGCGGCTCGGCTGGACATAGGCGACGTTCCACGGCTCGGGGCCAAGGCTGCGCAGCGTCGTCGCGGGATGGAATGTCCCGGCGCCAACGCGCATGTCATAGGGCTGCAAAATCGCACAGCCGCGCGCGCTCCAATAGGCATGCAGCGTCAGGATCATGTCCTGAAAGCTGAGTGGTGTCTTGTCCGCCCCGTCGGCCACTGCCGGTATTCCTTCGCAGGTGCAAAAAATCGTCGCCGCATTGGCGCAGCAACGGCGCACGGTCAAGGCTCACCGCTGCTCATCACGGCGCGAAAAAGCGCGACTTGGTCAGGTGTCCAAAACTTTTTGTAAGGTTTTATTGACACAGTCAGCGAATCGCGACATATAGTCATGCATACCTTACATGAAGACAGGTTGAGTTGACCGGAACCCATTCGATCCAAAGGAGAAAAGACATGATGACCCGCCCCCTTATTCTAGCCCTTGCGCTCACCGCTGCGGCCGCCCCAATCGCCGCGCATGCCGAAGACAAGGCCGCCGTCGTTCGCCTCGACGACCTCGACCTGACTCGCGCAACCGATCGCGACCAGTTGAACACCCGCCTGAAGACCGCCGCGCGGAGCGTTTGCGGCACCGGCCTTCGCGGCACCAAAGAGAACAACCGCCGTAAGGCATGCGTCTCGGTTGCGTTCGCCCAAGCAGAACTCCATGCCCAGCGCGCCATCGCGCAGGCGCAGGGCGCCGCGCAGCTCGCACTGCTGATGATCGGCGGCGCCCGGTAACGATGGCCATGACGACTTCGCTCGCGCCGTGCCTCCCCGGTGACGGCTGGCGACTTGGGCTGGAGCGCCCTCCATCGGGCGGCGCTCCAGTCTCTTGTCAGGCGAAAACCATCCACCCTGTCGCCCCAATCCCGACCATCCCGAAGGACCGCATAAAAATTCCCTTTCCCGGCATTTTGATGAGCTATGGGAAGTCCGTGCTCTTTCGAATGGAAATGCTGGCGAGGCGCCGATGAACAATAAATTGAAAGTGCTGCGCGCGATGCGGAACTGGAGCCAGGCCGAACTTGCCGACCGGCTCGATGTCTCGCGGCAGGCGGTGAACGCGATCGAAACAGGGAAATATGACCCGTCGCTGCCACTCGCGTTCAAGCTCGCACGGCTGTTCGACATGCCGATCGAGGAGATTTTCGATGACGGCCACGAAGGAAACGCCAATGACTGAGACCCGAAACATCAAGCGCCCGATGTCGCCGCGTCGCAAGCGTTACTGGACTGCACTCGGCCTTGCCTGTGCTTTTGGTGGCATACTCGGCGCCTGGATGCAGAGCACGCAGAGCGACGGCGCGACGATCGACATTGCGCTGCTCAGCAATTCGGCGCTGCCGATCAGTTTCGCGATCGGCGCGTCGATAATCTGGGTCGTCGGCTTGGCGATCTCGCTGATCCTCTATCATCGCTCGGTCGATGACCACGAAGAGCGCGCCTATCTGTGGGCAGGCACGGCGGCCTGGTATGCGCTATCGCTCGCGGCACCGACATGGTGGGTGCTCTACCGTGCCAGCCTCGCGCCCGCGCCCGATGTCATGCGGTTGTTCCTCGGTGCGCTCGCGGTCAACGCTATCGTCTGGCTGTGGCTCAAATATCGCTGAGTATTTCCGCTCCCTTTCCCCGTTCGATCCGGCCATAAGCGCCCGTAACGAAAGTGAATTCTCGATGAAAAGCTGGTTCAAAAAACTCGCCACCACTTGCGCGATCATCGCATTGTCGCCGTCGGCGATGCTCACTGCCACCCGTGCCGCAGAGCCGGCCGCGGCAGCGACCCCTGCCACGACCGATGCCGATCCCGCCTTGTGGGTGGTGAAGGACAAGGACACCACCATATATCTCTTCGGCACCGTCCATGTGCTGAAGCCCGGCCTCGGCTGGTTCGACGAAGCGGTGAAGACGGCGTTCGACAAATCCGACGAGCTGATGCTCGAAATGGTAATGCCCGAAGACCAGGCGGCGATGGTAAAGGAAATGATGCCGCTGGCGATCGACCAGAGCGGCAAGACGCTCTCGTCGCGGCTCGATCCCGAACAGCTCAAGGCCTATCAGGCCGCACTGGCGAGCCTTGGCATCGCGCCGGCGCAGTTCGATATGTTCGAACCCTGGTTTCCTGCGATGACCTTGTCGGTGCTGCCGCTCACCAAACTTGGTTATGACCCCGAACAGGGTGTCGAAAAGCTGTTGACGGCCTCGGCCAAAAAATCCGCCAAGCCGGTTGCCGGCCTCGAAACGTTGAGCCAGCAGCTGGGCTATTTCGATACGCTGCCCGAAAGCCAGCAGATCAGCTTTCTGAATTCGGTGGTCAGGGATCTCGACAAGCTGGGGCCGCAACTCGACAAGATGGTCCTGCAATGGGCAAAGGGCGACCCCGACGCGCTGGCCGTGACGATGAACGAAAGCCTGGCCGAGACGCCCGAACTTGCCAAGGTTCTGCTCTGGGATCGCAACGCGCGATGGGCCGATCAGCTGAAAGCCCGGATGGATCAGCCGGGTACCGTGTTCGTCGCGGTCGGCGCGGGGCATCTTGCCGGCGAAAAGAGCGTCCAGGATTATCTGAAAGAACGCGGCATGATTGCCAAACGGGTCAAATATTGAGCGGGGCGTCCCGCCTTTCCGGTCATCGGGGTCGCCGTATCGCGGCGGCCCTTTTGCCGTGCCTGCTCGCCGCATGCGGCACTGCCGAGCCCGCGCAGCAGGCTAAGCCCCCGATGTGGCTGGTCTCCGACGACGACACGCAAATCTATATGCTGGGCGCGATGCACGCCCTGCCGCGCGGCACCGACTGGCACGGCGGCAAGGTCGCCGACGCGATAGGCTCCGCCGACGAACTGGTGATGGAATTGTCGCCCGAGGAGCTGGCAGAGGCGGGCGGCGTCTTCCAATCGCTCGCACCCCGGACCGCACCGCTCACAATGGAAAAGCGGCTGCCACCCCCCGCCCTCGCCGGCTATCGGGCGCTGGAGGCGAGCGGCGGCGATTTCGGCGGCGATACGCTCGACGATTGGGCGGTCATGGTGCTCATGGGTCAGCGCGTGGCGCAACATGCCCAGCTGGATTCGTCGGACGGTGTCGAAACGCGACTGACCGAGCAATTCAAGGACGCCGGAAAGCCGATCCGCGGTCTCGAGACCGCGCGCGAGCAGCTGATGCTGTTCGAAAACCTCGATCCCGAGACCCAGCGCACACTCCTGACCCGCGCAGCCGAAAATTCCGACGGTGCGGTGAAGGACGTCGGCGCCCTGACCGCCGCGTGGGGCCGCGGCGATGTCGCGGCATTGGAGAAGGTGATCAACGAGGATGTCGACGCGGTCCCGACGGCGCGCAAGGCAATCATCACCGACCGCAACCGCCGCTGGAGCGCATGGGTGAAAAAGCGGCTGGAACAGCCAGGGACGGTGCTAATGGCGGTTGGCGCGGGGCATCTGGTCGGGTCCGACGGCGTGCCCGCCATGCTCGAGACCGACGGGTTGAAGGTGACGCGGGTGCAATAAGCGCCGCCGCGCTTGCATTTCCGCCGCTTCCCCGCTAAGCGCCCCCGCTTCCGTCATGGTCATCCCTGGAGGCGTGGCGGAACTGTGTAACTGTTTCTCGGAGAAATATGATGAGCGATCAGCTGACGCTGACGGCCGAGACGCGCGAACGCGGAGGCAAGGGAGCCTCGCGTGAACTGCGTCGTGAAGGCCGTGTCCCCGCCGTTGTCTATGGCGGCAAAGAAGAACCCCTGATGATCCACGTCGAAGAAAAGCTGCTGATGAAGCAGCTGATGACGGGCCACTTCATGAACTCGGTTGTGATGATCGACGTGGGCGGCAAGACCATCCGCACCCTGCCCAAGGACGTCGCCTTTCACCCGGTCAAGGATCGTCCGATCCACGCCGACTTCCTGCGCATCGCGAAGGACGCGAAGGTTACCGTCGCGGTTCCCGTCGTGTTCACGAACGAAGAGGCCTCGCCGGGCCTGAAGCGCGGCGGCGTGCTGAACATCGTTCGTCACGAGCTGGAAATCGCGTGTGACGCGGACAAGATCCCCGACGAGATCACGATCGACGTCACCGGCTTCGACGTTGGCGATTCGATCCACATCAGCAACGTCACCCTGCCTAAGGGCAGCGAAAGCGCGATCACCGATCGCGACTTCACCATCGCTACGATCGTCGCCCCCTCGGCGATGAAGTCGAGCGAAGGCGATACGACGGTCGATGGCGGCGAAGAAGCTGCCGAAGGCGGCGAAGAAGCCTAATCTTATTCGGACGGCCCCTCCCCTGGCGGGAGGGGCCTTCCACGAAAGGCGGATGCGATGCAGCTTTGGGTCGGTCTCGGCAATCCCGGGCCCCAATATGCGATGCACCGTCACAATGTCGGCTTCATGGCCGCCGATGTCATCGCCGACGTCCACGACTTTCCTGCCCCTGCAAAGAAATTTCAGGGCTGGATTCAGGATGGGCGCATCGGATCGCAGCGCATCCTGCTGCTCAAACCCGGCACCTTCATGAACGAAAGCGGCCGCAGCGTGCGCGCCGCGCTCGATTTCTATAAATTGTCCTCGCAGGACGTCACCGCCTTTTACGATGAGCTCGATCTGGCGCCGATGAAGGTCAAGGTTAAGCAGGGTGGCGGCGCCGCGGGCCACAATGGCATAAGGTCGATGATCCAACATATTGGCGAGGATTTTCGCCGTGTACGCATCGGCATCGGCCATCCGGGGCACAAGGACCGCGTCACTGGACATGTCCTCGGCAATTATCACAAGAGCGAGATGGAGCCGCTGATCGACCTGCTCGGCGCCATCGCCGCCGAAGCGAAATGGCTTGCCGACGGCGACGACGTCCGATTCCAGAGCGATCTCGCGCTGCGATTGCAGGGCTGACCACGGCATTTGGCAATGCGCCGCGACTGATGCATGATGGGTCTGAAAGGAGCCGTACCCATGTCCGATCGCCCTACCCCGAGCCGCCGCGAACTCATGGTCGGCGCCGCCGCACTCACCGCGGCAGCCCCCGCCCTGCTTCACGCCGCCGTCCCCGCTGCTCCGTCGCTCAAGGGGCGCACGGTCCTGATTACCGGCGCTTCGAGCGGCTTTGGCCGCATTGGCGCACTCCATTATGCCCGGCTTGGCAGCAAAGTGATCGCGACGATGCGCAATGTGCCGCGTCCCGAAGCCGACACGCTCGCCGCCGAAGCCGCCAAGGAGATGCTCGACCTGCACATTGTCGAGATCGACGTCACCGACGATGCATCGGTCGCGACGGGGACCGCCAAGGCGCTCGAGCTCGCGGGCGGGCGCATCGACACATTGGTCAACAATGCGGGCATCGGGATCACCGGCCCGGTCGAGGTCCAGGACATGGAGGCGACAAAGCTCATTTTCGACACCAACGTCCTTGGCATCCAGCGCATGCTCCGCGCCCTGTTGCCACAGATGCGTGCGGCGAAGAGCGGACAAATCTTCAACATCTCGTCGCAACTCGGCCGCGTGATCGTACCCGGCGGCGGACATTATTCGGCGACGAAATTTGCGGTCGAAGCGCTGTCCGAACAGCTCGCATATGAGCTGGTGCCCCACGGTATCGACGTCACGATCATCCAGCCCGGGGGTTATCCGACCCGCGTCTGGCAGAACCGCAATGTCTATACCGGCGCGCTGAGAGAGCGCAGCGATCCGGCTCTGCTCGTCGCTTATGAATCCTTTACCAAGGGCATGGGAACCGAGGACGGCAGCGGCCGCAGCGCCGACCCCGCCGATGTGCCGCGCGCGATCGCCGAGATAATGGCGATGCCCGCGGGGTCGCGCCCGCTGCGCCGCGCGGTGCATCCCGGCGCCAAGCCCCAAGAGGCGATCAATAAGGTCGCCGCCGAGGTGCAGGTCGCATGGCTCGGCGGGTCGCCACTGGGGCCGCTGATCAAGGCCGTGCACGACTGACGTGGGCGCCATGTCACTGATGCGTCATATGATTCATACTCTCCTGACTTGGTGAAGCCATCTAGCTGACACGTCCCTCTGCAATCGGTGCGCCACCTGATCCCGGACGATCCAGTCCGGGGACCAACCGAAACAGGGGGACTGCATGTCACATCTTACCGACGACGCCCGCGCGCCTTATCGCGGTGATACCGATACGCTTCCGGGGCCTGACAGCCTGGAGGCGATCGTTACCAAAAATCCGTCGCGCCGGACACTGCTCCGCAACGGCCTGTTCGGTCTGTCGATCCTCCCGGCGCTCGCTGCGTGCGACGACACCAGTGGCGATCCGACGGTGACGCTGCCGCCTCCCCCTCCGACGCCGACGCCGACCCCGACGCCCCCGCCGGTCAGCTTTGCCGTCAATTTCGCTGCAGTCGCAGCCAATCAGGACGACAAGGTCACCGTGCCCGCCGGATACTCCGTTGACGTGTTGCTGAAAGCCGGTGATTCGGTCGAAGCCGGCACCCCCTATTCGGGCAGCTTTCCCACCCCTGCGGTCGCCGAGAAATGGGCGGGCGGCAATCATGACGGCATGGAATATTTTGCCTTTCCGGGAGTGGATGCCAACAACCGCGGCATCCTGGCGATGAATTTCGAATATCCCGACTTCAACATCCTGATGGCGGGCAGCTACAACCCCGCCACCGCAACCGCCGACCAGAAAGCGCTCGCGCTGTCGGCTGTCGGCATCGGCGTCGTCGAAATCGCCAAGGGCAGCGATGGCAAATGGACCGTGCAGGCCGGATCGACCTATAACCGCCGCTACACCGGCAACAGCAGCTATCGCGCTGGCGGCCCCGCTGCGGGCCTGCTGTCGGGCACGATCAAGGGCATGCTGAACAATTGCGCCAGCGGCCGCACACCGTGGGACACTTATCTCACCTGCGAAGAAACGACCGACAATTACCTCGATCCGACGCAGCCCGCACGCGACTATGGCTGGGTCGTCGAGATCGACCCGCTGCGCGAACTGGCGCAGCCGACGAAGCGCACCGCTATGGGCCGCTTCAGTCACGAGAATGTGGCCTATATGGCAAATGCCGACCGCCGCGTCGCCTTTTACATGGGTGATGATTCCACGCCGGGCTGCATCTATAAATTCGTCCCCGACCGCGCGTACAGCACGTCGAACCGCGCCGCGAACACCGACCTGCTCGACTATGGCACGCTCTATGTCGCGCGGTTCAACGGCGACGGCACCGGCGAATGGCGCGCTCTGGTGGTCGGACAGAATGGCCTGACCGCAGGCGCATCCGACCCGGGCAACACCAGCCAGAGCACGACCCCGCCGGCGCCAACCATCGTCAATTTCAACAATCAGGCCGATGTGCTGATCAACACGCCGTCTGCGGCGCGTGTTGCTGGCGGCACCGTGATGGACCGTCCCGAATGGCTGACCGTCTCGCCGGACAACAAGGCGGTCTATTGCACGCTGACCAACAACAGCGGCCGCCGCGTCGTCGACCCCGCCAACCCGCGCGTAACCAACCTGCACGGGCATATCATCAAGTTCCGCGAAGAAGGCGATTCGCCGCTGGCGACCAAGTTCAGCTGGGAAATCTTCCTGACTGCGGGCGATCCGTCGCTCTCGGCGGGTGGCAGCAACCTTGTCGGCAATATCAACGGCGACACCTTCTCCAGCCCCGACGGGCTGCGCATCGACCCGCAGGGCCGCATGTGGGTGCAGACCGATCACAGCGTTCCCGGCAACTCTGGTGTCGCCGGACGGACGATCGATCAAGCATTCGGGCACAACGCGATGTTCTACGTCGATCAGGTCACGAAGCAGTCGAAACGCTTCCTCGTCGGCCCGCTTGGCTGCGAAATCACGGGTCTGGCCTATACGCCCGACCTCAAGACCTTCTTCGTGAACATCCAGCATCCGACGGGCAACTGGCCGGTCGCGGGCCAGCAGCCGCGTTCGTCGACCGTCGTCGTCAGCCGCACCGACTCCCAGCCGGTCGGCGCCTGATTGCGCGCCGCCCGCTCTTTCAACGGGAGCGGGCGGCGAGCCTCAGTCGAATTTCATATCTCCAAGGATTCCGCGCGCGCCGGTCATCGACCGCAGTGCGGTCTTCGCGTTCCAGGCCTCCGCCGATTTTTCCGAAAGCCCCCTGCGCTCAGGGCGCTTTCCTCTGCGGTGGCGGCGGTGGCGAACCGTCGCGCGTCTGTGACATGAGGGTCACGCACATGGTGCGGTGAACCGGATGTCGGCCGCATGCTATACCGGCATAACGGTGTGTCGGACGCAGCAGACTGTGGCGATGCCCGCGGTCGGGCACGCCGTCGTCGATCAGCAGCTGGTCGACGACGCCCTCCGGCGTGTGATGGCCATAGGTGATGACTTCGTTCACATAGGGCCCGCCGCCGCGCGCCTTCATCCGTTCGCCAGGGCCGCTACCCCGCGTATAATGTCCGACCGCGCCCGAGCGCGACTGGATCGCGACATGGTCTGCCGCCGCGCGTGCCAGCGCGTCGCTCCATTCGAGTTCGGCGAGCGGCTTTTCGCGGCGGAGATCGCGGATCGCCTCGTCGACTGCGGCGACGCCCTCTCGCGTCATGATGTCGATCTCGCTGTCGTCGTCGCCTAGCAACAGCTTGCCTTCGAAGCGCGGGCGATAGTCGCGCAGATATTCGGCATAGGCCGCGGGATCGCTGCGAAAGCGATTGAGTTCGGTGAAAACACCTTCTTCGAAGCGGCTCGGCGCGGCGACCGCAGCGGTCGCACCGAGAGCGAGAAGGATGCCGGCAGCGAGGAGGCGGGATTTCGTCATGGCGGGTGCGATAAATGCGCAAGTCTGAACCACACGCAACGGCAAAGCACGGCGGCAGGGACTGGCGCCGAAAGCAATCTGGCGCTAGGGGCGCTGCAACAGCGGCGCTGCGGTCAAGCGGGCGCCGAACCTCACGGAGTTTTTATGGGTTTCAAATGCGGCATCGTCGGCCTGCCCAACGTCGGCAAGTCCACCCTGTTCAACGCGCTGACCGAGACCGCGGCGGCGCAGGCGGCAAACTATCCTTTCTGCACGATCGAGCCGAATATCGGCAATGTCGCGGTGCCCGACGCGCGGCTGGAAAAGCTGGCGGCGATCGCAAGCAGCAAGAAGATCATCGCGACGCAGCTCGCCTTCGTCGACATCGCCGGACTCGTGCGCGGCGCGTCGAAGGGCGAAGGGCTCGGCAACCAGTTCCTCGGCAACATCCGCGAGGTGGATGCCATCGTCCATGTGCTGCGCTGTTTCGAAGATGACGACATCCAGCATGTCGAAAATAAGGTCGACCCGATTGCGGATGCCGAGACCGTCGAAACCGAATTGCTGCTTGCCGACCTCGAAAGCCTCGAAAGACGGGTTCCCAATTTGGCCAAGAAGGCCGCGCAGGGCGACAAGGAAGCCAAAGCGGCCGCCGACATTCTTGGTGAAACGCTCGAATTTCTTCGTAAGGGCCTTCCGGCCCGGATGGTCGTCCGGGGAATGCCAGAAGAAGAGAAGCACTTCGCACAGGCACAGCTTTTGACCGCCAAGCCCGTACTCTACGTTTGCAATGTCGGCGAAGAAAGCGCTGCAAACGGTAATGAATATTCGGCGCGCGTCTTCGAAAAAGCTAGGGCCGAAGGTGCCGAAGCCGTCGTCGTCTCTGCCGCGATCGAAAGCGAACTGGTGACGATGGAGATGGCCGACCGGCTCGAATTCCTCGAGGAAATGGGCCTCCACGAAACCGGCCTCGCGCGCGTCATTCGCGCCGGTTACGAACTCCTCCACCTGATCACCTTCTTCACCGTCGGACCGCAGGAAGCGCGCGCGTGGACCGTCCACACCGGCGCGACCGCACCCGAAGCCGCCGGCGAAATCCACAGCGATTTCCAGAAGGGCTTCATCCGCGCCGAAACGATCGCCTATGACGATTATGTCGCGCTGGGCGGCGAAGCGCGGGCGCGTGAAGCGGGCAAGTTGCGCGCCGAAGGCAAGGCTTATGTCGTCCATGACGGCGACGTGATGCACTTCCTGCACAGCTGATTCGGACGCGCCCTGGCAAGGTCGCCGACGGATTCAGGACGGGGATGAGGTATCTGACCGAAGGCAATCGGAATAACGCGCGGCGCCACAGCCGAAAGGCCCGTCAGCGGAAATGACGACGAAACCAACCCCGCTTTTTCGGCACGATCGGGGGCTGACCGGAAAGCTGCACCAGATAATTGCCCAGGATAGCCGCTTGCTGCTTGGTCATAAGGCAGCGAAATAAATCGGGGTCGTGTTTCTTGGCCGCTTCCGACGACTGTACGCTTTCAAGCCGCAGCATAATACGGTCACCAGCATCATGGTGCGTCCAGCCGACCAATGCGCCGAAACTCTCCATCATCTCGCCCTGCTCCTTCACGATTTTCGCGTGACTGGCGCCCACAGCCCGCGACGACTGTAACAGACCTTCACGGCGATGTCCTCCGTTGGTCGGAGCCGCCATTTCCGAAAAACGTTCCGCTAGAGCATTAGGGCTCGAACGCCGCCAGGATCGGGCACGGCCCCTTGTCGCTTGCGGCGCATTGGTCGGCGAGGCGCGCGAGGGCGGCGCGCGTTGCGGCCATTTGGGCGATTTTTTCGTCGAGCACCTCGATCCGCTGCCGCGCCAGTGTGCGCACGCGGACACGGTCGTCGCTCTCCTCCAAGGCCAGTAGTTCCGAAATCTCGTCGAGCGTAAAGCCCGATGCCTGCGCCGAACGGATAAATTTCAGGCGTCTGAGGTCATCCGCGTCATAACGGCGGATGCTGCCGCCCCAGCCGTCGTCGCCGCTGCGCGTGGGCGTGTCAAGCAGTCCGCGCCGCTGGTAATAGCGCACCGTTTCGACCCCCACATTGCCCGCCTGCGCCAATTTTCCGATCGTCAATTGCATCGCTTGACTCCGTACCATGGTACGGACGCTATATGGGGTGCATGAAAAGCCGAGCAACCCTCCATCGCATGGTCATGCCGGGTCACACCTGCCCCTATGGCCTCAAGTCCAAATATCTGCTCGAAAGCCGCGGCTTCATAGTCGACGACCGCTGGCTGACGACGCGCGAGGAGGTCGATGCGTTCAAGGCCGCGCATGGGGTCAAGACCACACCGCAGACCTTTATCGACGGCGTGCGGATCGGCGGCCACGACGACCTGCGCCGGCATTTCGGGCTGAAAGTCGCCGACCCCGACGCCACCAGCTATACGCCGGTGATCGCGCTGTTCGCGATGACCGCACTGATGGCGCTTGCCGCGAGCTTCGCGGTCGAGGGCAGCGCCTTCACCTTGCGCGCCGCTGAATGGTTCATCTCGTTCAGCATGATCGTGCTCGCGCTGCTCAAGCTGCAAGACGTCGACAAGTTCGCGACGATGTTTCTGAATTACGACCTGCTCGCCAAACGCTGGGTACCCTATGCGAGCATCTATCCCTTTGCAGAGGGGTTGGCGGGGGTGCTGATGACCGCGCACGCGGTGCCCTGGTTGTCGATCCCGCTCGCGCTGTTCATCGGCGGCATCGGCGCGGTTTCGGTGTTCAAGGCGGTCTATATCGACAAGCGCGACATCAAATGCGCGTGCGTCGGCGGCAGCAGCAAGGTGCCCCTGGGCTTCGTCTCGCTGACCGAGAATGTCATGATGGTCGCGATGGCGCTGTGGATGGCGCGGATGTGGTTCTGATCCCTTCCCGCATCGGTCATTGATGAAACATAAGACTGGGCTATCAGGGCCTTCGATTCGCCCCCACGGAGCCCAGCCATGTTCAACCGCCGCCACTTCCTAGCCGGGGCCACCCTCGCCAGCCTAGCTGCCCCTGCGATCCTGCGCGCCGAAGGCGGAATTTTCCGCGAATTTCCGTTCAGCCTTGGCGTCGCGGCGGGCGATCCGGCGAGCGACGGCTTCGTCATCTGGACGCGCCTTGCCCCAGAACCGATGGAGCGCCACGGCGGGATGCCGCTGGCGAATTTTCCCGTCGACTGGGAGGTCGCGAGCGACAGCGGCTTTCGCGACGTCGTCGCCAAAGGGACCGAACTCGCGCGCCCCGAACTCGCGCATAGCGTCCATGTCGAGGTCGCGGGGCTCCAGCCTGACCGGCCCTATTATTACCGCTTTACCGCGGGCGGCGAGCGCAGCCTGCGCGGCCGCGCGCGGACCCTGCCCGCGCCGGGCGCGAAGGCCGATGCACTGAAATTCGGCGTCGCCGGGTGCCAGCATTTCGAGGCTGGCTTCTTTGGCGCCTATCGCCATCTCGCGCGCGAAGAGCTCGCTTTCGTTTATCATTATGGCGACTTCATCTACGAATATAGCGAGGAATATCTGTTCAACACGGGGCTGCCGACGCGCCCCGTGCGCAAGCATGCCTTCCGCGCACTCGTCGACGTCAATGATTTCCGCAGCGCCTATGCGCAGCAGCTCGGTGACATCGACCTGCAGGCGGCGCGCTGCACCCATGCCTTCCTGTCGAGTTTCGACGATCATGAGATCCGCAACGACTGGGTCTCCGACATCGACAACTGGAAGCTCGGGCTCGACGTCAACGATCCCGAGGCCGCGTCGCCCGAAGTCTTCATGCTGAAGAAGCAGGCCGCGATGCAGGCGTGGTACGAGCATATGCCGGTGCGCAAGGCACTGTTGCCGCGTGGCGGCATGGTCGCGATGAACCGCGAGTTTCGGTACGGCGACCTGATGGCGATGCAATTACTCGACACGCGGCAATATCGCACCGACCAGCCGTGCGGCGACGGCTTCAAACCCGCCTGCCCGGATGTCGTCGCCAAGGATGCTGAGGTGCTCGGCAAGGCGCAGGAGGAATGGCTCGGCCGCAACCTGGCCAAAGGCGGCGCGACGTGGAACGCCTTTGCGCAGCAGGTCACGATGATGTCGCTCGACCGGCGGCGGAAGGCCGACGAGCCAAAGAAGATCGTCAATCTCGACAGCTGGGCGGGCTATGAAGCGCCGCGTGAGCGCATCCTGTCGCGCATGGCCGGCCTCAAGAACAATGTCGTACTGACCGGCGACGAGCATCAGAATTTCTGCGGCGACCTCGTACTCAAGGACAAGGTCGTTGGCGCCGAATTCGTCGCGACGTCAATTTCGAGCGGCGGCGACGGCAGCGACAAGCGGGGCGGCACCGATATGTTCCTCGGCCAGAATCCCGAGCTGAAATTCGCGAATGACCAGCGCGGCTATATCGTGTGCGAAGTGGGCCGCGAGGCGTGGCAGACACATTTCATGGTCGTCGACAAGGTCACGACCCCGGTGAACATGCTGTCGAAGCGTGCGACGGGCGTCGTCGAGCGCGACGTTGCCGGCATCAAGATGGCCTGATGTGTCGCCGGACGGTCACATAAGCGCCATAGCGGAGCGCGCATGAACCGTTTCCTTTCGCTGCTGATCGCTCTCCTTCTCCCCATTACGGTGCAGGCGCAGGAGGGAGCTGAACGCAAGGCGGTGACTATCCTGATCTCGATCGATGGCTTTTGCGCCGATTACCTCGATCGCGGCATCACGCCCAACCTGTCCCGGCTCGCGGCAGAGGGCGCGCGGGGCAAGCTCAGACCGTCCTTTCCGACCAAGACCTTTCCCAATCATTATGCGATGGTGACGGGCAAGCGCCCCGACACAAACGGCATCGTCGGCAATAATATGATCGACCCGCGGCGTCCCGACGTGCGGTTCAGCCTTGGCGATCCGAAACAGTCGCTCGACCCCTTCTGGTGGGACGAGGCCGAGCCCGCCTGGATCACGGCTGGCAAGGCCGGGGTGCGCAGCGCGACAATGTTCTGGCCGGGCAGCGAGGTCGCGATCCGCGAAAGCCGGCCGCCCGACTGGCTGCGTTACGACGCCGACATCAGCTATGCACAGCGCGTCAACACGATCCTCGACTGGATGCGGCGTCCGGCCGATATCCGTCCCGCCTTCGTGACGCTCTATTTCGAGGCGGTCGACGATGCGGGGCACAAATTCGGTCCCGACAGCGCCGAGGTGAATGCGGCGATTTCGGAGGTCGACAAGCGGATCGGTGACCTTGTGTCGGGCCTCGCCACGCTGGGCCAATCCGCACAGATTGTTGTTGTCGCCGACCATGGCATGCGCGCGATCGACGCGAGCCGCGTGATCCAGCTTGCCGACCTGATCGACCTCGCCAGCATCGTCGCGGTCGAAACGGGTCCCTATGCTGCGATCGAGCCTGCCGCCGGGACCGATGACCGCGTGTACAAGGCACTGCTGAAACCGCATGATCACATGACGTGCAGCCGCCGCGAAGACCTGCCCAAACACCTCCATTACGGCCAGAACCCGCGCGTTGCGGCGATCATCTGCATCGCCCAGCCCGGCTGGTCGATCATCGCGGGCACGCCGACCTGGCCGGTCAAGGGCGGCGCGCACGGTTATGACAATCAGGACCCCGAGATGCTCGCGCTGTTCGTCGCGAGCGGGACGGGCTTGAAAGGCGATGTCGGTATCGTCGACAATATCGAGGTCTATCCGCTGCTGATGCGGCTGATCGGCGTGGCGCCGCTGCCGAGCGATGCGACGGGCGAACTCGCCAGGCGCCTGCCCTGATCAGTCGCGGAGCACCGCCATCGCGTGGACCGAGGCGGTCGGCGCATTGACGATCTGGAGCTGGTAGCGCCCCGGCGTCACATCATATTCGACCATCTTGCGAATGCCCGAACAGGCGGACCCGTGACTGTGCTTGAGCGATTTCACCACCGCGCCGCCTTGCACGAGGTCGATCCACGCGCCCGCGTCGAGCGCGACGATCAGGCGCCCCGCCTTGTTCACCGCGATCGGGATCATGCCGCCGAATTTATGAACGTCGGGCTTGCGTTCGGGGGCGACGCCGTAGCGCAGGCTCTCGAACTTGTGCAGCGACAACTCCGTCCGCGCCGCGCCGAGCGGCGACCAGTCGGCGCCGAGATCATCGCCATAGGCATAGATCGTCTTGCTCGACGCATTGCGGGACCAGTCGGCGAGTTCGGGCGGCAGATTCGGTACAGACGGGCAGCCGGTTCCGGGCTTCGCCGCTGGCGCGGCCCATGCCGTTGCTGATAAAGAGACGACTAGCGAAATGGCGATGATCCCCACCTTCATCCTATTTCCTCCCGAACAATTTCTCGACATCGTCCATCGCGAGCTTCACCCACGTCGGCCGCCCGTGATTGCACTGGCCCGAATGCGGCGTAACCTCCATCGTGCGGAGCAGCGCGTTCATCTCAGTGACGCTGAGCGTGCGCCCTGCCCGTACCGATCCGTGGCACGCCATCGTCGCGGCGACCAGTTCGAGCCGCTCGCTGAGGCCCAGGGCCGCATCATAGCCAGCCAGATCGTCGGCGATGTCGGTGACAAGCTTCTCGCAATTGATCGCGCCGAGCATAGCGGGCGTGGCGCGCACCATCACCGCGGCGGGGCCGAAACGTTCGAGTTCGACGCCGAGTGCAGCGAGCTCAGGCGCCGCAGCTTCGAGGCGGTCGCATGCGGGCTCGTCGAGTTCGACGACTTCGGGCAGCAGCAACCCCTGCGACGGCACCGCCTGCCCCCCCATGCCGCGGCGAAGCTGCTCGAGCACGAGACGTTCATGCGCGGCGTGCTGATCGACGATCACAAGCCCGTCTTCGGCTTCGGCAACGATATAGGTCTTCGCGATCTGGCCGCGCGCGATGCCGAGCGGATGCGCTTCACCCTGCGGTACAGGGGCGGTCGCCGGTTCGGCGCGGCCCATCGGCAGCGCATCGCGCGGCGGCGTGAAATTGACGATGCGGTCGTGCAGCAAGGCCGTTGTCGCGGCATCGCCTTCGGCACCGAAGAGATGCGTCGCCGGGGCGTGCGGATATGGGTAATGCGCGGCGAACAAAGTCGGTGCGGGCGGCTGCGGCGCGACGGGCTCCTGCTGCCAAGCCGCAAGCGCCGCCTCGGCTGGGCGTTGGACGCTGCGGAAGCCATGCTCGTCGAGCGCACGGCGAAGGCCGCCGACGATCATCCCGCGAATGAGCTGCGGATCGCGGAAGCGCACCTCGGTCTTCGCGGGGTGGACGTTCACATCGACCTCGCCGGTCGGCACGTCGAGAAACAGTGCGACGACCGGGTGGCGATCGCGCGCGAGCAAATCGGCATAGGCGCCGCGCAGCGCCCCGACCAGCAGCCGGTCCTTTACCGGGCGCCCGTTGACGAACAGATATTGATGATCGGCGATGCCGCGATTGTAGGTCGGCAGGCTGATCACACCGCCCAGATGCACCTCGCCGCGGTCGATATCGACGCCGATGCTGTTCGCGGCAAGGTCGCGCTGGGTCAGCGCCGCGACGCGCGAGAGCTGGTCCTGCCCGCCCTGCACGTCGAGCACGCGGCGTCCGTCATGCTCGACGGTGAAACCCACGTCAGGCCGCGCCATCGCGAGCCGCTTGACGACGTCGAGGCACGCGGCATATTCGCTACGTCCGCTGCGCAGGAATTTGCGCCGCGCGGGAACGCGCGCGAACAGGTCCTCGACCATCACGCGCGTGCCCTTGCCCAAGGCTGCCGGCCCTTCGGCGACCACCACGCCATTGTCCACGACACGCTTCCAGCCGTCGCCGCCCGCGACGCGGCTCTCGAGCGTCAGCCGCGCAACACTCGCGATCGACGGCAAGGCTTCGCCGCGAAAACCCAGCGTTATGACATCCTCAATCGCGTCATCGGGCAGCTTCGATGTCGCATGGCGTTCGAGCGCGAGCGCCATGTCGGCGGGGGTCATCCCGCATCCGTCATCCTCGACCTCAAGCCGCGAAATCCCGCCCTCGGCGATTCGCACCGAAATGCGAGTCGAACCGGCGTCGATGGCATTTTCAACCAGTTCCTTGAGCGCAGCGGCAGGTCTTTCCACCACTTCACCGGCTGCGATCCGATTTACGAGCTTTTCCGGCAGGCGACGTATTGACATGGCCGCTGTCCTAGCGCAGTCGAACGCAAATCGCGACCCATCCGCACAGCCCTGATCATTTTGTCCAGCCACCCCTTGTGGACGAGCCGGAATCTCCCCCTGATTGTAGCTGTCGCCGGCAGGGCGCACGGATAATCACGACAGGGGCGTGTCCATCAGGGGCACGGCTTCGATGACAGGAAGCAGTATCGATGTCCTTCTTTTCCCGCTGGTTCAAATTCAATTCCCAAGACATGGCTATCGACCTCGGCACCGCGAACACCGTGGTCTATGTGCGCGGCAAGGGAATCGTGCTGAACGAGCCTTCGGTGGTTGCGGTCGAGACGATCAACGGGATCAAGCGGGTCAAGGCGGTCGGCGACGACGCCAAGCTGATGATGGGCAAGACCCCCGACAGTATCGAGGCGATCCGCCCGCTGCGTGACGGCGTCATCGCCGACATCGATGTCGCCGAACAGATGATCAAGCACTTCATCACCAAGGTGCATGGCGGCAAGCCTAACGCGTTCCGCAGCCCGGAAATCGTGATCTGCGTCCCCTCGGGCTCGACCAGCGTCGAACGCCGCGCGATCCGCGATGCCGCGTCGAACGCCGGCGCGAGCGAAGTGTGGCTGATCGAGGAACCCATGGCCGCCGCGATCGGCGCCGACATGCCCGTCACCGAACCGATCGGTTCGATGGTCGTCGACATCGGCGGCGGCACGACCGAAGTCGCGGTGCTCTCGCTTCGCGGCCTCGCCTACACAACGTCGGTTCGCGCGGGCGGCGACAAGATGGACGAAGCGATCGTTTCCTATGTTCGCCGACACCATAATCTGCTGATCGGCGAAGCGACCGCCGAGCGGATCAAGAAGGATTTCGGCATCGCGCGGATTCCCGCCGACGGCGTGGGCCTGACGATCCACATCAAGGGCCGCGACCTGATGAACGGCGTGCCCAAGGAAATTTCGATCAATCAGGCACAGATCGCCGAAGCATTGTCCGAACCGATCGGCACGATCGTCGAGGGGGTTCGCATCGCGCTGGAAAATACTGCGCCCGAACTCGCCGCCGACATCGTCGATCAGGGCATCGTGCTGACGGGCGGCGGCGCGCTGATTGCCGAGCTTGACGAACTGCTCAAGGACGCGACCGGCCTGCCCGTTACAGTGGCCGATGACCCGCTGACCTGCGTCGCGATCGGCACTGGCCGCGCGATGGAAGACCCCGCTTTCCGCGGCGTTCTCCAGCAAGCCTGATCGGCGAAACTGACTAATGGTTCGCCCGGCACATCGACGTCCGGGACAATCCCGAAAGGCTCAGTACAGCCTGTTCGTTGCCTATGTCATCGCGGTGACGGGGGCGGTGGCGGGCCTGTTGCTGGCGATCCTGTCGGTCGTTGATCCCATCGGCTTTGCCCAATTGCGTTTGGCGAGCCAGGAAATCGCCGCGCCCGTCGCACGCGCATCGCGGTCCGTGATCGGGTCGATTTCGGGCATCGACGATACGGTCGGCGCCTATGTCAGCGCGGGCACGCAGAACCGGCGGCTGCGCAAGGAGCTCGCCGACACGCGGCGCGAGCTTGTCGCGACCAGTTCGCTGCAGGAAGAGAACCGCCAGCTGAAGGCGCTGCTCAAGCTGCAGGAAACCGACAAGACCGCGCTCGCCAACGGCTATCTTCTGACCTCCACCTCGACGAGCAGCAAGCGCATCGCGCTGCTCAGCATCGGGCGCAACCTGGGTGTCGCCGCGGGCCAGCCGGTGCGCGGCGCCGACGGACTGATCGGCCGCGTGCTCGGCGCCGGCCCCTCGGTGTCGCAGGTGCTGCTGCTCACCGACGTCGACAATATCGTCCCCGTGCGCCGCGCGCGCGACGGGCTGCCCGCGCTGGCCAGCGGTCGCGGCAATGGCGATCTTGACGTCCGCACGCTCAACATTGCGAACAATCCGTTCAAGCCCGGCGACATCCTCGTCACCTCGGGAACTGGCGGCCTCTATCCGCCCAACATCCCGGTCGCGATTGTCGTGCGGCGACAGGACGATGGCGCGCTCGCGCGCCCGCTCGCCGACCCGGGCAAGGTTGACGCCGTATCGGTGCTCCGTCCCTATACCCCCGACAATATCGAGGCGCAGGGGCGTCCGGCACCTGCGCCCCTCCCCGCCCCGACCGGCACGCCATGAACCAGAAGGGTCCGCGCCTCGGCGAACCGGCATCGCTGTGGCGGATGCGCTTCGTTCCGATCGCGAGCGTGATGTTCGCATCGGCGCTGCCGCTGATGTTGCCGCTGATCGCCAACTCGCCGGTGTTGCCACCGCTCGGGCTGCTCTTTTTCCTCTGCTGGCAGCTGCTGCGTGCCGAAATGTGGCCGGTGTGGATCGGGCTGCCGCTCGGCCTGTGGGACGATCTGTTCAGCGGCGCGCCGATCGGCACTGCCATGGGCCTGTGGACGATCGCCAGCATCGCGATCGCCTATTCGTCGCAGCGCATCTATTGGCGCGGCTTTTTCCACGACTGGGCGATTGCCGCAGCGTCGGTCGCCATCATCCAGTCGCTCGCCGCGCTGATCACCCACCCACAGGCCGCGACCGGGCGCGTGCTGGGGCTTGTCGTGCCCCAGATCATCATCTCGGTGCTGCTCGTCCCTCTGTTCATGCGCCTGACCGGCAAGTTTGACAATTTCCGCCTGAAACGCCGATAGACTGGTTCCAATCCCCGAATGCCGAAGAAGAAGAGCCTGCCGATTACCGAAGCCTGGAGGGGCATAACCTTCACCCGCCGCGCACTGGTCGTCGGCGGCGCGCAGGCGGCGGTCGGCGTCGCGCTCGCCGCGCGCATGGCGTATATTTCGGTGGTCGACAACGATCGCTACGTGCTCGAATCCGAGAGCAACCGCGTCAATCTGACGCTGGTTCCGCCGCGCCGCGGCTGGATCGTCGATCGCCACGGCAAGGCACTGGCGAACAACCGCGTGTCCCTGCGCATCGACATCATTCCCGATCGCCTGCACAAGAAAGAGCTGGTGCTTGGGCAGCTCCAGACCTTGCTGCGCCTTGACGGCGACACGATGGAGCGGATCAATCGCGACCTGAAAGCGGCATCGGGATTCCAGCCCGTCGCGATCAAGGAAGACATGACCGAGGCCGAGTATAGCTCGATCCTCGTCCGCCTGCCCGAATTGCCCGGTATCGCGCCGCAGCGCGGCTTTGCCCGTAACTATCCAACCGGCGCGGCGGTCGGCCATCTGATCGGCTATGTCGGCGCGCCGAACGCCGAGGAATATCAGAAGGCCAAAGATCCGCTCTACATCACGCCGGGATACAAGATCGGCAAGGACGGGCTGGAGAAATATTTCCAGCCGATGCTGAAGGGCCAGCCGGGCGCGCGGCGCGTCGAAGTGACCGCGCGCGGCAAGGTTGTTCGCGATCTGTCGACCCAGCCCGATGTGCAGGGCAAGACCGTGCATCTGACGATCGACGCCGACCTGCAGGAATTTGTCGCGCGGCGCATGGGACGCGAGTCGGGCGCGGCGGTCGTAATCGATTGCCAGAACGGCGATATCCTGTCCTTCGTCTCGATGCCGAGCTTCGACCCCAACAGCTTTTCGGACGGGATCAGCAGCAGCGAATATGCGTGGCTGCGCGCCGACGATCACCAGCCGCTGATCAACAAGGCGACGCGCGGCCTTTATCCGCCGGGATCGACGCTGAAGCCGATGGCGGCGATCGCCGCGATCGAGCATGGCGTCGACCCGAGCGAGCGCCATACGTGCATCGGCGGCTACCGCCTCGGCAGCCGCTTCTTTCGCTGTCTTGGCGTGCATGGCAGCCTCGACATGCCGTCGGCGATCATGAAGAGCTGCAACAGCTATTTCTACTGGCTCGCGCACCGGCTCGGCTATGATGCGATGGCCCCCGCCGCGCGGCTGCTCGGGCTCGGCGAGGAATTCCAGCTGGCAGGCAGCAGCCAGCGCTATGGCACCATTCCCGACAGCGCGTGGAAGATGAAGAAATATGACCAGCCATGGTCAGCCTCGGACTCGCTCAACGCCGTGATTGGGCAAGGCTATGTGCTCGCCAACCCGCTCCAACTCGCCGTAATGGCCGCGCGGATCGCGTCGGGCCGCCGCCTCTACCCGCGCCTGATCAACCGCGAATTCAAGAATGAGCCTTTGCCCTTTTCACCCGAGGCGCTCGCGGTCGCGCGCCATGGCATGGACCTTGTGGTCAACGGCGCCGGCACCGCGGTTCGCAGCCGCCTGCCGCTCGACGGGATCACGATGGCGGGCAAGACGGGCACCGCGCAGGTCCGCGGACTCGGCACCGGAAACGGCAAAAGCGGCACATGGAAATTCCGCGACCACGGCCTGTTCGTCGGCTTCGCGCCGGTCGTCAATCCGCGCTACGCAACCGCCGTCGTCATCGAGCACGGCATGGGCGGATCGCGCGCCGCGGCGCCGGTCGCCAAGGATTTCATGACCTTCCTCTTCGACCGTGAAAAGGCGATGGAGGCGCTCACCACCTTCGAAGCCGGATGGGGCGGCACGATCAAGGAACGCATGGACCGCGACTATGCCGCGTGGAAAGCGGGCGCATCGAAGCCCGATCCGGAGCTCGCGCAATGATCCCGGTCCCACCCGCCATCCAGCGCATCCCGTGGAAGCTGATCGCGATCCTCAGCGGCATCACTGGTTTCGGGCTCCTCGTCCTCTATTCGGCCGCGGGCGGCAACTGGTCGCCATGGGCGTTGCAGCAGGGCGCGCGCTTTCTCATTTTCCTGACGATGGCGCTGGTGATCGGGCGCTTCCCCCTGCGCATCTTCGAGGATTTCTCTTATCTCGCCTATATCGGCATCCTGATCTTGTTGTTCGCGGTCGAACTGCTCGGTTTCGTCGGCGGGGGCAGCCAGCGGTGGCTCAACCTCGGCTTCATGAATCTCCAGCCGTCCGAACTGATGAAAGTCGCGATCGTGGTCGCGCTCGCGCGCTTCTATGCGCAGCTTCCTCCAGGCAATACCCGGACCTTCACGGCCCTGTGGCCTGCGCTGGTGATGATTGGCCTGCCCGCCGCGCTCGTCATGCTGCAACCCGACCTCGGCACCGCGCTGTCGATCTGCATCGGCGGGGTGATCGTGATGTTCGTCGCGGGCCTGCCCTTCTGGTGGTTCGGCAGCACGGCCATCGCCGGGCTCGCGGCGCTGCCCGTGCTCTTCTCTTTCCTGCACGACTATCAACAAAAGCGTGTCCTGATCTTCCTCGACCCCGAAAGCGATCCACTCGGCGCCGGCTATCATATCAGCCAGTCGAAGATCGCGATCGGTTCGGGCGGCATCGGCGGCAAGGGCTTCCTCAACGGGTCGCAAAGCCACCTCGACTATCTGCCGGAGGGTCACACCGACTTCATTTTCGCCACGATGGCGGAGGAATGGGGGCTGATTGGCGGCTTCGCGCTGCTCTTCGGTTTCTTCCTGCTGCTGCGCTGGTCGACACGCGTCGCGCTGAAGGCGCGGACGCGCTTCGGACAGCTCGCCGCTGTCGGTCTCACGATGACGATCTTCTTCTACATCGCGATCAACCTGATGATGGTCATGGGCCTGGCGCCCGTCGTCGGCATTCCGCTGCCGCTCTTTTCCTATGGCGGTTCTTCGATGCTGACGATCATGACGTGTGTCGGGATCCTGCTCGCCATCGAAAACGACAGCAAAACGGGCACGCGCCGCTTTCATTGAGAAAAAACTTGGCAAAAAGGCATCGCGGCCATTGCCATCCCCCCAGAGCCATGATAGCGGGCCGCTCGCTTCGCAGCAAAGAGGGCAACTCTTCGCAGCAAGGCACGCCTGAAAACGGCAGTGGACGCATAGCTCAGTTGGTAGAGCAGCTGACTCTTAATCAGCGGGTCCTAGGTTCGAGCCCTAGTGCGTCCACCATTTTTTCAATGACTTAGATGCAAGAACGCGACGGCGATCCGGCGCGAGGTCACATATGGGGTATCAGAATTTGTCAGGCTCTACGATCACGCGGTTTGACAGAACAGCTCATCGAGCCGGCACGCTGCTTTGAAAACGAAGCTTAGGGCATTGCTGTCAGCCGCAGCTAAATCATAGCACTGCTTCAGAGCGGCCAGTGCATCGGTCAGCGCCATTTTGGTTTTTGAGATTGAACAGATAGCCTGACAGAAAGTCCCTACATCCTCTAGCTTTGTGGGCACCTTAGCCTTCCCCTGCTCGACATCGAACGCCACGCTATTGGCCTTTTTCGTCGGCGAAGAGGTGTGCGCCGTTTCCTTGCCTGACAGGCGTTTGATGACCGTTTTCTTTTTCTCCTTTTGCGAGGTAGGGTCATCACCTCATCGATCATTGCCGCCGGAGTGAGGCCCGCTTGATTGGTGAAGTAGAACAGCGGGAGCCATTTGCGCGGCTGAGACACCGCAGCGAGCACATATTCCTTAGGGTTCGTAACGGTCTCTTGGGCAAGGAATGCTTCGAGAATCCGCTCCTGTGAAATCGCCTTATCGATGTGCTTCAGCGAAACGGCTCCGCTCACAATGTGGCCGCCAGATCGCCAAGCGGGATCATCAAGGTCATCTCATTCGTGGGCGACGGTAACATGCCCATATTGAGATAGAAGGCCTTGGCATTCTCGGAAATGGCGTGGACCACAAGCCCCCGAATGCCAATCTCCCCGGCAGCGGCAAGGACGCGCATTGCTGCATCGCGCATCAGCCCTCGTCCGATTTTCCTGCCTTGATAGGTTTCATCCACGGCCAAGCGCGCCAGCACGACGACCGGGATCGGATCAGGCATGTTGCGCCGCATACGCCCGGTTGCATCGCCGCACGCAACCGCGCTCGACGCCAGCGCATAATATCCCACGACCCTTTCACCATCGCAGGTGACAAAAACCCGACTCGCACCAGCAATTTGGTTGGGCCGGGCGCGCCTGAGCAGCCAGTCGTCAAGCGTAGGAACGCCTGACCGGAATTCATCCAGAATATGGCGATCGGCGAGCAACGCCGGGGCAGTCAGACCGGTCACTGATCCCAAGGCGCTTTCGTGCGCATGAGTTTGACTAGCTCTTCGCTCACTTCCGGCGGGCGCTCCAAGATCGCCAGAAAATGATCATAGCTCTCCCGGCTGACCATAATGACACGCTGGTCGAGGATGGCTTCTTCAGCGGCGCGCCGCGACGCTTCAATCATAAAGTCAGTTCGCGAACGACCCTGAATGCTGGCCGCCCTGTCGATAAGCGCGCGCGTGTCCTCACGGACGCGCAGATTCACCGCCTTGAGTTCGTTCGCCCGGTTGGCTCGATCTGTGGGCATATCCATCGCGACTTCCTTTCACGGCGATCATATCACGCATGATACACGTTGTGTATCTAATTCTGATCCGCCAATGCGCACAGCGTTTCGCCCCACTTGTCCATCGCAGCGCAGCGTTCGGCGTCGTAGCCATAACGGTTATAGACAGCCGCAACGCCGCTGATCGTCCCGCTGACATGGTTCAGCACCTTTTCAATGACGTAGGGTGCAACCCCCGCCCTAGCCATCCCCGACGCCGCCGTGCGCCGAAGATCATGCATATGCCAATCGGACGTTTCGGAGTGCTTGTGCAGCCACCGCAGCGCCTTACTGAACCCGCTCACAGGGGACCGGCGCGTGGTCGTGAACACATAGTCGCAATCGACGAATTGCGGCACCTCGTCCAGCAATGACACCGCGAAGTCGCTCAGGTGGACGACATGCGGTTTGCCGTTCTTGGCGCGCTCGGCAGGGATCACCCAAGTCCGCGCCTCAAGGTCCAGCTCACTCCAACGCATATTCGCCAGTTCACCGCGCCGCTGGGCGGTTGCGAGCAACAGCGGGACGAATTGCCGAAAGGGATAGGCATCCAACCGCGCCGCATTCAGCACGCGGCGGATTTCGCCATCGTCAAGAACCCGATCCCGCGACAACTCCCTTGTGGGCGCTTTGAGGCCCGCGATCGGCGTTGCCTCGATGATCCCGCGTTCGAGGCACCAATTGAATAGCTTGCGGATCGTCGCAAGGATGCGGTTGGCCTGATAGCTGGCCCCTCGCTCAAGCGCCGCATCCATGATTTCCAACACATCGTGCCGCTTGATCTGGCGGATGTCCCGTTGTCCGTGGACCGTGACGAACTCGCGATTGAGGATGCGCTCAGTCTCGCGCCAGTTGCGGTTGCGCGGTTTCGCATATTGCCGGATGAACGCCGCGCAGATTGCTTCAACCTGCATGTCCGGCTGGCGACGGCGACGCGAAGGATCAATGCCCTCCTCCACTTGGCGCAATACCTCGATCGCTTTTTCACGCGCTTTGACAAGGCTGACGACCGGATAGCGACCGAGACCGTATTTGCCAGCCTTCGGTCCGCTGCTGCAAGCAGGGGCAATTATTCGAACTAAATTCTTTGAGCGCGCCACGACGAAAGAACAGGCGATCGACACTGTGGTCGCCACTCGTCAGGAATGCGGCATCTGACCGGAAACCGCCAATGCTGTCGATGGCACTATAACTGGCCGTGTGTGGACGGCCCTCCGTTGGCAAGTAGTTTCTAGGTGCGATGCGCCTGCTGGTTGGTGGGGCCATGTGTCCGGCCTTTGATGCGGCATAGTAGTGCGCCGCTAGCCATGATGCCTGCGGACGATCCAGTCGATTTTCTGTGATTTTCTGAAATAAGTCCCTACCACTCGATTTAGGGGGGAAGTGGGGTGGCCTCAACGAGAGGGACAGTCTCGGAACCGACCGCTGGCGTCTTGCGGGTCTCCCTTTTTGGCGCCTTTTCGGTGTTCATGCCCGATGGCACCGAGCTTACGATCTCCAGCCGCCGAGCGCGGATGCTTCTGGCGATGCTCTGCCTCTCGCCCGGCGAAGCGCTCGAACGCGATTATCTGAGCAAGCTATTATGGCCTGGCCGCTTCCAGGCACAGGCGCGCGCGAGCCTGCGCCAAACCCTGCTCGGGCTCGACAAGATACTGGCTCCACTCGCCGACAAGCTTCTCGACATTTCGCACAGCCGGGTCGCCGTCGATCCCCGGCGCGTCGAGACCGACCTGGGAAGCCTCGAGCGGGTTCTGGCCGAGGGCTGCGTGGCGGAAGCGTGCGTCCTGCTCGCCGCGATCGGCAACCGCCCCCTCCTCGACCAGATCGATCTGGGCGATCCATTTCACGATTGGCTCCAGTCGCGGCGGCAACATGTCGAAAGCCGGTTGCAGATCGCCGTCGATCGCGCGTTGACCGAACTGGATAAACGGGAAGACGCGACGGGCCGGGAGCAAGTCGCCGAGGCATGGCACGCATGCGGCCGGGGGTCGCCACCGCTGCGCGACGGCAAAACGCGCATCGCGATACTGCCCTTTGGGCAACATGACGCGGTGGGCGGCGAATTCTTTCTCGCCGAGGGCGTCGTCGAGGAACTGAGCTTTCGGCTCGGAGAAGTTCCGGTGCTGGCGCTCGTCGGCCGCACGTCGATCCTCAGCGTGACAGCCAGCGGCGGGACACTTCCCGAAATGGCGGCTGCCCTCCAGGTCTCGTACCTGATCGAGGGTGAGGTGCATCGCTTTGACGAACGCGTCCGCGTCAACCTGCGCCTGATCGAAGGCCGCTCGGGGACTGAAATATGGTCCGATCGTTATGACGGCACCGTCGCCGACGCGATCGGCTCGCGGCCGATCATCGGCGCCCATTTTATCACCGGGCTGTGTGCCGCGCTCGGCGTCGAAATGGAGCCAACGCCGGCGCGACGGATGACGACGAACCGCGACGCCTACGCCTTGTACCTGCAGGGGCGCGCCCTGTTCATGAAGACGATCGGCGATGATGTGATCGCCAAGGCGATCGAGCGGCTGGAGCAGGCGCTCGAACTTGACCCCGATTTCGCCGAATGCTGGGCTGCGCTGGCCGAGGCGCATCTCTATTCGGCGACCTTCACGCCGACGCTCGACCGGCAGGAACGCGCCGAGAAGATGGCACATTGCGCGCGCCGGGCGATCGCCCTCGATCCATCACAGGGCTATGCGCGCGTCAGCCTGGCGATCTATGAATTCACCCGGCACAATGCCGTGGCCGCGCTCGACCTTGCTTTCGAGGCCCACCGGCTGGCGCCAAACAGCAGCGAGGTCACTATTAGACTGGGTCAATTTCTGCTGTTTCTCGGGCGGTCACGCGCCGCGCTACCCTATATCGAAGCGGCGATCGAACAGGATCCCGTACATGGCCGCAACTATGTGACGCTCTGCGCGGCGCATATGTGCCTGGGCAATTTTGGCCAAGCCATCACTGCGGGTAAAAGCCTGACGGATCTGGGCTTTCCGGCAGGCCCGCTCGCCGTCGCCTACGCCGTCAACGGCGAGTATGAGCGCGCGGTCGAAGTCTATTACAGCATGCGGACGCTGTTCGGGACATGGGTCATGCCCCCGCCCGGAATAGCGATGATCGACGACGCGGCCCGCGACGCCTATTTCATGTTCGGCGCGAAGGGGGTGTGCAGCGGCGATCCGGAAGCGCGCGAAGCCTATTGCCGGATGCTCGACGCACTACACCTGACAATGCCCGATCCCTATGACATCTCGATCGCCTATCCGGCGATCTACATGGGCCATGCGGATTTGGTGCTGAAGATCTATGGCGAGCGGCCAAATCTCTCCAACCTGTTCGGCCTGATGTTCCTTTGGTCGGACGCCCCGATCCATCGCCGAACGGTCGAGCACCCCGATTTCATGACGTTCGCCGAGCGGATGGGATTCGTCGCGGCGTGGGAGAAATATGGCTGGCCCGACCGACTGCCCGAGGATCCGCGACCGAAATAACGCTTTTTTGACGGTTCGGCCGATTGACGGGCGGCTCTCTGCACAGGCATCAAGCCTCAGGGGAATTGGCAGACAATCCGATGCCAAGCGTGGCCGGGCCGTGCCCGCGCCGCCGTTGGCGGAGCTTTGCCTGCCCATCATTCGGAAGGGCACGCCCTTTAGTGAGCGCGACGGATCTCGATACACCCGATGTTGTCCAATGCTTTGTCGAAGCCTGGCGCTATATCGGTGGGCAATATCCCGATGCGATATTGGCGCAGGTCGGGCCGGTTGCGGTTACCCTGTCGCAGACCATCTGCCCCTTCTTCAACATCATCACCATCAGCGCGCCGACGAAAGACGAGGCCGGGCTGCGTCAGGCCATCGCCACCGCGCGCGGCTATGCCGAACGCTGTCCGCACGACGCGATGCTGTTGCTGTCGCCCGATTGGTTGCCCGATCGCGGCGACGAAATCCTTGCCGACGAAGGGCTGGCCTATAACATGGGCATGTGGGGCATGGCGACCGACAGGCTCGCACCGCCGCGCCGCGACCAGCCCGCGCTCGAATACCGGATCGTGGATGACGAAGCATCGTCGCTCGACCTCGGGCGGGTCAATGCCGATGCCTATGGCATGGCACACGAAATTTTCGCGGTGACCGGCAATCTCCATGGCTGGTCTGGCACGCGATTCGGGGTCGTCGGCTATGACGGGGGCCGCGCCGTCGCCGCGGCGCAGGCTTATCTCCTTAAAGACCGCATCTACATCGCAATGGTCGCGACGCTGCCCGGCCTACATGGCAAGGGCTTTGGTGAAGCGACAATGCGCCACGCGATAGCCGCAGCGCAGAATGCCGCTGGCGAAAAGCGCCTCTGGCTCCACGCCACCGCGAGCGGTCGCCCGCTCTATCGGTCGATGGGGTTCGCGGACGGCGCGCAGATGGACCTTTTTAGTTTCGGGCGCCACGCATGACCGTCCCCGCTCGCTTGTCGCACATTGTCTATATGACGCGCCGCTATCAGGAACTGATCGACTGGTATTGCACCGTGTTCAAGGCGACCCCGGTGCACGCAGACCCCGCCCTCACCTTCCTCGCCTTCGACGAGGAGAACCATCGCTTCGCCATCGCCAATCTCGACATCTTCCGGCCCGAGGGGAACGGCCGGCAGGGCGATGTCGGGGTCAATCATGTGGCATTCACCTATGAGGGCGCTGGCGCCCTCCTCGAAACCTATGCGCGGCTGAAAGACGCCGGGATCACCCCCTATTGGCCGATCCACCACGGCATGACGCTGTCGCTCTATTATCAGGATCCCGACGGCAACCGCGTCGAGCTTCAGGCTGACGCCCTGCCCTCCGCAGAAGCCATCGCCTATTTCGGCAGTCCGGCTTTCGCCGCCAATCCGATCGGCGTCGGCTATGATCCCGATGCACTGCTCGCCGCCTGGCGTGCCGGCGCGGACGAGGCCGAATTGCTGCGCTTGCCTGACGGAGCACCGAGCTCGGTTCCGGCTGCGCACGGGCTTTAGATAACGGAACCGGAAGGGGGAGATCGCATGACCATAGCCACGACGCGGCGCCAAAGCCTGTTCGGCGCCGGGACTTTCCTGACACTTGGTGCAATGGGGATAGCATTACCGGGGCATGCGATCGCCCGCGACAACCTGCCGGTGACGCCGCTCATGGACCTCGGCCCCTTCTACCCCGTCCAGCGTCCGCTCGACGACGATGCCGATCTTACCCGCCTCAAAGGCCACAAGGGGCGCGCCCAAGGCGAGGTGATCGAGGTCAGCGGACGCGTGCTCACGCCCGATGGCAACCCGCACGCCGGGACGGTGCTGGAAATATGGCAGGCGAATGCGGCCGGGCGCTATGATCATCCGGGCGACAGGGGCGACGCGCCGCTCGATCCCGATTTTCAGGGCTATGCGCGGATCGCCACCGACGCCCAGGGCGGGTTTCGTTTCCTGACGATCAAGCCGGCGTTCTACAAGGCAGGAAATCTGGGCTTTTTGCGCACCGCGCACATCCATCTCGACGTGCAGAGCAAGCGCCAGCGACTTGTCACCCAGCTCTATTTTCCCGCCGAGCTCGACTTTCTGCGGCAGGACAAGGTGCTGATGAAGGACTTGAGCCTGTCGGGCTCCGACACCTTCCCCCCCTATATTTTCGCCCAACGCGTGGCCGCGGGATCGCAGATCGAGCCCGGCGCTGCGCACTGGCGCTTCGACGTCGTGCTGATGAGTTGAACTGCGTTTTACGAGATTTCAGTATCCCGCTCGATGGCGAGCGGGCGCAATGTGGGGAGTGACGATGATGAAATTGAAGAGCAAAATCATGATGGCCGGCGCACTGTTGATAGCGGCACCGACCGCGCTTTCGACGTCGGCCCTGGCACAGCAATTCCCGCTAGTCGCCGGCGACTACACCAGCCTGTCCGGCATCTACATCGAGGACGGCGGCACGCTCGCATATGCCCAGTTCCTCGCCGGTCAATGGGCGACGAACCAGGAGTTCGCGAAATCCAAAGGGTGGATCAGCGATTACAAGATCTACATCAATGTCGATGCCCGCGACGGCGAACCGCACGTCTATCTTTCCACCACCTATCGCGACGTTCCGAGCGGCGCGGAGATGGAGAAGCGCAACAAGGAATGGGAAGCCTGGTCGAAAAAGAGCGACGCACAGCTTGACGCCGAGGCCGGCGACCGGGCGAAGTTCCGAAAGCAGCGGGGCACGATGATGCTGCAGGAATATACCATCCGGAAATGAGCTGGCGTCGCGGCGGTCGCCCTGCTCGTGTGCGCGACCGCCGCAGCACGCCGTTTTGCGCCTTCGCCGACTACGCGGCCTACCGCGAAAGAATTGATCATGCCCTATCGCCACGCCTGGATTTGGTGCCTTGCGATCATCGCGTTGACCGCCGTCGCCTTCTGGCCGGGCTATTTTTCCCAGCTCAGAGAGGCGAAGGTCACGTCGCACGTGCATGCCGTCACCGCGACGCTGTGGGTCCTGCTGGTCGCGGCGCAGAGCTGGTCGATCGACCGCGGCAACGGCGCACTACACCGCAGCCTGGGCCTCGCCATCTTCGTGCTGGTACCCTTGTTCTTCATCGGCGGTGTCGGCGTCGAACATAGCATGGCGGTCGCGACCGGCTCCGGTCAGGATCTTTTCTATAACGTCTGGGGTCCCTCGCTCGGCATCTACGACCTGATCGCGTCGCTTGGCTTTCTCGCGCTCGCGGCGATGGCGCTGAAGGATCGGCGCCGCGTCGCGCGCCACGCCGCATGGCTGCTGGCGACACTGCTGCTCCTGATCGGCCCCATCCTCAGCCGCGTCTACCCCCGCTATATTCCCGGCCTGGCCATCGAGGGCCCGCAGGATTTCGATCATTTCCGCTGGGGCATCCATCTTGGTGGGCTGACGGCGATTGCGATCGCCTTGTGGCTCTGGTCACGCCATCGCCGCGACGGCACGCCGTGGCTCGTCGCCGCCGCGATCAATCTCGCGCAGTTGGTCCTGTTTGAAACGCTCGGCTTTGTGCCAGCGTGGAAGACCGCCTTCCTAGCCTTTGGCGACATCCCGATCGCGGCGCATGGGCTTGGCGCGGCGCTAGTCGCGGCTGCCGCGCTCTGGTGGGGCTGGCGCAGCGTTCCCGCGCGCCGCGCAAGGCCGGCAAAGGCTACAGCTTGAACGGACCGCAACCGGTCGCACGCGGCAGCCGCTTTTTTGCGATCAGCGCGAGCCTGATCGGCGCGCTCGTCGTCCTGAGCTTCCCGCTCAGCTATTTCATTCCGGTCGCGAACGGCAGCAAGAGTTTCAGCCTGCTGCACCATCTGCACGGTCCGCTTTTTTCGTATGGGTCGGACATGCGGCCATAAGGCCATTCGCCGAAGCTCTGGACGCTCTAGCGGCCTTATCGCCGGGTTGCCGCCAAAAGGCGTTTGATGTGCACCGCAACGCGTTCGGGGTCATAGGGTCTTCGAAGATGCGGACCGTCATCGCACATTTGGCCTGCAGCCTTGGCGGCCGAATCGATATTGCCAGCAAGGACGACCTGGACATCGGGATAATGGTCCCGGATCCAAATCCGCAGCTCGAACGCATTGTGGCGCCCGGTCAACTCTGCGTCGGCCAGCACTGCGTCGATCTTCGCCGCGCCCTCATCGAGCGCGATGATGACCTCGTCGGACGTCGCCGCTTCGAAAACCTTGTAGCCGCAGTGTCTGAGATATTCGGCGAGCGCGTTCCGGATGAGAACGTCGGCGTCGGCGACGATCAGGCACTGAGCGTCTGAGAGCTCTTTTGCCATGGGTCTCCGATCAGCCGGGCAATCACGTCAGCGAGGGCGGCGAAAGTATAGGGTTTTGCAAGAAATTCGTCGGCCGGATGCGATTCGGATCTGAACAGGTGGGCTGAGCAGACGATGACGGGACGACCGGGCGCCAGCGACTTTGAGCGTCGTGTCAGTTCCATGCCATCAATGCCCCCGGGCATTCGGACATCGGTGACGACGAGATCGACGACCTGACCGGAACTCAGAACGTCGAACCCCTCTTCTCCGTCCGCCGCTTCCAACACCTGATAGCCAATGTCGCGCAAGCCATCTGCCAGCATAAATCGGATCAGAAATTCGTCCTCGACGACGAGAATCGTCTGTACGCCCACCTTTGGCCTCCATCCACAATCCGATTTTAGCGATACCGATTGGACCGCTCCCGTCACGTTGTGGATGAAAGCTAAACGTCTGTCGACAAAGGAGGGTTCCCAGCCTTCACGCTGCGTCCGACGCGCGAGCAGACTATGGCCGTTTGAGAGCAGCCGACTGACTATCGGAAAAACGGAAAGCGCGACAATGCATCGGATTTTTACGATGCGTGTTGACAGCGTCCAACGCATCGAATAATTCCGATGAATGAACTGCGATGCAGCCCTGTCGGCCTTGGCCGCACTCGCCCACCCCACGCGCCTGAACGCGTACCGCCTGCTCGTCCGGCGCGAGCCGGACGGACTGTCCACAGGCGAGCTGGTGGAAGCGTCGGGCCTATCGCAAAGCACCTTCTCGACCCATCTAGCGGTCCTCGCGAAAGCGGGGCTCGTGACATCGCAGAAGCGCGGCCGGCACATCAATCAGCGCGCGGATCTCGATACGCTGCGCGGCCTCATGCTCTTCCTGGCAAAGGACTGCTGCCAGGGGCGACCGGAGCTTTGCGAACCGCTGCTCGCCGAACTCGCCTGCTGCTGAAGGACCTCATGCCGTGACCGACATCATCATTTACCACAACCCCGAATGCGGAACGTCGCGCAACGCGCTCGCAATGATCCGCAACGCCGGCATCGAGCCGCACGTCGTCGAATATCTGAAGACACCGCCATCGCGCGAGATGCTCGAACAATTGATCGCGCGCGCGGGAATCGCGCCCCGCGCGCTCCTCCGCGAGAAAGGGACGCCTTTTGCCGAACTCGGTCTCGGCGACGAAAGCCTCGACGATGAGGCGCTCGTCGATGCCATGATGCTGCATCCGATCCTCATCAACCGGCCGATCGTGGTCTCGCCGCTCGGGGTGAAGCTCTGCCGCCCCTCCGAGGCGGTGCTCGACCTTATCCCGGCGCGGCAGCGCAGCGGCTTTGCCAAGGAAGATGGCGAGCAGGTCGTCGACGACGCCGGCGATCGCGTCGGCCGCTGATCGATGGCCAGCAAGCGCGAACGCCTGTCGTTCCTCGATCGCTATCTGACCCTGTGGATTTTTCTTGCCATGGCGCTGGGCGTGCTGCTTGGCTCGACCTTCGCCGGGCTTCCCGCCGCGATCGACAGCCTCTCTTGGGGTTCGACCAACATCCCTATCGCGATCGGCCTGATACTGATGATGTATCCACCGCTCGCGCGCGTCCGCTACGAGGAGCTCCCGCGCGTTTTCGAGGATAAGCGCGTCCTAGCTATCTCGCTGGTCCAGAACTGGATCATCGGTCCGGTGCTGATGTTCGCGCTCGCGGTGATCTTCCTGTCCGATAAGCCCGAATATATGACAGGCCTCATCCTTATCGGCCTCGCGCGCTGCATCGCGATGGTAATCGTCTGGAACCAGCTCGCGAAGGGCGACAATCAATATGTCGCCGCGCTCGTCGCCTTCAACTCGATCTTCCAGATCCTGTTCTTCAGCATCTATGCTTGGTTTTTCCTCACGATCCTCCCGCCGCTCTTCGGGCTCGAAAGCAGCGTGATCGACGTCAGCGTCTGGGCCGTTGCCGAGGCGGTGCTGATCTATCTCGGCATCCCCTTCCTCGCTGGCTATCTGACCCGCAAATGGCTCGCCGGCGCCAAAGGCAATGACTGGTACGAGACGCGCTTCCTGCCGAGGATCGCGCCGATTACGCTCGTCGCCCTCCTCTTCACGATCGTCGCGATGTTCAGCCTCAAGGGCGGCGAGATCGTCACCATTCCGGGCGATGTCGTCCGGATCGCGATCCCCCTCACCATCTATTTCGTCGTCCAATTCATCATCAGCTTCTGGCTGGGGCAGCTCATTGAGGCCGATTATCCACGCACCACGGCGATCGCCTTCACGGCGGCGGGCAATAATTTCGAACTCGCAATCGCCGTCGCGATCGCTGCCTTTGGCCTCGGCTCGCCCGTAGCCTTTGCCGCGGTCATCGGCCCGCTCGTCGAGGTGCCGGTCCTCATCCTTCTCGTCCATGTCGCCTTCCGGTTAGGTCGGCGCTGGTTTCCAGATTCCACTCCCGCAAAAGACTGAACTTCATGACAGCTCCGACTTTCTCCCGCCTGCGCGCGCTCGCCGACCCCGACCACCTTCCCGCACTGAGCGCGGAATATGTCCGCGCACAACCCGGTCTCGGCCTCGGCCCCCTCGATCCCGCACCACGCATCCTGCTCCTTTACGGTTCCTTGCGTGAACGCTCCTACTCGCGGCTAGTCGTCGAGGAGACTGCCCGCCTTTTGCAGCTTTTCGGGTGCGAAACGCGCATCTTCGATCCGTCGGACCTGCCGCTACCCGACCTGATCGCCGACGACGATCATCCCGCCGTCGACGAACTGCGCCAGCATTCGCTTTGGTCTGAAGGCCAGGTCTGGTGCAGCCCCGAGCGCCACGGGCAGATCACTGGGATCATGAAGGCGCAGATCGACCATCTGCCCCTCGCCTACAAGGGTCTGCGCCCAACGCAGGGGCGGACCCTCGCGGTCATGCAGGTGTCGGCAGGGTCGCAGTCGTTCAACAGCGTCAACACGCTGCGCATCTTGGGCCGATGGATGCGCATGATCACCATCCCCAACCAGTCGAGCGTCGCCAAAGCCTATGGCGAGTTCGACGAAGCGGGCCGCATGCTGCCGTCGAGCTATTATGACCGGATCGTCGACGTCGCCGAAGAACTGGTGCGCTTCACCATACTCACCCGCGGTCATGCCGATCAGCTCGTCGACCGCTATTCGGAACGCAAGGATCGCAATGAGCCCGTCGTGACCCCGGCGGAACTAGCTGGATTGCCCGGCGCTCGATGATCGGGTTCTGGCCGATGGCGGACAGTCGCCTCTTGGGATGCCGGTAATCCAAAGCCGTCAGCCGAGCGAGCATTTTGATCGCTTTGGCCAACATGGGCCGATGCAACGGCACGATAGCCGCAAAGGGCCGTAGTCTCCCGCGGCGGGCAGTTCGCCCTCACCGTGGGACAAAGACAATGGAGAGGCTTTTGACAATTTTCGTACTCGGCAGGCCAAAAGCGGACTAGCGAGCGAAGGCCTCGGCCAGGAAATCGCGGCCGAGGCGAAGTCCGACGGGATCCACGCTGTGCCCGACCCCGTAGGAGACGTGCGTCGTGACGTCGACACCGAGACGCTTGAGTTCGCTCTCCGACATATGCAGCGCGGCGATCGGGACGACCGGATCGGCGGTGCCGTGCACCAAAAGCACGGGCGGCTTGGGAAGTTTTCCGGAATCCAGGCCGAGCGTCCCTGCCAACATGCCAGAATAGCCAACGACGGCGGCCACAGCGCGCGACCGCCGCAGAGCGACATGCAGTGCCATCATCGTCCCCTGGCTGAAGCCGACGATGGCCAGGTCAGCCTCGCTCAGACCATATTGCGCGAGCTTGCGGTCAATGAAGGCGTCGATCGCCGGTGCGGCCGAGGCCGCGCCGGCGGCGAGCGCGGACGGCGCAAAGCCGGAAAGTCCCCACCATTGATACCCCGCCCCCATCATGCCGCAGCGCTGCGGCGCGTGCGGGGCAAGAAACAAGGCGTCGGGAAGCGCGTCTTGCCATTGCGGCGCGAGCGAGATCATGTCCGTCCCGCTCGACCCGAAGCCATGCAGCAGCAAGACGATGCTCTTCGGCGCAGCCCCGGACCGGGGCTGCAAACTTGCTCCATTCACGATCTTCAAAACTCTGTCACTTTCATGTCTGCCCAAGCAGGCCAGGCGCTGGTCGCCACCTTTATGAGGGACCGCTATCATAATCCCAAGGATGAGTTCGATCCGAACTGGAACTGGGACGGGCTCTCACAGGAAATGCAGATTTACTACGCGGTCGGCCGGGCGCTCGCGATGACGTTCGAATGGCCCAACTGGGTTGAGGGTGACGAGTTCCGTGCGATCCGCGACGCATCGCGCGCCAGCATGAGATAACCGCCGTCGCGGGGAGCAAGTGGGCTCCTCACCCGCCGGTCGAGATTAGGGGTCGGGACCGTCTTGTTCCCCATCACCGACAGGTCGCCGAACCTCATGCCGTCGACGAGGACGAACAAGATACTGGCTTGCCCGCCGCGGCAGCAGCAGGAGCCGATGGCCCGGTCGCAGTCGCGGCGAAGGCCGGGTTTGGGGCGACGCTCATGAGCGTCGCCTGCATGGTGGTCGTCACCCAGCGGATCGGCGCAACTGCTGCCGTGCCATCGGCTCCCCTTCTGCTATTTATCTTCGAACAAAGGCCTGGCGATCTTCGCGAAATCCTCAACCGGCAGCTTCGACACCGCGCGGTCGTAAGTGAGCAAGCCGTTCAGCTCGCCCTCGACATCGCTCGTTTCGGTGTAGACCGACGCTGCGAGCCCCAGTTCCTTCGCCTGCCGGATGATCTCGTCGAACTTGATCTTGTAGCGGCGGCGATAGTCTTCCTTGTCGGTCGCGAACTGATAGATGCGCGCGTCGCGGTCGGTGAACCACAGATGCCCCGGAATCGGCAGGCCGACGCCGCCGAATTCGCCGGTCACAATCGGGCGATCGGCCTGCGGCGCGGGTTCGACGGGCACCTCGTCATAGGTATGGATGTCATAGACGTCGGACCCGCTGCCCGGCACATCGAACCAGCCGCTGGCGTTGTTCACGAGGCGGCTCGGGTCCATATTCTTCGCGATGCTGCCGACGGTCTTGACGTCATACTGACCCCAGCCTTCGTTGTTGGTCACCCACATCACGATCGACGGGAAGGCGCGCAGCGCGCCGATCATCCGCGCGAGTTCGGCCTGATATTGCGCCATGCCTGCCGAAGTAAAGGTCGCCTCGCGGTCGCTCGGGCGGCGTACCGCCTGATCGCCGAACGCAGCCGAGGGCATGTCTTGCCAGATCAGGATACCGAGCTGGTCGGCGTCGTGATAATATTGCGCGGGCTCGACTTTGATATGCTTCCTCAGCATGTTGAAGCCGGCCTTTTTTAGGAAGACGATATCGCTGCGCGCGGCTTCTTCCGACGGCGGGGTAAGCAGGCTTTCGGGCCACCAGCCCTGATCGAGCGTGCCGTTGTGAAAGAGTGGCTTGTTGTTGAGCAGCAGCGCGAGCTTGCCGGTCTTCGGATCGGTGCCGGTCGAGATCTTGCGCATCCCGAAATAGCTTTTGACGCTGTCGACCGGGCTGCCGACCACTGTCGCGGCGGCATAGGCCTGAACCTCGCGGTCGGTCATCGGCGGCAGCCCCGTCCGGTCGTTGCCCGCGCCCTGCGGCGGGGTCACCTTCACCAGTTCGGCGGTCAGGTCATAGAGAAAGGGGTCGTCAGGCGACCACAGCCGTGCTTTCGGGATCTTGAGCACGCCCTGCCGGTTGCCGCGGATGATCGTGCTCGCAATGACCTTGCCCTTGTCGCGCGCGGTGATACGCACGGCGTCGCTGGGCGTCGCGGTGTTGCTGAGCGCGACGTCGACGGTCAGCTCGCCCTTGTCAATGTCGGGCACCGCGCGAAGGTCGGCAATGTGAAGGTCGGCGACGGGTTCGAGCCAAACCGTCTGCCAGATGCCGCTGACCGCCGTGTACCAGATGCCGCGTGGTTCTAGCGTCTGCTTGCCGCGCGGCTGGTCGCCGGTCGACGTCGGGTCGGTGACCTGCACGACAAGTTCGTTCGCGCCGGGCCGCAGATAACGGGTGACGTCGAAACTGAAGGGATCGGAACCGCCCTTGTGGCTGCCGACCACGACCCCGTTGACGAGCACAGTCGACTCGAAATCGACGGCGCCGAAGTGAAGCAATGTCCGCTGACCCGGCCATTTCGCGGGCAAGGTGAAGCTGCGCTTATACCAGAGCCGGTCGTCAGGCATCAGCTTGCGCGCAACCCCCGACAATTTCGATTCGACCGCGAAGGGCACGAGAATCTTGCCGTCCATCGCCGCGGGCTGCGCTTCATTTGCCGGGCGGATCGCATAATCCCAATGCCCGTTGAGGTTCATCCAGGTGTCGCGTTCCATCTGCGGGCGCGGATAGCTGCGCCACGCATTTTCGGGCGTCACTTCGCGCCCCCATTTGGTCATGATCGGGCCGACATAGCTTGGCCCGCCCTCGGTCGTACCCGGCTTGGTATAGCCAGCGGTATCGATCGTGGAGTTGGCGGGTTTCTTGGGAGGCGGCGGCGCCGCAGTCTGCGCATAGGCTGCGCTGGCCCCGCTGCTCAATAAAATGGTGACGCCAAGCAGCAGTTTCGAAACGCGGTGCATATTATCCTCCCAATTATATGATCAATGTGTTTTATAAGGCGTCGGCGGGCATGGCAACCGAAATGGCGCGTTCGCGCGGAATCTCGCGCTCGATCAAGAAGACCGCCACGCCCGACAACGTGAGCATCGCCGCGAGAAAGAGCATCGGCGCGAGGTCGCTCCCCGTCGCATCGTGAATCTTCGGCACGACCGCCTGCGCGACGAAGCCGCCGAGATTGCCGACCGAGTTGATCGCCGCAAAACCCGCCGCCGCCGCCGCGCCGGTCAGGAACCGGCCGGGAAGCACCCAGAAGAAGGGCTGGCCAGCAAAGATGGCGGCGGCGGCGATGCACAGCGCTGCGAATTGAAGCGGCGGCGACGGCAGCATGGTCGCAAGCACCAGACAGGTTGCGCCAACAAAAGCCGGGCCGACGATAAAGCGGCGCACCCCGGCGCGGTCGGCCGCCCATCGCGGAAGCCACCACAAGGCCGCCGCGACGGCGAGCCATGGAATGATGTTGAGCAGGCCGTTGGCGGCATCGTCGACGCCGAAGCCGCGCACGATCGTCGGCAGCCAATAGCTCAGCCCATAGGCCGATAGCGGGAAGCCGAGGAAGGCGATGCAGAGCAGGATCACGCGCCGGTCGCCAAGCGCACGCAAGGGGTTCGCATGTTCCCTTGCCCCGCCTTCTTCGGCGAGCGTCGCCGCGAGCCAAGCCTTTTGTTCGGCGGTCAGCCACCGCGCGTCCGCAGGACCGCGCGGCAAGCGTGCAAGCACGACCGGGACCAGCAGCAATGCCGGGATCGCGGTTGCGATGAATACCCACTGCCAACCGCGCAGCCCGGCCACCCCGTCGAGTTCGAGCAGCAGCCCGCCAATCGCTGCGCCCACGGCATTGGCGAACGCGCTGGCGATCAGGAACAGCCCGATTGCCCGCGCGCGCTCTGCCTGCGGAAACCACAGGGTGAGCAGATAGAGCACGCCCGGGAAAAAGCCCGCCTCGGCAACCCCCAGCAGAAAGCGCAGGATATAAAAGCTTGTCGGCGTCCACGCGAAGCCCAGCGCGAGGGTGACGAGCCCCCATGCCCCGATGATCCGTGCGAACCACAACCGCGGGCCGACGCGTTCGAGGATCAGATTGCTGGGAATTTCGAAGATGCAGTAACCGAGGAAAAACAGCGCCGAACCCAAACCATAGGCGGCTTCGCTGAGCCCAAGGTCGCCGACCATCTGGAGCTTGGCATACGCGACATTCTGCCGGTCGATATAGGCGACGAGATACAACAGGCAGAGCAGCGGCATGAGGCGCCATGTGATGCGCCGGATCGTGGCCTTGCCGATGCCATCCATACCCTCGTCCCCATTATTATATGATATATATGCTTCCTATCTGCAAAAATCGATTCTATCAACGCATCATCGGTTGCCGACAAAAGGGGCAATCCCGGGGATTGGATGCGGGCCTTTCCGCGCCAAAGAAACGTTGAGGGAGAAGATAGATGATTCGACGGAGCTTCCTGCTTGCCGCCACCGCCGCCTTGACCATCGCCGCCACGGCGGCCCAGCCCGCCGCAGCGCGCGAGCAATGGACCAAGGAACAGGCCAATAAATGGTATGACAAACAGCCGTGGCTGATTGGCGCCAACTATAATCCCGGCTCCGCCGTGAACGAACTCGAAATGTGGCACGAGCCGACGTTCGATCCCGCGACGATCGACAAGGAACTCGGCTGGGCGTCGAGCATCGGGATGAACACGATGCGCGTCTTCCTGCACAATCTGCTCTGGGAAAATGATCCCGAAGGCACGAAAAAGCGGATGAACGAGTTTCTCGCCATCGCCGACAAGCACAAGATCAAGATCATGTTTGTGCTGTTCGACAGCGTGTGGGATCCGAACCCCGTCTACGGCCTGCAAAGCCCGCCGATCCCCGGCGTCCACAACTCGCGCTGGGTCCAGGCGCCGGGCGAAGCGCGGCTGAAGGATGCCAGCCAGTATGGCAAGCTGGAAGGCTATGTGAAGGACATCGTCGGCACCTTTGCCAATGATCCGCGCATCGTCGCATGGGACGTGTGGAACGAACCGAACAACAAGGGCGGCGGCAATTACGAGCATATTCCCGACAAGAATAAATATGTCGCGCTGCTGCTGCCGCAGGTCTTCGAATGGGCACGCAGCGCCAACCCGACGCAGCCGCTGACCTCGGGCGTGTGGATTGGCGAGAATTGGGACAATCTGGACAAGGTCGATGCAGTCGAACGCACCCAGCTTACCCAGTCCGACATCAACAGCTTTCACGATTACAGCTGGCCGGAAAAGTTCGAAAAGCGGGCCAAGCAGATGCTGAGCTATGGCCGCCCGGTCCTATGCACCGAATATATGGCGCGCGGCAACGGTTCGACCTTCGACGGCTCGCTGCCAATCGCCAAGAAACTCAATATCGGCATGTACAACTGGGGCTTCGTCGACGGCAAGACACAGACGCGCTTGCCGTGGGACAGCTGGAAAAAACCATACACCTATGACGAACCGACGATCTGGTTCCACGAGGTCTTCCACGCCGACGGCAAGCCCTATCGCCAGGCCGAAGTCGACCTGATCAAGCGCCTCGCCGCCGCGCCCAAGGGCTTCGTCCCGATGGCGAACGCCAAGTGATCCGCGCGCCGGCGGTCCGCGCGCTGTTCGCCGCGCTGCTGGTCAGCTCGGCGGCGGTCGCGGCGGATGCGCCGGCGCCGCTTTCGTTCGACGGCGCCGACCCCGATATCGAGGCCGCCGACGGGCGCTATTATATCTATCCGACCAATTCGGGCGGGACATCGAGCCTGCACGCCTGGACCTCGGCCGATCGGCAGCATTGGCAAAAGGGCGCCGAGCTGATCCGGCTCGACCAGATCGGCTGGATCGGCGACGACGGCGCCCCGCGCCATGCGTTGTGGGCGCCCGACATGGTCGTCGCTAACGGCCGCCACTATCTCTATTTTTCGGTCGGGCCGCAGAATCCGACGCCGAGCCGGATCGGCGTCGCGAGTTGCGCCGGCTTCGAAGGCCCCTGCACCGACAGCGGCAAGCCGCTCGTCACCGGGGGCAATGGCTTCGAGGCGATCGATCCCGCGGTCTTCGTCGACCCCGCCAGCAAGACGCCCTATCTGTACGCCGGCGGCAGCGCGGGCGCGACATTGCGGGTCTGGATTTTGAAACCCGACATGGTGACGATCGACCGGGAAGTTCCCGTCGAAACGCCGCCGCACTTCACTGAAGGCGCGTTCATGCACGAGCGCGGCGGCACCTATTATCTTTCCTATTCTTCCGGCAGTTACCGGCATGACAGCTATCAGGTCCATTATGCGACCGCGCCGTCGCCGATCGGTCCATGGGCCTATCGCGGCAAGATCGTCGAGAGCGACGCGCGCTTTAAGGGGCCGGGGCATCACGCCTTCCTGCACGATACGGCCGACGGCCGCTGGTATATCGCCTATCACCGCTGGGAGGGGCAGACGGGCCCCGGCCCCTACAAGGGCAGCCGCAGCGTCGCAATTCAACCGATCGAGTATCGCGCCGACGGCACGATTGTCCCGATCGAAATGCGCTAGGCCTTTTCGGCGTCGTCGATCAACGTCAGCACATCGCCGATGATGTGGCGCATCGCGGTGCGCGCCGCATCGGGATTGCGGGCATCGATCGCATCGCGGACCGCGGCATGATCGGCAACGCTTGCGGTGCGGCCCTTGATGCGGTTGGTAAATCGGATCGAGGTACGCAGCGCGGTGCCGACGACATCGCGAAACTGCGCATAAAAAGGATTGTTCGACGCGCGCAGCACCGCGACGTGAAAGGCGATGTCCGCTTCCAGCGTGTCGTCCTCGCCGCGCTCGGCCGCTGCCATTCGGTCGAGCCCCTCGCCGATTCGTTTCAACTCTTCGGTCGTCGCGAACTGGGCGGCCAACGCCGCCGCTTCGGGCTCGATGGCGACGCGCAGCTGGTTGAACTGCTTGAGCAGGTCGACCGAGAATTGCCGTTCGAGCAGCCAGCGCAGCACGTCGGTGTCGAACAGGTTCCACGACGATGTGGGCTGCACCACCGTGCCCTGCCGCGGCCGCGCGCTGAGCAGTCCCTTTGCGGTCAGCATCTTCACCGCTTCGCGCGTCACCGATCGGCTGACGCCGTGGCGCTTGGCAAGCTCGGCCTCGGTCGGAAAGGCTTCGCTGTCGAACTGCCCGGTGACGATCGCGCGCCCCAGATTGTCGAGAAGCCCATAGGTCAGGTTGCGGCCGAGCGATGCAGGCGCCTCATCCTGCCCCAGATGCGGTTGTTCCAACGACACGGCAATCCTTTCTCTGCCCACGGCGGTCATAGGGCCACCCATCCGCATTGTTAATCCGAACAATCATCTAGACAAGACTAATTAATACGATAAATGAACATTCGTCACGCTGACTGGAATTCGGCGGTCGGGAGAGATGACATGTCCATTTCGTCGCAAATCGCCCCGAAAGTTCGCGCCGCCGCACATCTTATGGCGGCAGCCGCGATGACGATGACGGCCATCGCGACGCTGCCGGTCCCGGCAGCGCTGGCGCATAGCGCGCAGGAAGCCCCCGCGCCTGCCCCCGCAAGGGAAGCCGAACGCCGGCCCAACATCCTGTTCGTCCTCGTCGACGACATGGGATTCGGCGACCTGTCGGTGATGGGTAACAAAAAGGTCCAGACCCCCAATCTCGACCGGCTGGCGCGCGAGGGGGTGCTGCTCACGAAATTCTATGACGCTGCTCCCATCTGCTCATCGTCGCGCGCGGGTTTCCTGACCGGACGCTTTCCGGCCGATGTCGGCTTCGTCGGCATCACGGCGGGCCGTGCGCGAAACGCCGAAATCGGCCAGGTCGACTGGCTCGACCCCAAGCTGCCGACGATTGCCCGGCTGCTTGACGACGCCGGCTATGCGACCGCGCATATCGGCAAATGGCACCTTGGCGGCGGGCGCGACATCGGCGATGCGCCGTGGCCGACCGCCTATGGATTCGACCGCAGCTTTACGACCTTCGAGGGGCTGGGGCCCCGCGTGCTTGTATCCGACGAGGAACGCTTTCTGGCCCAGCAGTCGGACACGCTTGGCCAAGGGCCGCGCTTTTGGGAAATCAAAACCAATCTCACCGGCCTTTATGCGAACATGACGGTCGATTTTGTTGCGCAGCATTCGGACAAACCCTGGTTCGTCAACCTGTGGCTCAACGACATTCACGATCCCTGGGCGCCCGACGACGAAACGCTCGCCGACGTGATGGGCAAAGGCACATCGTCCGACGACGACCGGATGCTCGCTTCGCTGGTCAAGATGGACAAGACCCTCGGCCGCCTGTTCGACCGGCTCGACCAGATGGGCGAGCTCGACAATACGCTGATCCTCGTCACGTCGGACAACGGCCCTTCGCCGCTCGCGCGCTATCACGAGCGCGGCGAGACCGCGCCGGGCAGCACCGAGGGCCTGCGCGGCCGCAAGTTCAGCCTCTACGAAGGCGGCATCCGTCAGCCGCTGATCATGCATTGGCGCGGCCATATGAAGGCGGGGACGCGCGACGAGCAGACCGTCGGCCAGGGCGTCGACCTGCTGCCGACTTTCGCCAGCATCATCGGCGCAAAGAAGCCCGCGGGTAGCGTCGGCATCGACCTGTCGCCCACGCTCCAGGGCCAGCCGGTCACGCAGCGGCCGGACCTGTTCTGGGCCTATGGCAAGGAAGGCCGGCCGATGCTGGGCAAACCCAGCCAGCCGATCGATGTCTCGCCGCGCTTCGCGGTCCGTGAAGGCGACTGGAAACTGCTCGCGAACGACGGCGGCGCAGACGTCGAACTCTATAATCTCGTGCAAGATCCCATGGAAAAACAGGATTTGGCGGCGAGCGAACCCGAAGTGCGCGGACGCTTGCTCGCGAAGCTCAAAAAATGGCTCGCCCAGTTGCCGAAATGAGCGCGCAGCAAGCCCGGAATATGAAGTGAAATCCGCATCATGAAAGCTGCATCGCACCGCGGCGCCCCTGCCCCGACGCCATCGCTGGGCGGCATGCGGCATATCGCGGGCGGCGCCTTCACCATGGGCTCGGATCTTTTCTATCCCGAGGAGCGGCCCGCGCGCCGCGTCAAGGTCGACAGCTTCTGGATCGACGAGACGCCGGTGACCAACGCCGCTTTCGCCGCGTTCGTCGCAGCGACCGGCTATCGCACCCTCGCCGAGCTGCCGCCCGATCCCAAGCTTTACCCCGGAGCCGATCTCGAAGGAATTCAGCCCGGATCGCTCGTGTTTCAAAAGGCGGCCGGGCTCGTCGATCTCGACGATCCATCGCAGTGGTGGGCCTTTATCGAAGGCGCCGACTGGCGGCATCCGACCGGCCCCGGCAGCTCGATCGAGGGGCTCGAACAGCATCCGGTCGTCCATGTCGCGCATTGCGATGCCGAGGCCTATGCCAAATGGGCCGGCAAGTCGCTGCCGACCGAGGCCGAATGGGAATATGCGGCGCGCGGCGGCGCCGATGGGCAGGAATATGCCTGGGGCGACGAGCTTTCCCCCGAGGGACAGATCCTCGCCAATTACTGGCTGGGCCTTTTTCCCGTTTCGACGATCAAGGCCGACGGAAACTACCGCACGACTCCGGTCGGCAGCTTCCCCGCCAATGGACACGGCCTCGTCGACATGATCGGCAATGTCTGGGAATGGACGCGCGACTGGTATGCCGCGGCGCAGGCGGCGAAGACCAGGTCGCCTTGCTGCGCCATCCCCAATCCACGCGGCGCGACGCTGGCCCAAAGCTATGAGAGCGGCGCACCCGGTTCGCGCATCGGCCGCAAAGTGCTGAAGGGCGGGTCGCATCTTTGCGCGGTCAATTATTGCCAGCGCTACCGCCCGGCGGCGCGGCATCCGCAACAGATCGACAGCGCGACGAGCCACATCGGCTTTCGCTGCGTCTCGCGAAAAAAGGGAGAATGACATGCGACGTACCGCCCACTGGACCCGCCGCGCCCTACTCAGCCTGCTGGTCGCTGCGACGTCGGCCTGCACCACGACCCCGGCGCCAAAAACCGCATTGGCGCCAACGCCCGCACCCGTCGCGGCGCAGCGCCCAAACATCCTGCTGATCCTCGTCGACGATCTCAAGCCCGCGCTCGGCACCTATGGCGACCGCACCGCGATCACACCGAACATGGACCGCCTTGCCCAGCGCGGCGTCCGCTTCGATCTCGCTTATGCCAATGAGGCGGTATGCGCGCCGAGCCGTATCAACCTGATGAGCGGCGCGCGCTCGACGAGCAGTGGCATCTACAATTTCGGAATGAACCTGCGCGACTATATGCCCGACGCGGTGACGCTGCCCGATTATTTCATGCGCGCGGGCTATCATACCGAAAGCATGGGCAAGGTCTATCATATCGGCCATGGCACCGTCGGCGACCCCGCCGGCTGGTCGGTCCCGCACCACAAGGACAAGGTGATCGAATATGTCGATCCCGCCAGCACCGGCGGAGTTGCGACGCAGGAAGAAGCGCTGTTCGAAGAAATACCGGTGCCCGAGGGCGATCCCTTCGCCTTTGCCCGCACGCTGGCGCGCGGCGCGGCGTGGGAAATGCCCGATGTCGCCGACGACGCCTATGCCGACGGCCGCACCGCAGCGCGCGCGACCGAAAGGCTGGCTGCGCTCAAACAAGACAAGAAGCCCTTCTTCCTCGCGGTCGGTTTCGCGCGCCCCCACCTGCCCTTCTCGGTCCCCAAGCGTTATTGGGACATGTATGATCCGGCGCGGCTGCCGATGCCGCAATTCGAACAATTGGCCGACGGCGCGCCCGCCTACACCGACAAGCAGGGCGGCGAAATCAATGCCTATCGGGAGCCTCCGCAGGATATCCGCGGCGACAAATTCTCGCCCGAACTGAAACGTCAGTTACTTCACGGCTATTATGCCGGCGTCAGCTATGTGGACGTCCAGATCGGCAAAGTACTCGAAGCGCTTGAGCGCAACGGCCTTGCCAAAAATACAGTCGTCGTTCTGTGGGGCGATCATGGCTACCACCTCGGCGACCACGGCATCTGGACCAAGCACACCAATTTGGAACAGGCGACGCGTATCCCGCTGATCTTCGCAGGACCAGGGATTGCGCGCGGCAAAGGGACCGGCCAGCTTGCCGAGACCGTCGATATCTATCCGACCCTTGCTGCGCTCGCCGCGCTGCCCGCCCCCACCGGCCCGCAGCCGATCGACGGCACCTCGCTCGCGCCGGTGCTGCGCGACACCAAGGCGCGGGTGCGCGATTATGCCTATCACGCCTATCCGCGTCCGGGCCGTCTCGGTCAGGCAATCCGCACCGACCGCTATCGCCTCGTCCGCTGGACGCAGGAAAAGACGGGCGCGCGCGACTATGAACTCTATGACCTTGTCGGCGATCCCGAAGAGACCCGCAATCAGGCGGCCGCCCTGCCCGCAGTGCGCCAGCGGCTGGAGGTGATCCTCGACAGTCAGCCCGCGGCGCGCCCGATCGCCGGCCGACCGCGCACAGGAAAATAGGGACAAGCGCTTTCCCCCGGAACAGAAAGGCCGCGGATTGCTCCGCGGCCTTTGTTTTTAGCCATAGCTTGAAGTCATCGCCCTTTCCCCGATGGCACCGGCAGCGGCGTCCCTTTGGCCACCGGCTCGCCGAATTCGGGCCAGCCCTCGGCGCTCCAGCCAAAGCGCTGCATATGCGGCGCGCGCTTTGGCGTGCACTTCATGTCGGGGCCGGGGTTGGCGTGATAGACGATCCAGTTTTCCTTGCCGTCGGGCGACATGAAAAAGCCGTTATGCCCGGTCGCATAGACCCCGTTGGCGCGCTTGAAGACGGGCTGCGCCGTCTTGACCCACGCTGCGGGATCGAGCGGATCGGATCCCGCTGGAGCGCGCAGCAGTCCGAGCGCATAATCGTCGGACCAGCAGGCGCTCGCCGAATAGGTGAGGAACAGGTCGCCTTTCGGTCCGAGCAGGAATTCGGGACCTTCGAGGATCTGGCGCCCGCCCTGCTTTTCCCATGATCGGTCGGGACGCGCGATCACCCGCTCCTGCCCTGTCAGCGTCCAGGGATTTTCCATCTCGGCGATCGCCAGCCCGCTGTCCGCGCCGAGATACGGCGAATAGACGAAATAGCGCTTACCGCCGTGATCGAAGACGGTGCCGTCGATCCCCGCATGCTCGGTGTTCACGCGCCCGCGATCGACCCATTCGCCCTTCATCGGGTCGGAACCCGCATTCTCGAGCACGAAGACCGCACGATGCTGGTCATCCTTGAACCCGCTCGCGGTCGCCGAATAATAGAGATACCATTTCCCGTCGAGCCGGTGCAGTTCGGGCGCCCAGATACTATGGGCGTTAGGGCCGCTGGCGGGCGCTTTCCAGACCACGCGCTGCTCGGCATTGGCAAGGTCGGCGATATTCTCGGTACGCCACAGCGCGATCCGGTTGCCGAGCGTGTGCATGTAATAATAGACGCCCTCATGCTGGGTGATCCACGGGTCGGGACCCGAGCGCAAGAGCGGGTTGGTAAAGGTGGCCGCAGCGGGCGGCGCCTCCGCCGCAGTCGCCTGGATCGCAGGGCCAGACAACCCACTCAACAGGATGACCGCCGCGATCAGGCTTGTCGCCCCTTGCCTCTGCCAAACCATCGCACGATTTCCCTTCATTTCCGACCTCACTTATTCATCGCTTCGGGGCGCTCGGGCATTTCCGCGCCGCCCCAGATCTGGCGTGTGCGGCCCTTGAGATGCATGTCATAGCTTTCGCTCCACGCATCGACGTCGCTGCTCGCCGCCCACGCGTCCCATTGCTGCGCCATCGCGCGCACGCGGTCGGGCTGGCGAGCGGCAAGATCGTGCATCTCGGTCCGGTCGGCCGCCATGTCGAAGAGCTGCCACGGCTGTTCGAACCGCGCGACGAGCTTCCACTTGCCGTCGCGCACGGCGCGATTGCCTTCATGTTCCCAGAATATCGGCTTGTCGCGGGTCAGCGGCTGGCCATGGAAAGCCGGCGCCATCGAGCGCCCCTGCATGGGCAGGATTTCGTGTCCATCAAAGGTCTTGGGATAGGTCGCGCCGCTGACCTCGACCAGCGTCGGCATGACGTCGATCAGATGTCCCGGCTCGCGCACCAATGTGCCGTGCAGCTTGGCGTCGATCCCGCGCGGCCAGTGGACGATCAGCGGCGTCGCGATCCCGCCCTCCTGCGTGTGGTGCTTGAAATATTGGAAGGGCGTGTTCTGCAGCATCGCCCAGTTCATTCCGGTCCACACGACCGACTGGGCGCTGCCCGGCAGGCCCTCGCCTTTCAGCCGGCCATCGGGGCCGCTTTCGGCCGTCCCGCCATTGTCGTTCATCAGGAGGATGATCGTATTGTCGAGCTCGCCCGATTGCTTGAGCCGGTCGACCAGCGTGCCGATCGAACGGTCGACACGGCTGATCATCGCGGCATAGACCGCCATCAGCGTGTCGAACCGATCCTTGTCCGCAGCCGACAATTTGTCCCAGTCATAGCTGCCCGGCAGCGCCGCCGGCAGTTCGGCATCGGGCGCGATGATGCCGAGTGTCTTCTGTCGCTCGAACCGGTCGCGGCGGATCGCTTCCCAGCCGCGCATATATTTGCCTTTGAACTTCGCGACATCTTCGGCGGGTGCCATCAGCGGGAAATGCGCGGCTGTGAACGGCATATAGAGGAAGAAGGGTTTGCGCTGCGCCTCCGCCTCGCGCACGAACTTGCTCTGCCAATCGACGAACATGTCGGACGAATACCAATAGCCTTCGCCGACGCGGGGCGAACTGGCGGGGAGTTTTTCGCCGTCGATATAGACGGTCTTCGCATTCCGCTGCGGCTGGTCGGGATAATAAAGCTCACCGAACGGCGTGGTGAGCGAGCGGTCGAAACCGCGGTTCCACGGCCCGACGCCGCGCGAGATGCCGACGTGCCACTTGCCCGCCATTGCGGTGAAATAGCCGTCTGATTTCAACACCTCGGCCAAGGTGACGACGCGATCGGAAAGCTTGCTCAGAAAGCCTCGCGATCCCGGCACTTCGACGCCCTCGAGGTGCCCAAGACCCGCCTGGTGCGGATAGGTGCCGGTCAGCAGCGCGGCGCGCGACGGGCTGCAGCGCGCGTTGTTGTAGAATTGCGTGAAGGCGAGGCCGTCCTTCGCGAGCGCATCGATATGGGGCGTGGGAATTTCGCTGCCAAAACTGCCGATGTCCGAAAAGCCGACGTCGTCGAGCAGGATCACGATGATGTTCGGGCGAACCGGCTGGGGCTTGGCAGGCGCAGCTTCGGCGCCCTGGACGCCAAGCGGCAGAAGGGCCGCCGAAAAGGCGGTCGCCGCCCAGGTCACGCGATTCAAAAACCGGGCAACGCGCTTCTTCCTCACCAGGATTCTCCTTCATTCATGCACGGGAGGGAGCGCCGCCTTTTCTCGCGACGCTCCCTCGACTGTGGAGGTGATCCTCAGAACTTCACGCGGGCCCCAATGCTGTATACCGTCTCATCGCCGTTCAGCTGAAAGACGACCCGTTCGTCGCCCCAATAGATCGACGTCTTGTTGCGAAGGATGTTCGTGCCGCCAATGTCCAGTCGCAGGGCGTCGGTCACATCATATCCGACGCTGAAGTCGAGACGCCCGGCCGGCCGGACATAGGACAGGAATACCGGCACATAGGCGTCGTTCACCCGGTTGGGATCGAACGGCCGCAGCGCCACGCCGCCGGTATTATCGCCGTTGATATATTTCGAGCGGAACGTCCAGATCAAGCGCGCGCTCAGGCCCTTCTTGTCATAGAGCAGACCAGCTGTGTAATTATATTTGGACACGCCGACCAAGGGATTTCCCGCCAACGGATCGTCGCCCTTGATCTTTGAATCGGCGAGTGTGAAAGCCCCCTGCACGCCGAACCCCGACAGCGCTCCCGGCAGGAAATCGAAGAAATATTGGGCGCTGACTTCAACCCCCTTCAGGTCCACCGAGCCGACGTTGCGCGGGGTCGAGATCAGATAGTTCAGCCCGTCGATCGTCTCCTGCGTGTTCGATGTCACCACCCGGTCCCTGATCGAACGATAATAGCCCGTCACCGCGACATAGCCGCTCGGAAAATAATATTCCGCGGTCATGTCGATGCTGTCCGACTGTTGCGGTCGCAGGTCGGGGTTGCCGCGTGTGCCAGTGTTAAGCAGGAACACATTGCCCACCAGCGTCAGCGATTCGCTTGGATTGAGTGACGCGAAATCGGGACGCCGCATCGAGCGTGAATAGGTGAGACGCGTCTGGAACGACTCCCCAAACTTCAACCGCGCTGTGGCCGACGGGAGCACGTCGAAGTCCGATGTCTTGGCAACGATCGGGCTGAACGTGGCGCCGGTCCGCTCAAAGCCCGAAATCGTGCGCTCGGTCTTGATAAGGCGGGTGCCGATCACGCCGTCGAGCGTGAGCGATCCGAGCGGGATTTCATAGCTGCCCTCGATATAGCCGGCGTAAGTGGCTTCCTCCGCGTCGAACGCCTTGGTCGGATCGAAGTCAGGCTGGCGCAGTGGCAATCTGAAAAGCGCGCGCAGTTCGTTGCGTCCCCGCTCCGAACGCAGATAGTCGGGGTTGACGCCCAGGAATGCCGATCCGCCGTTGAGGCGCGGCGCCACTCCGATCACGCCGAGGAAGTCGGGAGAAAGCGGCAGGCTGGAGATCAGCCGCGCATTCGCTTCTGTCGGCGTACCGATATTGCCGAAACCGATCGACTGGACCGTGTTGGTCTGACGCACTTCCTGAAACTGCGCCTTACGCTTGGCATAGCGAAGACCCGCTCGCAGTTTGGGCAGGATGCCCCCGACCTCATATTCGCCGTCGGCCCGCGACTGCAGCAGATTGCCTTCGCCGAGCGTGTAATTCTGGTTGATCGAGTTGCGCAGCGACAGGTTTGTCGAGCTCAATGGGATCGAGGGATCGATCGTGAAGGATGGCCCATCATTATCGTCGAATTCGACAAATACGGTCGGCACACGTTGACCGATCTCGGCATTGAAATTCTGGAGAAAGGATCGCGAAGTCTGATAGGCGGCATCGACGGTCAGCTTGAGACGATCCTGTTCGAAAATCGCCCCGCCTGCGACCATCTTGTTCTTTTGCGTGATGTCTTCCGAAGAACTGTTCTGGTTGATCACGACATTGTCAAAGCGCGCGCTTTTCAATTCGCAAACGCGCTGGACGGTAAAGGGCTGGATGCCCACCGTGCCGTTGGCATTGTTGACCAGCGTGGGATTTGTCCCCCCCGCATTCACCCGTGCGTCGAAACAATAATCGCTCGGCGTGATCTCGGAGATTCGGGAATTGTTGGTGAAGGGCTGCGGATTGAATCCGGCAAAACCCGTCGTGCTGCGAAAATAGGTATAGAGGCCATCGACGTAAAATTGCAGCTCCGGCGTGGCTTGCCATTGCAGAGCGGCATTGGCCTGGAAACGTTTGACGTCGCCGACGTCGGGCATGTTGCGCAGCACTTGCGGCACCAGATAGCCGGGGGTGTTTAGCGGCGCTCCGCCCGAATAGCGTCGCTCACCGAGGTTGGTCACGCTACGGATATTCTCGGCGCGCGAATAGGTCACGTTGACCAGCGCGCCGATCTCGCCGATCCCTGAATCGGTTTTGCCCGCCGCCAGAATGCCGAACTGCGGGTTGCTCGCGTCGGCGATAGTTGCGTAATTCTGGCGCGCAGTCAGGACCAGTGTCGGATCGCGAAAGCTGAAGGGGCGATTGAGGCGCAGGTCCAGCGTGCCGGCAACGCCGCCCTCGATCTGGTCGGCTGTCTGCGACTTGAACGCGTCGATCCGGGCGAGCGCTTCGGCGGGCACGTCCTGCAGGTCGAACCCACGCCCAGTCGTCGTAACGACCTCGCGGCCATTAACGGTCGTCAGAATGTCGGTCAGGCCCCGGATACGCACGCTCGACAATTCATTGTTGCGGTCGTTCTGAACCTGAATACCGGGCACGCGCTGCAGCGCGGCCGCTACGGTGGGATCGGGCAGCTTGCCAATATCGGTCGCGACGATCGAATCGACGACCTGAACCGCGTTGCGCTTCACCTCGGCGGCACGCTCCAGTGACTGGCGAACGCCGGTGACTATGATGTCGCCGTCGGGATTGTCGGCTTGCTCCGCTGTCTCTTGTGCGGCGGGCGGCGTAGCGTCCTGCGCAACTGCAGGCATCGAAACAAATACCGCTGTCAGCGACGCGGCGCCAAGCAGATTGAACCGCATAATCCCCTCCTTTTCAAGCGCTTTCGCGCATGTTCGCCTAGCCTCCCACAGACCGGCGATTCTTGAAAAGATAAATAATATAAAACTGCAAAATGATCAACGCGCTTTTTCGCGCGACATCGCTTTGGCGATGTGCCGCAGACCCCCGGACGAGCACAGAAAACCCTGCAGCGGAACGTCGTCCCTGCGCGGTGTTTTCATTTCGGGAAGACGGGCCGCGATAGCGCGTCCCGTTTGCGGATCAGTCGCCTTCGCCTTCCATAGCACCGCGTTCAAGGCGCGGCTTCACCGGCACCGTTCCGGAATCACCTTGCGCCTTGCGCCACGCGGCGAGACGCGCGCGGAGTCCGGCGAGTTCTTTGGCGTAGCGGGGATTGCCGGCAAGATTGATCTGCTCATCCGGGTCGGCCTGCAGATCGTAAAGCTCCTCGGCGGGGCGCTTGTAATAGCTGTCGACGATTGCCTTCGCAGCCGGATCCTTTTCGGCTGCGTCGCGCCATGAAGGAAAATAAGCGCCCGAATCGGTGCGCGCAACCTTCAGGTCGATGTGCGTCGTATAGGTCCAGTCAGGGTGCAGATTCTCGATATATTTCCAGCGATCGGTGCGGATGCTGCGCATCGGATAGACATTCACCCGGCCGTCATTGTTATGCGTCGTGAAGATTTCCTTCCGGCCCGCGGTCCCGGTTCCCACGCCGAACAGGTTGGAAAAGGAAATGCCGTCGATGCCTTCGGGCGCCTTGCCGCCCGCGAGTTGCACCAGCGTTGGCAGGACATCGACCCAGCTCACCATCGCGTCGGTGCGCGAGCCCGCCTTCACATGGCCGTTCCAGCGCACGACCATCGGCACGCGCGTCCCGGTATCATAGAGGTTCCACTTACCGAACGGCCACTGTGTCCCATGGTCTGTCGAGTAAAGGACGAACGTGTCCTTCCCCAGCACCGCATCGACCGCGTCCATCGTCGACGCCAGATCCTGATCCATCCGTGTGACTGCGGCATAGAAACGCGCGCGGGCGTCGCGGGTAATGGGCGTGTCGACCGTCTTCGGCGGCAGCTTCATCGCGGCGGGATCATAGCCTTCGGTCGTCCGCGGCCACGGCACATGCGGCCAGTTGCTGCCGACGAACAGCGCCAGCGGACGCTTGTCCTTGCGCGCCTTCAGCCATTCGGCCGCGGCGGGGATACCCTTGTGATCGTGAAAGGTGTCGTTCGCATAATAATCGAAACCATAGGCTCCGGTATGCTGGTAGTGGGCTACCTTGCCGAAAGCGACGACCTCATAACCCTGTTCCTGCAGATAGGAAGGAAGCTTGCGGATCGCCGCTTTCGCCCGGTCGTGGTTGGCCTCGGCCCCGTTGCGCGTCGGCATCATGCCGGTGAGCAAGGCGGCACGGCTGGGCGCGCAGGCGGGCGATGCGACAAAGGCGCGGCTGAAGGTCATGCCTTCCGATGTCAGCCGCTGCAACGCGGGGGTGCGGACATTCGCATCGCCGCCATTCGGAACGTCGGCATAGCTCAGATCATCGGCGAGGAAGATCACGATATTGGGCTTGCGCGGCGCGGTCTCGGCATCGCGGGCGTGGCCGGGCGTAGCGGAAGCGACCGCCATGGCAAGGACGGCGGATGCGAGCGTCAGGCCGCGGCGGATGGATTGCGACATCGAAAACTCCTCGATCGAAAACGTCAGCGCCCAAGCGCCGAAATGAATGCGCTTGCGCGCGCTGCGACCTCGCCCGCTTCCAGGCCCGGCCGGTAAAGCGCCGAGCCCAAGCCAAAGCCCGCCGCACCCGCCGCGAGCCATGGGCCCATATTATCCGGCGCAATACCGCCGACGGGCAGCAGCCGCGTCCCAGCCGGAACGACCGCGCCCATCGCCTTGAGCACTGCCGGGCTCGCCGCCTCCGCGGGGAAGAGCTTGAGCGCGGTAGCCCCGGCGCCAAGCGCCGCAAAGGCATCGCTGGGCGTCGCAAAGCCGGGCAGCGACACAAGGCCCGCCTTGGCGGTCGCCGCGATTACATCGACATTGGTGTTGGGGGAAATGATCATGGTGCCACCAGCGGCTTGCACCGCGGCGACGTTCGCGACCGTCAGAACGGTACCGGCGCCGATCACCGCGCGCCCTTTCAGCCGCTCGGCAAGACGCCCGATACTGACCAACGGATCGGGCGAGTTCAGCGGGACCTCGACCAGCGTGAAACCAGACTCGACCAGCGCCTCGCCGATCGCCTCGACCTCGTCGGGCTTCACGCCGCGCAGGATCGCGATCAGCGGGCAGCGCGCGAAGGCGGCGTCGAAGGCGGCAAGGTGGGTCATAGAGCTTTGTCTCCGATGGCGAGGATGCCGCGTGCGAAAGCACTGTGGCTGTCGACGATGACCGGCTCGCGGCCGGTCGCCGCGACCGCGGCGGCATAAAGATTGCCTAGCGCCGCGTCGGCGAGAATATGGACCTGCTCGAACGCGCAATCGTCCATTCGCGCGGCAACGTCGGCCCCGATCAGCACGCCGCTTGCAAAGGAGGCCGCATCGGCATCGTCACGCAGGCCGAGCACCGACGCCGCGCGGATACCGAACAGCGAGGCGGAGAGGTCGCGCCGCGCCCCCTCGGCCAGCCCGTCGCGGAACGCGTCCCCGTCGGCGACCTCGGCGGTGAGCGATCCGGCGAGCAGGCTATGCCCGCGAAGCAGCGCGAACAACTCGCCGGTCATCGCGGTGGTGAAGCCGGCGATGCGCCCGCCGGTCATGGTCGCCCATTTGCAATGGGTTCCGGGCTGCGCGAGCAGCGCGTCGGGGGGCACCATCCAGCCCGCCACCGCGCCGAGCAACTGCACTTCCTCGCCGCGCATCACATCGCCGCGGCCATTCTTCGAACAGGAAACGCCCGGCACGATCGCGGTACGATCGTCGATCCAGCCGAGTCCCGCCACCAGATCGTCGATCCCTGCCAGCGCTGCGACATAGGGTACGACGCGCCAGCCGACGGTCGAACCGACCATACCGGCGAGCAGCATCGGCAGATCGCCGAGCCGTTCGCGGATCGCCGCGACTTCGCCCGCGAAGTCGGTGACCGATGCGGCGCCGCGATCGTCGCGCTCGGTATGCGCGACCGCGCCGCCGTCGAACCGGAACATGCGCCGGTTGGTCGTGCCCCAGTCGACGGCGATAAAGGATGCGGAGCCGCTCACCACCAGGTCGCGTACAGCGCGATCAGGATCAGGATCACCCCGACGCCCGCAACATTGAAGGTCGTCGGCGTCGCGAAGGTGACGCCCTGCATCGAGATGCGGTTGGCATCGCCGCGCGCCTTGAAGGTCAGGCTGATCCCGACCGCAAGCGCGAGGCTGATCAGGAAGACGAGGCCCATGCGGTTCATGAAGGGAAAGTCGGGCATACCGATCTTGAACGCATAGGAAAGCAGCACCGACGCGAGCGCCGCTGCGATCGCTCCCGCTTCATTCGCGCGTTTCCAGAACAAGCCGAGCAGGAAGATCACCGTGATCCCGGGGGTGAAGAAGCCCGAGAATTCCTGAATGAACTGGAACGCCTGATCCGAATTGCCGAGCAAAGGACGCGCAGTCAGCAGCGCGATGATCACCGCGAGGGCCGCAGCCAGGCGGCCGACAAGGACCAGATGCTTTTCCTGGCCGGGCGCACCGGCTCCATCTTCGGCATTTGTGCTAATGCCGCGCGCTTTTGCATAAAGATCGAGCGTGAAGATCGTCGCGATTGAATTGATCTTGGACGCCGTCGACGCGATGATGGCGGCGATCAGCGCGGCAAAAACAAGGCCGAGCAGCCCCGGCGGCAGCAGCTGCATCATCATCGGATAGGCTTCATCGGGCTTGGCGAGGTCGGGCGCGAGCACGACCGCGGCGATGCCGGGCAGGACGATGATCACGGGCATCAACAGCTTCAGGAACGCCGCGAAGATCACGCCCTTCTGCGCTTCGCCCAGATCCTTCGCCGCAAGCGCGCGCTGAATGATATATTGGTTGAAGCCCCAATAGCTGAGGTTCGCGATCCACATGCCGCCGACGAGTACCGCGATGCCCGGCAGATCCTTGAAGAAAGGATGGTCGGGTTCGAGAATCATGTCGAAATGGCCGGGCACGCGCTCGGTCAGGATCGAGAAGCCCGCGAGAACGCCCTGCCCACCGCTGATCTCGTTGAGCGTCAGATAGGAGATGATGAGGCCGCCCATGACGAGCAGGGTCACCTGCACGATATCGGTGAACGCGACAGCCTTCAACCCGCCGTAAAGCTGATAGAGCAGCGCGAAGGCGCCAAGCACGATCAGCGCGACATTCTGATCGACGCCGGCAACCTTGTTGACCGCGATCGAACCGAGCCAGATAATCGAGGTCAGATTCACGAAAATATAGAGCGCGAGCCAGAAAACCGCCATAATCACCGGCAACGTCTTGCCGTACCGCTGTTCGAGGAACTGCGGCATCGTGTAGATGTGGTTCTTAAGGAATATCGGCAGGAAATATTTGCCGACGATGAGCAGCGTGAGCGCCGCCATCCATTCATAGGAAGCGATGGCAAGACCGAGCGCATAGCCCGACCCCGACATGCCGACGATCTGTTCGGCCGAAATATTCGCCGCGATCAGCGACGCGCCGATCGCCCACCAGGGAAGCGATTTCGAGGCGAGGAAATAGTCCGACGTATTTTTCGCATGGCCGGCCTTTTCGCGGCTTACCCATTGCGCCAGGCCGAAAATGCCGATGGCATATATGACGATGACGATGATATCGATCTGCGACAGGCCCGTCATGCGGACTCTCCCCTCTCTATGTGCAATTTGAAATCACATTTATCTTATTTAAACAGCTTGTCTAGCTTCCTGTGCGACATAAGTGATAAGGCCGGTAAAAATGACAATTGGAGAAGAGCGTGGTGAACATGTCGGTGCTGGGAATTGAGGATGCGCGGCCGCAATTGGGCCGCAATCTGACCTATGGAATGCTCGACGCCATCGGGCGATCGATCGTGATCGGCGATTATGACGGATCGATTTTTCCGACCGAGGCGGAACTTGCCAAGCAACATGGTGTCAGCCGCTCGGTAACGCGCGAGGCGGTGAAGATGCTGACCGCCAAGGGGCTGCTCAGCGCGCGTCCGCGCCAGGGAACGATTGTCCAGCCCACCACATCGTGGAACCTGTTCGATACCGATGTCCTGCGCTGGCTCCTCGAACGCAAATTTTCGATCGACCTCCTCCGTCAGTTCAACGAACTGCGCGTGGCGATCGAACCGGAAGCCGCCGCACTCGCCGCGCGCGTCGCGACCGACGAAGATATCGGGCGGATCAATGCTGGCCTGACGCGAATGGAAAAGGCCGAGCGCGGCGAGGACGATCCGCTCGACAGCGACATCGCCTTTCACGTCGCGGTCCTGCGCGCGTCGCGCAATCCCTTTTACGCGCAGTTTCGCGACGTGGTCGGCACGGCGCTGCGCACGTCGATCCGCTTCACCAACCGGGTCAAGGGGCGGACCGCCAATGTCGGCGATCACGCCGCGGTGCGCGATGCGATCGTCAAAGGCAATGCCGACAAGGCTCGCAAGGCGATGCGCGCGTTGATCAGCGACGTGCTCGACCTGATCGACGCCGCAGAGCCCGACGGCGCCGCCTGAACGACGGCGCCTCGGTCGGACTTTAACGCTTCGCACCCTTTTTCCCTGTCGTCAGGCGATAGGTCATCACGTTGCGATAGGTCTCGCCGGGCGCAAGTCGCGCGTTCGGAAAATCCTTCTGGTTCGGCGCGTCGGGAAAAATCTGCGGCTCCATGACGATCGCATCGCCGATGCGATAGATTTTCTTTGCCTTTCCGTGCGTCGTCGCGTCGAAGAAATTGCCCGAATACATCTGCAGCCCCGGCTGGTTCGACCAGAGTTCGAACCCGCGGCCCGATGCCGGATCCTCGACCTTCGCCATCAGATGCTCGTCGGCGGTCACGCTGCGCCCGATCACCCAATTATGGTCATAGCCGCGCCCGAAGCGGATTTGCTCGTCGCTGGCGTCGCGCACCCGGTCGCCGACCGCGACGGGCTTGCGGAAATCGAACACCGTGCCCGCGACGGAGCGAAACTCGCCGGTCGGAATGGCACCTGAGTCGGTCGGCAGATAGCTCTCCGCCGGGATGGTCACGACATGGCCCATCGCGCCGTTCGCCGACCCTTCGCCCGAGAGGTTCCAATAGGCGTGGTTGGTGATGTTGGCGATCGTCGGCCGGTCGCTCGTCGCGACATATTCGATCGTCAGCTCATTCTTGTCGCTCAGCGAATAGGTCGCGTCGATCGTCATCGTGCCGGGATAGCCCTGATCACCGTCGGGGCTGACATAGCGAAGCGTGACCGACGCGGTCGGCCCGCTCTTGACCGACGTCACCTCCCACAGCACCTTGTCAAAGCCGAGCGTCCCGCCGTGCAGCGCGTTCGCGCCATTGTTGATCGGCGTCTGCCAGGTTTTGCCGTCGAGCTTGAAGCGTCCGCCCGCCAGCCGGTTGGCGAAACGGCCGACCGTCGAGCCGAAATACTGCGGCTGTTTCAGATAATCGTCGAGATTGTCGTACCCGAGCGCAACATCGGCCTTCTTGCCGTCACGGTCCGGCATGATCACCGACTGCAGCGTCGCGCCCAGGGCAATAACCGTCGTCTCGATACCGTTTGCGTTGCTCAGCTTGATCGCCGGGACACTGCGCCCGTCGGGCATCGTACCAAAAGTCGACTGTGCAGCTTCCGCCGCCAGCGCGGGCGTCGCCGCAACCAGGGCCGCCGCGGCCGCTCCCAAAGCCAGTTTTGACATGTTCTTCACTCCTCTAACCCTTATATTTTTGTGTCGGCAGGCCGCGGCATCCGGGGTCCACCTCGAACAACGCGCCGCCATGCTCCTCGTTCACGCCGTCGGCGGCCGAGGTGACGAACATCCGGTCGAGCCCCGAACCCGCAAAGGTGCAGCTTGTAATCTGCGAAGCAGGAAGCGCGATATGACGGTCGGGCCGCCCATCGGGCGCGAAGCGTGTGACGCGCGACGCCCCCCAGCAAGCGACCCACAAGCCGCCGTCGGCATCGAAAGTCATCCCGTCGGGATTGCCCCAGGCGTCTTCAAAGACGATGAAGGGCGCGGCCTGGCCGAGCGAACCGTCGTCATGGATGTCGAAGCGAAAGATCGTCGCACGCGCCGTGTCGGTATGGAGCAGGAACGCGCCGCCCGGATCGATCGCCGGCCCGTTGGCGATCGTATAGGGCGCATCGACCTTTGCCAGCGTACCATCGGGATCGAGCCGGTAGAAGGCGCCCGAGGGACGGTCGCAGGTGACGGGCATCGTCCCTGCCCAGATCCGCCCCGCCCCGTCGGCCTTCGCATCGTTAAGGCGATTTGCGGCATTGCCCCGATCGACCGACGCGATCAGCTCGCGCACATCGGTGTCGAGATCGATGCGGACGATATCCCGGCCGATTCCCGCAACGAAACCGCCGGCCTCCCGCTCGATGATCCACGCCGCATAATGCGGCTGCTCGAAGCTTTCGACCCGCCCATCTGTCAGCGCCATGCGGTTGATCCGGCGCCCCATGATATCGACCCACAGCAAAGCATCGTGCCCGGCCGACCACAAGGGCCCCTCGCCCAGCCGGTCCCGCCGGTCGCGCGCAATCACCCGCACGTCGCTCATCAGTGGCTGTCTCTTGGCAGCCCGTGCGTCTGCGCCACGCGTTGATATTTGACTGCCATTTCAAGGACCGCGCCTCCGTCGAACTGGCCGGTGAGCGCACGGTGGATTTCCTGCCACGGCGTCTGCGGCGGCGGCATATAGTCAGGATTGTCGTTGATCTCGGTCCGGCGGCGATCGAGCTCGGCCGCATCCACCAGCATGTCGGCGGTACGCTTGCCTAGGTCGATGCGGATCCGGTCGCCGGTGCGTACCAGCGCGAGTCCGCCGCCAACGACCGCCTCGGGCGCCGCGTTCAGGATCGACGGGCTGCCGCTCGTGCCCGACTGGCGGCCGTCGCCGATGCACGGCAGCGCGTGCAGGCCGGCCTGGATCAGCGCCGCGGGCGGACGCATGTTCACAACCTCCGCGCCGCCGGGATAGCCGATCGGTCCCGCGCCGCGCATGATCAGAATCGAATTGGCATCGGCGCCAAGCGCCGGATCGTCGATCCGACTGTGATAATCCTCGGGTCCGTCGAAGACGATCGCGGTGCCTTCGAAAGCTTCGGGGTCTGCGGCGTTGCTAAGATATCGTGCCCTAAACTCGGGCGAAATCACGCTGAGCTTCATCACCGCATTGTCGAACAGATTGCCGCGCAGCACGGTCAGGCCAGCCGCCGGTTTCAGCGGTGCATCGAGCGTCCGGATGACATCGATGTCCTGGGTATCGGAATCGCCGATATTGGCGGCGATCGTCTGTCCGTTTGCGGTCAGCGCGTCGCCGTCAATCAGTCCCGCGCGCACCAACTGCCCCATCACCGCCGGAACACCCCCCGCACGATAGAAATCCTCCGCCAGATAGCTGCCCGCGGGCTGCAAATTGACGATGAGCGGCACGTCGGCGCCCTGCGTCTCCCAATCTTCCAGCGTCAACTCGACCCCGATATGGCGCGCGATCGCGTTGAGATGGATCGGCGCGTTCGTCGACCCGCCGATCGCCGAATTGACGCGAATGGCATTGAGGAACGCGGTGCGGGTCAGGATGTCGCTCGGTTTGCGGTCGGCATGGACCATCTCGACGACCTGCATGCCGGTGCGATAGGCGCACTCCTGCCGGTCGCGATAGGGTGCGGGGATCGCAGCTGATCCAGGCAAGGACATGCCCAACGCCTCGGTCAGCGAGTTCATCGTCGTTGCGGTGCCCATCGTGTTGCACCAGCCGGTCGACGGAGCCGATGAGGCGACGAGTTCGAGGAACCCCTTATAATCGATCTCGCCTGCCGCCATCATTTCACGGGCCTTCCAGACAATCGTGCCCGATCCGGTGCGCTCGCCCTTGAACCAGCCGTTGAGCATTGGCCCGACCGACAGTGCGATCGCCGGAATATTGACCGTCGCCGCCGCCATCAGGCAGGCAGGCGTCGTCTTGTCGCAGCCGATCGTCAGCACCACGCCATCCAGCGGATAGCCGTGGATCGCCTCGACAAGGCTGAGATATTGCAGGTTGCGGTCGAGCCCGGCGGTCGGGCGCTTGCCGGTTTCCTGGATGGGATGCGTCGGAAACTCGATCGCGATCCCGCCGGCGTCGCGGATACCGTCGCGCACCCGCTTGGCGAGTTCGAGATGATGGCGGTTGCACGGGGTCAAATCGCTGCCGGTCTGCGCGATACCGATGATCGGCCGGCCCGATTGAAGCTCGTCGATGCTGAAACCATAATTCAAATAACGCTCGAGATAGAGCGCGGTCATGTCCGGATTTTCCGGATTGTCGAACCAGGCACGCGACCGTAGCGCCATCTTGCCTTCCGGCCGCGATTTTGCCCCCTCTCCCATATATTTCCTCTCGATGCACAATTTCACGCCATATGGCGGCGAAGCTGTTGATACAGCGGACTGCGACAGATAGGAAGCATATATATCAGATAAATTGGAGTAGGGGTTAGCTTTATGATTCGTTTGGGCCTGGTGGGCATCGGAAAAATAGCTCGCGACCAGCATCTTCCTGCGATCGCCGCCGACAAGCGATATACGCTTGCGGCGACAGCCAGCCGCCACGCCCGGCTCGACGGCGTCCCGGGATATGCCGAAATCGGCGCAATGATTGCGGGCGATCATGACCTTGACGCCGTTTCGATCTGCACGCCGCCGGTGGGACGCCAAGTCATTGCGATGGCCGCGATCGATGCCGGACTCCATGTGATGCTGGAAAAGCCGCCTGCCGCCACGACGACCGAAATCACCGCGCTCGCTGAGCATGCTCGCACGCGTGGTGTCACGCTCTTCACCACCTGGCATTCGCGCGAAGCCACGGGCGTCGCCGCGGCGCGCGACTGGCTGTGCGACAAGGAAATTCGCGCCGCGCGCATCCGGTGGAAAGAAGACATCCGCCGCTGGCATCCGGGCCAGGAGTGGATTCTCGAGGCGGGCGGCTTCGGCGTCTTTGACCCCGGCATCAATGCACTATCAATCATGACCGCTGTCCTCCCCGCCCCGCTGTTGCTCGATTCGGCAACGATGGACGTTCCCGAGGGCCGCAGTTCCCCGATCGCCGCGACGATGGCGATGCGCAGCGGCGAAGCCGCGGTCGACGCCGATCTCGACTTCCTGCAAACCGGGCCGCAAAGCTGGGATATCGAGGTCGATACCGATGCCGGCACGTTGCGCCTGTCGATGGGCGGAAGCGTCCTCCAACTCCCGGGAGCCGATCCGGTCGCGGGCCAAGACAGCGAATATCCGCGCCTCTATGCACGCTTCGCCGAACTGGTCACCACCGGGCAGAGCGACGTCGACATTCGCCCGCTCCAGCTCGTCGCCGACGCCTTCCTCGTCGCCGAGCGGCGTACCGTCGCGCCGTTCCGGTTTTAATCGGAGCGAGCGACTTGCATACCGCAAACAAAGCCTTGGCTCTGACGCTTGTCGCCACGGCCGGCGTGACGGTCGCGCACGCCGCCGCCTCCGTGCCCGCGCCGTCGAGCGAATACCGCAAGGATGAACTCGGCCGCATCGTCGAGGTCGCGGGCCGGAAAGCGACGAAATGTCCAAAGCAGACTGACCGAACCGCCGTCCTGCTGATCGCGGGCCAAAGCAATTCCGCCAACCATGGCGGGATGCGCTTTTCGAGCAAGCATCCGGGCAAAACGGTCAATTATTTCGCCGGCCATTGCTATCCGGTCGCTTCGCCATTGCTCGGCGCGACCGGGATGCGCGGCGAGAGCTGGTCCCCGCTCGCCGACCGGCTGATCGAATCGGGCCTCTATGACCGGGTCGTCATCGTGACGACCGGGATCGGCGGCACCAAGATCGGACGGTGGCAGGAAGGCGGCGACCTCAACCGCATGTTGCTCGGCGTCGTAAGTGACCTTCGCGGCCGATACCATGCCACCCACTTCCTGTGGCACCAGGGCGAACGCGATCTTGCCCTGAAAACCTCCAGCGCCGATTATGCGGCCAGCTTCATGTCGCTCGTCGCGAGCCTGCGTGCTGCCAAGGTCGATGCCCCGGTTTTCATCTCGGTCGCCAGCCGATGCGGCCAGCCCGGCGACTGGAAGGACGACGACGCGATCACCACTGCGCAGCGCGGCCTCGTCGATCCGGCGAAGGGCATCTTCCTCGGTCCCGAGACCAATTTGCTCGTACCGCCTTCGGATCGCTACGACCGCTGTCATTTCGACGGGCCGGGCCAGCAGGCCTTCGCCGAGGCGTGGCTCCGCATCTTGACCGCTTACGCCCACCGCGCACGCTAAACCAAAAAAGCTCGCCACCGACTGGCGATGGCGGGTATTCTGGAGAGACACGAGCGGGGCGGGAAATCGCGCACGGCTTTCAATCGCGGACGTTGTCAGCCCGCGGAATGCCTATGGATGCGACGTCACCGATGTCGATCGGCACCAGCCCGAACTGCATGCGCCAGGGCGCGGTCGGGTCGTTGCCGAACATCGTGTACCAGAAGCGGCCCTCTTTATCGCGGAACGCGGTGCCGTGGCCGCCGTGCGGCGCGCCCATGCGGCGCTGCGTATAAGGACCAAACAGGCTTTTCGACGTGCCGTACATCATGTCGTAGGTGCCATGGGTGCGCAGCGGGCCGTGCCATTCGGCGCCCGTCAGGAAATAGACGCCGTTCGCCTTGATCAAGCCATTGCCCTCATAACCCACATGATCGCCGTCGGCGTCGACAAGGGTGTGCACCGGCCCTTCGAATCCACTGCGCGCGGCGTTAAGTTTGCCGATGCTGCCGCCGCCCCACAGGAAATAGAGGCCATCGTCATCCTCGAACGGAAAGCCGTCGATGCCCTTGACAAAGAAGCTTTTGGTGACATTTTCATAGGGCCCATTGGCCGTTCCCGACGTCGAGCGATAGAGCCAGGTCTTGCCCCCGACGCCCTTCTCCATCACCGAAAAGGCAAGATAATAGGTCTTGTCGCGCGCCGACCACATGATCTCGGGCGCCCAGAGTTCGGCAATATTCTTGCCGAAATCATAACCCATGCCCTCCCACTTCCAGATGAAGCCGACCTCGTCCCATTGCTTGAGGTCCGACGAACGCCACAGCTTCACCCCGCCATCGGGCTTGTGATAGCCATAGCCGTCGAGCGTGCCGACGAGATAGTAGAAGCCGTCGCCGCCAAGCGTCACCGACGGGTCGCGCATCGTCTCGCTGGTGATCAGCGCCTTGCGCGCCGCGACCGCGCTGTCCTCCGTAATCACCGACGCCGCCTGCCGCAGCCGGCCGTCGGGCGCGCGTTCGAGCGGCACCAGCCCGACCTGTTCGCAGAACATCGCAAAGCCGTCGTCGCATTTGGGATTATAGACGGCGGCGAGCCGCGCGTCGTCGAGCCGCACCAGCGACCCGCGGCCAGCGTGTGGCACCGCGAGCGCGCGCATTGTGAACGGGCCATATGGCGTCGGCGCCTCGGCGACGAACAGATCCTCGGTCGCGGTGCGCATCCGCCCCGTGACCTCGCTCGCGGCGAGGATATAGCGGTCGCCGTCGCGGACCATCGCCGCGCCGCGCATGCCGACGCGCGTCCGCATCGGCCAGTCCTTCCCGACCGGCGGATGCTTGGCGAACAACGCCTGATCGGGCTTCAGGAAGCGCGGCGCTTCGGCAAGTTTGCCGAAACCCGGAGCCAGCTTCGCAATCGAGCCGCCACCCCAGAGCAGATAGCCGGTGCCGCCCACATCAACGAACAGCGACACGTCGGACGCACCGTCAACGAGGCAGGGCGAAGCCCTGAACGCGCCGCCCGGCTGCGCCGCAAGCCCCGTCGCGACGCGCGCGCAACCGGTCTTGTCGGAGAAGGCCAGATACAACTTGTCGCCCGCAACCGTCACCGACGGCGCCAGATAGCGTTCGGACACGTCGCCGGGCGCGATGCCCTCGCCCGAAATCCTGGCCGAGCCGACGCGCGTCCATGTCGCCGCGTCGGGCGAGGTCCACAGTTCGACGCCGTGGCGTGCGCCGCTGCGCAGGCTCGTGCCGGTGAGGATCCATCCGCCCTCCGGCAGCCGCGCGACCGACGCGTCGCCGATCGGCCGTTCGGCAAAGATTGCGGCAACCGGCTTGGCGTCGGCGGCGGGCATCACCGTCGCATTCTTGTCCATCGACGGGTGGTCGGCGAAAATATCGTCGGCGACGGCGGCTTTCAGCTTTTGCTGCGCTTCGGCCGACGGCGCCAGCGTCAGTGCTGCCAGCGACAGGCCGGTAATCCAGGTCTTCATCTGCACGGTCATTTACCCTTCTGGAGCGCCTTGAAGTCGTCAAATATCGTATAGTTGGGCGCCGCGCTGCCGTCCGCATTCTTGCGGATCGTCGCCGGAGCGAACACGCTGTTGATCAGCCAGGGCGTCTTGTCGGGCCCGAAATTGTTCGACATCGAGCGGCCCTGCTTGAAGCCATAGGTCGCAACCGCCAGCCGGCCCGTGTCGCGGAACATCTTCATCTGGTTCGCGACATAATGTTTGCGGTTCTCGAACCATGGGCTCATCCGCAGGAAATCGTCCCACTGCGCCTTGGGGAACGGCGTTTCGAGCGCCGCCTTGATGATCTGCCAGTTCTGCGCGGTGCGCGGCGCCTGATATTTGTCGGCAAAGGCCGGCGCGACAATGCCCTTCATATTTTGCTGCCACCACCAGACGAGAGAAAATTCGGTGACGATGAATTTCTGTTCGGGCCGCATGCGCGGGAGAATATAATCGAGGAAGGGCTTAGACGCCTGGATTGCCGGGATATGCGGGTGGATATTGACCCCGTCGAGTTCGGGCGTCGCCTTGACGAACGCCATCCAGCGTTCGGTCGAAGCGGTCTGATTCTTTTTAAGATCCATCCGGTTGAGCGCGCCCATATAGAGGCGCGTCTTGCAGTCGCCGGGGCACGCCCGGGCGCGATAGTCGATCACGCGCCTCGCCATTGCCTCGTAGAAGGAGTTGAGGTCGAGGTCGCGGTCCTTCTCGCGGCTTTCGATATAGGGTTCGTTGCCGACGACGAGGATATCGATCTTCCCGACCACGAGGGGCAGCACCGCATCGACGCGCGCCAGCTCGCGTTCGAACGCCGGCGTGCCAGCCTTGGGAAAGTCACCGCGATTATAAGGGAATTTCAGCGTCAGGATCGTCTTATAGCCGCGGGCGTGGGCATCGAGGATCGCCTTGACCGCACCATGCACGGCGGCGCCGCGGTCGAGCTGCGGCATCGGCACGAACAGGCGGACCCACCGCGTATCCGCCTTTTCGAGGTCACGATAGTCGACGTCCTCAAAATGCTCGTTGTAATTCGCCCCCAATGCGCCCTGCGCCTGAGCCACCCCCGGCAGGCAGGCGAGTGCCGCCGCTGCCGCCCACAATCCCCGCATCCCTTGTCTCCTCGTGTGATGTCACGGCCGGCTACGGCCGCCCCGTTCGATTTTGTCGAGCCAGCCCGCCAGCTTCGCCGTGAGGTCAGGCATCTGCTCGGCCAGATTCGCGCGCTCGCCTGGATCACGCACCAGATTGTAGAGCTGATGCTGCGGCAGCGTCCCGATTGCGTTGCCATGAAACTCATGCGGCTCGACGCTGCCGCGAATGAATTTCCAGTCGCCGGCGCGCAGCGCGAGGATACGCGCACCGCTGCTCGCGACCATCGTGCCCGTCGTCACCATCAGCTTGGTATCCTCGATCACATGGTCGCGGCCGCGCGCGCTGCGCCCCATCAGCGGCACCAGCATGTCGAAGCTGTCGACGGCGGCATCGCGCGGCAGCGCTTGCCCGACCAGCGCCGCCAGCGAGGCCACCATATCGACATGGTCGACCAAAGCTTCCGACACGTGGCCTTCGCGCACATGCCCCGGCCAGCGGACGATCATCGGCACGCGCGTCCCGCCTTCGTAGATGCTGTATTTGCCGCTCCGATAAGGGCCCGACGGCTTATGCTCACCCGCCAGCTCGACCGCCTGGTCCTCGTAACCGTCGAACAGGATCGGCCCATTGTCGCTGCTCAGAATAATCAGCGTGTCGTCGGCGATGCCAAGCTCGGCGAGCTTTTCCACCAGCGCCCCGATGGTCCAGTCGAACTGGACGATCGTGTCGCCGCGCGGCCCCATGCCCGACGCGCCGACGAAGCGTGGGTGCGGCGCGCGCGGGACGTGCGGCTCGTTCATCGCAAAATAGAGGAAGAAAGGCGCGTCCCTGCCCGCACTCACAAAATCGATCGCCTTGCCGAGCAACTGGTCGGTAAGCTCTTCATCCTTCCAGCGCGCCGCCTTGCCGCCGGCCATGTAGCCGATGCGGCTGATGCCATTGACGATCGTATTCGAATGTTCGGGATCGCCCTTGAACTTCAGCTGCTCGGGATGCTCGGCGCCGGTCGGCTCGTCGCCGACCCTGGCCTTGTAATCGACGCGGATCGGGTCGGCGGGATCGAGATTCACGACGCGGCGGTTCTCGATCAGCACCGTCGGCACGCGGTCGAGCGTCGCGGGCATGAAATAGCCATAGTCGAAGCCGACATCGAGCGGCCCCGGCGCGATCTCGCCATTCCAGTCGACCTTGCCATCGCCGAGGCCGAGGTGCCATTTACCAACGATGCCGGTGGCATAGCCCGCCTTCTTTAGCATATGCGGCAGGGTGAATTGGCCGGGGCGGATCAGCGCAGGCGCGTCGCCGGGCAAAATCTGCGTCCCCGCTGCGCGCCAGGCATAGTCGCCGGTCAGCAGCGCATAGCGCGACGGCGTGCAGGTTGCCGAGGGTGAATGGGCGTTGACGAAGCGCGTCCCGCCCGCGGCGAGGCGATCGACATGCGGGGTCCTGATCTTGGTCGCGCCGTAACAGGAGAGATCGCCATAGCCGAGATCGTCGGCATAGATGACGATGATATTGGGCCTGGTGCGCGGCGCGGCGGCCAAGGCGGCACGCGGCAACACGGCCACTCCCGCGCCAGCCAGCAGCAGCGCCCGACGCGACAATGTGGACTTCAAGACCCTCTCCTATCGGTTTGAGTAGGATATATCTGATTTATTCGAAACGCGCAACGCGGGCTGCGCTATTGTGCCTGCATCCGCCGGAAATCGTCGATCCACGCATAGTTGAATGCCGTTGTACCGTCGGGATTCGGCCGGATCGTGCGCCCGGCATAGACGCTGTTGATCAGCCATGGCGTCTTCTTCGGACCGAAATTGTTCGACATCGAACTGCCCTGCTTGAAGCCATAGGTCGCGACTGCGAGGCGGCCCGTGTCGCGGAACATCTTCATCTGGTTCGCGAGATAATGTTTGCGGTTCTCGAACCACGGGCTCATCCGCAGGAAATCGTCCCACTGCGCCTTGGGGAACGGCGTTTCGAGCGCCGCCTTGATGATCTGCCAGTTCTGCGCGGTGCGCGGCGCCTGATATTTGTCGGCAAAGGCCGGCGCGACCGGCTTCTCCAGATTCTGTTGCCACCAGCCGACGAGCGAGAATTCGGTGACGATGAATTTTTGTTCGGGGCGCATCCGCGGCAGGATATAATCGAGGAAGGCTTTCGACAGCTCGATCTTCGGAACATGCGGGTGGATGTTGACGCCCTCGATCTCGGGCGTCGCCTTGACATAGGCCAGCCAGCGTTCGGTCGATGGCGTGATGTTCTTCTTGAGATCGAGCCGGTTGAGCGCGCCCATATAAAGCTTCGTCTTGCACTCGCCGCCACAATTGGCCTTGCGATAGGCGATGATGCGCGCCGCCATCGCTTCGTAAAAGGCGTTGAGATCGAGGTCGCGGTCCTGCTCGCGGGTTTCGAAATAGGGCTCGTTGCCGATCACCAATATGTCGACCTGGCCCATCACCAGCGGCAAGACCGCGTCGAGCCGCGCGAGTTCGCGCGCAAACTCCGCGCTTCCCGCCTTGGCAAAGTCGCGATCGCTTTGCGGCCATTTCAGCGTGAAGATCGTCTTATATCCGCGCGCACTCGCTTCGAGGGTGGTGCGGATGGCGCCATGCTCCGCCGCGCCGCGATCGACCTGCGGCATGGGCAGAAACAGTCGGATCCATTTCGCGCCCGCATCATCGAGTTCGCGATAATCGACATCCTCATAATGCTCGTTGAAATTCGCGCCAAGCGCCCCCTGCGCGGCGGCAGTGCCCGGCAACATCATCGCCGCGGCCGTGGCAGCCCCAATCCATTTCCTCGGCATTTTACTCTCCTCCCGATTGACTCGTCTTAATTATACGATAATACAGATATAACGAAGGCATAAAGCCGGGCAAGGGAGGAATGGATGAAATCGGCATGGCATAAGCGGCGATGGGCGATCGGGGCGGCAGGAGCCGCCCTTTTCGCAATGCTCGGCGCCGGCATCGTGCCCGCGCATGGCTTTGCCCCAGCCCCGTCACCCGCGAAATCGAACCGGCAAGCCCCGGCCAAGCAGCCGAACATCCTCTTCATTCTCATCGATGACATGGGCTATGCCGACCTGTCGCTGACCGGCAACAAGCTGGTTGCGACGCCGAACATCGACGCGCTTGCCCGCGACGGCATGCTGATGACGCAATTCTACGATGCTGCGCCGATCTGCTCGCCGTCGCGCGCCGGCTTCATGACCGGTCGCTTCCCTGCCCGCGACCGTTTCGTGACCTATATCCACGATCGCAAGCGCAACCGTAACTTCGGTCAAGCCGACTGGCTCGACCCGTCGCTTCCCGTTCTGCCGCGCCTGATGCGGCAGGTCGGCTATGCCACCGGCCATTTCGGCAAATGGCACCTCGGCGGCGGGCGCGACATCGGCGATGCGCCGCTGCCGTCGGCCTATGGCTTCGATGAAAGCTATACCCAATGGGAAGGCCTTGGCCCGCGCGTCCTGCCGACCGACCTCACCAACAAGCTGGGCCAGCAGAGCGCCGAACTCGGCCAAGGCCCGGTCGAATGGTTGCCGCGCGCCGAGATCACCGGCCGCTTCATCGACAAGACGCTGGATTTCGTGGGGCGCAGCAAGGATCGTCCGTGGTTCGCGCAGCTGTGGCTGACCGACATGCACACCCCATGGATACCCAGCGCCGCGCAGCTCGCCGCGACCAAAGGCAAGGGGGCCACGGCGCGCGAGGATCAGTTCCTCGCCGTGCTCGTCGCGATGGATGCCGAGATCGGTCGGCTCATTGATGGGCTGCGACAGGCGGGCGAACTCGACGATACGCTGGTCGTCTTCACCTCCGACAACGGCCCCACCATCGGCGCGAACACGCCGGGATCGGCGGCGCCCTATCGCGGCCGGAAGGCGAGCCTGTACGAAGGTGGCATCCGCCAGCCGATGATCGTCCGCTGGCCCGGCCACATCGCGGCGGGCGGGCGCGACGCGCAGAGCGTTACGCAGGCGGTGGATCTGTTGCCAACACTGGCCGCGATCACCGGCGCGACCAAGCCCGCCGGGATCGACGGCATCGATATCTCCGCCGCCTGGCGCGGTCGACCGATCGCGTCGCGCCCCGATATCTACAGCCACATCGCGCGTCCCGGCGGCGAAGCCTTTGGCCCGCTCTATTCGGTTCGCTCTGGCCCCTGGAAATTTCTGATGAACGCCGACGGGGGCAACGGCGAACTTTATAATATCGAACGCGACCCAGAGGAACGGCAGGACCGCAGCGCCGATGAACCGGCGATCGCGACCACGCTATCGGCGAAACTTTCAAAATGGATCGCCGACCTGCCGCCAACGGCCCTGCCGCCGCGCCGCGCAATGTAGCAAGCGGGCGACCGTTTCACGGCGGCATCGCGGCTCATTTATCATATTATTTCTATACGTGACCGAAAAACAATTGGGGGAGAGTTTAATGCGAAACCGAATAATCCTGGCGTGTACGACGTCGGCCTTGGGGCTCTTGGCCGCGCCGTCGGCTGCGCTGGCGCAGGATCAGGACGGGCAGGTCACGGTCGAATCGGCGCCCGAAGATCCGACGGCCGACGACGCGATCGTCGTCACCGCGATCCAGCGCAGTCTCGAAACGTCGCAGGCGATCAAGGAAGATTCGGACCAGATCGTCGATTCGATCGTCGCCGAGGACATCGGCAAGCTGCCCGATGTGACCGCGACCGAATCGCTCGCGCGCATCACGGGCGTCCAGGTCGACTATGCGAACGGCACCGCTGCCGGCACGCGCGTCCGCGGCCTGCCGAACATCACGACCACCTATAACGGCCGCGAACTCTTCACCGGCCAAGGCCGCGCCGTCGCGCTGCAGGATTTTCCGTCGAGCAGCATCGCGCGCCTCGACGTTTATAAATCGGGCAGCGCCAACCTTATCGAACCCGGCGTCGCCGGGCTGATCGACGTTCGCGCGCGCAAGCCGCTAGATTTCAAGGGCGACCGCATCGCGGGAGGCATCAGCGGCGTGCACTGGAAGCAGTCGCAGAAGCTGGGCGTCGATGCGAACCTGCTGCTCAGCAAGCGGTGGGAGACGGGTATCGGCGATATCGGATTCCTGATCGAAGGGTCTTACACCGACCTCAAATTCCTCGATTCGTCGCGCAACGTCGCGCAGGCGATTCTCAGCCGCAACGTCGCGGGCCTCGGCACGATCCGCTACCCCTCGTTCGTCAACATCAACTATAATACCGCCGACCGCTATCGCCCGTCGGTGGCGACCGCGCTGCAATGGCGTCCGAGCAACGAACTCGAATTCTATGCCGACTTCCTGTTCCAAGGCTATCGCAGCAACGGGTTCGGCAGCAACCTCCAGATCAACTCGGGCGCGCTGGCCAATCTGAGCGATATCGAGCTGGTTCCCGGCACCAACAAGGTCAAGAGCATGACCGCAACCGCCGGCGGCATCCCGACCGGCAACCAGAATATCGTCACTGGTAAGACCGATACCTATCAGGCAGGCACGGGCTTCATCTGGAAGCGTGACGGGCTGAAGATCACCGGCGACGTCGCCTTCACCGATTCGACCTTCACCCGGCGGACCACGCAGTTCAACTATTCACTCGTCGTGCCGCAGCCGACGCGCACCTATGATTTCGATACCGATATCGGCGCCGGCGGCGGTACCGTCGTCGTCGACGATTTCCCCGTCAACGACCCCGCGCGCTATCGCATGGTGGGCCTTGGCGAGAATGGCGAGCGCAACCACGGCCGTGACTGGCAGGGGCGGCTCGACCTCGATTACCGGATGGGTCCGACGGGCATCACCAACATCCAGGCCGGTGTCCGCTTCAACAGCCGCGACTTCGACTTCGCCAATTATTCGGAAAGCGGCAACGCGCCCGCAGGTCAATTCTATTCGATCTTGCCGCTTGAATATAGCACCGTCGCGCCGGGCTTTCGCGGCGACAAGGTGCCGGTCACGCGCGTCTTCCTGACCCCGACGACCGACAGCATCATGGGCAATCTGGACTTCCTGCGCGACCTTACGGGCGACCGCACCGACGTCCCCCCGCTCGACCGCGTCTATTTCGGCAATGAAAAGGGATATGCGGGCTATATCCAGGGCCGCTACGCCTTCGATCTCGGCAGCATGACGGTCGACGGCCTCGTCGGCCTGCGCGCGGTGCGAACCGAAACCGAAATCAATGGCTTCAACCGCGTGACGACGGGCGGCGTGACCACGGTCACGCCAGTATCTCAGTCGAACTCTTACAACGATTTCCTGCCGAACATCAGCGCGCGCCTGCGCCTGACGCCCAAGCTGCAACTTCGCCTTGCCTTCACCGAAACGCGGACGCGCGCCGGTTTCGGCGACCTCAACCCGTCGTTGGCCATCGGCGCCCCTTCGGCGGTCTGCAACACCGATCCGAACGATCCCGAATGCGTCCGCAATGCTTCGGGCGGCAACGCCGATCTGCAACCGATCAAGTCGCAGAATTACGACGCATCGCTCGAATGGTACTTCTCGCGCGGTGGTTCGATTACGTTCGGCGCCTTCCATCGCGACGTGACCGGCTTTATCTCCGACTTCACGACCGATATTGAAGATGCGGAATTCGGCCGCCTGCGTGTGACGCGGCCGTTCAACGGCGGGCAGGGAAAACTGCGCGGCATCGAAGCCGCGTTCCGTACCTTCCTGCGTTTCCCGCAACTGCCCGAGTGGCTGCAGAATTTCGGCGTCCTGGCCAACTACACCTACATCGATCATGAATCGGAATTGCCCGAATCGCTGGCGGCGACGCTGCCGGGTCCGCAGCGGATCGCGGGTGTGTCGAACCATATCGCGAACGCGTCGGTCTTTTATGAAAACCAGTCCTTCTCGGCCCGGCTTTCTTACAACTACCGGTCGGATTTCGTAGTGGAATATAATCGGGTGAACGACCCGACTCTCGGCGCGACGGTGCTCGGCCCCACGCTTCCGGTGGTCGAGGATGGCCGCGGCAGCCTCGACTTCAACGCCACGCTCGATCCAACCGAGAATGTTACCATCTCGTTCAGCGCGACCAACCTGCTCGGCGCCGCAGCGACCAACCACCGGCAATATGATGCCGACGGCAACACCTATCCCTGGCAGACGCGTTTCCTCGAGACGATCTACCGCGTCGGCGTCCGCTTCCGCTTCTGATCCCATCCCCCAAGGGATATATTGGCCCGCAATCGCGACAGCGATTGCGGGCCTCTTTTTTAAGATTCGTAGCGCGGCTTCACCGCGTCATTCTGCCCCTGCCGCTTGCGCAGCCCGCTTGCGCTTGCCTTTCGCGCGCTTGGCTTTTCCGGCCCCCGGAACTGCGCCACCTTCAAGGCGGCCAGTAACGACACCGCCATTGATCCTGTTGGGCCAAGGGTCCACGAAGCTGCGTGCCGCCCAATCATCCCATTGCTTCGCCAAGTGATTGACAATGTCGGGATGCGCCGCCGCAAGGTCGCGGGTTTCGGTGCGGTCGACGCTCATGTCATAGAGCTGCCAGGGCTGCTGAAATCGCGCCACCAGTTTCCACTTGCCATCGCGGATCGCCTTGTTGCCTTCATGCTCCCAGAATATCGGCACGCTCCTTGTCAGGGCGTGTCCCTCGAACGCGCCGACAAAGCTGCGCCCCGACATCGGACGGATCTCGTGCCCGTCGAAGCGCGCCGGATATTTGGCGCCGGCAAGCTCCACCAGGGTCGGCATCACATCGACCAGATGGCCGGGCTCGCGCACCATCGTGCCGCGGACCTTCGCATCGATTCCAGCGGGCCACGAGGCGATCAAGGGCGTCGCGATCCCGCCCTCTTCTGTATAATGTTTGAAATAACGGAATGGCGTGTTCTGGAGCGTCGCCCAGTTGAGGCCGACGAAGACGTTCGAATTCTTGCCGCCCCACGGCGCGCGCCCGGTACGTCCGTCGGGGCCGCTTTCCGCGTTGCCGCCATTGTCCGACATGAACAGGATCAGCGTATTGTCAAACTCGCCGCGCATTTTGAGGTCGGCGATCAGTGTTCCGATCGCCTTGTCCATGCGCGAGATGGCGGCGGCGTAGACCGCCATCATCGTGTCGAACCGCTCCTTGTCAGCGGGCGGCACCTTGCTCCAGTCATACGCCTCGGGCAGCACGTCGGGCAGCGCCGCATTCGCCGCGATCAACCCACTCGCCTTCTGGCGCTCGAAACGACTGCGACGCAGCCGCTCCCAGCCCGCCATATATTTGCCCTTGAACTTCGCGATCTCGTCTGCCGGCGCCATCACCGGAAAGTGAACTGCGGTGAGCGGGAGGTAGAGGAAAAAGGGCTTCTTCTCGGCCTTAGCCTCGTCAACGAAACCGATGGTCCAATCGACCAACAGGTCCGAAGCATACCATTCGCCCTCGCCGACTTCGGGCGAATCGAGCCGCACCTTTCTGCCGTCGATCGTCACAAACTCCCTTCCCGGCCCAGGCTGGCCCGGAAAATAGGTCCCGCCCTTCTGGAACATCGACCGGTCAAAGCCGACCGACTGCGGCGGAGTCCCGTGCTGCGCACCGACGTACCATTTGCCGGCCATGCCGGTAAAATAGCCGGCGGGCTTCAGCACTTCAGCGATCGTCACGGCGCGATCGGCGATCCGGCCCTGGAGACCGCCGAGGCCCGGACGGACAATGTTGTCGAGCCCTCCCATCCCCGCCTCATGCGGATAGAGCCCTGTGAGCAGCGACGCCCGTGACGGGCTGCAACGCGCACTATTATAGAATTGCGTGAAGCGGATTCCGTTCGACGCCAGCATATCGAGATTCGGCGTTGGGATCTCGCTGCCATAGGGTCCGATATCGGAAAATCCCATGTCATCGACGAGGATGACAATCACATTGGGGCGCTTGGCTTGTTCGCGATTTGCCGGTGCGGGCGCCGCTGCGGACGACGCCGCATGTGCTGCAGGGCCGACCAGCAGCGAGATGCCCAAGGCTGCCGCCGCGGCGCCCCGCAACATTTTCTTCATCGGGTTCGGAATTGCCATCTTATGCCTCATTCGAAGAGATCAGCTAAATCAGCTGATTTATCGCATAATAATGGATTGTCGCAAAAATGTGTAAGGTCAGCTCTCGATAGCACTAATTCCGATCGAAACGATGCCGTGCAAACGTCGCGTGGCGCCGGCCATATTACCGACGCCCAAGGGCATTTGCATTTTTAGAAGCGTGCGCGAATCCCGGCGGTGAAAATGGTATCATCCCACCGGATATCGCGGTTGAACCCGGTCGGGCTGAAATAGCTGCGATATTTGTTGCCGAGGATATTGGTGCCGCCGACATCAACCCGCAGATTCTTGTTGAGCTCATAGCCGATCCCGAAATCGAGACGCCCGCCCGGCCGGACATAGTTGAGATTGGTCGGGGTGATGCCAGCCGCCAGTTCCGCGTCGCTGATCGGCCGAACCAGATTGAGCCCGGTCGTGTCGCCGTCATAATAGCTCGACCGATGGGTGTAGACGAGACGCGCCGACAATCCGAACTTGTCGTAGAACATACCGGCGTTGAAATTATACTTGCTGACGCCCTGGAGCGGCAGGCCGGCGAGCCGGTCGTCGCCCCCGACTTCGGAATCGGCGTAGGTGAAGTTGCCGGACACGCCGAAGCCGGACAGAGCACCGGGCAGGAAATCGAAGAAGGTCTGGCCACTGACTTCGACGCCCTTGAGCTTGGCCTCGCCCACGTTGCGCGGACGCGTGATATTATATCCGATGCCATCGATGAATTCGAGCGAAGGGGCGCTGATAACGCGATCCGTAATGTCGCGATAATAACCCGCCACGGCGACGAAACCGCTCTTCCAATAATATTCGATCGTCGCATCGAAGCTCTCGGACTTTTGCGGGCGCAGGTCCGGATTGCCTGCCGATCCCGAATTCTGGACGTTCGGATTGGTCGCCACGACGTAGCTCAAACCCGGGTTGAGCGAACCGAAATCGGGGCGGCGGATCGTTTTCGAAAAAGTCGCTCTCGCCTGCAGGCCGCCGCCGAACTGGAGGCGCGCGCTGGCATTGGGAAGGATATCGATATCCGACGTTTTCGCACGAACCGGAGTCACCACGCCGCTGACCACGCCGGCGCCCTCGATCTGCCGGTCCGTCAACGTCGGCCGGACGCCGATGACCCCGTCTAGGACGAGGGGCCCGCCAAGCTCGACTTCATATTTCGCCTGGATATAGCCGGCAAAGGTCCGCTCCTTTGCATCGAAGCGCCGCTCAGGCTGGTAAGCAGGATCGCCGAGGGCAACACCGAAAATTGCGCGCAGCCGATCGCGTCCCTCCGCCGATCGCAGATAATCGGGGTTGGGCGACAAACGGGGCGCCCCGCCGTTAAGCCGGGGAATACCGGGCACTTCGACGAGGAAGTCGGACGGCAAATCCAGCGAACTCAGCAGCGTATTCGAATCGCCGCCGGGTGCCGCGCGGTTGACGAGGGCCTGGTTGGACGTCGCCCCGCGATCAGCGAAGCGAAGGCCCAGCTGAAGCTGGTCGAGCAAGCCGCCCACCTCGAACTCGGCATCCATTCGTACCTGGAACAGCGATCCTTCCGAGCGATTGAAATTCTGGTTCAGTCCGTTCCGGAGCCTGAAATCCGTGGGGTCGTTCAGCGGGTTGCCAGTGAATTCATACTGCGCCCCGATACCAACGTTGCTTTCGACCACGACTTCCGGAAGCCGCTTGCCGACGTCGACGATCACCACGTCATTGATGAACGTCGATTCCTGATATGCGAGGTCGAATTTGACGCGGCCCGGGCCCCGTTCGAAAATGAAACCGCCGCCGAAGAGGTAATTGTCGGTCTTCTGATTGCGCGCCTGGGTGCTGACGAACGAGGTGGCGTTGCCATAGGTCGCGCTGTCGAGCTCGCAAAGCTCTTGCAGCGTGAACGATCCCGATGCGACTTCGGCCGTCGTCGGATTGAACCCGGCGGCGTTCACGCGCGCGCGAAAGCAGTTGTCGTTCGGAACCGGGTTCGAGATCGTGGTGCCCGGGCTGAACAGCTGGGCCTCGACAAAGGCCGACTGCTGCTTGGCGCGATAGCCCGCGTAAAGCCCGTCGAAATAGATTTCGAGTTCGGGGGTCGCCTGCCACTGGATCGCCGCATTCGCCTGCGGACGTTCGAAATAGCCATATTCATTGAGGCCGCCAGCGACATTCTGCGACGCAAAGCCCGGCACGTTGAACGGCGCCGCTGCGGTGGACCGGCGGACGGGAGCATAGAGATAAGGCCGGTTATAGTCGGTGCGGCTCCACGAGACGTTCAACAGCGCACCGATTTCGCCGATGCCGGTGTCCCAGCGGTCGGTGGCGAGGAGCCCGAACTGTGGGTTGAGCTTTTCGACGTTGGTGGCGTAATTCCCGCGCGCGGTGACGACAAAGGTCGGGTCGCGGAACTTGAACGGCTTGTTCAACTGAAGGTCGGTGTTCCCTGCAATCCCGCCCTCGATGAGGTCGGCGGTTGCGGATTTGATGACGTCGACCCGCGACAAGGCTTCGGCGGGAAGGTCTTGAAACGAAAAGGTTCTGCCGGTGGTGGAAAAAAACTCGCGGCCGTCGAGGGTGGTCAGGATATCGCCCAACCCGCGGATCACGACGCCCGTGATTTCGTTGTTGGCGCCCACCGTCACCTGCACGCCCGGCACGCGCTGTAGCGCCGCGGCGGTCGTCGGGTCGGGGAATTTGCCGATTTCCTCGGCAACGATCGAATCCACCACTTGGACCGAATCGCGCTTGATCTCGGCCGCCGCTTCAAGGCTCCGGCGAATCGTTCCAGTGACCACGATTTCCGCGTCCGAACCGGCAGGCTGCGGATCGCTATTCGCCTGTTCCGCCGATGAGGCCGCATCGCCGGAAATCGCCTCGGACGGACGCGACTGCCCTTCCGAAGCGGTTGCCTCCGAAATCATCAGACCCGCCACCAGCGGCAGCAACGAAACCGACACGACCGCTTTGGACGCCTTATTCATCATTATCCCCTTCCTTGTCGCGCATCATTGAACCACAGCGCTTGCATGGCTGTATAATGCGATAAATCATATCTCGCAATCCAGTTGCGCGATGATTTGTGAAAACAACCCATGTCGAGGGGCGGAACGCCGGCGCATCACCTGAAAACCGCGCTTGAGGGTATCGGGTAAAAACGGCGAGAAGTGGCGCATCGGCGCCACGCAAGTCTGTCAGGCGCGGCCTGGACGCGAGGCATTCTTCTGCGCGGTCAGCACCAGCTCCGCCGCCAGCAGCGCCTGCGCCTGATCCTGCGCGACGTCGGTACGTTCGACGACATCGCTGACGAACTGCGGTCCGAACGGCAACGGGACTTTGCTGCAATCCATATATTGCACGCCCTTGCGGTCGGTCAGGAACAGGTGATTGCCGCCCGGCCGCCCTGCCACGTCGATATATTTGCGCAGCTCGATCGATCCGTCGGTGCCGATGATGAACAGCCGCCCGTCGCCCCAGGTCGGCAGGCCATCGGGCGTGTGCCAGTCGACACGCACATAACCCGTGCCGCCGTTACCGCTGAGCATCATGTCGCCGAAATCCTCGAACCGCGGATGGTCGGGCATCGCCATATTGCCCGTCTGCGACGCCACGACGCGGGCTTCGGTCGATCCGGTATAAAAGAGGAACTGGTCCGCCTGATGGCTGCCGATATCGGTCAGGATGCCGCCGTAGCGCGCGGTGTCCCAGAACCAGGCCGGGCGGCTCGGCGCGTTCAGCCGGTGCGGAGCAAGGTTGATGGTCTGGAGAACCTGGCCGATCGCCCCCGCCTTGACCAACTCGCCGGCGCGTACCGCCGCGCGCACGTCGAAGCGTTCGGAATAGAGGATCGCAAACTTGCGCCGCATCTCGCGCACCGCCTGGCGTACCGCGGCGAGCTGATCCAGGCTGGTGATGCCGGGCTTGTCGGCCAGGAAATCCTTGCCCGCACGCATCACCCGAATGCCTAACGGCGCGCGCAGATCGGGAATCGAAGCGCTGGCGACCAATTGTATCGTGGGGTCATCCAGAATCTCCGCCTCGCTGCGCGCAACCTTCACATCGCCGTAGCGCCGGCGAAACGGCGCGACCTGCGCCGGATCGGCAGCAAGCATCGCCACCAGCGTGCCGCCGCCACGGATCAACGCATCGGTCATGCCATAGATATGCGAATGGTCGAGCCCGATGACCGCAAAGCGGATGCGATGGCGCGCCGACACGTCCGGCTCGCGCGGCGCCCCCCTCCCCGCGCCCGCCTTCGGCGGCGGGGTGGATTGAGCGAACACGTCGCTTGCCATGGCAGCGGCAAAGCCAGCGCCGGCAATCAACGCGCGGCGATCGATCGGGGTCATGGACAATATTCCTGCAGAAACCGGTTCAGAACGCGACGAGCGAGCGCGGCCATTCGACCGCTTGCCCGCTGTCCATCGCCTGTTCGCCCATCAGCGAAGCGACGCTGGCATAATAGGCCTGCTGCAACAGGCCGGGGACTTCGCGGCCGCTGCGCACCGCCTCGCCGAACCCTTCGAACTGAAGCATCGTTTCGTCATACTCGCCCCAGCCCAGCGATTCCCCCGGCGTGGTCACCGGCAGTTCGGGGAACCATGTGGCGCCGCCGATCGGGACCGTGCGTTTGTGCCCCCGCGCGACATCCTGTTGCATACGCTGAAGCGCGAGCTGCTTGGGCAACACTTCCTGATAGATTCGGCCGAGTTCGGGCTCGATGGTGCCCGTGCTGCCCTGGATCTGCTCCTCGCAACCGTAGCGCGCGTTGTTGAGGAGCGAGGAATAGATGGCTTTTCGCCCGCCGCCATATTCGTAGATCAGCGCGACATGATCGTACACTTCGCGCCCGTCTTTCCAGAAACAGATGCTTCCCGATCCGATCGCCCGCGTCGGCACGCCGTCAAGAAACCAGTTGCACACCTGAAGCTGGTGCGTGGCCAATTCGGTCATCAATCCCGCTGACCGGTCGCGATACAGGCGCCAGTTGATCTGCCGATCGGTGGCATCGGCAGGAACGTTCCGCCGCCATTTATTGTTGCGATGCCAGCTCGCGCGGATTTGCGTGATTTCACCGATCTCGCCCGACTTGGCGCGCTTCAGCGCGCTCAGATATGTCGGGTGGAACATGCGCTGGTGCCCGATCTGGAGCACCTTGCCCTTTGCCCGCGCGCGTTCGATCATCGCGCTGCAGTCGGCGATGCTACGCGCCATCGCTTTCTCGCACCAGACGTGCAGCCCGGCGTCGAGCGAATCAAAAGTCTGCGACGCATGAAGGTCGAGCGGTGTTGCGACGACCACCGCATCGATCCCGCGCGCATCCAGCATCGCCCGATGATCGCTGAAGCCCGGCGTATCAGCCGGCACGAGCTTGCGCGCACGATCCATATTGGGCGCATAATTGTCGCAGATTGCTGCAACGGTGCAGTTGCGCGTCTTGGCGATGTTCTGGATCAGCGCCCGGCCGCGATCGCCGGTGCCAATGACCCCCAGGCGCACGCGGGTTCCGGTAGCCACAGGCGTCTGCGCGATCGCCGTCCAAGGTGCCGCCGCAGCCATCGCCGCGCCGGCCGATGCCATCGCGATCCGGTCGAGGAATTTGCGGCGCGAAAGGGTGAAATCACTGTCGGACATCTGTCGATCTTTCAATTATGCCGTCATGCGGCGGGTGTGGTCATCAAAGGCGAAGGTGAAACGGCGCGCCGGATCGGCTCCGATCAGTCGCTGCGCGGCATCGGGGGCCGCCACCAGCAGCGCGGTGCTCATCGCCTCGGCCACCGCGCCCGAGGCGTCGACCGCCACCGCCGTTGCGGCAGCGGTGACGATCATGCCGTCGGAGGGTCGGATCATCGGACTGCGCCCCGGCGCGGCCGCGCCATCACCGACGGTGGATGAAACCGAAAGCGCCTCATCGCGCAGCGTTAACTCGACGAGCCAGCGCTCGGGATCAAGCGGATGCGGTATCGCGACGGGCCATGCGCCGCCGAGCGGATGATCGCCAATCACCGCGACCGAACTCTCACCCGCCGACAGGAATGCCGATGTTACACCGGCCGCGCGCATCGCCGCGGCGGCGCGATCAAGCGCGAAACCCTTGCCAAAGCCCCCGAAGTCGAAGGCGGTCGGCTGGGCCGCTTCGATGTGCCCGGAACCGCGGTCGACCGATAGCGCGGGCCAGGCCGCCCCACCGCCGCTGCCGACCGTCGGATCGAACAGACCGTCGGTCGCGCGCCAGGCCTCCGCAATCGCCGCCAACGCGTCGAGCAGTACCGGATCATCGATCATTGCAACCTCGCCGGCGATCAGCCGGTCGTTGACCGCAGTTGTCGCCGAGGGACGGTGAATCGTCAGCGCGTCGTCGACCGCCTCGATGGCGCGGCGCCCAGCCAGCAACGCGTCGGGCGCCGCCCGCCCGAACTGGTGCAGCTCGATACGCGTACCCATGGCAGCAAAGCGCTCGGCGCGCGTTTCGACCAGGGCGCCTTTCATGTACGCGCCTCCAGACAGCATGGTTTTTGGACCGATCGCCGCATGATGGCAGCCCCGGGGGTGGCGATTGATCGCGTCACCATTATTTCCTCACAGCCGCTTCGGGCGAGATGGCAGCCAGCGAGACCCGTGCCGCCCTCATATTCGCGCCTCTCCTGCAACAAGCCTAAAGAGCGGCGAAGCCATGTGCAATAGTATATATACGATAATTAAGACTGCGAAGCGCTGCCCCTCTACTCCCTGCGCGTCGCGCCGTCCGACCGGGGATCGGGCGGATCGGACCGAACGCCCGGAGGCACGGCGACAGGGCCGTCGAGCAAAGGATCCTGCGTCCGGCGCATCCACTCGCTCAGCCGCGAGCGCATATCCTCCAGCACCGCCGCCAGTTCCGGCAGCGCGACGAGGTTGCGCTGTTCGGTCGGATCGAAATAAAGGTCGAACAATTCTTCACCCGCCTCGTCAGCCACCAGCGGATAGCCCGCCCAGCCGCGTTTCAGCCACTGGGCCTTGGTCAGCCCACCGTCACAATTGACGACCACGGGCGTCCGACGTCCATCGAAACGCCGGATATATTTGTACCGCTGCGTTCGCACCGCGCGCTTGGGCTCATAGGCCGCGTGGAAAGTCAGCTCGGTGAATATCGCCTCGTTCACTTCCGCCCTTCGTCCGTCGACGACGGGCAAAAAGGACTGGCCTTCCAGCCAATCGGGTCGGCCGATCCCAAGATAGTCGCACAGCGTCGGGAACAGGTCGATTTGCGATAGCAGGGCGTCGGAAACCCTGGGACCGGCGAATGCACCCGGCCCCCGCATGATCATCGAAACGCCCGTCCCGCCGTCGCGCAATTCCCCCTTCATCGTCGGAAACGGCAGGCCATGGTCCGTCGTGCTGATGATCAGGGTATTTTCCGCCAGCCCGGCCGCTTGCAGCGCATCGAGGATGAGCCCGACACCATGGTCGAGCGCGCGGGCGCTGGCATGATATTCGGCCATGTCGCGCCGGCTTTCGGCCGTGTCGGGAATGGGGGCCGGCGGCAGGATGAAAGCGTGATCGTCCACCGCCGGGTGCAAGGGCCGGTGGGTTTCCTCAAATCCGACATCGAGGAAAAACGGCTGCGCCTTTGCGGCCGGGCTGCGAAGAAACGCCGCAGCTCCGGGCGCCACGTCGCGCACCATATTGCTTCGATGCGGAAGGATTTGGCTATAGCCGATCGACGCGGCGTCGCGCGCGACATGCTGAAGCCCCGCAAGCACGGTGGCATAGCCTGCCCGGCCCAGCGTATGCACGAGATGGCGTTCGGGATGCGCAAGGTTCCAGCCGCGATGCGTGAGCCCGAGCATGCCGCTGCTATGCGAAGACTGGCCCGTCAGCATCGCCGCCCGGCTGGCCGAGCAGCTGGGCGAGGCACAATGCATCTGCCGGAACAATACACCTTCGCGGGCAAGGCCAAGGAGGCGCGGCGTCGGCACCGCATAACCATAGGGCGACAGATACCGGCCCGAATCGTGCGAATGGATATAGACGATGTTGGTGCGGCGCGACGGCTGGATCGCACTGGCACGCGCCGCGTCGAAAAGCGATGGCGCGGCCGCAGCGGCCGCCGCCACACCGACGAGTTCGCGGCGCGTGAAATCCTTTGGCATCTATCCTCCCTCAATCATCGCGGCCGTCACCGCGCTCTTTGCTCTGTTGTCCGACAGAGGCATAATATATATTATAGATATGCCAATTTCAAAAAGTCGCAAGCAGAAGAGCGTCATCCAACGCTGCTGAGACGATCAAGGCCGCGGGCACGGCCTGCGGGGGAGGACGATAGCGTGAAGATCATCTGCAACCGCTGGACGGCCCGCGCTGTCATCGCCGCTGTAGCCGTCCCTGGCTTGCTGTCGTCAGCGTTCGCGGAACCGCATCCGCAGAACAACCCTAAGATTGAAGCCGGGGTCCACGATCTGAATCTGCCTCGCTGGGGCCCCTATTCCAACGCCTATCTGGGCGTGTCGCACATTCCGGATCTGACGTCGGGAATGCGGTTCGACCTCACCCTATTCGCCGGGCCGCACACGACGTCGACGCCCGATGTCCCCAATGCGTCGCTCAACACCGGTTTCGTCGCCTGGGAAGCGGCGCCTGACCTGTCCTATCATTCGTATCGCCAGAAACTGGAAGGGCAGCAGGTTTATGCCGAGATCGCGTTTGCCGCGCTGGACCCGGCATCGCATTCGCGGCTGATCCGCGTCGATCTGGTCAACGGCAGCCCGCGCGCGAAAACGCTGACGCTCAATCTTCTGGCTTCGATGCAACTTCCCAACCGCGCACCCGGCAGCGTGCTGACGCCGCGGCGCATCTTGCGCGCCAGCATCCCGGCGGGCGGCGAATGGGTGTCGGGGGTCCATTATAGCGCGCATCGCCGGGCGCGACCGACACCGTCGGACCGGCTTGTTTACGATGGCTGGTTGCGCGGCGAGGTGCGCGAGGACGGGCTGGTCGATGGCCGCGCGCTGCGCATGGCGACGGGAGACATGGCGACCTATGCGGTTCCCGCCGGAGCCGAGGTTGCGGTGCTGCGCTATCGCGCCAAGACGCAGGTCGCGCTGGCCGATGCCGGGGGTACGTTGCTTCCCGCCGCCCCCGATGGCGCTACGTGGACGATGCCGCTCGCCGCGGGCGCACGGGCGCTGACGCTCCGTCCGGCGGGCGCGATCGACCTCGAAGGGATCGCTTTCGCACCCGCCTCGGCCGCGTCGGCGGTGCGCTTCCAGCCCGAGGACGCCGACACCCGGCCCGAAATAGCGAAGGGACCCGCCCCGCAGTCGCTGCTTCTGAATTATCGGCAGGCCGATGCCTGGTACGGCCTGCGCTGGTTCCGGCCGGGAGTGCGTATCCGCGAATTTCGCAACGGGACGCTCGATTTCTTCTTCGCCCGGCGCAGCCACAGCAAAACGCTGACAGTCGCGCAGGGCGATGGCCGCGGTCGTTATGCCAATCTGCTGTTCGGCGGCACGCCGGTGCCCGCCGGCGGCAGGGAGACGATCTGGGCACTGGTTTCGACAGGTCCGCGCGAGACCGTCGAGCGCACGCTCGCCGCCCACTCCGATACCGCCGCGCTGGAACGCGCATGGGCACGGGGCAAGGCGCGCGCGGCGATTGCCGATCCCCTTCCCGCCGGCCGGCGGTTCATGCTGGCACGCCAGTTGATCGGCGCCAATCTGCTGATGAACATCGTCTACCCGGTCTATACGCAGGACCAGTACATCCGGCATTTCACCCCGGGAAAATGGTGGGATTCGCTCTACACTTGGGATTCGGGCTTCATCGGCATCGGAATGGCCGACGTCGCGCCGCGCCTCAGCGCCGACGTGCTGCGTGCTTATACCACGCCGCCCGGCGCTCAATCCGCCTTCATCCATCACGGCACACCGCTGCCGGTGCAGCATCATCAATATCTGGAGCTCTGGAACCGCACTCAGGACCGGCGGATGCTGGCCGACAATTATCCCCGCCTGCGCCATTATTATGATTTCCTGCTCGGCCGGGTCGAGGGCTCGACGATCGCGGCGCTGCCGTCCGGGCTTCTGAAAAGCTGGGATTATTTTTATAATTCCGGGGGCTGGGACGATCTACCGCCGCAGGTGAGGGTACACGCGGCAAAGCTGCAAGCGCGCGCCGCGCCGATGGTCACCACCGCGCACGCGATCCGCGCCGCCAAAACGCTGCGCATGGCGGCGATCGAGATGGGAAGGACGCGCGACGTCGCGCAATATGACGCCGACATTGCACGGCTGACGCGCGCGGTGCAGGCGAACGCCTGGGACCCGGTGACCGGCTATTTCGGTTATGTCCTCCACGATGCGGCCGGCCGTCCCGAAGGGCTGCTCCGCACTCCGGACGGGGAAAATTGGAACCGCACGCTCGACGGTGTCCAGCCGCTGATCGCCGGCATCACGACGCCCGATCAGACCCGTGCCATCCTGGCGAACCTGCGCGATCCCGGGAAGCTGTTAACGCCGATAGGCCTCACCGCCGTCGATCGATCGGCATCCTATTATCGCCCCGATGGCTATTGGAACGGGACCGTGTGGTTCCCGCATCAATGGTTCGTCTGGAAGGCGTTGCTCGATCAGGGCGAGGGCGGCTTTGCATGGCAGATCGCGCGCACGGCGCTAGACGCCTATCAGACCGAGGCGGACGCAAGTTGGGCCTCCGCCGAACATTTCGAGATCGCAACGGGTCAGGGGTCAGGCTGGCACCAGTTCTCGGGCCTGTCATCGCCCATCGCCAACTGGTTTCAGGCCTATTTCGTTCCGGGCCAGCTGAGCACTGGCTATGACATATGGGTCCGGTCGCGAAAGATCCGGCCCGACAAGCGTGGCATCACTGCAAAGCTGGCGATTTATAGTGCGCGAAACGTCGGATTTATCAGCGTTGTGGCAACTCTCGCGCCGGGGATGCGGTATTGCGCATCGTGGAACAACCAACCGATCGAGGCGATCGCGATTCACGATGGCGCCTATGAATTGCGCATACCGTTGAGCGGTTCGCGAAAAGGACAATTGGATATCTCCCAAGATGACTGTCGCGATCGCACGCTCGGGCGCTGGCACTCTGCTGAATGATAAGCACAGCCCGCAAAGGGCCTGATTAACGGCCCGCTCATTTTGCCAGAGGCGCATTCGGAAATATGGCGTGCGCGGCAGTATGACGGCCTACGTCTTACGCGGGCGTCGCAAAAGTGCAGCGCCGCTGCCATTTGTGCCAAACAGATCGAATTTGCCCACGCCGCCTGCTACGAAGGCGGACTGAAGGGATCAACGTGTTCGACTTCCTCGCGTTTCTGGCCATCATCACTCTGTTCGTCCTGTTGATGGACACCCGCAGCCGGTTGAAGCGAGCCGAGGCGACCCTGCTGGAGGCGGCCAGGCGGATCGGCGCGCTACAGCGCGGAGGAACGCCGCCGGTGCCCGAGCAGGCGGATGCTGAGACTGTGGCCGCGGCCGACGACGTCGCCGTTCCGCTGCGGGGCCAGCCCGCCGCTGCTGCCGACGCAACACAATTTCCCGCGCGATCGGCCGAGGCCGTGGACACGCCGGACACCATAAGCGCGCCGCCCCTGCCCGTCGCGGCACCGATGCCCACACCGAAACCGCCAAAGCCGCCGACTTCGGCCGGGCCGCGCGCCAGTCTCGCATCGCGCTTCGAAAATCTGTTCGGAAAGACGCTGCCGATCTGGGCCGGAGGGCTCACGCTCGCGATCGCGGGCGTTTTGATCGTTCGTTATGCGATCGATGCCGGCTTCTTTGCGCGCATCTTCACGCCGGGCGTTCAGATCGTCGCGGGGCTGTTGTTCGGCTTCGCGCTGATCGGCGGCGCCGAATATGCCTGGCGCAACGAAGAAAAATTGCAGGACGTACGCGTGCCCCAGGCGCTTTCGGGCGCCGGCATCGCGACGCTCTATGCCGCGATCATGGTCGCGGCGAACGTCTATCAACTGGTCGGGCCGCTACTCGCCTTTCTCGCGCTCGCGCTCGTGACCGCCGCGGCGCTCGGCCTGTCGCTCCGGTTCGGGCCGCCCAGCGCATTGCTCGGCCTTGCGGGCGGACTGGCGGCGCCCGCGATGGTTGGCGCCGTCGAGCCCAATGTGCCACTGCTCGCGGTCTATCTCGCGCTGACGATCGCCGGGCTGGCGGGGGTCGCGCGCGCGCGGCGCTGGCCGTGGCTCGCACTCGCGGCGTTGATCGGCGGGATCGGCTGGGGCCTGTGGATGGTCGTCGCGAGCGCGGCGCTCGATGTCGCCGCATCGCTCTCGATCGGCGGCTTTGTCCTCCTCCTCGCCATCGCGCTGCCGATGATGGCTTTCGACGGGCCGCGCTCGACATTGCTGCGCATCGCCTCTGCCGTGGTGGGCGCGCTCCAGCTCGCGCTACTCGTCGGCTATGGCGGTTTCGCCCCGCTGCATTGGGGCCTGTTCATATTGATCGCCGCCGCAGGGCAATGGCTCGCCTGGCGCGAGCGCGGCTTCGCGATCGTCCCGACGATCAGCCTGTTGCTCGCACTGGCGTTGCTGGTCGCCTGGCCCAATCCCACGCCCTTCTGGTTCGGCCTGATCGGACTGTCGTTGCTGATCATCCACGCCCTGCCGCTCCTTGCACGGATTTGGGCGATCCCCGGAAAACTGGCTCCGACGCTCGAGCTTTGCGCCATCGCGCTTGCCGCCGCGCCGCTGACGAAATGGCATTTCCGGGGCGTCGCCGACGGGTCGCTTGCCTTGGTTGCGCTCGGCGGCGCGATGCTCGCCGCAGCGGGCATTGCGCGCGGCTGGGGCGCTGACGGGCGGACGAGCGACGGCCGCGTCGCTTGGCTCGCCGCGACGGCGGGCGCGCTGCTCGCGCTCGCGATTCTTCTCGTCATTCCCGCCTGGCTGGCGCCGCTTGGCATCGCGGCGGTCGCCGCCGCGTTACTCTTTTTCGGAAAGGCGGCGCGCGACCTGCGCATTGAGCGCGTCGCGGCGGGCTTCGTGGGGGCCGCGCTCCTCGCGCTCGTCGCGACATCGCGGGCGCTGGTCGAATTGCCGCGGCTGGTCGAGGGCGCGGATGGCGCCGACGCCATGGCGATCATCCGCTGGGGCGGCCTCGCCGCCGCCGCGCTGCTGTTCGCGGTTCGCGGCGAAGGCACCATGGTGCGCCGGCTCGGCCAGGTCGCTGCGGCCTTATTCGCTTATGGTGCCCTCGCGCAGATCCTGCCCACCAACGCGTTGCGGCTCGTTCCGGCGCTCGGCGGGGCGGCGGTGCTTTTTGCAGCACGCCGTGTCGCCTTCAATCGCGTCGACGGGGCGGCGGCCAGCCTCGCCGCGCTCAGCCTTGCATGGGCGGCGCTCCCGATCGGCATCTGGGTGTCCAAAGCATCGCTATCGCTCGTCGCTGTTCCGATGCAATTCGACGTTGCGCTGCTTTCGATCGAACCGTTGCTGCTGCGGCTGCTCATTCCCGCATCGCTGTTTGCGGTATCGGTGTGGTTGGTCCGCGACGCGCTCCCTCGTTGGCTGTGGATTGGCGCCCTCAGCCTCGCAGCCATCGTTGGGGCCATCGCTGCCCACTCACTCTATCGCCTTGGCTTCGCGGCGGTCGCGGGCGGCGACTTCGTCACCACAGGAAGCCTTCAGCGGTTGATATGGGAAGCATTGCTGGTCGGCGCGGGCTGGTTCGCGATGGCGCGCGGACTGAACGGGGTCGCCCGCCCGCTGATGATCGCAGGCACCGCGCACGCGATCTTTTACGGCCTCATCCTTCACAATCCCTTGTGGTCGATGCAGGCGGTCGGCGGCTGGGCGGTCGTCAACCTGCTCCTCCCGCTCTTCCTGCTGCCATGGCTGGGGCTGACACGGATGCCGGGGTCGTTCGCCCAGGCGCCCGCCCCGCTGGCCCGCGCGATCCAGATCGCGACGATGCTGCTCGTGGCGGGCTTTGCGTGGGCGACGCTTCGCCAGCTTTTCCACGGCTCGCTGCTCGCGCAGCCGGGTGTCACCGAGGCGGAGAACATCCTGCGCTCGATCCTGATCCTGGCACTCGCGCTTGGCTTCCTTCTCTGGGGCATCCGGGCCAAGCAGCACGACTGGCGCATCGCGTCGCTGGTGTTGATGATCGGCGCGGCGGGCAAGGTCTTTCTTTTCGACGCCTCAGGGCTCGAAGGGCTTGCGCGGATCGCCTCGTTCGTCGCGCTCGGGTTCAGCCTGATCGGCATCGGCTGGCTCTACAGCCGACAGCTGGCTCCCGACCGCGACGATCCCACGCCGGCATCGACCTGAAGCACATCCACAAGCCAGAGAATAAGACATGATGCTGCGCAATCTGCCCCCCGTTCCGGCCTGGTCCTCGGCGCTGATCGCCGCGGTCGTCGGCTTTGGCGGAACGATCGCGCTCGTCGTCCAGGCCATGCGCAACCTCGGTGCTTCAGCCGACCATATCGGGTCGGCGGTCACCGTGCTGTGCCTCGGCATCGCAGTCGCGGGTGCGATATTGTCATGGCGGCTACGCTTGCCAGTGGTGCTCGCCTGGTCGACCCCCGGCGCGGCGCTGCTCGCCGCCGCCGCGCCCGGCCTGTCGTGGCCCGTCGCGATCGGCATCTTCCTGTCCGCCGCGCTGATGATGATCCTGCTCGGCATCGTGCCGCTGCTCGGGCGGCTCGCCGAGCGCATCCCCGCGTCGATCGCGTCGGCGATGCTCGCAGGCGTGCTTCTGCCCTTCTGCCTCAAGCTGTTCGGGCTCGGCGCGGCCGACCCGCTGCTTATCGCTTTGCTCGTTGCGGTCTTCCTCGCCGCGCGCCAGCGTCTGCCACTCTATGCGCTGCTCCTCGCGCTCGCGGCGGGGCTGGCGCTGACGCTGGCGCGCGGCGACATCGGACCGCTGCCGCCGGGCGCGACCTTCGGCACGCTTTTGCCGGTGGTTCCCGCTTTCGACGCGCGCGCGATCCTCAGCGTCGGCGTGCCGCTGTTCCTCGTGACTCTGGTATCGCAAAACCTGCCCGGCCTCGTCGTGCTGCGCGGCGCGGGTTATGCACCGCCGCCGCGCCCGTTGATCGTCGGCAGCAGCCTCGCATGGCTCGCGGCGGCGCCGTTCGGGGCGCATGGCCTCAACCTCGCGGCGATCACCGCGGCGATCTGTACCGCCGAGGACGCGCACCCCGATCGCGCGCGACGGTGGACGGTCGGCATGCTCTACGCGGGCTTCTATTTGCTGCTCGCCATCTTCTCGCCGTTGCTCGTGCGCGTCTTTCTCGCGCTGCCGCCCACGGTCATCGCGGCGCTGACCGGCGTCGCGCTGATCCCCGCGCTGCTGGGCGCGATGGAATCGATGATGGCGGCGAAATCCGACCGCGATCCGGCGATCCTGACCTTCCTCGCCACCGGATCGGGGCTGACCTTGTTTGGGCTGGGATCGGCTTTCTGGGGCCTGATCGTCGGTTTTCTGGCGCTGGCCGCGAGCCGGTGGCTGGCTCCGCCAGCCTGAACGGAGCCATTCGTACCGGATTATGTGGACCGGATCGAGCGTCGAGGCTCACCGCTGGATTAAAGCCAAATCGTCCAGCGAAACTAGAACCACGCTTTCACCCCGGCGACCAGGCTGACGCCACCGACATCCTCGCCTCCCGCGCGAGCGAAGCGCGCGGTGTCGCCGACCTTCCGCGCCCATTCGACGCCCAGATAGGGAGCAAATTCGCGGACGATTTCATACCGCAGCCGCAGGCCGAGCTCGACGTCGGACAGGCCCGAACCGATTCCGCTCTCCGGAACATCCTGCACCGCAAAATTGAGTTCGGCCATCGGCTGGAGGATCAGCTTTTGGGTGATGCGCTGATCATAGGAAGCTTCGACCCGGGCGAGCAGGTCGCCCTTGTCCGACAGGAACAGCGCGCCTTCAGTCTCGAACCAGTAAGGCGCAAGCCCCTCGACGCCGAGCACCGCATATGTCCGGTCGGGTCCTTTCTCCAGATCCTGCCGGATGCCGGCCTGCGCGTTGAAATAGGGGCCAATCGCACGGCTGTAGAGCAGTTGCAGTTCGGCGCTCTCGACGCCCTCGCCAATCACCGCCTCGCCTTCGCTCTTCACCGTCAGCCGGTGGATGTCGCCGCCATACCAGCCCTCGCCCTCCCACCGAAAGCCGTCGCGACCCTTGCGCGCCTGATATTCGGCGAGGTTGAGGGCGATGAACGCGGTCTTCTGGCCGCCATTCTCGATCATCATCGCGTGACGCGAATGATCCATCGCCGCCTTCGGAAAATAGCGGTCGGCATACCAGTCGCCGGGCGGCGGCGGTGCGGGCGCATTGCCCGCAGGCAGGTCGGTTCCAGTGGTGCCGGTCGCTCGCTGGGTTGGAATGGTCGTGGGGGTACAATGCCCCATCGCCGCATGCTCGGCGGAGCAATCGGGATCGTTCATTTGCGGCGGGGCGGGTTTGCTGGCCGCTTTTAACACGCAATGCCCCATCGCGGCATGTTCGGGCGAACAGGCAGGATCGACCAAATCCGTCTTTGCGGGCGGCGGTTCATGGTGCCCTTGGTGCGACTGGGCCGCGGCGGGCGCAGCAAGAGCGAACCCCGACAGGCCGACGAGCAAAACCGCAGCCCGGATCATGGTGCATCCCCGCGCGGACGGACGCTGACGACGCGCATCATCCCCGCGTGCATGTGATAGAGGAGATGACAGTGAAAGGCCCAGTCGCCGAGCGCATCGGCGGTGAAATCGAACGTCGCGATCCCGCCCGGCTGGACGATTACCGTATGCTTGCGCGGTGCATGATCACCCTTCCCCGTCACCAGTTCGAAGAAATGTCCGTGAAGATGGATGGGGTGGCTCATCATCGAATCGTTGATCAAATTCACCCGAACCCGCTCGCCCTCGATGAACGGGATCGGTTCGTGATGGTCGGACATCTTCACGCCGTCGAACGACCACATGAAGCGTTCCATATTGCCGGTGAGATGGATGTCGAGCGAACGCGACGGCGCGCGAACGTCGGGGTTCGGGTCGAGCGCGACGAGGTCGCGATAGGTCAGCACCTGGTGCCCCACATCCTCCAGCCCCTGCCCCGGCTCGCCCATCCGGTCGACGGGCATTGGCGAGATCGACTGGACGCTCGGGTCGCGCTTGACCTGCGGCGCGGCGCTGAAATCGCGCATGCTGTGGTCCATGCCGCCGCCGCCATGTCCCATGGCAGCATGATCGGGCGCGTCGTCCGCCGGCGCGCAGTGCCCCATTGCGGCGTGTTCGGGGGCGCAGGATGCATCGTCGGCCGGCGCACCGTGCGCCATCGCACCCATGCCCATGTCCTTCATCGTCGCGAGCGGGCGCGCGCGCAGCGGCGGGACTTCAGCCGCCATTCCGGCGCGCGGCGCCAGCGTCGCGCGCGCCATGCCCGACCGGTCGTTGACCTCGGCGACGATCGTGTAAGCGCGGTCTGCGGCGGGCGTGACGACCACGTCATAGGTTTCGGCGACGCCGATCTGGAACTCGTCGACCGGAACCGGCGCGACGTTGAGGCCGTCGGCCTGCACCACCGTCATGCGAAGCCCGGGGATGCGCAGGTTGAAGATCGACATCGCCGACGCGTTGATGATGCGCAGCCGGACGCGCTCGCCCGGCGCGAACAGCGCGGTCCAATTGTCGTGCGGACCATAGCCGTTGATCAGGAATTGATAGGTCGAGCCATTGACGTCGGCGACGTCGGTCGGGTCCATCCGCATCGCGCCCCATTCGGCGCGCTCCTTGAGCGGCTGGTCCCGCCCGGCGAGCAGCCCCGACAGCGTCTGGCGCTGCATGTTGAAATGACCGGGATTGACCTTCAGCTTGCGGAAAATCGCTTCGGGCGAGAGGCGGCTATGGTCCGACAGGACGATCACATGCTCGCGGTCGCTGGCGATCGGGTCGGCGCCCGCGGGGTCGATCACGATCGGCCCATAATGGCCGAGCTGTTCCTGCAGACCCGAATGGCTGTGGTACCAATAGGTGCCCGACTGGACGACGGGAAATTCATAAACGAAGGTCGAGCGCGGCTTGATGCCCGGAAAGCTTACCCCCGGCACGCCGTCCATCTGGAACGGCAGGATCAGCCCGTGCCAGTGGATCGAACTGTCCTCGTCGAGGTCGTTGATAACCGTGAGCCGGGCTGTCTGCCCTTCCTTCAGCCGCACGAGCGGCCCCGGGACGGTGCCGTTGATCCCGATCGCGCGGCTGGTCCGGCCGTCGACGCGCATCGTCTGCCGCGCGATGCGCAGGCGAATATCGTTTCCCGACACGGTCGGCAACGTCGACGCGATCCCCGGCGAGACCGGCTGCGCCCACGCGGGATACCAGGACGCCAGCGCAGCCAGCGCCCCCCCGCCAAGCGCCCCGTGCACGAACCCGCGTCTGTCGATCAGCATGAAACATCCCGGCAATAGAGAAAGGAATTCGGCCGATGGCCGCCGCTTTGCGGGCGAGCCCGCTCCGGCCGATTGCGGTGGTGCCCCGTAGGCGACGAAAATGGGCACTCAAATCATTGGAGAATTTCGGTCCCGCGGGGCAAAATATAGTTCTTGGTTCCTCGCCCGCTCCTCCTTCGATCACACCGGCCGATAGAAGCGTACCTGCCCAATTGGAATAGACGCTCGACCTTCCTGCCCGAGCGAGAGAGTTTAATTCTCCGGAGAGTGTCCCGCGGGCAAAATAGAATCGTTCAAGCCAGCAATCTTGATCGGGGCACATGCCCCGACACGCGGATTATGATATCGCTTACCGGCTTCGCACCTTGCGTCGGAAATGGCAGTTTTCTGCCGCCAATTGAACTCTAAACAAGTGTATGACTGGGGTCAATCACCACAAGTCTCGCTGTTCTACGAACAGCTATCGAGGTGCGAACCAGCTTCAACCTGCCAGCTGTAGTCGAGCGGCACTCCCGTCGGACCACCTGCTCGCGCCTCCCCTGATCACCGACAAAACCGAAGACGTACGACTTAGGCGGCCCCCTCACCCACCCGGTCGCGCCAGCTGATGCGCGGGCGGTATCCGATCAACCGTCCCGCCGCCGCGGATGACAGCAGGGATTGGCATCCGTCGACCGGCGTGCGAACGGGAACCTCGGGAAAAAAGTCGCGCAACAGGTAGGCCGTCGCGATATCCATCAAGCTGTCCTCCGCCGCGACAATCATCCGGTGATGCCCCTTGAGATCGGCCTCGACGGCAAGACGGCAGGCCTCGCCCGCGTCCTCTACATCAACATAGGACCAGAGGTTCATCCTTCGCCAGGCGGGCTTTGCCTGAAACGCGGCAAGCTGGGCATAGTCGTCGTTCGCAAAGACGTTCGAGAAGCGCAGTGAAAGGATCGTCATCTCGGAATCCCAGCGGCAGAAGGCGTCCGCTGCGGTTTCACCGAGTTGCTTGGCGAGCGCGTAGGACCAGTTGGGCGTATCGGGGTGCGTCTCGTCGATCGGTACAAAAGCCGGGGGCGCTGTGAACGGCAATCCAAGGATCGTCTCGCTCGACGCCCAGACTATGTGCTTGATGCCGAGCCGCGCGCAAGCTGAAAAGACATTATAGGTCGAGATCGTATTGACCGCGAAGGTCTTCTGGTCAGTCGCAAGGCCCGGCATCGGGATGCCCGCCAGATGGACAACCGCATCGGGAACCCCGCCGGTGATATCGAGCCCCGACAGCGCGCTCATGACCTCGCCGAAATCGGTGCAATCGCAGCGGATCGAGCGCGCCGGATCGGCGGCGGCGCAAAGATCGAGCCCGACGACACGGTGGCCCACTCCGCGCAGCGCGCCAACGGCGGCCCGGCCCAGTTTTCCGGCACTGCCGGTCACGATGACATACATGGCAATATCCTGCTGACGGCCGATGGCGGGTATTAGCTCGACGGCCCGTTATGCTGCGACCTCCTGCAGCCCTTCTTCGCCACCTTGCCAATTGATATTTAACTAGGTTATGCATCTATTCAATCTTGCAGATACATCGAGGCAAACAACTGACTGCGTGAGCTATCGCCCGACCGGTACAGATCGTGCGAATTGACGGCGCCGGCCGCAGGCTCCTACCATCGCTGCCCTGTCGCCAATCGGAGACTCCAGAAGTGAATATGATGTCCACCTTCCGTTCGAAAATAAGTAAACTCCCCGCGGAGGCTGCGGCAAAACCAGCGCGCTTCGGCAAGGGGACGCGCTTGCTATTTTCATGCGGCAGCCGCTCGATCCTTCCGGCACTCGCGGACGCCGAGGCCCATGGACTCGATGCACGAGGCGTCGGAAGAATGCATATATTGATCGAAGTCGAAGACACGACCCCAGATGCCCACTGGGTGGCCACAGCGGGCAAGGAGATCGCTGACTATTTCGAGCGGATCGGCGGCACGCAGCCGCAGATCAACATCGACCGGAACTTTTCCTGAATCGGACCGCCAGACGCCCTGCCCCCGTTTGCCGCGGCGACTATATCATCAGCCAGTCCAGTTCGGCTTCCGCTTTTCCGCGAAAGCGGCCGCGCCTTCGCGCGCGTCAGCATGCTGGAACACCTGGGGCAACAATGCGTCCTGCCGCGCCCAGCGCTCCTCGAATGGCCAGCCGCGCGATTCCTTGACAATCTGCTTCGACACGCGAACGGCAACCGGGCCGTTCTCGTTGATCTCGCGCGCCAATTCCATTGCACCGTCGATCGCGGGGCCGTCGGTGACGCGATTGACGAGACCCAGGTCGTAGGCGCGCTGCGCATCGATGAAATTACCGGTCAGGGCGAGTTCCATCGCGATCCGCGAGGGAATCTGGTCGGGAAGCCGCATTAATCCGCCCGCCCCGGCCGCCAGACCGCGCTTGGCCTCGGGAATTCCGAATTTTGCGCCGGCATTGGCGACGACGAGATCGCACGAGATCATCAGTTCGAGACCGCCCGCGAGCGCATAGCCATCGACCGCCGCGATCAGCGGCTTTGCGGGCTGCTTCAAGGTCAGGCCGCCAAAACCGCGCCCCTCGACGACGGGACTTTCGCCGCGCAGGAAGCCCTTGAGATCCATCCCCGAACAGAAAGTGCCGCCGGCGCCGGTCAGGACTGCGACCCGCAGCGCAGGCTCTGCGTCGAGCCGGTCGAGCGCGGCGGCGATACCCTCGGCAACCGCCTTGTTCATGGCGTTTTTCGCCTCGGGACGGTTCATCGTGATAACGAGGACGCCATCCTCGTCGCGGGTTGTGAGTTCTTCGCTCATTCGGTCTTCCTTCTGATTTCCGGACGCCGCGCGGGGCGCTTCGGTCGTTCAACCGGCCTTGTGGCCGGCCCAATAGCGATCGCGGATCAGCCGCTTGTAGAGTTTGCCCGTATCGAGACGCGGCAGTTCGGGATCGAAGTCGATCGACCGGGGACATTTCAGGGGACTCAATCCGGCGCGGCAAAAGGCGATCAGCTCTTCGGCGAACTCGGGCGTCGCGTCGGCGGGATCGAGCGGCTGGACGACCGCCTTCACTTCCTCCCCGAAATCGGGATTGGGGATGCCGATTACAGCGGCATCGGCGACGCGCGGATGGGTGATGAGCAGGTTTTCGGTTTCCTGCGGGTAGATATTGACCCCGCCCGAGATGATCATGAAGCTCTTGCGATCGGTGAGATAGAGATAGCCGTCGGCATCGACATGCCCGATGTCGCCGAGCGTGCTCCAGCCGGAATGTTCGGGATGGCGCGCATCGCGGGTCTTGCCGGGGTCATTGAGATACTGGAAGTCCCAGCCACCGCTGAAATAGACGAGCCCGTCAACTCCGGCTTGGACCTCGCGGCCATCCTCGTCGCAGATGTGCAATTCACCCCAGTCGGCACGTCCGACCGAACCGGGATGCGCGAGCCATTCCTCGGGCGTTATGAAGGTCGATCCATTGCCTTCGGACCCGCCATAATATTCATAGATGATCGGCCCGACCCACTCCATCATCTGTTGTTTGATCGCCACCGGGCACGGCGCCGCCGCGTGGACGATCTTGTCGAGCGACGAGATGTCATAGCGCGCGCGCACCTCGGCAGGCAGCGCGAGCAGGCGGACGAACATCGTCGGCACCATCTGGATGAACGTCACGCGATAGCGTTCGATGAGACGCAGCGCGTCCTCTGCGTCGAACTTGTCCATCACGACCAGCGTGGCGCCGAGCCGGTGTGCGGCCATGCCGTAGGCAAGCGGCGCGGTGTGATAGAGCGGCGCCGGCGACAGCAGCACACTGGCCTCACCAACGCCATATCGTCCCGAAATCCGGTCGGCGAGCATATGGGGCTCTTCGGCGGGGCCACCGGTCAGCGGCAGGCGTATGCCCTTCGGACGCCCGGTCGTTCCCGACGAATAGACGAGATGGAAGCCTGCGGTTTCATCGGCGATCGGCGTCGCCGGCTGCGCGGCGAGCGCCGAGTGCCAGGATTGCGCGCCGACGAGGCCCGAGCCCAGGTCGAAAACATGCGCGACGCCGGGCACGAGGTCGTTCCGCCTCGCCACCAGTTCGGCCGCGGCGGGTACGCCGGCATGGGTTATGAGGAGCTTCGATCCGCTGTCGGTCAGGATATAGGCAGCTTCGTCGGCCGTCAGCTGGCTGGAAATCGGGCAGATATAGAGGCCGGCGCGCTGCGCCGCCCAATAGATCTGGAAAAATTCGAGGCAGTTCTTCAGCCAGATCGCGACGGTATCCCCCGATCCGATCCCGAGCGACCGGAAAAGATTGGCACCGCGATTCGCCGCCTCTTCCAATTCTCCGTAGCTGCAACTCGCTCCGCCCGCCGCCATGACGATCGCCGGCCGGTCGGGCGAAATCTGCGCAAATCGGCGTGGATGCATCTTTGTCTCTCCCGTTTTTGAGTTATATAACTACGTTTACTTTCTTTGTCGATTGACTTATTGACGGGCTGAACGAGACAGGTGGCGAAAAGACAGCCACCACGGGAAAGGATGATGACAATGGACTTGAAGCCGGGTTCGCGCTGGAAAAGCACGGTTTGCGAGGCTCAACTGGTGATCGTGCGCCCGCCGAACCGGGCCGGCGAGCTGCAGTGCGGCGGCGCCGCAGTCGTTCCGATCGACGATGCATCGACCCCGAGCGGAATCGTGAGCGCCGAGTTCGCCGAAGGCGTCGCGATCGGCAAACGCTATGCGCACGAAGAAAGCGGTCTCGAAGTGCTTGCGGCAAAGGCCGGCAAGGGTTCGCTCGCCTTCGACGGCGTTCCTCTGGTTATCAAGGGCGCGAAGCCCCTCCCCGCCTCGGACTGAACGCCATGCGCACGCCGCTCCTCCTCGACATCGCCGCCGATGCCTGCCCCGACCGTCTCGCGCTCGGTGGCCGAGAGGAAGGGCATGACTTCGAGGCGTATCGCGCGCGTGCCAGCCACGCTGCGGCCTGGCTTCGCGAACAGGAAAAGGCCAACACCGCCTTTCTCGGAATGAACGGCGACATTCTGCCGATCCTGCTGTTCGCATGCGGCATGGCGGGAACGCCGTTCGTTCCGCTCAACTACCGCCTGCCCGACGCCGACCTCAACAAGCTCGTGGCGCGCAGCGCGCCCGCCGTGCTGGTCGTCGACGACGACATGCTACCACGGATCGCTGCCGCCGACGGGATCGAAATCGTCGCGCGGAGCGACTTCGAAGCCGAGTTCGTCGCCGGCGGCGTTCCCGCGAAGATCGACCTGCCCGAAGCCGAAAACGAGATCGCAGTCCTTCTCTTCACGAGCGGGACAACCGGTGACCCGAAAGCGGCGGTCCTGCGCCACGCCAACCTCACCTCCTATGTGATGTCGACCGTCGAATTCCTCGGAGCCGGCGAAGACGAGGCGGCGCTCGTCTGCGTGCCCTCCTATCATATCGCCGGAATCTCGGCGATTCTGACCGCCGCATATGGCGGGCGACGGATCGTCTACCTGCCGGCTTTCACCCCCGAAGACTGGGTCCGGGTCGCGGCAGCCGAGGGCATCACCCATGCGATGGTCGTGCCGACGATGCTCGACCGCATCCTCGATGTGATGCAGGAAACGGGCGAGACGCTGCCCACGCTCCGCGCGCTGTCATACGGCGGTGGAAAGATGCCCGAACCGGTGATCGCGCGCGCGCTGGCGATGCTGCCGCACGTCGATTTCGTCAACGCTTACGGGCTGACCGAGACGAGTTCGACGATCGCGCTGCTCGGCGCCGAAGACCATCGCGCCGCCTTTGCCTCCAGCGACCCGGCGATCCGCCGCCGTATTGCCTCGGTGGGTCAGCCGTTGCCCAGTATCGAACTCGAAATCCGCCGCGACGACGGCACCCCGTGCTGCGCCGGCGAACATGGCGAAATTCACGTGCGCGGCGAACAGGTATCGGGCGAATATCTGCACAAGAAGGCAATCGCCGACGATGGCTGGTTCGCGACCAACGACGCGGGCTGGCTCGACGAAGGGGGTTATCTCTTCGTCGAGGGACGGCTCGACGATGTCATCGTGCGCGGCGGCGAGAATATTTCGCCGGGCGAGATCGAGGATCTGCTCCGCACCTTCGACGATATCGCCGATTGCGCCGTGCTCGGCGTTCCCTGCGTCCAATGGGGCGAAAAGGTCGTCGCGGTCATCGTCTCGCGGTCGGGCGCGCCCGATACCGTGACGATCGCCGCGACGGTCAGGGCCAAGCTGCGCTCGACCAAGACACCCGAACAATGGTTCTTGCGCGATGCGCTTCCGTATAACGAGACGGGAAAACTGCTGCGCCGGATCCTCAAGGCCGAACTGGCGAAAGAGCTGGAGCGGGGATAGGGTGGCCCGATGACCGGGCCCGACCATCTCCCCGATACGCTTGGGGCGGACCGTCTGTCCGCGCCGGGCGGCGAGCCGCTGCTGATCGTCGATGCTGCGAGCTGGAAGCGGCCCGGAGTTCCGATCCAGGCCGTTGTCATCGGGGTCGATCGCGGCGGCGAACTGCCCGACGTCGACGGGGACGATTTCGACTTGCTCATCACTGCGGCCGCTTCGGCACCGAAACCCTGGACCGCGGCCGATGCCGGCGAATTCGACCGAAAGGTTCATCGGATCGCCGATGCTGTGCGCACCCATCCGCTCGCGGCGACCACGGCGGCGAAAGTCCTGCGGCTGGCGGAGACGCTCCCGCTCGCCGATGCGCTTGTGGTCGAGTCTCTCGCTTACTCGACGCTTCTCGGGGGAGCGGAATTCGCGCGCTGGCTCGAAACCAACAGGGCCGCGGCGGCCGCGGCCGCCACGCCGGCCCCGGTGACGATCGAGCGGTCGGGCGACGCGGTCCGGGTCACGCTCGACGACGCGCCGGGGCGCAATGCGATGACCGCCGCCATGCGCGATGCACTTTACGAGGCTCTCGCGAATATCCTCGACGATCCGACGCGGCCGGCGCTCGTGCTGCGCGGGGCGGGCAAATGTTTCTCGACAGGCGGCGCCCTTTTCGAGTTCGGAATGGCGCGGGACCTTGCCGAGGCGCACGCCGTGCGGACGCTCCACAGCTGCGCCCGCGCTCTCGACGCGCTCGGGCCGCGGGCCACCGTCTTTCTCCATGGCGCGTGTATCGGATCGGGTATCGAGGTGGCCGCAGCGGCGTATCGACGTGTTGCCGCGCCGGGCAGCTGGTTCCAGCTCCCCGAGCTGTCGATGGGCCTCATCCCCGGCGCCGGCGGTACCGCGACCATGGCGCGCGCCATCGGTCGCCACCGGACAATGGGAATGATCCTGACGGGCGAACGCGTCGACGCGGCCAAAGCGCTCGACTGGGGACTTGTCCATGCGATCGAGCCGCCCCGGTGAGCGCGCTGCTCGACGCCTTTGCCGCGGCCGGCGCGCGTTTTCGCGATCTCGCGGGAAGCGCGGCCAACGTCGCCGCGATCGATCCGGTGCGCGCGCTTTCGCGCGCCGACGACCTGGCGCTGGGCGAGCCCGGACTCTGGTCGCCCAACCGTCATTGCCGGCTTGTCGAATGCCGTGACGGATGGATCGCGGTGTCCCTCGCGCGCAATGACGACCGCGACCTAGTCCCCGCATGGACAGGTGCCGCGTTCAGCGACGATCCGTGGGATGCGGTCATCGCCGCCGCGGCACGCCGCAGCGCCGCCGACATGACCATGGCGGGGATCGCGCTGCACCTGCCGGTCGCGCTGATCGGCGAGGCCGCGCCGCTTCAACAGTCCGTGCTTCGCGGCGGAGCGGCTGCCGATGGCGCTGTCATCGACCTTTCGGCGCTATGGGCAGGCCCCTATTGCGCGGCGCTCCTTGCCGAGGCTGGCCATGCGGTAACGAAAGTCGAAAGCCCCGCCCGGCCCGACCCGACGCCGCGCCATACGCCCGCTCTCGACGCGCGCCTCAACGGCGGCAAGCGGCGCATTCGCCTCGACCCCGGCAGCCCCGAATTGCTCGACCTGATCGGCGAAGCACGTGTCCTCGTGACCTCGGCGCGTCCGCACGCGCTCGCGCGCCTCGGCCTCGACGAGGCGCGCCTCTTCGCCCGCAATCCCGAACTCCTGTGGGTCGCGATCACCGCGCACGGGTGGCGAGGCGATGCGGCGATGCGCGTCGGGTTCGGCGACGACTGCGCCGCGGCGGGCGGATTGATCCAACGCGAAGAAGATGCGCCCCGTTTCATGGGCGACGCCCTTGCCGATCCGTTGACCGGGCTCCTCGCCGCAACGCTCGCGCTCGAAGCCCTTGCGGCGGGGCGGCGGGGTGTTCTTGACGTCTCGCTGGCGGGAAGCGCGGCGACATTTGCCGCCGAGATCCAATGACGAGCGCCTTCGACCTCGTCATCCGCAATGCATGCTCGGCTGATGGCTTGCCTCTGTCGATCGGCATCCGCGCGGGCCGGATCGCCGCGCTCGGCACCGATGTGGAGGGCCGCGGCCCCGAAATCGATGCTGGCGGACGAACGGCGGGCCCCGGGCTTCACGACCATCATCTGCACCTGCTCGCAACCGCCGCGCGGATGGGGTCGATCGATCTTGCGGGCTGCCGCGATGTCGATGCCATTGTCCAGCGCCTTCGCGGAGCTGCGGGCGGCGCCGGCGAATGGGTGCGCGCCATCGGATATGACGAGCGGGTCGCCGACCTTCCGGACGCCGCTGCGCTCGATACATGGCTGGCCGACCGGCCGCTTCGCGTGCAGGACCGGACCGGCGCCTGCTGGCTGCTCAACAGCATGGCGATCGAGCGGCTCGGCGGTCCGCCCTTCCCCGCCTCCGTCGAGATCGGTCCGGGCCAGCGCCCCACGGGCCGCATCAGGCGCGGCGATGCCTGGCTCCGTTCGCGTATCGGCGGCGGAGCGCCATCGCTGGCCCCGCTCGGCCAGCGGCTCGCGCAGCGCGGGATTACGGGAGTCACCGACGCCAGCGCATCGAACGGACCCGACGAGGCCGAGTTTCTTGCGGGCTCGATCCCGCAGCGATTGATCCTGATGGGCAGCGAAGCACTTGGTGCGGGGGATGGCTATGCCCTCGGCCCGGTCAAGCTGCTTTTCGACGAAAGCGATCTCCCTCCCGTCGATGCAATCGCCGGCCGCATCGGCGCTGCGCGCGCGCTCGGGCGCAACGTCGCCGCGCATTGCGTGACGCTCGGCGAGCTGGTCGTCTATCTCGCGGCGCTCGATGCGGCGGGCGGTGCGCGCGCCGGCGACCGTATCGAACATGGTTCGGTGATCCCGGCGTCGCTGATCCCCGATATCGCCGCGGCCGGGTTGATCGTCGTCACCCAGCCCAATTTCATTCATGACCGCGGCGACCGCTACCTAGCCGAACTCGACGCGAGCGAACTTGCGGACCTTTACCGCCTCCGTTCGCTGATCGATGGCGGCGTCGCCATGCTCGGCGGGTCGGACGCCCCTTATGGCGATCCCGATCCGTGGATCGCGCTGCGCGCCGCGACCGACCGGCGCACGCGTAGCGGAGCGCTGATCGGTGCAAGCGAAGCCGTCGACCGCATGCGCGCCCTGTCGCTCTACGGACCGGCTCCGCTCTGCGCGGGCATGCCCGCCGACCTCATTCTCTATGACTGGCCGGTCGATCCTGCCGCGCCGGTGACCGTCGCCTTGACGGTCATCGGCGGCGAGATCGTGTGGCAAGCTTGAAACATAATAATCGATGGAGCCCGACATGAGCATCGCGCACCTGCTGCCTGAAGGCCTGGCCGCCGACATCGAGGCGGCGTGCGGCGCGCGCATCGCCGCGATCCGGCCACGCGGCGGCGGCGGCGCGTCGCGCGAGGGCGCCGAAATCGACCTCGTCTGGCCGGATGCGCGCACCGCGAGCGCCTATATGAACTATGACGTCCACAAGGCAGGTGCCGGCGACGACGCGGCATTTCTGCGCGAAGCGGCCGTACTGCGCGCCCTTTCGGGGCCGCTCGCCGGCGCCGGTGTGCGGACTGCGCCCTATTTTGCGTCGCTGCCCCAGCGGCGTGCGCTGCTGTGCGGGCTGGTATCGGGGAAGGACCGGTTCGCCGCGATCGCCGACGCGGCGCAGCGCCATGCGCTCGCCGGCGATTTCATGGCGCAGCTCGCCGCGCTTCACCGCATCGATGTCGCCGCGACGCCCGTCGAGGGCATGGGCGCGGTGTTGCCGACCGCGGCGTTGATCGGCGAGCGCATCGCCGCCCTTCGCGCCGCGAACACGGGCAGGAACTGGGATCCGCTCATTCACCTGTCGCTCGGTTGGCTCGAAGCCAATATTCCCGCCGAGATGCCCCCACCGGTCATTGTCCACGGCGACGCCGGCGCGGGTAATTTCCTGTTCGAGGGCGACCATGTGACCGCGCTGCTCGACTGGGAGCTCGTTCATTATGGCGATCCGATGGCCGACCTCGCGATGCTGTGTCTGCGGATGCTGTTCCAGGACTTCGTGCCTCCGATCGAGGCGTTCGCAGCCTATGAGGCTGCCGGCGGCTATCCGGTCGATCTGGCGCGGGTTCGCTATTGGCGGCTCCTGTTCCAGACGGGTTTCGCGCGCCGCGCGCGCTACGACGATCCCGACGCGCCGCCGCCGCCAAACCTCGGCATGAACATGGTCTATTCGACGATCCACCGCCGCGTCCTGTCCGAAGCGCTGGCCGAGGCGGCGGGGATCGCCCTTCCCGCGGTCGATCTACCCGAGGCGACCGTTGGCGCGCACCATCGCAGCTTCGACATCGCGCTTGACGATATTCGCGAAACGATCGTGCCGCGCATCGCCGACCAGCAGGCGGCGGTGAAGGCGAAGGGGCTGGCGAGGCTCATCAAATGGTGGCGCGCGATCGAACGCTACGAGCCCGCATATCAGGCGTGCGAGAAGCGCGAGATCGAGGCGTTGCTCGGCCTTCAATTTGCGGATCATCCGGCAGCCTGGTCGGCATTTCGCGACGAGGTTGCGGACGATCGCGTCGCCACGGAGGCCGCGATCATCCTTTGCAACGCGCACGAAACGCGCGCGGCGGCGCTGATGGCGGACGCGATGGGCGGACTTGCCGGGACACGCTTCGCGCCGCTCGGGCCCGATTGACGTCTGGCCAGGAAGCTCAGCCGACGATATTCGCCGCCCGGAAGTTCGCGATCTCTTCGTCCGAATAGCCGATCTCGCGCAATATCTCGTCGCTGTGTTCGCCGATGGCGGGACAGCAACGTCTGAAGACGATCGGTACATCGCCGAAGTTCCAGAAGGCTCCCGGCTGTTCGACGATACCGAACAGCGGCTGCGGGAGCGCCGACACAAGATTGAGCTCGCGGTTGAGCGGGTCGTCGAAGAAGCGGTTCATCGCATCCTCGCAATTGACCCGGTCGCATGGAACGCCCGCCTTTTCGAGCGCAGCCAGCAGCCCGGCCGCCTCGCGGCCGGACGCCGCGTCGGCGAAACCCGCCTCGTCGGTCCCGAAAATGTCGCGCATCGCGGCTTGCTGCGCGGGCTTGTGCGCAGCGACCGCGATCCACTCGCCGCCATCGCATTCATAAATGCGGTGCCAAGGCGAAAAGCCCGTCTGGTCGCTTGTCAGATGGTAGGTGTCGGTGAGCGCTCCATCTGCATCGATCAACCTTTCGCCCTGCGTGAAAGCGGCAATGCCGAGCAGCGATGTCTGGGTCGTGTGGCCCCTGCCCGTCGTCCGCTTCGCATAGAGCGAGGCCATCAGTTCGACGAGGCAGCTCTGCGCGGTGCTGACGTCCATCGTACCGGGACGATTGAAGACCGGGCGGTTGCCTTCGCCGGCATTCTCGAACTCCCAGCCGGCGATTGCATTGAAGATCGAATCGAAGCCGGGCCAATTGCCCCGCTCGCCCTTCTGACCATAGGCGCTGGCATAATTGAACACGACGTCCGGATTATACCGGCGAATCCCTTCCTCGCTGAGGCCAAGCTTCGCCGCGCCCTTGAAGCGCATATTGTGATGCACGATCTCCGCCCACTGGACCAGCCGTTCGAGAATCGGCTGCGCTGCGGGGTTGGTCAGGTCGAGCGCAAGACTGCGCTTGCTGCGCGCCGCCGCCTGATAATAGCGGTGCATGAAGCGAATACGGTCGCCGCTCAGCGCCTCGACCTTGATCACATTCGCGCCCATGTCGCCCATCATCGACGGCCCCATCGGGCCGGCAAGGAACATGCCGAGATCGAGGACGCGCACATCCTTCAGGACTTCGGACGGCGCGGCGCCCGCGTCAGAGGCCGTCGCTACGGTCCAGTCCCGATCGCCGCCTTCGCCAAGGCGCGGCGCAGGCCGCCCCTGCGGAAGGTCGGCATCGGTGTGGAACGGCACATTGGGCTGGCGCGTCGCGCCGAGATCGGGATCGTCGACCGCGACCACATAGCCATTGGCCTCGACCTCTTGATGACGCAGGACTTCGCCCATCGGATAGGCGGGTTCGGCGGCAATGTCGGCGGCCCGCAGGTCGGCGAGCCAAGCATCGCGCGGTCGCAGCCTGAACGCTTCCTGCTGGCCGGCTTCGCTTTCGAGATCGACGTCGGCTTCGGCCATGACCTCCCACATGGTGGGCATCGTCGCATAGTCGAACTGGCGGGTCGGATCCATGATCTGCAACCAGTCGCCGCCCTGGCACTGAAACAACTGGACCGCGATCGGCCGCGGACCGGGCGGATAGGTCGGCGTATTGGGCATCGGCCCTTCGCTGTTGCGCGCCCAGACGAGCGGCAAGGTCGAGAGAAAACCCTGAAAGATCGAGGTGTGCGCGGCGCCGCCGCGCCCCGACTGGAGCCGCATCACGAGCCGTGCGAGCATCCCCGCAGCCGCAAGATGCGCCGCCGCCCAGCTGCCCTGGCGATAGCGATAGGCGATCGGGCCGGCACGGTGGCCGTCATTCTCGTACATCGCGCCGACGCGCGCGGCGACGAGCAGTTCGTCGTCGCTGCGTTCGACATCGGGGTGGCCGAACGGACTGCCGGTGATGCCGGTGACGACAAGCTGCGGAAAGGCGGCCGCAAGCGTCGCATCATCGAGACCAAGCGCCCTGGCACGCGATGGCTTGAACGGGTGGAGCAGCGCGTCGGCACCGGCAAGGCGATCCTTGAGCGCCGCCAGACCCTCGTCGCTGTCGAGATCGAGGACCAGGCTGCGCTTGCCGCGGTTCCAGTTCGCGAAAGGCGCGGTTCCCCTTGCCGGGTCGCCGCCAGGGCGCTCGACCTTGAGCACGTCGGCACCCAGTTCCGCGAGCATCAACCCCGCGACCTGGACCGCCATTCCCTCGCCGATTTCGACAATCTTCAGCGCGCCAAGCATCGTCTAGGCTTTCTGGAAGTTGGGAAGCACCCAATTGTCCTGGATATCGGTCCATACGACGCTGACTTTCATGCCGATATGGACATCGTCGGCATCGACGCCGGTGACGTTTGCGTTGAGACGCGCGCCCGGTGCGCCATCGAGATCGACGACGACGGGCACATAGACATAGTCCTCGCCATTCTTCGGATTCTTGTTGCACACGACATAGCTGAACACCGTCGCCGTACCGGGAAGCGCGGGCCATTTCTTTTCGCGGCTGCCGCAATGCGGACAAACCGCGGTTGGCGGCATGCGGAACTTGTCGCATTCGCCGCACTGGCACGCGGTCAGCTTATGCTCCTTCGCCGCCTGCCAGAAGGGTTCGGTGTCGGGATTTGTCGTGATGCGGATCTGCTCGCCGGGGAGCAGGTGCGCCGGGCCATAGGTCATGTCAGTCCCTCCGCAGGATGAGGCTGGAAACGGGAAGCGAGGCGGGTCCGCCCGAGGCGAGCGCGAATTCGGCGTCCGCGACCTGGTTGATCGCCGTGCCGCGCACCTGTTCGACCGCCTCGACCATATGCGTCATGCCGATGATATAGGCCTCGTTGAGATTGCCGCCGTGGGTGTTGACCGGGACACCGCCATTCACCTTGCCGCCGGTTGCGGCGTCGTAGCGAATCTTGCCCGAGAGGACATAATCGCTGCCTTCGCCGCGCTCGCAAAAGCCGTAATCCTCGAGCTGCATCAGCACCATCGGCGAGAAATGGTCATAGAGCAGCGCGACGTCCATGTCCTTGGCCGTAAGCCCCGACTGGTCCCAGACGCGGTTCGCGGTGAACTCGTGGCCGGCGCTCGCGAAATAGGGGTCGGGCATGCCCATCCAGGCAAAGGCGCGGCCCCACTCGCGCTGGCCGCCGTGCGCGCAGGCATGGATCAGCGCGGGCTTGTGGCGGCAGTCCTTCGCGCGATCGGTCGTCGTCGTGATGACCGCGACCGCGCCATCGGTTTCGAGGCAGAAATCGAGACGCCGAAGCGGGTCGGCCAGCATCGGAGAGCCCCAATATTCCTCATCCGACAGCGCATTCTTTCGCACCGCCTTCGGTCGGTTATGCGTGTTCGCGCGCGTCGCCTGGACGATCTCCTTCAGCGCCTCCGGTTGGGTCCCGTAAAGATGCATGTGGCGGCGCGTCAGCATCGACATCAGATGCCCGGGACCGACGAGCCCCGAAGGCTGAAGAAAGCTGTTCTCGGGATTGGGCGCCGCGGCGCCGAAAACGACGCCGAGCCGGTGTTGCGGCAGTTGCTGCAGCGCCATCAGCGTTACCGTATAGGTGCAATCTTCGTTCATCAGCCCTGCGGTCGCAAGGCCGACCGCGCCGACGCAGCCGCCGCCGCCGCTGGTCAGCGTTGCCGAGAAGCTGATGTGCGGCATACCCAATGTTTCCATAAGGCTCGCGGTGTCGAACTTGTCGAGATAGCCCGCCCCCGCGGTCGAATAATAAGCGAAGCCGTCGATCTGCTTGTGACTGATTCCGGCGTCGGCGCAGGCGTTCATGATCGCCTCGGCCGCCATGTCGTTGATCGTGCGCGGCCAGCTTTTGCCGCGAACATAATAGTCGGTCGCGCCGACTCCGACGATCGCGCACTTGTCCTGATTTGCCCAGGCCATTCGCTTCTTCTCCCGATTCCCAGTTATCTAACTAGGTTTGATATGATGCTGGCGCGTGCTTGTCCAGTCGTCAAGCGAAATGAAGCTTGCGATACTTGCCGCGGAAATAGAGCAAGGGGTCCCGGCGCGGTTCGAAGATCGCCTTGAGGACGCGGCCAACGAGGATAAAATGGTCGCCGCCGTCGTGGACCGCGTCGCGCGCGCACTCGAAACTGCTCAGCGTTCCGCCGAGAACGGGGGTTCCGAACTCCCCGACTTCCCAGGAGGTTGCGGCAAACCGGTCCTCGCCCTTCCCGGCGAAGCGGTTCGACGCCGGCTGCTGGCCGATCTGGAGGACGTTGACCGCAAATCGCTCGGCGTCGCGAAGATAGGGGGCACTGCCGGCATTGTTGGCGATACACACGAGCAGCAACGGCGGGTCGAGCGAGACCGACGTAAAGCTGTTGGCGGTGAGACCGATCGGCGTGCCGTCGGGGCACATTGCCGTGACGATCGTCACCCCGGTCGCAAAGCAGCCGAGCGCATCGCGAAAGGTGCGCGCATCCGAACCCGCGCGATACTCGGGCGAGCCGCGCGGCGCGCGGCGTTCGAGAAAATCTATCAGATGCGCACCGAGCGCATCGACACGGTCATCGGTCACCACGAGGGCGGCGTCATCGATCTCGACAAGCTCGCCTTGGGGAAGCTGCGCGACGAAGGCCGCGGCTTCGTCGTGCGATACCAGTTCGCTCATCGCCCCCCGGACATAGAGCGCCGGGAGCGCGAGATTTGCGGCCACGCCCCCAAGCCTTTCGGCCATGGCGTTGCTATCGAAGGCATCGAACAGCCGGACGTCCCATTGCGCCTGCCCCGGCGCGAGCGCCGCCGCCTCGCGCAATCGTTCGCCGATCCGCTGCGACACGGCAGGGTCGAGGTTGACGGCGAGATCGACGAGCACCAGCCCCGAGGCGAGAACGGCGGCATCATGTTCGAGCGCCGCGCTGGCGACCCAGCCTCCGAGGGTCGAGGCGACGACCACGGGGCGCGTCCCCATCTGCGCGAGGACGGCGCGCAGATCCTCGACCATGGCTTCGAAATCATAGCGGCCGTCGGCGGGCCACTCCGACCCGCCATGCCCCCTGAGGTCGAGGCTGATCACCCGCCGGCCCGCCTTTTCGAGCGCGCCCGCGATGCTGGTCCAGACGGTGCGCGTCTGCCCTGCTCCATGAACGAGCAGGACCGCCGGATCCTCCTCGGCCCCGATGACCTCGGCTTCGAGCCGGACGCCGGCGAAGCCGCGATATTCGACGATGCTCATGCCAGACGATCCTCCGCGGCGCGCGAAGGCGCCAGCCATGCGTCGAACTGTTCGGACCTGCGACGCATCATGAGCCGCGCGATGTCCGCGTCGCCCTCGATGATCGCGAGGCATATCCTGCGCTGCATGTCGCGGGTATGCTCGCGCCGGCTCGCGTCGGCGTAGAGGTCGCCATTTTCTTCGCGGCCAAAGCTGTATCCGATCTCCATGACCAGCTCGACCACCGGGTTGCCGCTCATGCCCGCGATCAGCCGCGACATTTCGAGTTCGGCAGCGATCATTTCGCGCGGGGTGTCACGAGCGTCGAGCGCAGCGACGAACATGTGCAATCGTTCGATATCGGCATCGGTGCGGCCGCGGGCAGCGGCGACCACCGCCTCTTCGGAAACCGGACGCACGACGTGGATGACGTCCGCAAGCGTTGCGCCCTTGATCCGGAGGAAGCGGGCGAGCGACTGGATGGCGTCGCGCGCGTCGGGCCGTTCGGCGAAATATCCGCCTTTCGTTCCGCGCCGGACGCTGATGAGCCGGTCGCGCTCGACGATTTTTGCCGCCTGCCGGAGCGTCGGACGACTGATTCCGAACCGGCCGAGCAGATCGTCTTCGGCGCCCAGATATGCCCCGGGATCGGCGGCAAGGCTGAGATTGGCCAGCTCGCGTGCCGTGCGACTGGCCAGGGTTTCATTGGCTAGACGGATATCCATCACCCTCTCCTTAATAGGTATCTCTATATCGAGAGACGCAGCCAATATCCACAAAATCCTTGCGTCCACTTATATAACTAGGTATTTCTTATTGCAAGATTGACCGTCGAGTCGAGAGGAGATTGCCGTGAAGTCCTTTGTTTTCAGCGCCGACAGCCACATCATGGAGCCGGCAGACATCTTTCTCGAAGGCTTGCCCGCCTCGCTCAAGGATCATGCGATCCACGCGCGTAAGGAGGGCGAGTATCTGATCACGGGCACGAAGGATAAGATCATTTACCGGTTGCGCGTCGGGCAGCATCGCGAGAAGGCGCTCGGCGACAATGAACGGCGCGGTATTCGTGAAATCGCCGGGCGGCTCGAGGATATGGAACTCGAAGGGATCGATGCCGAAATCTGCTTTCCCTCGCTCGGCCTCTGGCTCTACTGCCTCGACAACGCCGACGCCGAAGCCGCGTCCGCCCGCCTCTACAACGACTGGAACGACAAGTTCCTCGGCGAACACCCCAACCGTTTCGTGCGCTGCGGCATGCTCCCCGTGCTCGATTTCTCGAACACCATCGCCGAACTCGAATATCTCGCCTCCAAGGGCTTCACCGCCGCGATGCTGCCGGCGGTGTCGCCGCCGAACCTGCCCAAATATAACAGCGAACTCTGGGACCCGGTGTTCGCCAAGGCCGCCGCGCTCGGCATCGTGTTCGTGATGCACACGGGAACGGGACTTGAAACCGTGGTCGTCGAACGCGGGCCCGGCGCGGGCATCATCAACTATACCAACCAGATGAGCGACGCCTGCTCGTCGGCCATGTATCTCGTTTCGGGCGGGGTCCTCGACCGCAATCCCGGTGCGAAGGTCGCCTTCATCGAAAGCGGTGCCAGCTGGCTCGTCGCGCTTGCCGAGCGCATGGACGAAGTGTCGGTCGCGCATTCCAATTTCGTTTTTCCCAAGCTCAGCCGCGCACCGAGCCAGATCGTCGACGACCAGATCTGGGCGAGCTTCCAGCACGATCGCGCCTGCATCGCGTCGGCCGCCGCCGGCCTGCCCGGTGCCAGGAATGTGATGTGGGGTTCGGACTATCCGCATGCCGAGGGCACCTTCCCGATCAGCCGCCGCATCGTCGACGAACTGTTCGAAGGCATGGACGTCAGCGAAGAGGTTCGCCGCAACATCCTCGGACTCAACGCAGCGCGCCTGTTCGGCATCGACCCCGCGGTCCAGACCAGCGAAAAGGTCGCGGCCTGAGTTCCCTGCGCCCCCTTTATGCGGGGCAGCCAAAGCAGCCAGATCCGGTCTTGAACCGGACTGGTCGCAGCGGGATGGCGCCCTTGCAACTGCCATCCCGCTGCGACAGGAAAATCCATTTTGTGGAGCCGGTCAGTCCTCCGTCAGCGGTTTCGCGGTGCGGCCTGCCATGATCGCGGCGACACCGCCGACGAGGAGACAGCAGGACAGCACGGCGAGCGCCGGCTGCAGCGACTTCTCGCCATAATCCGCAGCAAAATACTGGCTGACATAGCCGGCGAGCGTCCCGCCCAATCCGGTACCGGCAAGGCCGATGAACATGTTGATTGTCGCCGACATCATGGCGCGCATCGCAACGGGGACCTGTGCAAAACTCAGCGAGATGATCGGGCCGAGGTGGAGGGTCATCATGAACTTCACGACGACGAAACAGGCGAGCGCAACATAGGCATTGGACGACAGCGCAAAAAGAAGCGCGAACGGAAAGGCGATCAGCAGGCCGATGCCCGCGAACCAGCCGTTGAAGCCGGGGTTGGCCTTGCCATAGCGGTCGCTGACCCAGCCCGCGAGCAGATTGCCGATCACCAGCCCCGCGGCCATGGCCCCACCGAGCCAAAAGCCGGTCTCGGCCTTGCTCATGCCGTGAACGCGCTGGAAGAATGAGGCGCCCCACAGGATAAGCGCGAAACCGGTCAGCGGAACCATCGTCAGGAGAAGGCCGACCCATCGCAGCGACACATTGCCCGCCATCGTTCGCAGGACTTCGCCAAGCGCGACCTGCCGCGCCGGGACGGTGACCTCGCCGCGGCCGCGCCGCGGCTCGGCGCTGAACAACCAGACCGCGACACCGATCCCGATCCCGGGAAGCCCGAGGATGAGGAAGACATCGCGCCAGCCGAAATATTGCGACAGCCACCCGCCGAGCGCGAGGCCGCCCGAAAGGCCGATGGCGCTCGCAGCCAGCATCCCCGAAATGACGAGGGTCCGCCGTTCGGTCGGATATATTTCAGTGAGCAACGAGTTTGTTGCCGGCCCCGCGCCGGCCTCGCCCGCCGCGAGTCCGATCCGCGCCGCCATCATTTGCCAGAAATTATGCGCCATGCCGCAAAGCGCCGTCGCGGCGCTCCAGATGATCACGCAGACCGAAATCACCAGCCTCCGGTCGCCGCGATCGGCATAGCGCGCGATCGGAAAGGCTGCGAGCGCATAGAAGAGCGCGAAGGACAGGCCGGTGAGCATCCCCAGCTGGCCATCGCCGAGCCCGAGTTCGGCCTTGATATCATCTTGGAACAGCGTGAAAATCTGCCGATCGACGTAGCTCAATATGGCGACAACAAAGAGCAGTGCGAATGTTATGTTGCGACGCGTCGGCGAAACAAAGCCAGCCATTCCAATTCCCTTTCGCGGAGAAAAAAAGGGGAAGTCCGGCCGTGCCGTCCCTCCCCCAATGCTCCCTAGGAGCCCCCTTGGTTCAGAAACGCACGGTTGCCGTCACACCATAGGTTGCCGGGTCGTTCCAGGCCGCGCTGACATAATTGAGTCCCCCGAGATACAGCGTGTAAAACGGCGTCCGTTCGTCGAAAATATTGCGTCCCCAGACGGCGATTTCATAATTGTCGTCCGGGCCGAAAGCGAGCGCGGCACGGGCATTGGTAATGCCCAGCGACGGACTCGTCGTCGCGTCGATGAAATTCTGGACCTGGTTCGCCGGAATTCCGTTGCGGATGAAATCGGCGGCCGTTTCCTGCGTCTGGTTCATCTTGTCCTGCCAGGTATAGCTGGCGCTGAGGTCGAGACGACCGAAGCCGAGGTCGCCGCTATAATTGGCGCCGACCGCAAACTGGTTCTTCACTACCGCAACGAAGCGCGAGTCCGACTTGTCGAAAGGCGTGAGCACGCCGCCTACCGCGATGAAGCCGTCGTAGCGCGTATATTTGGGATCGATGATCGAACCCGACGCGAAGATGTTCAGCCCGTCGACGATCTCGAAGCTGGCGTCGGCTTCGACCCCCCAGGTCTCGGTATCGGCATTTTCGAGGATCGTCTGCTGGACGCCGGAAATGCTCAGGATGACGCTGCGCTGCGCACCTTTGACCTTGTTGTGGAAACCCGCGATGTTGAAAGTGGCGCGGCGATCGAGGAACTGGAACTTTGCCCCGATTTCCTGCTCGTCGACGATCTCGGGCGCGGCCGGGGTCGAGTCGAACAGCGTCAGCGAACGCAGTTGCTGTGCACCCGAACGATAGCCGTTCGAATATTTGGCATAGAGCAGGATGTCGTCGGTCACCTTATAGTCGGCGCCGATCGTATAGGAAAAGTGGCTGAACGTGTCGGAGCGGCCACGATTGCAATCCTCCGGCAGCAGCGTGCCATCGCCGGCAGGCGTTCGCGACTTTCCGATCATGAACGACGTCGGCAAGCAGACCTGCGGCAAATCCCCGTTGTTCGGATAGACCGCTGACTGAGTGACCACGCCCTTGTCGTCGAGCGAATAGCGCCCGCCGACGTTGATGCTGAGCTTGTCGGTCGCATGGATACTGAGCTGGGTGTAGAGGCCGAACGAGTCGTTATTGATTCCGCCCGAAAAGCCCGACCAGGCCGAAGCGCCGTTGGTCGACGAGCGCGAGACGTCGGTGCCCTTTTCCTTGAAATAGGTGATCCCGCTCGCGAAATCGACCACGTCGTTGAACGCCTGTCCGGTGAACTGCACCTCGGCCGAATATTGTTCGAGATCCTGGATGCCCTGGGTGAAATGGCCCGGGAATGACGCCCCGTCGAGATCGATCAGGTTGTTGCCCTTGATCCGGCGGTACCCGCCGATGAATTTGGCCTGGCCGAAGAAGGTGTCGAGCGACAGCTTGGCGCTATAGGTCTGCGTCTTGACCCGGTTGAACAGGTCGGATGCCGGGGAGCCCGGATAGGTCGCGGGATTCGTGATCGCGACCTTGTCGGGATCGCCGCCCGTCAGTGCACGATCGCCTGCGGACACGTCGTTGCCGCCGAGCAGGAACAGAAGATTCTGGCGCGCCGGCCCGTTGATGTCGCTGTCGTACCATTCACCCGACAGCAGGAGATTCAGATTCTCGGTGATGTCGGCAGAAATCTTGAGACGACCGTTCCATGTCTCGCGGCCGCCATAACCCACGTCGCGGCGGACATCGCGCTGATAGTCGTCGCGTTTCCCGTAAAAAAGTGCGCCGCGCACCGCGACCCGGTCACCCAGCGGCACATTGAGGATCGCCGTTCCCTCGCGCTGGTCGAACCGGCCGTAGGTGCCGCGCAGCGAACCCGAGAACTCGCCCATGACCGGATCGTTCGTCTGCAGGAGCACCGCGCCTGCCGACGTGTTCCGCCCGAAGAGCGTACCTTGCGGCCCCTTGAGGACCTGCACGCTCTGCATGTCGATCAGCTCGGTGTTGAGGCCATAGGCGCGGGCTATATACATTTCGTCGAGATAGACCCCGACCGAAGGCTCCAGCGTCGCGAGCGTGTCGTTCTGTATCTGCCCGCGCATCCCGAAATTCAGCGCGGTCGGGTTGTTGCCGCCGGCGCGAATGTTGAAGCCCGGAGTGAAGCTCGCGACGCTCGCCACGTCGGTGATGCCCTGCTGCTCCAGATTCTCGCCGGTGAAGGCGGTGATCGTAACGGGCGTGTCCTGAATATTGGAAGCCTGCTTGGTGATCCCGATGACCACGATGGCTTCGTCGTCATATTTGGTTTCCGCTGGCTCGGTCTCTGCAGGCGCCTGCTGCGCATATGCGGACGTCGAAGACAGCGCGATAGCCGCGAGCGATGCGGCCGCGAGAATCCGGTAGGAAACGTATTTCTGGTTGAAATTCATAGCCAACATCCTCCCTGCGAAGCTTCCTGGCGGCCTCGCTTGCCGAGTTATATAACTAGGTCTAACAAGATAGACAAGTGGAATGCGAATTCCGCAGCGTAAATTGCGCCGATGACGCTAGATGTGCTCTTTCGGCAACAGGCGCGCGAGCGAGGGGATGTCGGCGAAAGCGCGCAGGACGTCGTTGAGATGCGTGCAACCGAGCGTGCCGGCAAGCGTGTCGAGGACGGCCTGGCGAAAGGCTTCGACCGGCTGGCCCACCATTCGCGCCACCTTCATCGAAGCGCCCGGACATTCGCGAAACGGCAGGATCAGGGGAAGCGCCTGAATCGAGAGGAGCGTGCCGCTTGCCTCATCGATTTCGGCATAGACGCGATATTCATGGATCGCTGTGCGGGTGCCGTGCGGATTGGGCCCGCTATCCTGAAAGCCCGCATCGACCTTCAGCACCCCCTCGGCGCGCCACAGGTCGATGCGGCGGGCGCGGCGCGCTTGCGGCCTGCCCTCCTGAGCAGGCAGCATGTGCCAGCCGATCGGGTCGGCGGGATCGACCAGCGGGCCAACCTCGGTCGATGATTGATCGGCGTGCTCCACGCTCCCGTCTTCGGACAGCGAACTCGCCCCTTCGGTGAACCCGGTGCAGATGTTGACCATCCGCCCCTTGTTGCCCGCCGTCTTCCGGACACCATTCTTCACCCGTTCCTGCCAGTCGGGAGTCCAGCGCGACCAGATCCAACCTGCAACAAGGCTCGCGCCGGCGAAGTCGTCGAGTAACTGGAAAATCGCAGACCCCCGCAAATCACCCAGCGTCGCGGCAAGCGCGTGACGGCTCGCACCCCCTGCGCGCACCCCGACCATCTCGCCTGTTCGCGGGTGGGCGGGGCTCGCCGCGATTTCCTCTATCTCGCGGATCGGCGAGGCTTTGATCCGAAAATCGCCCCGATCGAGTTCGACCGGCTCGCCGTTGAAGGGTGTCAGCAGGTCGCGCGCGCGCCCCGTCATGATCCACGACTGCCCGAAGCCTTCCGGCCAGTCGGAATCGATCGAGGTCGTGCGGCGGATAGACCCGGGACGGCGCGGCGGCGCCGTCCCCGCCGACTGGCGCGCAAACGGAAATTGCTGGGGCGCGCTCAATGCCGGCACCTCATTTCGGCGGCATCCGGATCGCGCCGTCGAGGCGCAGATTCTGGCCGTTGAAATAGCCGTTGCGGGCAAGCTCCAGTACGAGGCTGCCGAATTCCTCGGGATGGCCGAGCCTTTTCGGGAACGGCACGGATGCGGCGAGCCCCTCGAATATGGCGGGCGCCTTGTCCTTCACCGCAAGCATCGGCGGGGTCGCAAATATCCCCGGCATGATCGAATTGACCCGGATGCCGAGGTCCATGAGGTCGCGCGCCAGCGGCAGGACGAGCCCGTTGACACCGGCTTTCAGCGAACCATAGCCGACCTGTCCGATTTGCGCATCCTGCGCCGCCGCCGAGGCGGTCAGCACGATCGCGCCGCGCTCGCCGTCGTCGTTGAGCGGGTCGGCGTTCGCCATCCCGAGCGCCGACAGCGATGCAAGGCGATAGCTGGCGATCAGGATGCCCTGCGCCGAAAAGGCATAGTCGTCGGTGGAGTAGCGAACATAGCCGCCGCTGGTCTTGTCGAAGCGGACCGTCTTGCCGCCCTTCGAAATCTGCGCACAATGGACCAGGATGCGTTCCTGCCCATGCGCCGCGCGCGCCGCGTCGAAGCCCGCGACCACACTGTCCTCGCTGGTGATGTCGACCTTGCAGAAGATACCGCCGATCGCGTCGGCCACTGCCTTGCCGCCCTCCTCGTTGACGTCGAAGATCGCAACCTTGACGCCCGCGCTCGCGAGAGCTTCCGCACTGGCGCGGCCGAGGCCCGATGCGCCGCCCGTCACCACCGCTGCGATATTGTTACCCAATTGCATTGCTTGCTTCCTTCGATTGCTGATTATTGCAGAACTTCGAGATTGCCGCCGTCGACGATGAGCACCTGCCCGGTGATGAAGCCGGCACGGTCGGAACAGAGAAAAGCGGCCGCCGCGGCCATATCCTCGGGCGTTCCCATCCGTTGCACCGGCCACTCGCTCACCCGCTCGGCGATATGCTCTTCGTAGCTCTGGCCCTTCGCTTCGGCGATCTTCGTGAAGACCTCCCTGAACTGCGGCGTCGCGATCGCGCCCGTGCCCAGCGTGTTGACGGTAACTCCATGGGGACCGAGCTCGGCGGACAATGTCTTGGACAAGGCGAGCGCGCCGACGCGGTAGGTGTTTTGCGCCGCGCGCTGGAGCTTGCGGTGCGGTGCCTTCACCGAATTGGTCCCGATCGTCAGGATGCGCCCCCAGCCCTTGGCCTTCATATGCGGGAAAACCGCCTGCACTGCCCAGCGGAATGCCATGACATTATTGTTGTTCGCCGCGGCGAAAGTGTCGTCGTCGACTTCGAGAAACGGCCCCTTGGGCCCCGAGTCGACATTGAAGATCAGAATATCGGGCGGACCGAAGGCGTCGGTGGCCGCCTGTACGGCGCGCGCGATGCCCTCTTTGGTCGTGCAGTCGGCCGAAACGCCGACCGCTCGACCGCCCGCCGCCTCCACTTCGGCAACCGCGGCATCGATCGTCGCCTGCGTTCGCGCCGCAATCACGGTCAGGCACCCCTCGCGCGCGAATTCATGCGCGCAGCCGAGCCCGATCCCCTTCGACCCGCCGAAGACGAGCGCCACCTTGCCCTTGATTCCAAGATCCATCAGTTCGCCTTTCCGTGCTGGGCCTTCAGCCGTTCCTGCAATATTTCGTTGCGCCCTGCCGGCGCCGCGACGGTCGAGCCGCCATCCATCTTGATCGTCGTGCCGGTGATGTAGTCGGACCGCGCCGAAGCGAGGAACAGGCAGGCGTGCGCAATGTCCTCGGGCGTCCCGGCGCGTCCGACGGGAACCGTCGCGCCATAGGCGGCGAGGCCGTCGTCGCCGAGCACCGCCTTCGCACGGTCGCTCGCGACGAGACCCGGATTGACCGCATTGACGGTAATCCCCTCGCCCACGACATCGCCCGCGGCTGCGCGGACGAACGCGTCGAGTGCCGCCTTCGCCATGCCATAGGCGGTCATGTTCGGGACGACGTTGAATGTCCCGTTGATCGACCCGATCGCGATAAACCGCCCGCCGTCGTTCGCCTTGGCAAGATATGGCCGCGCTGCGTCGAGCAGCCACCAGGCTGCCTTTGCGATGCTGGCAAATCCCGCCTCGAGCCGGTCGTCGTCGACATGTCCGAGGCCGCCGTGCGGGATGTCGGCGGCGGCATGGACGATGACATCGACCCCGCCGAACGCCGCAACGGCCGCATCGACAAGCGCACGGCAATCGTCATGCCGCGAAATGTCGACGCCGACGATTTCGGCCACGCCGCCCGCTGCTTCGATCTCGGCCTTCACGTCCGTCGCGTAGGAGAGCGTCCGTGCGCCCAGCATGACGTTCGCACCCGCCGCCGCGAAGGCCTGGCCGATCCCGCGTCCGACCCCGCGGCCGCCGCCGGTAACGATCACCGACTTGCCGGCAAATGACTCGGCCATCGCTCTCTCCCTTGCTCTCTTCCCGGATCACATCTATTACCTAGTTTAATAAGTGGAGCAAGGGAGAATGCGATGACCGTCAAGGGACTCGAACGAGGAAGGCGCGCCGCGCTGCTGATTTCGGAGATGCAGAACGGGATCACCGACCCCGCTTTCCGCGAGACGCCGCTCGCCGAGCAGGTCAGAGCGCGCGGCATTGTCGACACGATAAACGAACTTGCCGCCGGCTTTCGCACGCGGGGCCTCCCTGTCGTGCATTGCACCGTCACCGCGCGGCCCGATTTTCTGGGATGGAACCGCAATTGCGTCCTCGCGGCGCGCATCCACAAGGAAGCCAATCTGGTTTCGGGTAGCAGTTTCGCCGCCATTCATGACGACATCGTTGTCGGCGACAGCGACATCATATCCGAACGCCATCATGGCATGGCCGCCTTTACCGGCACCGATCTCGACGCCACGCTGCGCGGTCTCGGGATCGACACGGTGGTCTTCTGCGGCGTGTCGACCAATGTCGCGCTGATGGGCGGATCGGTGGAGGCGGTCGGTCATGGCTATACCGTCGTGATCGCGGAGGATTGCACCGCGGGCGGCACGGCCGAGACGCACCAGGTCCAGATCGCCATGCACCTGCCGCTCGTCGCGTCGGTTTCCACCAAGGATGCCGTTCTTGCATCGGAAGCACTCAATTGACCAAACTTGCCGGCCGCGCGGCCTTCGTCACCGGCGGCGCCGGCGGGATCGGCTTCGCGATCGCGGCAGCGCTCGCGGACGAGGGCATGCGCGTCACCATCGCCGATGTGGCCACCGACCGGCTGGGCGATGCGGTGTCGCGATCCGGCGGCAGGTTTGCCGCCCAGCGGCTCGATGTCACCGACGAGACGAGTTGGCGCGAGGCGATCGACGCGGCGGAGCAAGCCCTCGGAGCGATCTCGATGCTTGTCAATTCGGCCGGAATCGGGGGCGGCGCCGCGGTGGGAGCCGACGCGCCCGCACGCTGGAAGCTGGTCCAGGAGGTCAATGCCCTCGGTCCGTTTCTCGGCGCCAACCTCCTCATCCCGCGCATGCGCGAACTCGAAAGCGCAGCCCATATCGTGAATGTCGCCTCGCTCGCCGGGCTTTGCGCAACGCCGTCGATGTCGGCCTATAACGCGTCGAAATACGCGCTTGTGGGATTGACCGACACGTTGCGCGGCGAACTGGCGGGAAGCAATATCGGCGTATCGCTCGTTTACCCCGGCACTGTCCGCACCGACTTCATCGCCAATGCACAGAATATCATCGCCGACCGGACAAACATCGCGCCGCGCCCGTCGGGGACGGAGAATCTGCTGGCCAAGGGAATGGCGCCCGAAGAGTTCGCGCGCCTCGTCGTCGCCGGCGTCAAGGCCGGCGACTATCATATCTTCACGCACGGCGGTTGGGGCGCGCGACTTGCCGCGCATTTCGATGACCGCATGGCTGCCTATGGCGACGAAAGCCGGTTCGAAGGCGGACAGGATCTGACCGAACTCGACCGCGCGATCGGCGCCATCATGGATCAGTCCGCAAACAGGGCCTGAAGCGCGGGCGCCGACGGCTTCATCGACGGGGTGCGCGGAAAATCGTCGACGTAGAGAATATGGACGGGCACCTGATAGGCGATCAGCCGGTCCTTGAGCCACGTCCTGAGATCGTCGAGCAGCGGCGGCTGGGCGCCTTCCTTCAGGATGATCGCGGCAGCGGGCACCGCGCCGAGCCGCGTGTCGGGTACCCCGATGACAGCGGCCTCGCGCACCGCCGGATGCTCGTTCAATATCTTCACCACATCGTCGGGATGCACCTTGAAACCGCCGCGGATGATCGCATTGTCGGCGCGTCCCTTGATGAACAGGAAACGATCGTCGTCGAGAACGGCGCGGTCGGTCGTTCGCAGCCACTGCATTCCGTTGTTGAGTTGCCGTCCCTTGAGTTCGAGCAGCCCTTCCGCTCCCGCGGCCAGTATCTCTCCATTCTCGGGGTCGACCACGCGTGCCTCGATGTCGCCGTGAATCCGGCCGACGGCACCGCGCTTCTCCTTCCACAAGTTACGAAAATCGTCGATCGTCCAGCCAGCGACGGCGCCGGCGAATTCGGTCGCCCCGTAATTGCCGCAAATCGGGATGCCATATTTGTCGAAAAAGGCGTCGACGAGATCGGCGGGCAGCGGCGCGGTGCCCGAGATGAGCGACCGCAGGCTCGAAAGATCGGCCGGGTCGACGTCGGCCTCGAGCAGCATGCGCACGGCGGACGGCACCGCGGGCGCGACGGCGGGGCGGTTGCGCTTCACCGCATCGACCCAGGCCTCGACGCTGAACTTCTCGAGCAACGCGATCTTGCGCCCCGCGGCGAGTGCGGCGATGCAGCCATAAATACCCCCGATATGGGTGAGCGGATTGACCACCATCGTGCAGCCCGAATTCAGTTTCGGCGGATCGTCGAAACTCCGGCCGCGCTCATATTTCGTGAAGCCGCGAAAGCTCGCATCGAACGCGTCGCGGCTGAGCGGAATACGCTTGGGCGATCCCGTCGTGCCGCTGGTGAGCATCTCGATCGCGACGCCGGGCGAGGTCTGGATGTCGGTGCGGACACCCGACTGCAGCACGCGGACGCCCTCGAGACGCGGGCCGATTTCGATCACGGCCGAACCCGCGCGATCGAGCGCCTCGCTCAATCCGGCGCGCGCGAGATCGGTCGCATCGGCGATGATGACGGGGAGTCCCAGCCCCTCGACATCGGCGAACAGCTTCGCGTCGGGAAGGATCGGGTTGAGCGTGACAAGGCAGCGGTCGGTCGAAAGGACGGCAACGATAGCGGCGACATGTCCGGGCCGATTGCGCAGCATGATGCCGACCCTGGCATTTTCGGGCAGGTTCATCGCATCAAGAGCAGCCTCGATCGCGCGGACATTGTCGGCGATCTGGCGCCAGCTATAGTCGCGGCCCTCGAAGTCGATCTCGGTGCGCTCGGGATCGATCGCCATGATCGCGCGAAGCTTTTCGGTCATCAGCGCCATCAGAGTGCGAGCCCGCCGCTGGCTTCGATGATCTGTCCCGTCACCCAGCGCGCGTCTTCGCCGAGGAGCATCATCACCGCGCCGGCAATATCCTCCGGTTCGCCGAGCCGCCCCATCGGCGTGTGTTTCGCGGTCGCCTCGTCCCACCCTTCCTGCGCGCGCAGTCCGGCGATGAAGTCGGTCGCGACCGCCCCGGGCGCGATGCAATTGCAGGTGATACCGCGCTTTGCGACCGCGAGCGCGGTCGAGAAGGTCAGGCTCTGGATCGCGCGCTTGGTCATCGCATAGCCCGATGCGAACGGCTGGCCGATCTTGCCCGACATCGAGCCGATATTGACGATCCGGCCGCCATCGCGGAGGCGCGGCAACGCGGCCTGCGTCACGAAATGCGGTCCCTTGACGTTGACCGCGAACATTTCGTCGAACAGATCCTCGGAGCCCGCCTTCAGGCTCGCATCGCGGCCGCCGCGTCCGACGCCGGCGTTGTTGATCAATATGTCGAGGTTCGGACCTTCACCGAATGCCGCATCGCAGGCGGAGAACATCGCTTCGATGCCCGCCAGCGTCGAAACATCCGCCCGCACCGCGAACGCGCGCCCGCCCGCCGACCCGATTTCGGCAACGAGCGCTTCGGCGGCATCGCGGCTCCCGGAATAGTTCACCGCCACATGCGCGCCCGCCGCGCCGAGTCGACGCGCGATCGCCGCTCCGATACCCCGCGACGCGCCGGTGACGAGTGCCGTCTTTCCGCCCAGGTCCATAATTCGTCTCTCCCGAAGTGTTCGACATAATTGACTTAGTTATACAACTCGTGCAAGCCTTATCGAAACAGAACGGGAGGCGGAATGTCTGATTTGATCGAGAGCGAGCGCGAAGGCGCCTTGCGAATCCTGACGTTGAACCGCCCTGACCGGCACAATGCGATGGATGACGAGATGTCGGAGCGGTTCCAGAAACTGCTGGGCGAAGCGCTCGACGAAAGCGAAACCAGCGCGATTCTGATCCGCGCCGTGGGTAAATCCTTCTGCTCGGGCCGCGACACCAATGTTCTCGGTCACCGCGCCCGCGACGAGAGCGATTTCCACTTCGTGCGGCGGCATCAGGAAGGGCGCCTCCGGATGCAGGAATCGACCAAGCCGATCATCGCCGCGCTGAAGGGCGGCGCGATCGGCGGCGGGTGCGAGCTTGCGCTCGCGGCCGATATACGGATCAGCGACACCAGTCTGAAGATGGCCCTGCCCGAGATACTTTACGGCGTGCTGCCCGATACCGGCGGCACCCAGATGATGACCGCGCTGATCGGCCCGTCGCGCACCAAATATATGGTGATGACCGGACAACGTATCGATGCCGAAACCGCGCTCGAATGGGGTGCGGTCGATTTCGTCGTCGCGCCCGAGGATCTCGACGCAAAAGCCCTCGAACTGGCCCGCGACATCGCTGCCAAACCGCCCATCAACCTGGCGCTGGCCAAGGAAATGATCAACCTGATGCACGGATCGACCATCCGCACGGGCACGCGCGCCGAACTTTACGCGCAAAGCTACCTCTTCAAGACCGACGACTATCAGGAAGCGCGCACCGCAATCCGCGAGAAGCGCGCGCCCAACTACAAGGGGAAATAAGATGGCGTTACCCGCTCCGCCGCCGCTTGGCGCCAAGGCGCTTCCCGACGGCACCTACGACGGACAGGTGGTCGCCGTCACCGGCGGCGGCACCGGCCTCGGCAAGGGCATGGCGGTCGAATTCGCCCGGCTCGGTGCAAAGATCGCGGTACTCAGCCGCAAGCCCGAGCATCTCGAAGCCGGGCTCGCCGCGCTTCATGCGGTCGGCGCCGAAGCCATCGCGGTGGCTTGCGACGTGCGCGATCCCGAGGCGATCGCCAGAGCGTTCGACGAGATCGAAGCCAGGCTCGGCCCGGTCGACGTGCTCATCAACAATGCCGCGGGCAATTTCCCGGCGCCTGCCGAGGAAATGACGCCGAACGGATTCCGCACCGTCGTCGATATCGTACTCAACGGCACCTATAACTGCAGCCGCGAATTCGCCGTCCGGCGGCTGGCCGCCGGGATGCCCGGCGCGATCCTCAATATCGGCGCGACCTACAGCTGGACCGGTGGCCCCGGCACATCGCATTCGGCGGCGGCAAAGGCCGGCGTGACCAATCTGACGCAAAGTCTTGCGGTCGAATGGGCGCCCGACGGCATCCGCGTCAATTGCCTTGCCCCGGGCCGTTTCCCGCATGAAGACATGCCCGGGCACATGACCCGGCATCGTGAAGGCGAAACGGGTGACAATACGGTGCCCGGACTGCGCGTCGGCGAATTGCGCGAACTTGGCTGGATGGCGACGTTCATCTGCTCGCCCTATGCGAGCTATCTGTCGGGCCACACGGTCGTGCTCGACGGGGCCAATTGGCTGCGCCGCAGCCTCGTGATGCCCGAATTTGTGCCGATCCGCGAGCAGTTCGGCAAGCGCGCCGTGGAAAGCGGCAGCGCGAAAGCGGCGATCGCCAAGACCCGCGGCGACGCCGGGTGAGCGACGAAGCTCTCGTCCTGCGCGACGACGCGGACGGCGTCTGCACGCTGACCCTCAACCGGCCGGGTCAGCGAAACGCCGTCAATCGCGACCTTTTCCGCGCGTTTCGCGCACATGTCCGCGACATCGAAAGCCATGGCGACGATGTCGCGGTTCTCGTCGTCACCGGCGCGGGCGGGCATTTTTGTGCGGGGCATGATCTCAAATCGCCGCCCCATCCCGACGCGCTCGGCTGGCTGCGGCAGGAAATGCTCACCCTCGAGAGGCTGACCGCCCTGCCCCAGCCGGTGATCGCAAAGGTCCAGGGCAGTTGCTACACCGGCGGGCTCGAATTTGCGCTCTCGGCCGACTTCATCGTCTGCGGGGAAAGTGCACGTTTCGCCGACACGCACGGCAAATGGGGGCTGGTCCCGGGCTGGGGCCTCTCGCAGCGCCTGCCGCGCCGCATCGGTCAGGCAAAGGCGCTCGAGATGATGCTTACCTGCAGACCCTATACGGGCGAGGAAGCCGCTGCGATGGGGCTGGCGAACTATTGCGTCCCCGATGACGCGCTCGACGCCAGGGTCTCCGAAATAACGAGCCTGATCCGCGGCAACAGCCGGCACAGCAATGCCGAGAACAAGCGGCTGATCTACGACACCGACGGGATGGCGCTCGGCGCGGGCCTCAGCCATGAACTCATGCGCAACGCGGGATTCGATCCTGCCATGCGCAAGAAGGGCGAGCCGATCGGCGCCGCAAGAAAGACCGGCTGATGGACATCGGATTTTCACCCGAAGAGACCCGCTTTCGCGAAGAATGCCGCGCGTGGCTGCATGCCAATGTCCCGGCCGAGAAGCGTCCGCTCAATGCGGACGAGGCGCTCGATTTCGACAAGGCGTGGCAACGGCGGCTGTTCGACGCCGGTTGGGCCGGGATCAACTGGCCCGAGGATTATGGCGGGCGCGGCCTTTCGATCGTCGAGCAGGTCATCTGGCTCGAGGAATATGCCAAGGCGCATGCGCCGTGGATCGGTTCCAATTTCGTCGGCGTGAACCATGGCGGGCCGACGCTGATCATCAATGCCAGCGAAGAACAGAAGGCCTATCATCTGCCGCGCATCCTCAAGGGCGAGGCGATATGGTGCCAGGGCTTTTCGGAGCCCGGCGCGGGGTCGGATCTTGCCGGCATCAAGACGCGGGGCCGGATCGAAGGCGACGAGCTCGTCGTCAACGGATCGAAGATCTGGACGAGCTTCGCGCATGTCGCCGACTGGCAGGAACTGGTTCTGCGCACCGAGGACGGGTCACAGCGGCACAAGGGATTGAGCTGGGCGATCTGCGACATGCATGCGCCCGGGATCACGATCCGCCCGATCCAGAAGATGTCGGGGCAGGTCGAGTTCGCCGAGGTATTCTACGACGATGTGCGCATTCCGCTTGCCAATGTCGTCGGCGGGCTGGGCAATGGCTGGAATGTCGCGATGTCGACGCTCAGTTTCGAGCGCGGTACCGGCTTCATTGCCGATCAGGTGAAGCAGAGCCAGGAAATCGCCGAATTGATCGCGACCGCACGGGGCAGCGGCATGATCGGAGACGATCGCATCGCCGACAGCCTTGCGCAGATGCGGGCCGAAGTCGCGGCGCTGCGTGCGATGACCTACCGGAATATTTCCGAAGTCGTCCGCACAGGCCAGCCCGGTCCCGAAGCATCGGTGATCCGGCTGTTCACTTCGGAGCTTGGCCAGCGGCTGGAACGGATGGCGGTCCTTTTGATGGGCGACGCGGCGATCGACTTCGCCTACGGCGACGACAATGCGGTCGGCGACTATCTTCGCGGATTTGCGGCGACGATTGCCGGCGGCACGGCGCAGATCCAGCGCGACATCATCGGCGAGCGGCTGCTCGGCCTGCCAAAATCGAGGTGAGAGCATGGATTTGACCCCGAACGACGAGCAACTCGCCCTGCAGACGGCGACCGCCGACTGGTGCCGCGATAACATGCCGCTCGAAGCGGCGCGATCGCGGCGGGCTGGACTTTGGCAGGACCTCGAGGCGATGGGCTGGAGCGCCATGACGGCGCCCGGCATGGACCTCGACCATGCGACCGAGGCGCTTGTGTTCGCCGAACTCGGTCGCTTTCTCGCCCCGATGGGGCTCATTTCGACCGCGGCGGCGAACCGCTGGTTCGCCGGAAGCTTCGAAGGCAAGGCAGGTCTCGCGCTCCCGGTCACGGGCTCGGATGCGATGCGCATCCTCGATCCGGTCGAGGCCGGCACGGCGGTGATGTGGAGTGCGCAATCCGTCGCCCTATACGCCGCCCCGGACGACCAGCCGCATCGTCCGACCATCGATCTGTCGACGCTCCAAGGGCGGCAGCCTTCCACAAGCCCGGTGGCCGTGTCGAACGCCCCCACCTCGCCGCTCCATCTGCAATTGCTGTCGGCCGCCTATGCCGTCGGCTGCGCCGATGCCGCGCGCGACATGGCGGCGGATTATGCCAGGCTGCGCGAGCAGTTCGACCGTCCGATCGGCTGGTTCCAGGCATTGAAGCATATCTGTTCGGATATGGCGGTGCGGGCCGCGGTCGCCCGGTCGCAGCTCTATTATGCCGCCTGCGCGCTTGATGCGAAAGATGGCGAAGCGGCGTTCCATGTTGCCGCCGCGAAGCGCCTTGCCGATCAGGCGGCGATCGACAATGGCCGCGCGAATATTCAGGTCCACGGCGGCATCGGCATGACCGACGAAGCGGCTCCGCACCTCTGCCTGAAGCGCGCGCATCTGCTGCAATTCATCGCACCCGCCGACGCGGCGCTTTTGCTGGAGGACGCCGCATGACGAAAATCGCCGCATGGGGGGTGAGATCGGCGACCGACACCGTCGCGCCGATCGCCATCGAACGGCGCGCGCTGCGTCCCGGGGATGTCGATATCGAGATCCGATATTGCGGCGTGTGTCATTCGGACATGCATCAGGCGCACAACGACTGGCACAATACCGCCTACCCGCTCGTTCCGGGGCACGAGATCGTCGGTGTCGTGCGCGCCATCGGCTCGGCGGTTACGAAGTTTGTGGTCGGCGACAGGGTTGCGGTGGGTTGTCTCGTCGACAGCTGCCTCACCTGCGATGCGTGCGCCGCCGATCAGGAACAATATTGCTATTATCGCGCGACCGGCACCTACAACAGCAAGGATCGGCAAGACGGGTCGCCAACCCATGGCGGCTATTCATCGGCCATCGTCGTGCGCGAGGAATTTGTGCTTCGCCTGCCCGAAGCGCTCGACATGGCGAAGGCAGCGCCGCTGCTCTGCGCCGGCATCACAACCTATTCGCCGCTGCGCCACTGGAAGGTCGGGCCGGGCATGAAGGTCGGGGTCGTCGGCCTTGGCGGCCTTGGCCATATGGGGGTCAAGTTCGCTGCCGGTCTGGGCGCCGAGGTGACGATGATCACCACATCGCCCGCCAAGGCGGCCGATGCGCAGAAGCTGGGCGCGCATCACGTCCTGATTTCGTCCGACACGGATCAAATGAAGGCAGCGGCGCGAAGCTTCGACTTCATCCTCGACACCATCCCGGTCGCGCACGAGGTGCAGCCCTATCTGCTGCTACTCAAGCCCGACGGCGCGCATGTCATCGTCGGCGCGATCGACATGGTACAGCTGCACACCGGCCTGCTGCTCGGCGGGCGCAAGACGCTTTCCGGTTCGGCGATCGGCGGGATCGCCGAAACGCAGGAGATGCTCGATTTCTGCGCCGAGAAGAATATTCTGCCCGAATGCGAAATGATCCGCATGGACGACATCAACACGGCCTTTGAAAGGCTGGAAAAGGCGGACGTCAAATATCGCTTCGTGATCGACATGGCGACACTTTGACCCCTGCCAGCTAACGCGGCTTGTCGCGATCGGCGAAAGCGGCGAGGATCAGCCTGACCCAGCGACGACGATCGCCGGGCCGGCTGTAGATCACCGTATCGATGCGCGGGGCATCGCCGAGCAAGGGATAAATCTCCTCCCCTTCTTCCTCGTGTCGCGGCAATATCCGCGTCGTCCATAGCAAATGCGGTAGACCGCGCGAGCGCGCGAAGCGCGCGATGGCGCGGCGATCGGCTTCCGGCGCGGCAATCAGCTGCGCGCCATGCGCAATGAGTCCGGCATAGACGAGCGAGACGACCGGCGAATCCTGGTTTCCCGGAGAAATGGCCACCTGCTCGTCGGCGAGATCGTCGATCGAAATGCCTTCGCTCCCCGCCAGCCGGTGTGTTGGCGGCACGGCAATGTGACAATAGCGGCGGGCGACGTGGGTTTCGGCAAGATCGGGTTCGGTCACCGATGGCGCCGACAGCGAGAAAAAAATATCGAGCGTGCCGTCGCGCAGCTTCGCCATCAATTCGGCGCGCGTGCCGTAGACGATTTCCAGTCGCAGTTCGGGATATCGATTCTGGAACGCATCGATCGCATCCATGCGCTGGTCGGCGGCGAACGAATAGGCGCCGATCCGCAGGATCGAATTGGTGGCCGCGCGGAGAGCCCGGGCCGCGGCGAGGATATTCTGCTCGGAGTCGAGCAGGGCCTGCGCATGCGGCAGCATAGCCTGCCCGTCTGCCGAGAGGGCGACCGAGCGCGAATTTCGGGTCAGCAAGGTGAGCTGTAGCTGATCCTCCAGCCGCCGGATGTGCTGCGAGACGGCCGACTGCGCGATTTCGAGGGTTTCCGCCGCCTGGGTAAACGAACGCTTCTCGGCGATCGTCACGAAGCTCAGCACCTGTCGAAGATCAAGCATGTCAGTCCCATCTATCTCGTTTCGTGATAGATAACCCCGAATATCGCTGATGATCAATCCTCCGGCCGATGGCAGCTAGGCGAGCGTCAGATCCGTCGCAAACGAACGGATCCAAGCAGGGAGAGCCATGTTGACCATCGCCGCCACATCCATTCGCGCGCTCGTGTTTGCCAGCCTGTTCGGCGCCAGCGCCGCCCATGCGCAGTCAACCGCGCCGGCCGACGAAACCGAAAGCGCCGCCGGAGAGGCGCCGGATGCCGGCGACATCGTCGTCACGGCACAGCGGCGCGAAGAACGGCTGCAGGACGTGCCGATCGCGATTTCGGCCTTTTCGGGACAGGCGCTCGAAAGCGCGGGCATTTCGTCGACCAACGACCTGACCCAGATCACCCCCAGCCTGAACTTCACCCAATCGTCCTTCTCGCCGCAGCCGACGATCCGCGGTCTCGGCACGCGCGGCGTCGCCGCCGGCGATGAATCGCTCGTCCCCGTCTACATCGACGGCGTCTATCAACCTTTTCTCGGCAGCATCGCCACCGAGCTCAACAATGTCTCGCGCGTCGAGGTCCTCAAAGGCCCGCAGGGCGCGCTATTCGGGCGCAACAGCACCGGCGGCGCAATCAATATCGTGACGCTCGATCCCGACAATGACGAGATGCTGCGGGGCAGCCTGAGCTATGGCAGCTACGACGAGCGCATCCTGAAACTTTACGCCAACGGCGGCGACGACGTCGTCGCGGCGAACGTCGCCTTCACCCTCAACAAGGACGACGGCTATATCACCGACCTCAATGGCGGCCCGAAAAAGGGCTGGGTCGACACATGGGCGCTGCGGACCAAGCTTCTCGTCCGCCCGGCCGACTGGCTCGACCTGATCGTCGCCTATGGGCATGTCACGCGCGACGATACGCTGGCGACGGGCCAGCAGCCCTATCTCAACAATGTCGTCACGGCGCAGACCCCCGGGGTGATCCTCCCGACCCGGCCGAACGAAACGTCCGGGATGGGCGGGCAGCTCAATCTGAGGCAGGATTCGGCGTCGCTGACCGTTCGCGCCGACCTCGGCTTCGCCGACCTGACCTCGATCAGCGCCTACGACAATGCCGAGCAGTTCATCGATTCCGACGTCGACAGCACCAACATCGAACGGTCGCGCCTGCCGGTCGACTATTTCGCGCGTTCCTTCATGCAGGAGCTTTATCTGACCGGCGAGACCGGGCGGCTCAACTGGATCGTCGGCGGGAGCTATTTCAACCAAGATGCGGGCTATACGCGGCAGCAGGTCATCACCAACGGCAATCCGGCCGGTCCGGGCTCCAGCGACGTCACCTCGAACGTCGGCACCGATTCGGTCGCCATCTATGCACAGGGAACCTATGATTTCACCGACAGCCTCTCGCTGACGCTCGCCGGGCGCTACACCAACGAGCACAAGGACTTCTTCATCGAGAATAATATCAGCGGCGCGACGCTGGAGGCGGAGCATCGCTGGGAAGTCTTCACTCCCTCCGCGACGCTGCAATATCGCATCAACAGCGATGCCAATATCTATGCGAAGGCCGGCAAGGGCTTCAAATCCGGGCTGTTCGGGGCATCGACCTTCAGCACCGTCCCGGTCAATCCGGAAAATGTCTGGCAATATGAACTGGGCACCAAGCTCAAGCTCGGAGGCTGGCTCAACGCCAATTTCGCCGCCTTCTACACCGACTATACCGACATGCAGGTCAACATCCGCATCAACAATCTGTCGACGCTGCAAAATGCGGGTGCGGCGGAAATCTATGGCATCGAAGGCGAGTTGTTCGGCCGCCCGACACGCGGCCTCAACGTGCGGCTCGGCTTTTCGAAGCTCTGGGGCGAGTTTACCGACTTCGAGAATGCGGTCGGTTACGAGCCGCTGCCGACGGGCGGAAATCGCATCATCACCTTCGACGCGACGGGCAACAAGATCATCCGCACGCCGCTCTTCTCGGTCAATTCCGGCTTCGACTATGAGTATGAACTGGACAATGGCAACAGCCTGCTCCTGTCCGCCAATGCCTATCATGCCGGCAAAAGCTATCGCGATGCCGACAACCGGATTGTCGAAGGTGCAAGAACGCTGGTGAACGGCGAGATCGGCTTCCGTCTCGCGAACCCCAATCTCACCTTCACGCTGTGGGGCAAGAATCTGCTCGACGAGACCTATACCGTCTACGTCCTCGCCGGAGGAACGGCGGACTCCGCACTCTATGGCCGGCCGCGGACATTCGGCGGACGGGTTTCCTTTGAATTTTGATCCTCCACCTCCTCCGTCGGGGTCCGGCGCAAGCCGGCCCGACGGAGCCTTCTTCCCGGCGCGCCGTCTGGCGGTGCCGTAATCGAGGAACGATCATGCACATTGCTGATGGCGGCCCGGCGGTCGAACCCGGCACAGCCGCGAGGGGTTTCCTTCGCGGATGGCCGATGATCTGGCTGTTTCTGCTGCTCTACATTTTCTCCTTCATCGACCGGCAGATCATCACCATGATGGTCGAGCCGCTCAAACGCGATCTGGACCTTACCGATTTCCAGATCAGCCTTATGATGGGACCGGCCTTCGGTCTGTTCTTTGCGCTGTGCGGCCTGCAGATGGGCTGGCTGGTCGACCGTTTCTCGCGGCGCTGGATTACGCTGGCGGGTGTCACCCTGTGGGGTTTCGCTACCTTGGGGTCGGGTCTGGCACGCAGCTTTCCGGGTCTGATGCTCGGCCGCATGGGAGTCGGCATGGGAGAGGCGGCGCTGACGCCTGCCGCGCACTCGCTGATCGCAGAGCAATTTCCCAAAGAAAGGCTGTCGACCGCAATCGCAGTCTATTCGCTGGGCGCCGTGATCGGCGGCGGGCTCGCCGTCGTGCTCGGCGGCGCGATCGTCCATCTCGCGGCGGGGGCGGGCGAGGTCCATCTGCCCGTCGTTGGCAACATACGCCCCTGGCAACTCGTTTTCATCGCCGTCGGCGGCATCACCATATTGCTCGCCCCGCTTGTGTTGATGGTCCGCGAATATGATCGCAAGGCCGCCCGCGAAGCAGCCCGTCTTGCCGCCGCGAGCGGATCGAGCCCGCACGGCATCCCGCTCGGCCAGTTGTTCAAGCGCCATCCGATGCTCTTTGTCGGCCTGCCGCTCGGGTTCGGCTTGCTCAACGTGATCACCAACGCCTATGCCGCCTGGACGCCGACCTTCATGGTCCGCGAATTCGGCTGGGACGTCGGCAAGGTCGGCCTCGCATGGGGTATCCAGCACATCCTCGCGGCCGCCGTCGGCCAGGTGGGCGGCGCGATGCTCGTCGACTGGCTCTATCGCCGCGGCATCGCCGACGCCCACACGCGCTATCAGATATGGGGTGTGGTGATCGCGGTGCCGATCAACATCGTGGCGCTCTGGAGCGGCGATCCGTGGATCTTCCTGATCCTCAACGCCATCTATTATGTGCTCTGCTACCCCTTCCTCGGCTATGCCGTATCGGCGTTGCAAATTCACACCCCGCAGCATCTGCGCGGCCAGGTCTCGGCGATTTTCCTCGCTATCGTTACCGTCGTCGGCAGCGGGATCGGCGCACCCTTCACCGCATTCGTGAGCGACTATATGCTGCGCGATCCCGGCCAGCTCGGCATGGCGCTGATCGTCGTTTCGGTCGTGTTCGCACCCCTCGTGCTGATCATGCTTGGCCTCGTATCAAAAAAACTGCGCGCGATGCACGCCGCCGGAGACTGACAAAATCATGACTTCCCCCCTTCCCCTCCAGGGCGTGCGCGTGATCGATCTTGGCCGCACCTTCGCCGCCCCCTTTGCGACCCAGATGCTGGCTGACCTCGGCGCCGAGGTCATCAAGCTCGAACGCAAGGACCGCGGCGACGAGATGCGCTATTACGGCCCGCCCTTCATCAAGGACGAAGAGGGAGAGGATCTTCCCATCTCCTCCTATTTCATCGGCGCTAACCGGCACAAGAAATCGATCGAGGTCGACCTCACCAAAGCAGGTGGCCGGCAGCTGGTTCGCGACCTCGCCCGCGTCGGCGATATCTTCGTCGAGAATTTCAAGGTCGGCGATCTCGCCCGCCACGGGCTCGACTATGCAGCGATCCGCGAGATCAATCCCGATATCATCTATTGCTCGGTGACGGGTTTCGGCCAGACTGGCCCCTATGCGCCCCGTCCCGGCACCGACAGCGTGTTCCAGGCGATGAGCGGGATGATGAGCATCACCGGCGAGCCCGATCAGCCGCCGACCAAGATCGGCCTGATCATCTCCGACCTGATTACCGGCCTTTACGCATCCAACGCGATCCAGGCAGCGCTGCGGGCACGCGAAATGGTCGGTGCCGGAGGGCAATATATCGACATGTCGCTGCTCGACGTTGCGGTGGCCACCATGTCGCACCGCGCGATCGACTATCTGATGAGCGGCGAGATACCGCAGCCGCTGGGTACGTCGGCATCGGGGTCGGCTCCCGCGCAAACCTACTCGTGCCGCAACGGCAGGATCAACATCCAGGCGAGCGCCGAACCGAAATTCGAAGCCTTCTGCAAGATCATCGATCGCACCGACCTCCTCGACGATCCGCGCTTCGCGACGCGCGCGATCCGTTTCGCCAACAAGGATGCGCTCGAGATCGAGATCGAGACAAGCCTGAAGAATTGGGCGCTCGGCGACTTGTACGAAGCTCTGGTCGCGGGCGATATCATCTGCGCGCCCATCTATACCGTCGACCAGACCTTCCGCGATCCGCAGATCGTGAGCCGCGACCTCGTCCGCACCGTAACCGACGCCGACGGAAACCGGCTACCGATGATCGTCAACCCGATCCGCATGTCGGAAACGCCGGTGCGCGAGCCCGCCGCGCCGCCGACGCTCGGCCAGCATGCCGACGAGATATTGCGCGGAATATTGGGATATGACGAAGCGCAGATCGCATCGCTGCGCGCCGAAGGAGCCATTTAGGATATGGAACGACGCTTTCTCGGCAACAGCGGCCTCGAATTGTCCGTTCTGAGCTTCGGCGCGATGACCTTCGGCAGCGGCAAGGGCATGGGGGTGACCGATATCGCGGGTGCACGGCGTCAGGTCGATCGCTGCATCGAGGCCGGAGTGACGCTGTTCGACACGGCAGACATATATTCGGGCGGCGAGTCCGAGAAGATCCTGGGCGAGGCGCTCGGCGACAAACGACCATCGGCGATCGTCGCGACCAAGCTGTTCGGCGCGATAGGCCGCGGCTCGCACGACCGCGGGCTTTCGCGCCGCCATATCATCGATGCCTGCGACGCCAGTCTGAGGCGGCTGGGGACGGACTGGATCGACCTCTATCAGGTCCATTGCCACGACGGTCTGGTTCCCTTCGAGGAAACGATGCGTGCGCTCGGCGATCTCGTCCGGGCGGGCAAGGTGCGGTATGTCGGGAGTTCCAACTATGCGGGCTGGCAATTGATGAAGGCGCTGGCGACGGCAGACCGCCTGGGAACAGAGCGCTTCATCGGCCAGCAGATCCAATATTCACTGCTGGCACGCGACGCCGAGAATGAGCTGTTGCCCTGCGGTGTCAGCGAAGGGGTCGGTGCGCTCGTCTGGAGTCCGCTCGCACAAGGCTATCTGTCGGGCAAGTTCGACGGGGCGGAAAGCAGCGGGGAAAAAACGCGGCTCGGCGAGACGGGCCGTATCGGCTCCTATCATCGGCGCGGCGGCGAGGCGATCGTCGCGGTGCTCCGCGATATTGCCGCCGACCACGACGGCGCGACGCCGTCACAGGTCGCGCTCAACTGGGTTCGCGCCCGGCCCGGCGTGACGTCGATCCTTGTCGGCGCCCGAAGCGACGCGCAACTCGACGACAATCTGGCGGCAGCGGAATGGACGCTCTCCGCGGAAGAGATCGAACGGCTCGACCGCGCGAGCCAGCCGCCGCCAAGCTATCCCAATTCGCATCAGCGCAGCTACCATCTCGACCGGAATCCGCAGCTTTTCCCGAGATACTGACCGGCGCCGCGGTCCGTCCTACTCGTCGACGATCGCCTGAAATTCGGTTTCAAGCCATTGGCGCAGGCCCGGATCGACCGCGCCGGCAAATTCGGCGAGCGGAAGCTGGTCGCGATAGGCGAAAAAACCGAGCGACACGATCATGAAGCGCGCCGCCTTGACCGCCGCGGTCTCACCGTCAAACCAGGTCTTGAGCGGCTCGAACACGCGGTCGCGCAGCAGATGCGCTGCGATGGCTCGCGCCTCGCTGTCCGAGGCAGCGCCGAACATGATGGGCAACGGGCTGATACGCCCCGCTCGCTCGTCGGCAAAACGCGCGACGATCCGCTTGCCGAAATCCTCTTTGGGCAGATCGGTCATCAATCGCGGATCGAGCGCCGCCTCGAGCGCGGCTTCGAACAATTTGAGCTTGCCGCCGAAATAGCGGCTGACCAGCGACTGGTTGACCCCCGCCCGCGCCGTGATGTCGCGAATGCCCGCTTCGGCAAAACCCTTTTCGGCGAAAATCTGCTGCGCGGCATGAAGGATTGCCTGCCGGGTGCGATCGGCGTCGCGTGTCCGCGTGTCGGAATTTATCGTCGCCATTGTCGCTCCCTAGTTGACTTCATATGTAAACGACCGTTTACTTGTGTCAACGGGAGAGAAAAAATGACCGAGTCGCAGGCCCCGGCGCGTTCGCCGATCCATGAATTCGATTATATCGCTGACCCCGGCCTGCTTGCCGATTGCCACGCGCGATACTGGGAACTGAAGACCACCGCGCCGCCGGTCTTCTGGACCAACGCGCACGGCGGCCACTGGGTGTGCAACACCGGCGCCGCGGTGACGCAGGTGCTTCGGCATCCCGAGAAATTCTCGAGCCGCATCCTCTCGATCCCGCCCAATCCGAACCAGCCGATGATGATCCCCGAAATGCTCGACCCGCCCGAGCACCGACCGTACCGGCAGATGCTTCGTCCCTTTTTCGAATCGAAGGCGATCGCGCCGCTCGAAGCGCGCGTGAGCGAGTGGACCGACGAGCTTCTCGGCGCGGTGATCGACCGGGGGGAATGCGATTTCATGGCCGACATCGCCTCGAAACTTCCGGTTGCGGTCTTCATGGAATTATTCGGCTTCCCGATGGAGAAATTCACCGAATTTCGCCAGCTCGTCGTCGACTTCTTCAACGCCCGCGCGAGCGCCGAAGAGCGGCACCGGCTGGCACAGATCATCCTCGGCCATCTCGCCGAGCTGTTTCAGGCGCGGATGGCCGAGCCGCGCGACGATATGGTGTCGAAGATCATCGCCAGCGACATCGACGGACGCAAACCCACCTTCGACGAATTGATGTCGATCGGTTTCCTGATGTTCCTCGCCGGGCTCGATACCGTGGCCAACGCCATGTGCTTCGGCATGCGGCATCTCGCGCACGATGAAAAGCTGCGTCAGCGCGCGATCGACGATCCGGCGGTCATCCCCAATCTCGTCGAGGAACTGCTGCGTCGCTATGCCTTTGTCGCGACGCCGCGCTACGTCGTCGAGGATATCGAACTCGAAGGCGCGCTGCTCCGGGCCGGCGACTCGATCCTTGCCCCGCTTCCCCTCGTGGGCTGGGACGAAGGATTGACCGAGGACCCCCGGACCGTGTCGGTCGAACGGCAATTCTACCGTCACGCCGCCTTCGGATCGGGCATCCACACCTGCCTCGGCCTGCACCTCGCGCGGCTCGAACTCGTCGTCTTCTATCGCGCCTGGTTCGCGAAGATCGGCCATTTCCGACAAATCGAACAGGGCGACGAAACGTGCCGTGGCGGCAGCGTCATGGCGCTCGAACATCTGCATCTGGCGTGGAACGCCTGAGCACAACAAACGGGAGAATTGACATGGCAAGCGCAGCACCCGCGGTTCACCTCCATCTCGGCGGCGAACAGAGGACGAGCGGCAGCGGAGGAACGCATCCGCATCTGCACCCGGTCTCGCAACGCGTGCAGGCGGACATTCCCCTCGCCGGCGCCCGCGAGGTCGAGGAAGCCGTCGCGAAGGCCGAGGCCGTGCGCGAACAATGGCGTCGCACCCGGCCCGAGACGCGCCGCGACATACTGAACCGGCTCGCCGACCTGCTCGAAGCGAACAAGGCCGACCTCGCGCGCATGGCGGCGCTCGACGGCGGCACCACCCTGATGGTCGGCGAGCGCGGGGTCGATACCGCGGTCGGCTGGACACGCTATTATGCGGGCTGGTGCGACAAGCTCTCGGGCGAACTCATCAGCACCTTCGATACGCGCGGCGAACTGTCGTACACCATGCCCGAGCCGATCGGCATCGTCGGGATCATCATCACGTGGAACGGCCCGCTGATCTCGCTCGGGATGAAGGTTTGCGCTGCGCTCGCCGCCGGCAATTGCGTGATCTGCAAGCCCGCCGAAATCACGCCCTTTGCCCCCGAACTCTTCGCGCAATTGTGCAAGCAGGCGGGCCTGCCCGACGGTGTCCTCTCGATTTTCCCCGGCACCGCCGAGGCGGGCGACGCGATCGTGCGGCACAAGAAGATCCGCAAGATCAGCTTCACCGGCGGACCGATCACGGCGCGCAAGATCCTCGCCGCCTGCGCCGAGGAGATCAAGCCGAGCGTGATGGAACTCGGCGGCAAGTCGGCGAGCCTCGTCTTCCCCGATTGCGACATCCAGGCGGCGGCCGAACGCGCGGTGTTCTGGACCGTCGGCTGCCTGTCGGGACAAGGCTGCGCCCTTCCCACCCGCCAGCTCGTCCACGCCGACATCTACGATGATTTCGTCGCGCGGCTGAAGGCGATCATCGGCCAGTTCAAGGTCGGCGACCCGATGGATCCGTCGGTAATGGTCGGCCCGGTGATCAACAAGGCGGCCGTCGACCGCATCACAGGCATGTTCGACCGCGCGAGGGCCGACAAGGCCGCGACCTTCCTGCTCGGCGGCGGGCGCTGCGAAGGCGAACTCGCGAGCGGCAATTTCATCGAACCGACGTTGATCGTCGATGCCGATCCCGACCATGAAATCAGCCAGGTCGAGATTTTCGGGCCTGCTGTGGTGGTGATCAAATTCCACGACGAGGACGAAGCCGTCGCGATCGCCAACAACAGCGAATATGGCCTTGCCGCCTATATCCAGTCGAACGATGTCCAGCGCGTTCATCGCCTCTCCGAGCGTCTCAACGCCGGCGGCGTCTATGCGAATGGCGGATTCCAGATCAATCCGCACACGCCTTTCGGAGGGGTCGGAATTTCGGGTTTCGGCAAGGAAGGCGGCAAGGCGGGGATCGACGAATTCCTGCACTACAAGACCGTCACGCTCGGCGTCGGCGCGCCGATCTTTCCGAAGCAGGAGGGCTGAACATGGCCGATTTCACCAATGACCGCTTCCGTCTCGACGGAAAGGTCGCGATCGTGACCGGCGCCGGCGGGCGGGGCAACAGCATCGGGCGTGCTTATGCCGTGGGGCTGGCCAATGCGGGTGCAAGCGTGGTCGTCGCCGATCTCGACAGGGATGGCGCCGAGCGCGTCGCGGGCGAGATCAACGATGCCGGCGGCAAGGCCATCGCCGTCGAGGTCGACATTACCGACGAAGCGAAGGTTGCCGACATGATGGACGCCGCCATGTCCGCGTTCGGCGGGCTCGACATCCTCGTCAACAATGCCGCGCTGATGGTCGAAGCGGTCGGCACGCCGGCGATCCAGACAAGCATCGCCGACTTCGACCGGCTGATGCGCGTCAACCTCACCGGTGCGCTGATCTGTTCCAAGGCGGCCGTTCCGCTGTTCGAGGCACGCGGCGGCGGCAAGATCGTCAACCAGATTTCGGCGGGCGCCTTCCCCGCGCAAACGACCTACGGGATCAGCAAGGTCGCGCTGCTCGGCCTCACGACGACGCTCGCGACCGAGCTTGGCCGAATGAACGTCAACGTCAACGCGATCGCGCCAGGGATGACGATGTCCGACGCGGGCAAGGCCCTCACCCCCGACGAAAGCCCCTTCGTCCAAGCGGCGATGGCGCGCGTCGTCAAGCAACCGCGCGGAGAACCGCAGGAGCTCGTCGGCGCGCTGCTGCTGCTCTGTTCATCCGCCGGCGACTGGATCACCGGTCAGGCTTTCAACGTCGACGGCGGGTTCATCATGCGCAACTAGCGCTCGATCCAGCAACGCCGGACATGGTCCGCCATCGCTGCGGCGTAGCGTTCGACGGTCGGCGTCGCATGGAGCCGGGCGCGGCGCGCGATGACGATCTGCGCCGACCAGCCGGCTATCCCGGCAATGTCGAGCGTTACAAGGCGCCCGGCCTCAATCTCTCCGGCGACCGCCGCCGAAAGCGCGAGGAGGACGGCGTCGCTATGCACGGTCAGCTCGACGAGCGTCGGCAATTGTTCGCAAAAGAGACGTCCCGCGTCGGCACGGCTCGATGCGCGTACCGCGTCGCCCGCGTCGAGCGGAACCGCCGGCAAATTGGGTGAGGCGCGCGGATATGCGGCGATATCGGCCACCGTCAGCCGCTTGCGTCCCGCAAGGTCATGCCCCTGCCGGACATGATAGCCGACCGGCATCTCGCCCACCCTCTCGGCCGCGATCGCCGGATGATCCCGCGCCGCGCGGCCATCGGCAACGAAGAAATCGAGCTCGTCGGCGAGTAGCCGGCTGACCAGCCGCTCGACCGGCAGGATGTGCACCTGCACCTCGACGGGCTGTAGAGGCTGCCACACATCGCGCAGATAGTCGGTGAGCAGACCCGCGAACATCGGCCCCACCCCGATGCGCACCCGGCCGGTTTCCCCGCGCGACAGCCGCTGCGCATGCGCTCTCAGCCCGTCGGCCTGTTCCAGCAGACCGCGCGCTTCCTCGATCACGGCCGCTCCGGCGACGGTGGTCACAACCCCCGCGGCGACCCGCTCGAACAGCTTCAGCCCCAATTCGTCCTCGAGCGTCTGGATGCTGCGGCTGAGTGCGGGCTGCGACAGGTGCAGCCGCGCGGCCGCGGTGGTGAAATTGCCCCAATCGGCGACAAAGACGGCGTGACGAAGTTTGCGCAGGTCCATATTCCGTCCATGCAGCGTCTGCATTGAAACAGCAATAATTATGCATTGGACCTATTCCCTGAGCCATGGGATCGATGCTCGCGCAAACGGGAGAAACGGGATGCAGCCACAACATTGGATCTTCGTGCTGGTCGCGGCGATACTGATCATCGAACTGGCCACGGGCCGCCACAAGGGCGTCCACCGCCGACAGGATTTTCTCATCATCGGATCGGTGATCGTCGGATCGCAGGTGACGCGCATCGGCATGGCCTGGCTGACCGCATGGGTCGTCGGCCTTCTCTTGCCGTCGGGGAAGGGCGCGCTTGCCGGCGCGCCGATCTGGGCGGGCTTCCTCGGGCTCCTGCTGGTGGCGGAGTTCGGCCAATACTGGATCCACCGCGCGGCGCACGACACGATCCGCCACCCCTGGCTCCACGGCATGCATCGCACCCACCACAGCGCCCCCTATGTCAACGTCACGCTGATGTGGCGCACCAACCTGCTTTGGCCCTTCGTCCATGCCTATACCTGGGTCGCGGCGGTCGGCTTCTATCTCGGCATGACCGCGTCGACGACGGTCTTCTACATCACGATCATGGCGTGGAACGCGATCACCCACAGCGACTGGCGCTGGGACGACATGATCGTCGAAAACATCCCCGGCGGCGCGCGCTTCGTCTCGGCATTCGAATGGATATTCGTGACCCCGCGCATCCACCATACCCATCATGGCTATGGCAAGGACGGCAAGGCCTATCGCAATTTCTGCACGATGCTGAGCTTCTACGATCGCATCTTCGGGACGCTGCATGTCCCCGAGGGCCGTCCCTGGCGTTATGGCCTGCCCGGCGGCGAGCACATCTGGTGGCGGCAGCTTCTCTTCCCGCTCGTCCCGCTCGGCGAATCGAAGAAACGCTAGGTGTCGCGCAACTGATGCTTGAGCACCTTGCCCGATGCGTTGCGCGGCAGCTCGGCGACGATCGTCAGCCGCTCGGGTGTCTTTTGCCTTGCGATGCCGGCGGCACCGAAATGATCGCGCACATCGCCGAGCGATAGCGCGGCACCCGGCGCGAGAACGGCGCAGGCGTGTACCACCTCGCCCATACGTTCGTCCTTCGCCGCAACGACCGCGACATCGGCGACCGCGGGGTGCCTCAATAGCACGGCCTCGACCTCCTTCGACGAGATATTCTCGCCGCCGCGAATGATGATGTCCTTCTTGCGGTCGGTGATCAGAAGATAGCCGCCTTCGTCGAGCCGGCCGATATCGCCCGTGCGATACCAGCCGTCCAGCAGGAAGGCGCTCACATCGAGCGCGGGGTCGAGATAGCCCATGAAAAGTTCGGGACCTCGCGTGCAGATTTCTCCATCTTCGCCGGCCGGGACATCGTTGCCGTCGTCGTCGACGAAACGCATCTGCGACCCCGGCATCGCCCGGCCCTCGGTATGAAGCTGCTTGTCGAGCGGGTCGTCGACAGCGCCCGAGGTGACGGTCGGATGCTCGCTCGATCCATAGCAATGATAGACCGCGAGACCCTGCCGCTGGCAACGCTCGATCAACGACGGCGGCACCGGCGCCGCGCCGACGAGATACTGGCGGAGCGAGGTCAGGTCGTGACCATGTTCGTCGGCAGCGGCAATCATCCCGCTCAGGTGAAACGGGGTTCCCGATGTCGAGGTCACCTTGTGCCGGTCGATCAGCGCTGCCGCGAGCGCGGCGTCCCACTGATCCATCAGGACGAGCGGCGTCGCCTGGCAAAGGAAGCGGTACATCGACAAGGCGCCGGCCACATGTCCCGGCGGCCAGGGGGAGATGACCGCTTCGTCGTCCGTTCCCCCGCGCATCGCGCGCACCGTTTCCAGTTCCGCCAGAAATCCGCGCGCGCTGTGCATCACGCCCTTGGGCTCGGCGGTGGTGCCCGAGGTATAGACGAGCAAGGCAAGGTCTTCGCCGGCGACCGCCGCGGGATCTGCGATCGGCCCTTCGGCTTCGAGGAGGTCGAATTCCTGGCCGATCGCGACGTGCCGATCGAGTCCCGGAAGGTCGCCGCATTCGGCAACGACGCGGCCATAATCGACCCCGCGAAACATGTCGGGCGTAAACAGCCATTTGGCGGCCGACTGACGCAGGATGAACCCCAGCTCCTTCGCGCCGTAAATCGTCACGATGGGCAGCAGGACCGCCCCGCTCTGCGCGGCGGCAACGGCGACGACGAGCCATTCGCGCCAGTTGGGCAACATACAGGCGACGATATCGCCGGGCGCGACACCTGCCGCAGCCATGCGCGTTCCCATCCGGCGGCCCGATGCTACGACGTCGCCCAGCGAAGCGGTGCAAGGTTTGACATCGGAGGCAACGGTCAGCGACGCACCCGGGTTGGCCGCCGCCGCGGCGATCATGGCGTCGATGAAGGTCGGGGTCATCCGTGCAGCGAGTCGACGATCCGCTCGCCCTCGCCGCGCGTCGCCCAGGTTTCGTTGGCATTGCGCAGGTGAAGCCGCCAGTGGGATACCGCGCCCTCGACATCGCCGGCTTCGATCAGCGTCACCAGCTTGTCATAGGATTTGTACCCGACGCGCAAGCTCTTGAGCCGGTCCTCGGTCGTCCGCGGATGGCGGCGCTGATAGTCGTTCTGGTGCGTCCGCGCGAGATTGAGCAGCATGCGGCTCATGAAGCTGAGCGTCTTGTTGCCCGCAGCCTCGACGACGGTCTGGTGAAAGCGTGACACATTGTCGATAAACTCTTCATAGCGCTCGTCCTGCATCATCTGGCCAAGCTCGGCGAGAACCTGCTTCAGTTGCGGCATGCCCGGCGTCTTGCCCTTGGCCGTTGCAAGCCAGCGCACCACCGTCGGCTCGATCGCGAGACGTGCGGCATAAAGATCCGCGATCGTCGTTCCCTGCGCCTCGAGAAGATAGCCGGCATAGCGCGAGACCAGCTCGGTCGATGGCTGGTGCACGCGCGCGCCGCTACGCGAACCGCGCACAACGCTGATCAGATTTTCAGCCTCCAGAATCCGGAAGGCCTCGCGCAAGGTAGGCCGTGAGATGCCGAGCGAGGCCATCAGCGTGCCTTCGGGCGGGAGCGAATCCCCTTCCTTGAGTTCGCCCCGGACGATCTGGGCCCTGATCTGGTCGGCAACCAGTTCGGACGTTTTCGGCACCCGGATGCGCGCGCTGCCATTTTCCATATTCACAAGCCTTGCCCCTGCCCGGAGTTGTCTAACTTAACTGCATTACCCTTGTGTCCTTAGGGTCTTCCTTGCAACCTCGCAACGTCGCCGGGCCGGCAGGGAGCGCCTGTCAGTCATCGAGCGCAATCCCGATCACGGCACCGGTGACATAGGCGGCATAATCGCTGGCCAGATAGGCGGCGAGATTTCCCAGCGTCGCGCCATCTTCACGGGTCAAAATGCAATTGACGCGAATTCCGTCGCGCGCCCATTCGACCCCGAGCGTCTTGGTGAGATTGCCGAGCGCGCCCGCAGCCGCCGCCTGATCGGCGCCCAGCGCCTGTTCGGGCGCGCCCACGAAGAGGACCGCTCCGCCAACCCCGCGCGCACGGCAGGCGTCGGCGAAGCTTTTGGCGCCGAGAAAGCGGCGGTCGAGGCCGGCACCCAGACTGGCGCGCCACTCGGCGTGGGCGATCTCATGCGCAGGCTTCGCGGCACCGACCGCTACCACATGCACCCATACATCGAGATCGCCGTCGCTGGTCAGCGTCGCGCCCGCCGCCCTGCAAGCAGCGGCAATCGCCGGGCTGGAACCCTCGATCCATATATGTTTTCCCGCGAGCCAGCCGGTCATTGCCAGCCCCATGGCCCGTCGACGCGTTCGCGCGGCGGCACGAAGTCGGGCATCATCAGCGACCGGCGCAAGCTCTCGCCGCCATCCTGCACGATGACCTGCCCAGTCATGTCGCCGAACAGCGGCGTGCAGGTCATCGCCGAAAGCCAGCCGAATTCCCAGATGCTGCCGGTTCGCCCCGCCGGGATCATCGCCTGCAGCGGCTCGATGCCGTCGTCGCGGCGTCCCGATACCGAGTCCGCGTGCGGAAAAAAGCCGGCCGCGACCGCATTGACGCGAATGCCATGGGGCGCCCAGTCTGCCGCCAGCTTTCGCGTCATCGTCGCCTGCGCGGTTTTCGCCGCGGCGCTGTGCGCATCGCCCGGGAAACCCGTCCAGATATATTGCGCGCTGTTGTTGACGATCGCCCCGCCCTCTCCGCGCGCGATGCGCCGGCGCGCGAATTCGGCCGAACAGAGAAAGGTGCCGTCGATCGCGATGCGGGTCACGGCCGCCCAGGCATTGGGAGAAATATTCTCCGCCAGCACCGGAAAATTCGCCCCGGCGTTGTTGGCGAGCAGGCTGACCGGCCCGAGCACCGCTTCGGCTTCGTCGAAGGCTTGCGCCACCGCCTCGGGCGAACGCACGTCGCAGCTCATCGCATGGGTGCGTGCGCCGAGCGCCGCAATCTGCGCGGCGCCTTCCTCGGCACGCTCGATGCTGCGCCCCATTACCGCGACGCGGGCTCCGCCCTGCGCAAAGGCCTTCGCCATGGCGAGGCCCATCCCCGACCCGCCGCCGGTGACAAGCACCGTCTGTCCTGCAAAAATGTCGCCGGGAAACGGAGGCTGCTCGAAAGGCGGCGGTCGAGCGACGATATGATGGGATGGAACTGCCACAGGACAAACTTGCGCGCCCTGCCGATTGGTGTCAAGACATCTCATACTAAGTGAGATAAGTGGATGCTCGAGGCGGTCCTTGAAAAACTCAGAATGCGTATCGGCGAAACGCGCGGGCCGCTCGTGCGCACGATCGAGGCCGGCGCCTTGATCAAATTCGCCGCAGCCACCGGCCAGACCGATCCAAGATATTTCGACCGGACCAACGGCCCGGTTGCGGCGCCCACCTATATTTCGACCTTTTGCGCCGAGGCCATCGCCGGATTGATCGACCTCGACGTCGGACTGCCGATGTTTCTCCACAGCGACGATATTGCCGAACTCGGCGCGCCCATCCTCGCCGGCGACGAAATACGGGCGAGCGCCCGTTATGTTGATGCGTACCTTCGCGAGGGAAAGCGCGGACCGATGCTGTTTCAGACCGCGGAGATGAAATTGACCAACCAGGCCGATGCGCATGTCGCAACCGTCCGCGTCAGCGCGGTGAGCCTTTGACCCGCGCGTTCGGCGAGATCGCACCGGGCGAGCAGATCCCGCGCCTCTCGGTCGTCGTCACGCGCGGCGACCTTGTGCGCTATGCGGGCGCCGCCGACGACTATGTCCCGCAACATTGGGACCGTCCCTTCATGATCGAAAGCGGCTTTCCCGACGTGATCGTGCACGGCTGGCTGACCTTTGCCCATATGTGCCGGTCGGTCGAAATCTGGTTGCCGCCCGAGCGGGCGCGCATGGCGCAATTTTCGGTCCGGTATCTCGAGCCGACCTTTCCGGGACCGATCGAATGCGGTGGCGTCGTGGTGTCGCGCGACAGCGAAAGCATCGATCTTGCCCTGTACGCAAGCGATGCAAACGGCAACAGGACGACCACCGCGACGATGCGAATGGTTCCGGCAGGATGACCGATATGATCAACGACCGGATCGAAATCCTCGATCTTCTGGCGCGCTATACCTATTCGGGCGACCGCGGCCGGATCGACGCCCTCGCGGCCTGCTTTGCCGAAGAGGGCATACTCGAATTTCCGGGCGGTGAAGGAACCGGCCCCGCAGGCGTCGCGTCCGCCCTCTCGGGCGGAACGCGCAATCCCGCGATCAGCTTCGTTCGTCATCATGTCACGCTTCCCCTGATCGAACTCGATGGCGACCATGCCACCGCGCGCAGCTATTTTGCCGTGACGAGCGACAATGGCCCCGATCATAGCGGCACCTATGACGACCGGCTGGTCCGGACGCCCGATGGCTGGCGCTTCGCGCATCGCCGCGTGCGCGTCGACTGGCAGGCCGGGACATCGCTCTTTCGGCCGATGGCGACGCGTTGACCGCAGTCTCCGACCGGAGCCTGGAAGATATTGACACAAAAGTTCCGATTTGACACTATAGTGTCAATATGACGCGCTTTACCGATTTCGAACGATTCGCCGACGAGGTCGCACGCTTGCGCGGACGCATGCGGGCCCTCTACGCCAACACGCGCGCCGCAAGCGGGCTGGCCGAGATGGAACTGACCGTCCTCACCGCGGTGGTGAACGCGGACACCGCCCCGACCGCGGCCCAGATCGGCCGCAGCCTCGGCCATCCGCGTCAGGTCGTGCAGCGCGCCGCGAACCGGCTCGTCGAACTCGGTCTCGCATCCTTCGAGGGCAATCCCGATCACAAGCGCGCCTCGCTGATCGCCGCGACCGACGCGGGGCGGGCGCTGAAGACCGCAGACCATGATCGCGCACAGGCAGTGACCAGGGCCGTGCTCGACCGGATCGACAGCGCGGCCTTCGCCGAGGCCGCCGATCGGCTTCACACGATCCGCAGCGGGATCGAAGCCTATCTGAGGGAAGAAGACCGGTGAGCGACGACGCGAAAGGGCTCGCCGATCGCGTGCGACTGACGGCGTGGCTCGATGTGCATATTCCCTCGCTCGGCAACGGACCGCTCGAAATCGAGAAGATTCACGGCGGGACGTCGAACGTCATCCTGTCGCTGAACCGCGGCGGCACGCCGCTGATCCTTCGCCGCCCGCCCGCGGTCCCGCCGCCCGGCAGCGAAAAGAGCGTACTGCGCGAAGCGCGGGTACTGACCGCGTTGAACGGCACCGCCGTCCCCCACCCCGTCTGCCATGGCAGCTGCGCCGACCCCGATGTCATCGGTGCGCCTTTCTATGTCATGGATCTCGTCGATGGCTGGCCCGCCGACCTGACCGACGGGAAAATCCATGATCGCCCCCCTTTCGACACCCTTCCACATGCTCGCGAAGTGCCCTTCGCGATGGTCGACGGGCTCATCGCGCTCGCCAATGTCGATTACAAAGCCATCGGACTCGAGGATTTCGGGCGCCCCGACGGCTTCCTCGAGCGGCAGGTCGATCGCTGGGAAGGCCAGATCAAAAGTTACAGGCAGCTCTATGATTTCGACTGGCGCGAGCTGCCGGGCTATGCGCTGACGCGCGACTGGCTGCGGGCGAACATACCCGACGATTTCAAAGCCGGCATCATTCACGGCGATGTGGGCACCCCCAACGCGCTGTTCGCCTTCGACCCGCCATGCAGGCTGACGGCGCTGATCGACTGGGAACTGTCGACGATCGGCGATCCGCTGCTCGACCTCGCCTGGTTCTGCAACAGCATCCGCGACGACCGCTTTCCCGATCATGTCCCCGAAAAGGCCCTTTACAATGTCGGCGACTGGCCGACGCGGCAGGAATTGATGGCGCATTATGCCGCGGGCACCGGTCGCGACATGGCGAGCTTCGACTATTACCTCATCCTCGCGATGTTCAAGGGCGGCTGCATCCTCGAATATAAGGTCGCGCAGGCCGCCAAGGGCATTTTGAGCGCCGAGACCGGCCGCTTCTTCGACCGGCTGGTGCGCGGCAATTTCGCCGAGGCCGAAAAGCTCATTCGCCTCATCGGCTAAATCAAGGAACGCGCATGATCGATTTTCGTATCGAACCCGAACTGCAGGCCAGGCTCGACTGGATGGCGACGTTCGTCCGCGAAGAATGCGAGCCGATGGATCTGCTCTTTCCGGGGCACGGCGCGCCCTACGACGTCGCGAACAGGGAATCGCGCGCTTATATGAAGCCGCTGCAGGAGCAGGTGAAAGCGCAGGGCTTGTGGGGATGCCATCTCGGCACCGAACTTGGCGGGCCGGGCTATGGCCAGCTCACGCTTGCGCTGATGAACGAGATTTTGGGGCGCAGCTATTGGGCGCCGACCGTCTTCGGCACCGCCGCGCCCGACACGGGGAACAGCGAAATCCTAGCGATGTTCGGGACCGAGGAACAGAAGGCGCGCTACCTGCAACCGCTGATGGACGGCACCATCGTGTCGACCTTCTCGATGACCGAACCGCAAGCCGGCGCCGACCCCAAGGAATTCACCTGCCGTGCCTGGCAGGAGGGCGACGCATGGGTGATCGAGGGCGAGAAATGGTTCTCGTCGAACGCCCGCTACGCCGCCTTCCTGATCGTGATGGTGATAACCAATCCCGAGAACCCGCCGCACGGGCGCATGTCGATGCTGATCGTGCCGACGGACACGCCGGGAATCGAGTTCATCCGCCATTCGCAGACGATGGGCGACGCGCAGGGGCGCAACGACGGCATCCATGCCTATATCCGCTACAACAAGGTCCGCGTGCCGCTCGACGCGATGCTCGGCGGTCCCGGCGAGGGGTTCAAGGTCGCGCAGGCGCGGCTCGGCGGCGGACGGGTGCATCATGCGATGCGAACCGTCGGCAAGTGCCAGCGCGCGATCGACATGATGCTCGAGCGCGCCGTGTCGCGCAGCACGCAGGGCAAGCAGCTTGGCGAGCACCAGTTCGTGCAGGGCGCGATCGCCGATTCGATCATCGAGCTCGAACAATTCCGCCTGCTCGTGCTCAAGACCGCATGGATCATCGACGAAGTCGAAGCCGGCCGGGAGCCGCACGGCGCCGCGCGCACCCATATCGCGATGTGCAAGGTGCAGATGGCGAAAGTCTATCATGACATCGTCCAGCGCGCGATCCAGCTCCACGGCAGCCTCGGCGTGACGCTCGAGACACCGCTCGCCGACATGTGGATGGGACTGCCCAGCCTTGCGCTCGCCGATGGTCCGACCGAGGTGCACAAGGCGCAGGTCGCGAAAGCCTATCTGAAGGAAGCGAAGCCCGCCCCCGGCCTGTTCCCGAGCGAGCATATCCCGACGCGGCTCGCGGCGATCAGGCAGAGGAATGCCGCATGATCCCCGATCCGCTCTTCGATTTCAGCGGCAAGGTCGCGCTCGTCACCGGCGGGTCGCGCGGGCTCGGTTACCGGATGGTCAAGGCACTGGCCGCGCGCGGTGCCGATGTGATCGTCGCCAGCCGCAAGGTCGAAAATTGCGAGGCCGTCGCCGCCGAATGCCGCGCATTGGGACGCGAGGCGATGGCGTGGGGCGTCCATTGCGGGCGCTGGGACGAGATCGACGCGCTGATCGACGCTGCTTATTCCGGGTTCGGGCGCGTCGATATCCTGATCAACAACGCCGGCATGTCGCCCGCCTGTCCCAGCCACGAAATGCCCGAGAGCCTGTTCGACGCCGTGCTCAACCTCAATTTCAAGGGCCCCTTCCGGCTCGCAAGCCAGGTTGCCCACCGGATGACGCAGGGCGACGGCGGATGCATCATCAACATCAGCTCTTCGGGCGCCCTGATGGCGTTGCCGACGGTCGTGCCCTACGGCTCGGCCAAGGCGGCGCTCAATGCCATGACAGTTTCGCTGAGCCGCGAATATGCCCCCAAGGTGCGGGTGAACACGATCAGCCCCGGCCCCTTCCTGACCGACATCTCCGAAGCGTGGGACGAACGCAAACGCGAGAAGCAGCCGGTCGCGCTTGGTCGCCCGGGGAACCCCGACGAAATCGTGACCGCCGCGCTGATGCTCGCCAGCCCTGCGTCGTCCTACACCACCGGCGCGCTGCTGCGCGTCGATGGCGGACAGCGTTAGGTCAGGTGCGAAAGCCCGCGAGCCGCTGGTCGAGGATCGCTTCGGCCTCCGAAATAATCCGGTCGATCAGTTCCTGACAGGTCGGGATGTCGTGGATCAGCCCTTGAATCATGCCGGCCCAGAAAACGCCTTTCGAGAGGTCGCCGGTTGCGAGCAGTTCGCGGCCCGCGGTTCCTGCGACCAGTTCCTGCACATCGCCGAACTTCGCGTCGGGCAAAGCGAGACGGCGAACGACCTCCTCGCTCACTTCGCTCCTGCCGACGCGCGCGGTGTTCTTGAAGTTGCGAAAGATCAGGAAGCTGCCGCGCTCGTCATTATCGACATAGGCCTGCTTCACATTGTCGTGCACGGGGGCTTCCTTCGTCGCGCAAAAGCGGGTGCCCATGTTGATGCCCTCGGCGCCGAGGCTGAGCGCCGCGATCAGCCCGCGGCCGTCGCCGAAACCGCCCGACGCCAGCATCGGAATCTTCACCTTGTCGGCGGCCGCCGGAATCAGGATGAGGCCGGGAATATCATCCTCGCCCGGATGCCCCGCGCATTCGAAGCCGTCGATCGAAATAATGTCGCAGCCCGCCTTCTCGGCCGACAGCGCGTGGCGGACGGCGGTGCATTTGTGAAGAATGGTGACCCCGTGCGGCTTCACCCGCGCCCAGATCTCCCGGACTGCCGGGGTGCCCGCGGTTTCCATGATCTTGACCCCGCTTTCGACAACCGCGTCGGCATAGGCGTTGTAATCGGGCGAATGGATCGTCGGAAAGACCGTGAGGTTCACGCCGAACGGCTTGTCGGTCATCGACCGGCAGCGCTCGATCTCGTCGCGCAGCGCCTGCGGGCTCGGCTGCGTCAGCGCGGTAATGATCCCGAGCCCGCCCGCGTTCGACACCGCGCTCGCCATATCGGCGGTGCCGACCGCCTGCATGCCTCCCTGGACGATCGGATGTTCGATCCCCAGCATCTCGGTAATCCGCGTCTTGAATCCCATCGCTTATCCCCTTCAACTCTTATATAACCTAGTTATACTTCTTTATCACAACAGACAAGAGGAAGCTATGGACGCCAGAACCGCCGGATCGCGCGCCGTCATCGCCGACACGCTGGGACCGCCCGCAAATTATCGCCTCGTGCTTCGCGATCCGGGGCCGCCCTCGCCTACGCAATTGCGCATCGCGATCAAGGCGGCCGGAATCAGCTTCGTCGACGTGCTGACCGCCGCCGGGGGCTATCAGGTCAAGCCGCCGACGCCCTATATACCTGGCAGCGAATGTGCCGGAGTGGTCGAGGCCGTCGGCGCCGAGGTCGCGGACTTCGCGGTTGGCGACCGGGTGGTTGCCAGCGGCTGGGGCGGCTTGTTCGCGGAGGCGGCGAACCTGCCAGCGCGCATGGTGCGAAAAATGCCCGCCGCCCTCTCGTTCGACGAAGCGGCGGTATTCCCCGTAAGCTATGCCACCGCCTGGCACGCGCTTGTCGACCGCGGAGGGCTGCAGCCGGACGAGACGTTGCTGGTCCTCGGGGCCGGGGGCGCCACCGGCTATGCGGCGGTCCAGATCGGGAAACATCTGGGCGCCCGGGTGATCGGGTCGGCATCGAGCGACGCGAAACGCGCCCTTGCGCTTGCGGGCGGCGCCGACGCGGCGGTCGAGGCACGCGGCGCGGCATGGCGTGAGGCGGTCAAGGCTGCGAACGACGGCAAGGGCATCGATGTCGTTTTCGACCCCGTCGGCGGCGATGCGACCGATCCCGCCTTTCGCTCGCTGGCATGGAACGGCCGGCATCTTGTGGTCGGCTTTCCGGCAGGGATTGCCGCGCTGCGAACCAATCTGCCGCTGCTCAAGGGCGCAAGCCTGATCGGGGTCGATGTCCGGCAATTCGGGATCTTCGAGCCCCTCAAGAGCGAAGCCAATCGCGATACCCTGTTCGCGCTCGCCGCCGCCGGATCGCTTCGTCCCGCGATCGCGCGGTCGTACAGGCTGGAGGAATTCCGGCCGGCGATGGAGGATGCGGCAGCTGGACAAAGCGCCGGCCGGATCGTCCTGACGATGGATTAGCCCCAGCCGGCGGCCGTGGCGGCAAGCCGCGCGCGCCAGTCGGGAACCGCCGGCAACGCATCGAAGGCACCGTGCAGCCGGGCGACCAGATCGGCGACCGGTTCGACCCCGTCGATCAGTCCGACGCTTTGGCCGGCGCTCCAGATGTCGCGCCACGGCATCACGCCCGCGGGCATGTCCGACCGCACATCGGGCAACGCGCTGGTATCGAGCCCGACCGCCTCGATCGACTGCCGCATCCAGTGCGCCGGAACGCCGTTCATCGCCGCCGATGCGACGATGTCGTCGACACCGGCCTCGGGGATCATCGAACGGTGTCCCTCGACCACTCCGCTCTCGGGCGTCGCGATGAAGCGCGTCCCCATGCAGGCGATATCGCCGCCGAGCGCAAGCGCCGCCGCGATCCCGTGCGCGTCGGCGATGCCGCCCGCGACGATCAGCAGCCCGCCGAAAATGCGGCGTACGGCGGGAACGAACGCCATCGGAGTGAGGAAGCCCGTGTGTCCCCCCGCACCCGCGCAGGTCAGCATCAAACCGTCGGCGCCCGCGGCAATCGCCTTTTCGGCATGCCGCATCGTCGTCACATCATGAACGACGCGCCCGCCCCAGCCATGGACGCGCTCGACGAGCGCCGATGGGTCGCCGATACTCGAGAGCACGAGCGGAACGCGGTAGCGCTCGAGCAGGTCGAGGCGCGGCGCGGCCCTGGGGTCGCTGCCCCAGCGCGCAGGAATATTGACGATCGGCGGCGCGCCGCCGATCGTATCGAGAGCCTTCAGATAATCCTCGAAGACTTCGGCCGAAGTTGCCGACCCGCCCTGCCAGCCGCCGATGACCCCGGCGCGGCAACAGCCGACCGCGAGCGGCACCGAGGAGGCGAAGCTCATCGGAGCGCACATCAGCGGCAACGACAATCGCTTGAACATTGGATCAGGCCGTCGTCTTCAAGGCATCGAGCATGCGCGTAAAATGGGCGGGGTTCCATACGTCCTGGTCTTCGCCCCAGCCGATCCCGCCATCGATATCCCAGCGCATAAGCTGGTTCACGCCATAGCCGGCTTCGCTCATCGTACTGACGACGAAGCCTTCGCTGACCATTTCGCGACCCTGTTCGTCGACCAGTTCGACCTGCATATGCGTCGACCAGCCGGTCTTCAGACTGCGGAAGCAGCGCATCCGCGAACGCGCGGGGATCAGGCTGCCGAACGAACCGTCGCGGCGAATCCAGCCGGCGTTCATCGGCGCCCAGCCCTCGGCATCGCCGTCGGCGACGCGCACGAAGCCCAGGAAGCCGGTCCCGTCGCGGCGGTGACCGAAAATATACTGGATGCGACCTCGCCCGCGCTCGCGTTCGATCTCGCGCCAGCGCGCGCCTCCGGGATTTTTCACGCGCTCAAGATCGCTCGCATAGACTTTGGGGCTCGCGGCATAAGGCCCGCCGCGCGGCCCCCAGGTGCGGTCGCGCACCCCGATGCCGTCGATCCGAATCCTTTCCCCGCGCAGCGTCATCCAGCCCTCGACATGTCCGAGCTGGTCATAATGGGGGGTCGCCATGAACGGCGGTTTGCCGGGGGGAAAGCGATGCGGTTCGTGGAGCCCGCTGTGCGTGAAATCGAGCGCAAAGCCCCGCGCCGGATCATCATATTGCAGGTGATATTTCATCCCCGGCTCGATCATCTTGAGACTGTAGCCGCCGCCGTGCGCGTCGCCCGGAAAGACAATATCGCGAAGGTCGGGATCGTCGGGCATCGGCGCCTCCTCGACCTTCCGGTAATAGGCCATGCGCGCCGGGTCATAGCCTTCGTCGTCCCAGGCGAAGATGCGCCAGGTCACGCTCTTGCGGTTCGGATAATAGGGCGCATGGATCCAGCATCCGATCTTGCGCTCCGGGATGCTGAACGACCACCAGTTGGTCTCGGTCTCAAAGGGATCGTCGGACAGCTGGTGGTAGCGATCATCGGCAGGCGAGAACGTAAGGTCGGCGGTCATGCCGGCGCACGCACAATTTGGGCAGCGACCTGGTCGAGACTATCGGCAAGCTCTTCCGGCATTGAAAAGAACGGACTATGATCCGAATCGAGCGTTACGACCGGATCGCACGGCCAGCCTTCCTGCATCGTCCGCTGCAGTGCGATCGGCACCGCCATATCCTTCAGGCACTCGATATAGGCCCTCGGCACGCTCCCGAAATTCTGGCGGGTCACATGAACCGGCGTGGTAAGCCCGGCAATCGGCTCGGGCTTCACCAGTTTCTCGGCGGTCGCGACCCAATCGGCTGCGGTTTCATTGTAAAAGCGCGGACCCACGAACGCACGACCGATCGCCAGACCGCCATGTCCGTCGGGCGTCATCATAGCTCCGGCATCCTCGTCCTCGGCCGAAACCGCGACGTCGGTGACGCTTTTCCCGTCGGGAAGCAGAAAAGCGGCGAGATAGACAAGGCAAGCCACTGCCGATGGCACACGTTCGGCGACCTCGCTGATTATAATACCCCCGCGGCTATGCCCGACGAGCACTACCGGTTCGCCTGCCGTCTGCACGGCCGACGCGACATCGTCGGCCCAGCGCGCGAGCGTCACTTCGGCGGGACTTGTCGAATCTTCGCCCAGCGAGACCAGTTCGGGGAGCAATACATAGTGGCCGCGCGCTTCGAGAAGCGGAGCGACCAGTTGCCAGCACCATGCGCCGTGCCAGGCTCCGGGGACAAGACAGAAAACAGCCATATATCACCATCCCGCCAATTTCGCCGCGCGGGCGCGTTGCATCGACGGGCTGCCGAGCCAGGCGCGATCGAACACGGCACGGCGGAACCAGTAATTGAGACCATATTCCCATGTATATCCGATCCCGCCATGCGCGGCGACCGCGGCGCGTGTGGCGCGGACATAGACGTCGGACAGATGCGCTTTCGCCATGGCCGCGGCGCGCGCCGCATCGGGCAGGTCGGCGTCCCAGGCATAGGCTGCGTACCATAGCAGCGCGCGTGCCGGCTCGACGTCGAGCGCCATATGCGCCAGCTGGTGTTTGAGCCCCTGGAAACGGCCGATCGGCTGGCCGAACTGCTCGCGCTCCTTTGCATAGGCGACGCTCATATCGGTAACTTTCTGTGCGCCGCCGAGCGCATCGGCCGCCGCCAGTACGAGGGCGGCGGCATAGAGTTTCGCCGTCATCGGATCTTCGGGCGCGAAGAGCTGAAGCATCGTCGCGCCCGCGAACGTCACCTTCGAAACCGGCCGGCTGCGGTCGGTCGACGCCACCGGCGCGATCGTCACCGCATCGCCCGCCTCGACGAGCGCAATCCCTCCCGTGCGCGATCCGATGAGGAACAGCTGCGCGCTGCGGGCGCAGGGCACCATCAGTTCGGCTTCCGCCGGATCGCCGGCGGTAAAGGCCAAGGTCGCGACCGTCGTACCCGAACTCAGCCCTTCGAGATGGGCCTTTGCCGCTTCATTTTCGCTGCGCGCGATCGCCGCGACCGCCAGCAGCTGCCCGATCAGCGGTCCCGCCGCCGCCGCTTCGCCGGCCACTTCGCAGACGAGCGCGGCGTCGAGAAGTCCCATCCCGCTGTCCGGCAACAAGATGCCGCCGAGCCCGAGCGCCATCATCGCCTGCCAGCTGTCCCCGTCGAAATCGGCATCGCCATCGGCAAAGGCGTGGATGCGCTCCATCGGCCAGCTGTCGGCGAGCGTCCCGCGCACCGCGTCCTGGATCGCCGTCTGCTCTTCGGTCAGGTGGAAGTGCATGTCAGCGCTCCCCGCTCATCGCGAGATCGCGCGGCAAGCCGAGACCGCGCTCGCCGATGATGTTGCGCTGGATGTTCGATGCGCCGCCCGCGATCGAATTGCCGAGACTGCCCATGATCTGATCCATCCATTTTTCGGGGCCGCGCGGCCCGCGGTTGCCGCGCCCGCCGGCGCCGGCGGGTTCGACGAAGCCATGCTCGCCGATCAGTTCCTGCGCGAGCAGCGCCATTTCATGGCCGGTCTCGGTGAGGAGAAGCTTCATCATCAACGAAACCGGACCCGGATCTTCGCCCGCCGCGGCACAGCTGAACAGGCGGAAGCTCGTATAGCGGTGCGAGAGGACAAAGCCCTCGATCTGCGCCAGCTTGTCGCGGACGATCGGGTCGTCGATGCGCCCGACCTCCTGCGCAAGCTCGACGAGCTTCGAGAACTGGCGCCCGAGGCCGTCGGCGCTGCCGATGCTCGCGCGCTCGTGCTTCAGCGTCGTGCGGCTGACGTACCAGCCCTGGCCGCGTTCGCCGACCTGCCACGACACCGGGGTTTCGGCATTGTCGAAGAAGAATTCGCAGAAGGTGTGATCGCCCTCCTCGCCGGTCATCTGGCGGATCGGCCGCCGCGTGATCCCGGGCTGGTCGAGGTCGATGAGAAGATAGGTGATGCCGTCATGCTTGGGCGCATCGGGTTCGGTGCGCACGAGCATGAACATGTGCGTCGACTGCATGCCTTGCGACGTCCAGATTTTTTGGCCGTTGATGATCCATTTCGTGCCGTCCGCCGACAGCTCGCCCTTCGTGCGCACGCTGGCAAGGTCGCTGCCCGACCCGGGTTCGGAATAGCCCTGCCCCCAGATATATTCGCCCGACACCGTCTTGCGGATGAAAAGCTCTTTCTGTTCCTCCGTTCCCTTTTCGAGCAGGGTCGGCACCGTCATGTTCATGCCGTTGCCGCCGACCTCCATCGGCGCACGGGCCCGGGCGAATTCCTCGCGGATCACCTGCGCCTTGATGACGTCGACCGGCTGCTCCGACCCGCCATAGATTTTCGGAATCGCGCGATAAAGGAACCCTGCATCCGTCGCCCGCGCGCGGAATTCCCGGACAAATTGCTTGAGGTCGGCGCCGCGCATATCCGGTGCGGGCGGCCAGTGCGCCGACAGGAAGCCACGAACTTCGGCGCGAAACGCCTCGGCGGCCTCACCATAGCTCAAATCCATTGATCGCTCTCCCTCGTTTCTGGCGAATCCTATGCCCGAGTTATATAACTACGTCAAATATGTTGTATGCCAGCACGGCCAAGGTTAGGGAGGGCCCGATGAGCACCGACACGATCGCCATTCCCCATTATTTCGTCCGCGACGGCGCCGGCTTCGACCCCTCCGGTCTTGCCCGCAATCCATGGTTCGCCAATGCTGTCGCGGGCGGACCGATCGGCGCGCTGATCGGTCATGTCGCCGGAGAGGCGGGCTTCGATCCCGAGTTCGAGATTTGCCGGCTGACGATCGACATCCTCGGCATCGTCCCGCAGACTCTCCTGACCCCGCGCATCGTCCCGGTCCGGCAAGGGCGGCAAGCGCAACTCTACCGGATCGAACTGCTCGCCGCCGGCAAGCCCGTAGCGCAAGCCCATGTGCTCCTGGCGCGCCATATGGACACTCCCGAATTGCCGGCGCCCCAGCCCCATCCCGCTCCCGGCGACGTCCCCGAAGATGTCTTCCTGATCGGCGCGAGCATGGCAGGAGCGATAAAGACGCGCCCGATCATGGGCGGGGTCCGCCAGCCCGGGCGCGGCGTATCGTGGATGCGCATGGACGGCGAGATTGTGTCGGGCGTGCCGGCGTCACCCTTCGTCAAGGCCTGCCTCTTCGCCGACTTCGGCAACGGGGTCGGCAGCGCGACCCACGCGCACGAGTGGAGCTACGCCAATCTCGACATCTCGATCCAGTTCTTCCGCCTCCCGCGCGGCGACTGGTTCCTGCTCGATGCGCATACCGAGGGTGCGGGGAACGGCCATGCGCTGGCGCAGACGGTCTTCGCCGATGTCGACGGCGTCTATGCCAAAGGGACGCAAACGATTTTCGTGGGGCCGGGCAGCCCCCGCTGACCCTATTCGCCGCGGAAGTCGGGTGCCCGCTTTTCGGTGATTGCGGCCAGCCCTTCACGATGGTCCCGGCTCCCGAGGAGCAAGGCCTGATTGGGCAGATTGGCCTGCCATTCCGCCTCCATGCTGCTCTCGAGCGCACGCTGGATCGACTGTTTCACGGTCGCATAACCGAGCGGGGCCGAAGCGGCGAGTTCGCGCGCCAGTTCGATACCGCGCGCGGCAAGCCCGTCCTTGCCTACCACTTCGCTCACCAGCCCGATCGCGAGCGCCTCCTCAGCACGCACCTGCTTGCCGCGAAGGCACATCTCCATCGCGCGGCCGAGGCCGACGATGCGCGGGAGCAGGAAGGTTCCACCAAGCGGCGGCATGATGCCGAGCTTGATCCAGCTTTCCTGGAACATCGCCGTATCGGCAGCGACGCGGAAATCGCAGGCCAGCGCCAGCTCGCAGCCGACCGTGACGGCGGCGCCCTGCACCAGCGCAAGCGTGGGCTTCGGACAGCGATAGATGGCGCGCGCCGCGCCCTGGAAATTGGCGTAGACGGTATCCTTGATCTCGCTTGCGGACAGGACCGTAAGTCGCTGTAAAAAAGCGAAATCGGCACCGACAGAAAAATGTTTTCCCTCGGCGGCAAAGACGATGGCACGGACCTCGCGGTCGACCGACAGCGCGGCGAAGGCGTCGCGTATCTCGCCGAGCATCTCGGGCGAGGAGGCGTTGCCGATATCGGCGCGGGCGACAGTAACGGCGGCGATACCGCCCTCATGGCGGTCGATACGGATATGTTCGGTGGTCATGGGGCTCCAGCCTGGTCGCGCACCCAGCGGTCGATGCGGTCGTACATCTCGATACGCGTCGTCGCGAAATTCTGGCAATGACCCGAGTGCGGCAGGACATGCAGCGTGATGTCGCGGCACGCGGAATAATAGCCGGGCTCGGCATGCGGGTTCGGCGATACATCTCGCTCGCCGAGGTTGATATAGATCGGCACGTCGATCTTCGCGGCGTCGGCGGTAACGATGCCGGTCATGATCGACTGCGTCGAGAGCACATAAGGCACTTCGACGAGCAGGGCGTCATCTACCGCGATCACATCCTCGGGAACATCGTCCCAGTGGAAGCTTTTGCGCAGTTTCGACCGGTCGCGCTTGTCATAGTCGGGCTGGGTCGGGTCGAGATCGCCGGGATGCACACGCACCAGCTGGTCGCCGAACGTCAGGTGCACACCGTCGGCGGTATAGCCGAGGATCAGGCAGAGATCGTAGGTCCGATACGCCGCCTGCTGGGTGATCGTCATGAACCCGCCCATCGAATGGCCGCCACCGACCTTCACGAATTCCCGAAGCGTCGCCAGCCTTCCATCGCGTAATTCGTCGTAGATCCGTTCGATCGCGGTGTGATGCGCGAGCGCCGCGACCTCGCGCGTCGCAAGCATCTGATCCTTCGCACGGTCGCTGGCGCCGATGCCGAGATGGTCGGGAAGGATGACGATATGGCCGCGCGCGCTCAGATATTCGGCGCAGCTATAGCCCTCGCGTCCGGGCACCTCGAAATGGAAGTAGCGGCGATCGTAGGTCCCGCCGTTGAACAGCGTGACGACCGTCGGCTTTTCGGGCAAGAGGTCGGGCATAAACACCCATGCGGCGATATGCAGCGGCTCGCCGCCGGTGATCGCGGCGGGCAGCGCATCCGAAACATCGATCCGCAGGTCGAGCGGCTCAGCCACCGCCCTGTTCGTCCTGCTTCTTCTTCTCGCGCCAGATCATCGCGGTCGCGCTGGTCGACAGGCCCATATTGAGCGCTTCGGCATCGAGCGCCGCCTCGAAAGCCCAATCCTCGGCGTTGTTGAGGTTGGTTTTCATATAGCGGTAGCCCATGCGCGGGCCGTCGGCGAGCCGGCGGGCGGCCTTCATCGTCTCGTCGCGCAAGGCGTCATCGTCGAACAGACGCGTGTAGAGCCCCTTTGCAAAGGCCTCGTCCGCAGTCAGCTTCTCGCCCAGCAGGAAGAGTTCGCGCGCAACGCCGGTGCCGACGATCTTGGTCCAGAACCAGGTCGAGCCGAAATCGCCGCCCGCGCCGATCCGGTCGAAGGCGGTGAGGAAGCTTGCACTTTTCGCCGCGAAGCGCAGGTCGCAAGCCCCGGCGATGCCGATGCCCGCGCCCGCGACCGGGCCGTTGATCATGGCGATCGTCGGCTTCGCCATTTCATGGAGCAGGCGCGAAGTTTCCATGAAACCGCGCAGCCGCACGAAGCTCTGCTCCGCACGGCTGCCGCTCTCGGCGTTGGCGGGCACGATGGCCTTGTCGGCGCCTCCCTCCTTGAGGTCGCCCCCGGCGCAAAAGCCCCTGCCCGCGCCCGTCACGACGACGCAGCCGACCGACGCGTCGCGCGCCGCATCGGCGCACGCATCGGCGAGCGGCGCCATGATCGAGCCCGTCAGCGCATTGAGCCGGTCGGGCCGGTTGAGGGTGATGGTGCGAACGCCCGCATCATCGTCGATCAGCACTTCGGACATGAATGGTCCCCCTTTGCCCTGCAATCTTCCAAGGAAATGGAGGCCGGATCAATCGCCGCCAAGTTCCCAGTGCCGCGCCATCATCTTCGCCGCCTTCTGCGCGAGGTCCGCCGGAACCTCGGGATACATCGGCAGGGCATTATCCTTGCTCGGCAAGGCAATGGTCGCGGTCGCGCGGACCGATTCCTCGCCGCGCTGGTTGGTGAAGGCCACCGCAACATCGACCAGATTCTGGCCGCCTTCCTGTCGCTTGGCGAGAATTTTGCCGGTCACGGTCTGGACGTCGCCCATATAGTTGAACTTGCGGATCTCGTCATGGACGTGAAGGATGATCGCATCGTCTCCGCACCAGTCCGACAGATACTGGTAGAGGAAGTTTTCGCGCATCACGCCATAGTCATAGGCCATCGGGTTGCCGATCGCCTGCGCCCACACCGGATCCCAGTGCAGCCGCTGCGCGACGTCGGGAATGCCATGTTCGTTCTTCACGTAGAAGGCCGGAATGCGCTGGCGATTCTTGTGCGCGAGGCGGTTGGCCGTCGGCGCGTAGGGCACGAAACCATAGCCGCCCGAATGGAAACAGATCACGTCGGTGACGGTCAGCGGGCCCTTGGCCTGCGTGCCGAGGCTGTCGCCGGGCTCGACATCCTCGAACCAGCGCTTCGCCGCGCCCTGTACCTTCTCGTTCGCGTAGACTTCCTCGATCTTGGCGAACTCCTCCTCGGTGTAGGTCGCAGGCTGGATCGAGAGATTCTTGCCTTTCTTCGCCGCCGTCTTGCGTTCGGTCAGAACGCGCAGGATACGATAGACGGCGACGACTTCGCCGCGCTGGTTCACCTTGACGTCGCGGCGGACCGAAATGACCGACTTGCCGGCGAATTCGGAACTCTTCACCTCGACCGACTCGTCGCCGTTGAAGCTGTAGATCGTGTCACCGGGGCGCACGGGACGATAGAAGTCCCAGGTCGACCCCGACACAAAGACGTGGATGCCCTTGAACAGGCTCTTGCGCAGCGCCTTGATCTCATCGGGTACGGGATCGCCCTTCATCGGCCGGTTAATCATGCCGGTGAACATGCCGGGCGCGATAACGCCGCCCCAGCGCGTCTTCTTCGCATAATGCGGATCGCAATAGAGCGGATTGTCGTCACCGCAGCCATGCGCGAAGTTGCGGATATTATCTTCGGTTGCCGTCTGGATATATTCGCGGGTCTTTGCGGCCTGATCGAATCCGAGCAGCTGGCGCTGGCGCTCGATATCATGGTCGGTGATCTCGTAATCGACGGCTTTCTGCCATTCGTCGCTCTGCTTGATATCTTCTTTCGTATCGGCCACCGCATATCTCCCTTGTCACGAGTTATATAACTAGGTAATATATCCTCACAAGTCACGCAAGGGGATAGTGCACAATGGAAGTTCGCCGCATCAGCGATGCATTGAAGGTGCGCGCGTCGCATCAGGCAAATGAGATCGCGCACGACGACGTCAGGCGGCAGATCACCTTCGCCGAGTGGGACCGCGAGGCCGATGAAGTCGGCGGCGGGTTGACAGCCGCAGGCCTCGTGCCTGGCGACCGCGTCTTCCTGCCGATCAGCAACATGCGTGCGGTCGAAATGGCGATCGCGGTGTTCGCTGTCTTTCGCGCCGGCGGCATCGCCTGCCCGATCAATACGCGCCTCAATCCCCGCGAAATCGTAGATTATGCCGCGCTATGCGAACCGCGCTTCTGCCTGACCGACACGCCGGACCTCGTGAAGGAGCTCGATCTTGCGGGCAGCTGGCACGTCGATGCCATGCCGCGCGACATCGGCGCTCTGCCCGATCAGGCGGGCCTCGATCCCAATGCCGACGCGGAGATCCTTGGAACGTCGGGAACCACGGGCAAGATCAAGGGCGTCGTGGTGTCGCACCCCGACCTGATGACCGGGGTCACAGGTCACAATATGGACCGTTCGCGCTCGACGTTGAGCGCCCTTCCGCTTACCGGGTCGGGTGGCAACATCGGCATCGTCATGCTGCCCGCCCGCGGCGGCGCGACCGCCATCACCCAGCAGAAGTTCGACCCCAAGGGCTTTCTGGACCTCGTCCGCGAAAAGCAGCCGAACCTCGTCTATCTGGTTCCCTCGATGCTGCGGCTGATCCTCGATCACCCCGACGTCGCGAACTATGATTTTGCGGGGGTCAAGTATCTGATGACCGGCACCGCGCCCCTGCCGCATGATTCGGTCGAGCGTGCGCTGAAGCTCTGGCCCCACGTCCGGATGCGCAACAGCTACGGCATGTCCGAAGGCGGCATCGGCGTGGGCACGACGAGCCAGGAACAGGTCCGCAAACCCGGCTGCGTCGGCAAACTGCCGCCGCATATGCAGCTTCGCGACGAAGCCGGAAACGTCATTACCGAGCCCGGCGTCGTCGGCGAAATCTTCGGCTGGCAGAAGCATCCGCGTCGCTACTGGAACGATGCCGAAGCGACGGCGGCGAGCTTCAAGGGCGGCTGGACCAAGACCGGCGACCTCGGCTTCGTCGATGCCGACGGCGACCTCATCATGGCGGGACGGTCCAAGGAGCTGATAATTCGCGGCGGCTATAATATCACGCCGCTCGAGATCGAAACCGCGCTCCACCTTCACCCGGCGGTCCAGCAGGCAGCGGTCGTCGGCGTCCCGCACGAGGTGCTGGGCGAAGACATTGCGGCCGCTGTCACGCTGCGCCCCGGCGAAAGCGCGACGCCCGACGATATCATCGCCTTTTGCAAGGAGCATCTCGGCGACAACAAGGTGCCCCGCACCCTTTTGGTGATGGACGTGATGCCGCTCAATCCGAATGGCAAGATACTGAAAAAGGATCTGGCCGGACCGCTGGCGAAGGCCGCAGCAGAACGGCGCAGAGCGGCTTGAACGCAGCCGACGGCAAGGACATTTCATGACACAGACTGACCGCGCGCTCGCGATAGCCGCAAGGGTCGAAGCGTTCGTCCGGGAACGCATCATTCCCTACGAGAGCGACCCGCGCCGCGATCATCATGGCGCGCCGACCGACGAGCTGGTGATGGAGATGCGCGAACATGCCCGCGCCGCGGGCGTGCTGACCCCGCATATCCTGGCCGACGGCAGCCACCTCAATCAGGGCGAGACCGCCGTGGTGCTGATCAAGAGCGGCCTGTCGCCGCTCGGGCCGCTCGCGTGCAACACGATGGCGCCCGACGAGGGCAATATGTACCTGCTCGGCAAGGAAGGCAGCCCCGAACTCAAGGAGCGCTTCCTGAAACCGATGGTCGAAGGCCGCGTCCGTTCGGCCTTTTTCATGACCGAGCCTGCCGAAGAAGGCGGCGCCGGGTCCGACCCGTCGATGATGAAGACGACGTGCCACCTCGACGGCAATCACTGGGTGGTCAATGGCCGCAAGACCTTCATCACCGGCGCGCAGGGCGCGCGCGTCGGCATCGTGATGGCAAAGTCCGAACAGGGCGCGTGCATGTTCCTCGTCGACCTGCCCGATCCCGCGATCCGCATCGACGAGGTGCCGAACACGATCGACAGTTCGATGCCCGGCGGCCACGCAACGCTGACGATCGACAACCTCCGCATCCCCGCCGACCAGATGCTCGGCGAGGCGGGCGAAGGATTCCGGTACGCACAGGTGCGCCTGTCCCCTGCCCGCCTGTCGCATTGCATGCGCTGGCTCGGCGCGTGCATCCGCGCGCACGAGATCGCAACCGATTATGCCAACCGCCGTGAGGCCTTCGGCAAGCCGCTGATCGACCATGAGGGCGTCGGCTTCATGCTCGCCGAAAATATGATCGACCTGAAGCAAGCCGAGTTGATGATCGACTGGTGCGCGGGCGTGCTCGACACCGGATCGCTCGGCACGGTCGAAAGCTCGATGGCGAAGGTCGCGGTGTCCGAGGCGCTGATGCGCATCGCCGACCGCTGCGTCCAGGTGATGGGCGGTACCGGCGTGACCGACAAGACGATCGTCGAGCAGGTGTTCCGCGAGGTTCGCGCCTTCCGCATCTACGACGGCCCGACCGAGGTCCACAAATGGAGCCTCGCCAGGAAAATCCGCCGCGACTGGAAGGCCGGGCTCGCCGCCTGACGATCAGCCCTTCAGGCTATCGAACGGCACATCCTTGTCCATCCGCACCTCGCCGGGCATGCCAAGCACACGTTCGGCAATCTGGTTGCGCAGCACCTCGTCGGCCCCGCCCGCGATACGCATCACGGTCGAATAGATATAGTCGTACTGGACGTCGCCGGTTGCGGTATCGCCAGCCTCGGGTGCGATGCCCGCGAGGCCGCGCAATTCGAGCGCGAGGCCATTGGTCTTCTGGTAGCGCGACGCATAGGCGAGCTTGACCATGCCCGCGAGCGCGCCGGGATTCTCGCCCTTCGAGACCATCGTCCTGAGGCGCGCCTGGAAGAACCGTTCGCCCTGCTCTTCGGCGAGTGCCTCGGCGAGCTGCTGGCGGATCGCGCGGTCGTCGAGCATCGTACCGCCACGGCCATCGGGGGTCGCCGCGGCATAATCGATGAGCGGTTCGACCCCGCTGCGATGCGCGCCAGACCCGAGGCGTTCGCCCATGAGCACCGTCATGCAACAGGCCCAGCCCTCGCCCTCGGCGCCGAGCCGGTTTGCATCGGGAATCCGGACATCGGTGAGGAATGTTTCGTTGAACTCGCATGCTCCCGAAATCTGGCGGATCGGGCGCGTCTCGATCCCCGGCGTCTTCATGTCGACGACGAAAAAGGTCAGCCCCTTGTGTTTGGGCAGGGTCGGGTCGGTGCGCACGACGAGAATGCCCCAGTCGGTCAGATGCGCCCAGCTCGACCAGACCTTCTGGCCGTTGACGATCCAGTCGCCCGAGCCGTCATCGGCACGCACCGCCTTGGTACGCAGCGCCGCGAGATCGGACCCCGCCGCCGGTTCGGAGAACAGCTGACACCAGGTGATGTCGCCCTTCAGCGTCGGTTCGATGAAGCGCGCGCGCTGTTCGTCATTGCCATGCTTCGCAATAACCGGCAGCGCCATGCCAGTCCCGATCGACGTGAAAGGCCCCTTGGGGAGGTGATATTTGCCCTCTTCTTCGGAGAAGATCACTGCCTCGGCCCCCGAAAGGCCGCCGCCGCCGAGGGCTTTCGGAAAAGTCAGGCCCGACCAGCCGCCCGCGAACAATTCGCGCATCCACGCGCGGCCGCGATCGGCCTCTTCGGTATCGGGCATCTTCTCGCCCGGCTTGAGCACATGCGCGGGGGCGTGCGCTGCGAGCCAGTCGCGCGCCTTGGCGCGAAAGCCGGCTTCTTCGGGGCTGTCGTTGAAATCCATCTTATACCGCCTTTGCCTGGCTGCCGGGCTGCGCGTTCAGCAGGCGGTCGGCCCAGAAACCGCGGTTTCCGAGATGCACCGCCAACATGCGCTCGCGCCGATAATAGAAATGGCAGTTCGCCTCGAACGTGTAGCCGATGCCGCCATGCACCTGCAGATTTTCGCGCGCCGCCATCTCGAAGCATTTGATGCCCGAAAGGCGCGCCGCCGCGGCGGCGGCGGGCAAGTCGTCGGGCGAGGATTCGGCGGCCCAGCCGCCATAATATGCGTTCGATCTTGCCAGCTCGGTCGCGACCGCGACGTCGGCAAGCTTGTGTTTGATCGCCTGATAACCGGCGAGCGAGCGGCCGAACATCTGCCGTTCCATCGCATAGTCGCGCGCCATCGTCAGGCAGGCTTCGGCGGCGCCCGCCGCTTCGAACGCCGCCTGCACCGCCGCCTGATCGATCAGCCGGTCGAGTTTACCGGTACCGGGCAGGACCTCGGCGGCCGCATCAATGAAATCGAGGCGATAATGCGGGCGCAACTGATCGAAGCTCTCGAGCTTCGTGCGCAGCACGCCGGGCTGATCGAGTTCGACCAGCGCGAAGCCGCCGCCCGCAACCAGTACGACCGCAATGTCGGCGATGCCTGCATCGGCGACCGGAGACTTGCTGCCGGTCAATCTTCCGTCGCGAAGCTGCACGCCAGCCGCAAACACCGGGCCCGGCCCCTCGGCATAGGCAAAGGTCGCCACCGCTTCGCCCGAAGCGAGCTTGGGGAGCCACGCCGCCTTTTGCGCCTCGCTGCCCGCGAGTGCGATGGCCTCGGCGGCGAGGACGATCGAGCTCATGAAGGGCACCGCGGCATTGGCGGCGCCCAGCGCCTCCATGATCACGCCGAGGTCGAGCGCGCCGAGGCCAAGTCCGCCATGTTCCTCGGGGATCGCCGCCCCGAGGAAGCCCATCTCGGCGAGCGAGCGCCACAGTTCCTCGTCCCAATCGGCGCCCGAATCGATCAGGTGGCGAAGCCGGTCGAACGGCGAAAGGTCGGAAAGCAGCGCCCGGGCTTGCTCGCCAAGCATTTTCTGTTCATCGCTAAGGTCGAAATTCATTGCGGGACTTGCCTCGTTGTTGCCCTCTGTGTCATAGCGAGTTGTATAACTAGGTCAACCATGACAAACGCCGGGAGAGGATTCGCTGGCCATGCAATATGAAACCATCCTGCTCGAGGTCGCCGACCATGTCGCGACGATCACGATCAATCGTCCCGACGCGATGAACAGCTTCACCAGGCGGATGATGGACGAATTCGAACATCTGTGGAAGTGGATCGGCGCCAACGACGATATTCATTGCTGCGTCTTGCGCGCGGCCCCCGGAAAAGCGTGGTGCACCGGCGTCGACGTCAAGGAATCGCAGAAACCCGGCGGAACGGTCGTCGATCTCGACAATATCTGGCACGCCGAGGATCCCGGCAACTATCTCGGCCCGAAGTCGATGAAATGCTGGAAGCCGGTCATCGCCGCGGTCCACGGCATGGCCGCCGGCGGCGCCTTCTACTGGCTCAACGAGAGCGACATCATCATCTGCTCCGAAGACGCGACCTTCTTCGACCCGCATGTCACCTACGGGATGACGAGCGCGCTCGAGCCGATCGGTATGACCTATCACATGCCGCTCCACGACGTGCTGCGCATGGTGCTGCTCGGCAATGACGAAAGGATAGGTGCCGGCACCGCGCTGCGCATCGGCCTCGTCAGCGAAATCACGACGCTCGAGGATCTCTGGCCGCGCGCGCACGAACTGGCGACCGCGATCGCCGCCAAGCCGCCCGCGGCGACCGCAGGATCGGTCAAGGCGATCTGGGAATCGCTCGACCTGCCGCGCAGCGTCGCGCTGCAGCAGGGGCTCAAATATTGCCAGATCGGCAATCCGGTCGGCGTGCCGCAGGTGAACCGCGCCGCGCTGATGGCCGACAAGGCCAAGAAATATACGATCCGCTGAAGGAACAGGACCGCTATGTCGATTTTGTACGACGAGGGGCAGCAGGCGATCGCGACCGAATCGCGCCGCGTGCTCGAGGCCCGGGTGAGCAAGGACGAGCTGCTCCCCCTGCTCGAAGCGAGCGGCGAATATCACACGGCCTTCTGGGAGACGGCTAAGGAGCAAGGCTGGACGGCGCTTGCCCTCCCCGAAGCCTATGGGGGGCTCGACCTCGGCCTCGCCGAACTTGGCCTCATCGCGCACCAGGCCGGACGCACGCTGAGCGGCGCGCCCTTTCTGACCTCGAGCTTCGGCGCCGCGAAGGCCATCGAACGCTATGGATCCGATGCACAGAAAACGCGCTGGCTTCCCGGGCTGGCGAGCGGCGAGATCATCGGGGCAGTCGCCTTTGCCGAGGGCGCCAACGCCCTGCCCGCCGCCCCCAAGCTGACCTTTACCGACGACCGGATCGACGGCACGGCAACGGGCGTAGCAGGCGGGCTCGCCGCCGACATCGCGATCGTCTTCGCGAACGGCCCCGGCATGCCGGTGCTGGCGATCGCCGAACTCGCCGGGGTGGCACGCACCGCGATCGCGAGCTTCGACAACAGCCGCCTGTTCGCCGATCTCGGCTTTACCGGCACCCCCGCCGAAGCGCTGGTCACCGGCTCGGCGGCGCGCGACGCGGCGCTCCACATCCTCGCGCTGCAGGCGGTCGTCACCGCGCATGAACAGACCGGCGGCGCCGAGGCGCTGATGGAAGTCGCGCGCGACTATGCCCTCACCCGCCGCGCCTTCGGCCAGCTCATCGGCGGCTTCCAGTCGGTGAAGCACCGCATCGCCGAACTTTATGGTCTCGTCGAACTCGCGCGCGCCAACTGCATCCATGCCGCCGCGCGCGCGGAAACGCCCGAATTCATCCTCGCCGCCGCCGCCGCGCGCCTGTCGGCGACCGAAGCCTATGACACCGCCGCGCGCGACTGCGTGCAGGTCCATGGCGGCATCGGCGTCACCTGGGAGGCCGGCCTCCATCTTCATATGCGCCGCGCGCGCAGCCTTGCGCTCGAACAGGGCAACAGCCTGTTCTGGGAGGATATATTGGTCGACCGCCTGACAGGAGAAGCCGCATGAGCGATCTCGACGCCTACCGCTCCAAGGCGGCTGCCTGGCTGGAGAGCGTCAGGCCGACCTTCGGAAAGTGTGCGCGCAAGGGGCTCTCCGAAGCCGACGACCTCGCGCTCGGACGCCGCTATCAGAAGGCGAAATTCGACGCCGGCTATGCCGGGATCAACTGGCCGACCGAATATGGCGGCCAGGGTCTCACGCACCTCGAGAAGGTGACCTTCGAGGCCGAGGAGATGAAGCACGGCTTCCCCAACGCCTATTTCGGCATTTCGCTCGGCATGCCCGTCCCGATCCTGATGCAGTTCGGCGAAGACAAGGATTTCGTCCGCGAACGCGTATTGAAGGCGTTGCAGGGCGAGGAAATCTGGTGCCAGCTCTTTTCCGAGCCCGCCGGCGGATCCGATCTCGCGGGGCTGCGCACGCGTGCCGAGACCGATGGCAATGGCTGGAAGCTCAACGGCCAGAAGGTCTGGACGAGCTGGGCGCAATATAGCGACTATGGCGTCATCGTCGCCCGGACCGACCCCAATGTGCCGAAACACAAGGGACTCACTTACTTCTGGGTCGACATGAAGGCCCCCGGCGTCACGGTACGCCCGATCAAGCTCGCAGGCGGCGACAGCCATGTGAACGAAGTCTTCTTCGACGATGTGAAGATCGGTGACGATCACCGCATGTCGCCCGTCGGCGGCGGCTTTGCCGTCGCGATGGCAACGCTGATGATCGAGCGCTATGTCGCGACCGACAGCGGCGGCTTCGGTCCGCACCTCGACCTCTTCATCGACCTTGCGAAAGCGACCGACTTCGGCGGCAAGCCGGCGATCGAGGATAGCCGCATCCGCCAGCAGATCGCGCGCAACTACGCGATGCGATCGGGCCTCGATGCGATCACCGCGCGCGCGATGCTGATGATGCAGGCGGGAATGACCCCGGGGCCCGAAGGCTCGCTCAACAAGCTCGTCTCGGTTCGCTCGCGCCAGAAGCTGTCGGAGCTCGCGATCGACCTCCAGGGCAGCAGCGGCTTTGCCTATGACGCGCATGGTTTCGTCAAGGATAATTGGACCAACAGCTGGATCAACGCCCCGACCGGCCGCATCGCCGGCGGCGCCGACGAGATGCTGCTCAACACCATCGCCGAAAAGATTCTCGGCCTGCCGCAGGATCACCGCCCCGACAAGGGCGTGCCCTTCAACCAGATTCCCGCCTGACCACAAGGAAATCCGACCATGACCGAAGCCTATATCATCGACGCCGTCCGTACCCCGCGCGGGATCGGCAAGCCCGGCAAGGGCGCGCTCTCGCATCTCCACCCGCAGCATCTCGCCGCGACGGTGCTGAAGGCGATCAAGGACCGTAACAATCTCAACACCGCCGAAGTCGACGACATCATCTGGTCGACGTCGACGCAGAAGGGCAAGCAAGGCACCGACCTCGGCCGCATGGCCGCGCTTTCGGCGGGCTATGACGTCAAGGCTTCGGGCACCACGCTCGACCGCTTCTGCGGCGGCGGCATCAGCTCGGTCAACTTCGCCGCGGCAACGGTGATGTCGGGCATGGAAGATTGCGTCATCGCTGGCGGAACCGAAATGATGAGCTACACGGCGACGCTCGCCGCCGAAGAAGCCAATGCCGGCCTCAAGCCGCTCGGCATGGGTGCGGGCAACGCGGCGCTCGACGAGATACATCCGCAATCGCACCAGGGCGTCTGCGGCGACGCGATCGCCGCGATCGAGGGAATCGACCGCGCGGCGGTCGACGCGCTCGCGCTCGTCAGCCAGCAGCGCGCCGACAAGGCGATCAGGGAAGGCCGTTTCGCGAAATCTGTCGTCCCCGTCCACAACCCCGACGGCAGCGTCGCGCTCGACCATGAGGAATTTCCGCGTCCCGAAACCACGGCGGAAGGTCTCGCCTCGCTCAAGCCCAGCTTCGGCGCGCTTGCCGACTTCGATCTTGGCGGCGGCGTCACCTTCAAGAAGCAGATCCAGCGCCGCTATCCCGATCTCGACTTCGAGGGCGTCCACCATGCCGGTAACAGCTCGGGCGTCGTCGACGGCGCCGCCGCGCTGCTGATCACCTCGAAGGATTATGCCGAGAAGAACGGCCTCAAGCCGCGTGCGCGCGTCGTCGCCTATGCCAATGTCGGCGACGATCCGACGCTGATGCTCAACGCCCCCGTCCCGGCTGCGAAGAAGGTGCTCGCCAAGGCCGGGCTGACCAAGGACGATATCGACGTCTGGGAAATCAACGAGGCCTTTGCCGTCGTCGCCGAAAAGTTCATCCGCGATCTCGATCTCGACCGCGAGAAGGTGAACATCAACGGCGGCGCGATGGCGCTCGGCCATCCGATCGGCGCCACCGGATCGATCCTCATCGGCACCGCGCTCGACGAACTCGAACGCTCGGGCGGCCGTTATGGTCTCGTCACCATGTGCGCGGCGGGCGGCATGGCCCCCGCGATCGTCATCGAACGCCTCGGCTGAAGCGCGCCGCGGAAAGAACAGGGGAAAATCACATGGCGGGACCGCTGACGGGAATCCGGATCATCGAATTTGCCGGCATCGGTCCCGGCCCCTTCTGCGGCATGATGCTCGCCGACCATGGCGCCGAGGTGATCCGTATCGATCGCCCCGGCGGCATCATGGACCCGCGCGACCCGCTCTGCCGCAATCGCAAGTCGGTCGTGCTCGACATGAAGAAGGATGGCGCGATCGACGCTGCGCGCGACCTTTGCCGCGGCGCCGACGGGATCATCGAAGGCTATCGTCCGGGCGTCATGGAACGGCTCGGGCTCGGCCCCGAGGTGCTGCTCGCCGATAATCCGAAGCTCGTTTACGGCCGCATGACCGGTTGGGGGCAATTCGGCCCCTATGCGCAGGCGGCGGGGCACGACATCAATTACATCTCGCTCTCGGGCGTGCTCCACGGCATCGGCCGCGCCGGCGAAAAGCCCGTGCCGCCGGTCAATTATGTCGGCGACTTCGGCGGCGGCGGCATGATGCTCGCCTTCGGCATGGCGAGCGCGCTGCTTCACGCGGCGAAGACCGGCGAAGGCCAGGTCATCGACTGCGCGATGACCGACGGCTCGGCGCTGCTGGCCGGCATGAGCTGGTGGTTCCACGGCGCCGGCATGATCCGCGACGAGGCCGGTGTGAACCGCCTCGACGGCGGCGCGCATTTCTACGACACCTACACCTGCTCCGACGGCAAATTCATCTCGATCGGGTCGATCGAACCGCAATTCTATGCGCTGCTCCGCGAAAAGACCGGCCTCGATGCCGATCCCGCCTTCGATGCCCAACTCGACGAGGCGCAATGGCCTGCCCTCAAGGAAAAGGTCGCCGCGCTGTTCTCGGGCAAGACGCGTGACGAATGGTGCGCGCTGATGGAGGCGACCGACGTCTGCTTCGCTCCCGTGCTGTCGCTCGGCGAAGCGCCGCTCCATCCTCACAATGTCGCGCGCGACACCTTCGTGAGCGTCGCGGGCGTTCCGCACCCTGCCCCCGCGCCGCGCTATTCGGCGACCGTCAATCCGGTGCCGCAGCCGGCCCCCGCCGTGGGCGCCGACGGCGATACGTTGTTCGCAAGCCTTGGCTATGACGCGGCGCGCCTCGCCGCGCTCAAGGCGAGCGGCGCCATTCCCTAGACGAAGTCCCGGCGGGCGCCCACGTTCATTCGGGCGTATTGTCGAGTTCCTCGCGCAGCCGCGTCGCGGCCCACATCCAGAGCAATCCCGCAACGAGCCAGACCGGCGTCGTCGCCATCAGCGCATAGCGCAGCGATTCGGCGCCCGCCCCCGCGTGAAGCCGGTCGCTCGCGAAACCGACGACGAGCGGACCCAGCCCCTGTCCGATCAGGCTGATGCACATCAGGAACAGTGCGGCGGCGGTGGCGCGCATGCGGACGCCAACAAGGCTCTGGATCAGTGAATGCCCTGCCCCGCCCCAGAAATGATAGAGAAAGAGCACCGCCGCCATCAACAGCATGGCTTCGGTCGCGCTCGTCGCGCGGAACAGGAGCAGCATCAACGGAATGTTGAGGAAGAAGGCGATCGCCGGCGCCCAGCACCACCAGCGCCGGTCGCGTTTCGCGAGACGGTCGCAGACGAAGCCGCCCACGAGGCCGCCGACAAGGCCGCCGCCGCCCGAAGCCAGCGCGACGCGCCACCCCGCCTCGGCGATGGTGAGCCCGAAGCTGCGGACCATGAAGCTCGGCATCCAGTGCGCGAGCGCGAAGCCCGAAATGCTGGCGATGCCGATCGCAAAGGCGATCCCCGGAAAGGCCCGCGTCGCGAGCGCCCGCTTTGCCACCTCGGCGAATTTCGCGGGCGGCACGTCGGCGCTGCGCCCGTCCGAGAAGCCGCGCGGCGGTTCGCGCAAGGTGAGAAAGATGACGAGCGCGAGGAGCACGCCCGGCAGGCCGATGATCAGAAAGGCGCTGCGCCATCCATAAGTAAAGCCGACCCAGCCGCCGAGCGCGAGGCCGAGTGCCGAACCGATCGAGGTTCCGGTCGTAAAGATGCCGATCGCACTCGCGCGCTGCTCCTTCTTGTAGAGATCGGCGAGCAGCGCATAGGACGGCGCGGTCGCTGCCGCTTCGCCGACCGCCACGGTCATCCGCGAGGCGGCGAGCTGGAAGAAGTTGGCAGCGAGGCCGCATGTCGCCGTGGCGATGCTCCAGAGGCCGATCGCGCCCGAAATGATCCGCACCCGGTTGGTGCGGTCGGAGAGGCGCGCGATCGGCACGCCGAGCCCGACGTAGAGCAATGCGAACACCGGCCCGCCGATGAGCCCGAGCTGCGTATCGCTGAGCTCGAGTTCGGCCTTCACCGGCTCCTGCAGGATCGACAAGAGCTGCCGGTCGAGAAAGTTCAGCGCATAGGCCATGGTGAGCAGGAACAGGAACCAGCCCCGATAGAAGGGCTTCGACCAGATCGGCGTTGCTTGGGATGCCATGGTCATTATTCCTTGCTGGATGGAAGCGGAGGCGCGTCGATGGCGTTGGCCCGGAGAAAAAGCGCCAGCGCGACGAACTGCGAGGGAATGATCGCGAGCAGCGCGTAGCGCAGGCCCGCGGTCCCGAACCCCTGTGCGGTCGCCGCATCGCTGAGCAGCCCGACCAGCATCGGGCCGATGCCAAGCCCGATCAGGTTGAGCCCGAGCAGCAGCACCGCCGAAGCCGACGCGCGCTGGCGCGGCGTGACCTGGCTGTGGGCGAAGGCGATCGTCGGCGCTAGATAGGCGCCGCCGAGGAAATGGGTGATCGCCGACATCGCGAGCGCCAGCCCGGGGCTGCCCGCAAGCGCATAGGCAATTTCGAACGGGATCAGCAGCGCAAGGCTTCCCGACGCGACCCAAAGCCGCCCCTTCGGCGACCGGCGGACGAGCCAGTCCGCGGCGATGCCGCTGAGCCAGATGCCGAGCGCGCCCGGCAGAACCGCCAGAATCGCCAGCCAGAAGGCGATCTCGTGGAGCGGCATGGCGTGGAGGCGCCCGAGATAGGCGGGCGCCCAATGGCCATGACCATAAAGGACGAGGGCATGAAAACCCGACGCGAAAGCAGCGTATCGAAACGGCCTGATGCGCCATAGCGCCGCCAGTGAAGCGAACAGGCCTTCGTTGCCGGGCGCGCCGGCCCGATCCGCAGGCGGATCAAATTGCCCGCGCGGAGGCTCGCGCATCGTGAAGCGGATCAGGAGCGCCAGCAGAAGCCCCGGCAAGCCAACGACGAGGAACGCCATCCGCCAACCGAAGAAGTGATTGATGACCCCGCCGGCGAGAAACCCGAGGAAGACGCCGACCTGGATCCCGACCGAATAGATGCCGATCGCCGTCGCGCGCCGTTCGGGCTCATAATAGTCGGAAATAAGCGAATGCGCCGGCGGGCTGAGCCCGGCCTCGCCGACCCCGACGCCCATCCGGAGCATCAGCAGCGTCCAGAAATTGCCCGCGGCGGCGCATGCAGCAGTCATCGCGCTCCACAAGGTGATCGCCCCTGCGATCAGCCGCGTCCGCGAATGCCGGTCGGCGATCCGCGCGATCGGGATTCCGAGCGTCGCGTAGAAGAGCGCGAAACTGAGGCCCGTCATCAGCCCGAGCTGGGTGTCGCTGAGCCCCAGGTCGGCCTTGATCGGCTCCTGGAGGATCGTGACGATCTGGCGGTCGATATAGTTGACGACATAGGCGAGGAACAGCAGCAGCAGCGCATAGCGCCGCGCCGCCGCGGAAGGGCTGGCCTGCCCTTGCGCAGCGGACATATCGACGCTCGGGTTCGTCAAAAGCTATAACCTGCCCGGATTCCCCAGGTTCGCGGCCGGCCCCAGACGCCGAACCCCGAATCGAACAGCGGTGCGTTCGCGGTGACCGTCGTCGGGAACGACCCCAGCGTATTGTGGAACATCTGCTGGATAACCTGCTTGTCGAAGACGTTGTCGACAAAGGCTTCGATCGAATAGCTCCGGTCCGCCGACTTCCAGCCGATGCGCGCGTTGGCGATGCCATAGGCCGGAACGCGTTCGGCCGGGTCGTTGTCGATCCCCGAATAGACCGAGGTCTGATAGCGCCCGTCGGCCTGCAAGGTCAGCGTGCCGCTGTCACCGAGCGGAATATTGTAGCGCAGGATCATATTGCCGCTGAACTCGGGCGCCTGCGGCAGGCGATTGCCATTCAGCACGCGGCCATCGGCGGTAAAGCTCGGGTCCGCGATAACCTTCGTATCGAGATAACCGACGCCGAGGCGCAGTTCCAGATCGTCGGTCAGGCTCGCCGTCAGCTCGGCCTCCGCGCCATAGGTGCGCGGATCGCCCGCGTTGATGTAGAGCACATTCGATGCGCCGGTCAGCGGATCGGTCGTCCCGATCAAGGCCTGGATGCCGGTATATTTATAGTAGAAGGCGGCCGCGTTCAGCGTGACGCGATTGTCGAAGAATTTGCTCTTGAAGCCCACTTCATAATTGTCGATTTCCTCGGAACCGACCGGCCCGCGCAGGAGCGGATTGCGATTGGTGTTGAAGCCGCCGCTCTTGAAGCCGTGCGAAAAGGCCGCGTAGACGAGCAGATCGTCCGCCGGACGGAACTCGGCGGCAAGGCGATAGGTCAGCTCGCCATCGTCGATCCGCGGGATCGGCGTCGGCGCGCAGGTCGTGCTCGTGATGCTGCGGCTGCAATCGAGCGGATCGAGAATGCGCCGGTCGTCGGTGTAGCGAAGCCCACCCGTCAGCGTCACCTTGTCGCCGATCGGCACGTCGACCTGGCCGAACCCCGCGTAGCTTCGCGTATGCGTGGTATAGCCGATGAGGTCGGTCTTCACATTGTCGACGGCGATCGTCGAATCCGCGCGCTGCTCGGCGTCGTAATAATATCCGCCGAGCTGCCACTGTATGCCGCCGTCGGTGCGTCCCGAAAGCCTGATCTCCTGCGAGATCGTGTCCGATCTGGACTGGAAATAGATGCCGAGATCGCGCGAGCCCGAACCGCCATAGGGCCGGTTGTCGAACCCGTCGCCGTCATAGCTGAAGGCCTGACGGTAATTTTCATAGCCCGTGATCGAAATCAGTTCGGCAAAGCCGAGATCGGCGGTGAGCTTCGCATAGCCGCCCCAGCTCGTGTAACGGAATGGCCATTCGTCGACATCCGACCGCCCCCGCGTCGCCTTGAAATTGTCGAACGCCTGACCCGCGGTGCGGCTGACGCCGCGGTTGGCGAGGATACAGGCGGCATGGGCGAGGTCCGCCGCCGAGCCGGGCACCGGACGGCCGCCGCAATAGCCGCTCGGATTATTGGGATCGAGCACGAAATAGGGCCGGTGGATCGGCGACTGTCCGTCGTTGCGGGCATAGCTGAGCTTGGCTTCGAAAGTGACCGCCGACGACAGGTCGGCCTGGACGATCGCGCGCGCTGCAAGCGCGTCGGTCTTCGCGAAGCGCTGACCCGACACGGGGTCGAGCTGGGTGCCATCGTCGCGGTTATATTTGAGCGCGAAACGCGCGCGCAGCCCTTCGGCAACGGGTCCACCCGCCGCCATCTGGAGAATGACCTGGTTGAAGCGGCCATATTGCGCGCTGATATCGCCCTCGAACGTGTCGCCCGGCTTCTTCGAGATATAATGGACGACGCCGGCGGTCGAGTTGCGTCCGAACAAGGTTCCCTGCGGCCCGCGCAGCACCTCGACGCGTTCGAGATCGAAGACCTGCGACGTCCCGGTGCCCTGCGCGACCTGATAGACATCGTCGATATAGAGCGCGACCGACGCCTCGTTGATGTTGGAAAAATCGACGAAGCTGATGCCGCGAATGTTGAAGAAGGGCGGGCCGCCGGCGCCGCCGAGCCCGGCTGCCTTGAAGTTCGGGACCATGTCGACGATCCGCTGCGCGTCCTGGATGTTCATGGCCGCGAGCTGGTTGCCGCCGATCGCCGTGATCGAGATCGGCACATCCTGGACATTCTGGTCGCGGCGCTGCGCAGTGACCACGATATCCTCGTTCAGTACCGAGTTGCCGCGCCCGGTTTCGTCGACCGGCGGCGCGGGGGCATCCTGTGCCGCCGCCGGACCGCAAATCGCCAGCGCGAGCGGCCAGACCGCCGCGCCGATCAGAAGGTGCCGAACTGTCTGCATTGCATCTCTCCCCATTTGTTTTGGTCAATCAATTTGTCGGAATGCCCTCGTCGGTGCGCGCGCGCGCTTCCGCGATCTCCGCGAGCGCGCCGCGGTGGATCTTGTTGCTCGCGGTGCGCGGCATGTCGTCGAACGGCATGAACAGAAACCGCCGCGGAATCTTGAAGCTCGACACGCGCGGTCGCAGCCAGTCGCGCAGCATGTCCGCGTCAAGCGCCGCGCCCGGCCGCGGCGCCACAAAGGCCACCACGAGCTGCCCGCGCACCGGATCGGGCATGCCGATGACCACCGCCTCGATGACCTCGTCGCACTGGCGCAGCGCGTTCTCGACTTCCTCGGGCGCGACATTGGCGCCCGACGTCTTGATCATGCCGCTGTCGCGGCCGACGAAATGCAGCCGGTCGGCATCGTCGATGATGCAGCGATCCCCGGTGCGGAAATAGCCCCGGTCATCGAGCCCCGTGCCGCGCTGCTGCTTGTAATATCCCTCCATCAGCCAGGGTCCCCTGACGCGCAGCTCGCCCTCGGTTCCCGGCGCGACATCCTCTTCCGTCACGGGGTCGGCGATCCGCCGCTCCATCCGGCCAAGTGCACCGCCGAGGCTCCCGGCCTGCATGCCATAGGTGTCGTCGATCGACCGGAACCCGCTGTGCGGTCCCATCGTCTCGGTCATGCCGAAAGCCGATCCGATGCTGTCGGGGTCATAGCCCTGCTCGCCGCGGAACCATGCCATCTGGTTGCTGTTCTGCGGCTTCAGACGGTCGGCGAGCCGGCAGCCGGGTCCGATATGGTCCTGCAGGCTTCGCAAGGTCGCATCGGGGCCGGTGACGTGGGTTGCGCCGATCGTCTCGATCTCGTCCCACAACCGGGCCGCGGGCAAGGCGGGCGAAAAGGCCACCGAAGCACCGCGTTCGAGAGCCCCGAAGCACGACAGGAATCCCCCGACCCAGAACAGCGGCATGGTGACGAGCACCCGGTCTCCCGCCCCGGTATCGGCCGGAATGACCGCATTATTGCCCGCCAGGAAGCGGATCTTGTCCGCGACCACCCCCTGCCGGTGGACGACTGCTTTCGGATGCGCGGTGCTTCCCGACGTATAGATGATCGCCGAGGCATCCGCGGGATGAATTTCCGCAGCGATCCGGTCCAGGAGCGCCGGCGCGCGCGCGGCGACGCGCTGTCCCGTTCGCGCGGCGCTGGCGAAATCGGTCTCGACCCACGCGCGCGCGGCGGGTTTGCTCGTCCACACCGCCCGCAGATATGGCGCCTCGTCAATCAAGAGCGGCCCCGAACCCTCGTGCGCCGCAAGGTCCGGGAACGCCGTCTCCATCCGCGCCAGATAGTCATGGTGGAGATAGGCGGGATCGAGGAGCAGTAATTGCGCATCGGCGTGACGGAGGGCGTGGCGCAGTTCCTGCTCGGCGAAAAAGCTGCTCACGAACACCGCCAGCGCGCCGATGCGCTGCGTCGCAAGCCACGCCGCAATCCAGTCCGCGCTGTTGCCCATCAGCAGCGCGATGCGGCTGCCCTTGCCATAGCCGGCATCGAGAAGCGCCCAAGCAAGGTCGGCCGAACGGCGATCGAGATCGCCGAAGCTGACGCCCTCGCCCGCCTCCAGTACGGCGATCTCCTTGTCCCGACCGGTCGCAAGCCGGCGCCACCAATTGACGACGGTCAATTCGTCATGGTCGCCCGTGTCGCGCTCGCGGGACGCCGCTTCGACGATATCGTCGATCATGCGCCAGCCTCTCCCGTTTTTCTTCTCGAGCCAGACTGACCACCGCCCTCCGATCGATCATGCACAAAAAGAGGAGACATCTATTCCCGATTGAGATAGCTTACCTAGTAAGCGAGGTGAAATGCTCGAACTCGATCATATCCATTGCCTTCTCGACGTCGCCGACACGCGATCCTTCTCGCGGTCGGCCGAGCGGCTCGGCCTTGCGCAGTCGGTCGTGTCGAAGCGGGTTCGCCGGGTCGAGGAGCAGCTCGGCCTCAGGATTTTCGCGCGCACCTCGCGATCGGTCGAGCTGACGCGTCAGGGCCGCGCCTTTCTCCCCTACGCACAGGCGATGGTCGATGCCGAAACCACGGCGCGATATGCCGCAAAAAATCTGCACGAGGAGACGGCCGGCCAGCTCGTGCTCGGCACCTATGATTTCCTGATCCATTTTCGCATGGAGTTGATGGATCTCTTCCATGCCGAATATCCCGCGGCGCACACCGAGGTGGTTTACGGATCGCGGCCCGAGCTTTTCGCCGGGATCCGCACCGGCAAGCTCGATGTTGTGATGATGGCCTCACTTCCCAACCACTTCGAGCCCGACTTCGCCACGGTGAAGCTCGCGCAGCTCGAGGCGCATCTGCTCGTCCCGCCCGGTCATCCGCTCTTCGACCGGCGAGCGATCGAACCCGCCGACCTCGACAATGCAGAAATTGTCTATTCACCGTCGCATCAGGACCAGCTCGTCCGCGCCGAAATCTCGACGCGGCTCGTCCGGCGAGGCGCGAAGCTCGTTCTCGCACCCGAAGCGCATCGGCCGGCAATGGAGCATTTCGCCAGCATTCGCGGCATCCCCGTTCTCCGCTGGCGGCACACACGGCAGGAAAGGATGATCGCCGACGGCTGGGCGCAGGTGCCATTTGATGGTGTCGAACTCAAAATCGAACTCGTCGTCTACGCATCGCGGACCGAGCAGCGCCAGGTCGCCGTCCAGTTTCTCGAAACCGCGCGCAAGCAGCATGAAATCCTGTCGGATCTGACCGAGCTTGCTGCGATCCCCGCAAACGAAGGCCGAAAATCTCCGATTGAGATATATAACTAGGTTCTATATCAATACATGGCGTCGAACCGAGACGCGGGTTGCCGGATTCGATTCGATCATGACCATAGCCTCGACGCCATCTTTCGACCTTTCAGGACGCGTTGCGCTTGTCACCGGCGCATCTTCGGGGTTCGGTGCGCATTGGTCGCGGCTGCTGGCGGCGGCCGGAGCGCGCGTCGTGATGGCTGCGCGGCGTGTCGACCGCCTTGCGGCGACAGTCGAGGAAATCGCCGCGCACGGCGGCAAGGCGCATGCCGTAGCGCTGGATGTCGCCGACGAAGATCAGACACGCGCCGCCTATGACGAGGCCGAGCGGGTCTTCGGCACGGTCGATACGATCATCGCCAACGCCGGCATCGGCACCGAATTGTCCACGTTCGACATCGACGTCGATAGTTTCGATGCGGTGCTTGCCACCAATTTGCGCGGCGTTTTCCTGACCGTTCGCGAAGGAGCCCGGCGCCTGATTGCGGCCGGCAGCGCCGAAACCGGCCGCGGGCGTGTGGTGATCGTCAGCTCGGTGACGGCGCGCAAGGCCTATGCGCAAACCGCGGCCTATGGCGCGAGCAAGGCTGCCGTGCTCCACATGAGCCGGATCATGGCGCGCGACTGGGCGCGCAAGGGCATCAATGTGAACACGATCATACCGGGCTATTTCAAGACCGAGCTGACCGGCGATCTCTTCGACACCGCGTCGGGCGAATATCTCCTCAAATCCTTTCCGCGCCGGCGTCTGGGCGAACTCACCGACATGGACGTGCCGCTGCTTTTCTTCACCTCCGATCACTCGGCGCGGGTGACCGGCAGCGAGCTGATGATCGACGACGGGCAGACATTGTGACCCGCACTAACCCGACCCAGCGCAAGGAAATAATCATGGTTGACCGCCCCATTCGCATCGCCAACTTTTCGGGGGCGCTTGGCGACTATACCGGCGCGCTTGCCGATGCCGTGAACGGCGACCCGGTCGATGTCGTCGTCGGCGATTATCTCGCCGAAATGACGATGGCGCGCATCGCCGCGGGCTTTGCCGGTGCGGAACCGGGCGCCAACAGCGGCCTCCGCCAATATTATGTGCCGATCTTTGCCCGGCAATTGTCGCCCCTGCTCCCCGAGATCGCCGCCCGCGGAATAAAGGTCGTCGTCAATGCCGGCGCGTTCAATCCCGCGGGGCTGGCCGATTCCATCCGCCGCGAATGCCGCGAGCGCGGCATCGCGCTGTCGGTCGCGCATGTCGTGGGCGACGATGTCTTCGACCGCGTCAAACAACTGGCCGGCGAAGGTCAGCTTCGCAACCTCGACACCGACGCCCCGCTTGGCGATCTCGCGGATCGCCTCGTCGCGGCGAACGCCTATCTGGGGTGCTGGGGGATAGCCGCGGCGCTGGGCGCCGGGGCCGACATCGTTATTTGCGGGCGGGTTACCGATGCCTCGCTGGTGATGGGACCTGCCGCGTGGTGGCATGACTGGCAGATCGACGATTGGGACGCGCTCGCGGGCGCGCTCGCGGCGGGGCATGTGATCGAATGCGGTCCGCAGGCACAGGGCGGCAACTTCGCCGGTTTCACCGAAATCGATGCGGCGACCCGGCTCGGCTTTCCGATCGCTGAAATTGCGGCCGACGGCAGCAGCGTGATCACCAAACGCGTCGACGAAGGCGGCTCCGTGACGGTCGATACCGTCACCGCGCAGCTCGTCTACGAAATCCAGGGCACCACCTATCTCAACCCCGATGTCACGCTGCACCTCGAAACGGTGCGGCTCGAGCAGGTCGCGGCTGACAGGGTGCAGATCAGCGGGTCCAAGGGATCGCCCCCTTCGCCGTTGACCAAGGTCGGCTGTTTCTATCCGAACGGGTGGGCCACAACGCTGTTCGGCTATGCGACCGGAACCGATGTCGATGCAAAAATCGATTGGCTGCGCCGCCAGATGCAGTCGATCGCGGGCGGCCTCGCCCTCGACGACTATCATTTCGACGCGCTCGGCCGACCGGCGGACAATCCGTCGTCGCAGGCAGAGGCGACGGTCGCAATCAGGATTGCCGCCTCGGCGGCAAAACGCAGCGATGTCGGACGGGTGATTGCGGGATTCACTTCCTTCGGCCTCGGAGGCATTCCCGGTTTTCACGGCGACGTTGCCGGTGCCCCGTCGCCGCGAACCGATTATTGGCCCGGACTGATCCGTCAGGCCGACCTCGCGCAGCAAGTGGTGCTCGACGACGGCCGTATTCTCGAACCGCCAATGCCTCCCGTCGCCGCGGCCGTTCCCGGCGATACACCGGACGATGTGATGCCCGGCGTCGACGCCTCCGGCGAACCGGCGACCCTCGGCGACCTTGTATATGCGCGAAGCGGCGACAAGGGCGCGAACGCCAGCCTCGGACTATGGGCGCGAACCGAAGAAGGCTGGGATTTCCTCCAGACCCGGCTGGGAACCGCGGAGCTCGCATCGCTGCTCGGCCTCCCCGAGGAGGTTGCGGTCGAGCGCTATCTGCTGCCCAATGTCCGAGCGGCCCTGTTCATCCTGAAGGGATATTTCGGCGTCAGCGGCTCAGGAAATGTCGGCCTCGACCAGGTCGGCAAGGCGCTGGGCGAATTCGCCCGCGCGCGAACCGTTCTCGTCGCGCACGCCCAACGGACCGCAGCCTGATCATGGACCTTCGCAGCAGACTGGCGCAAGCGGTCGCCGCCCCGGCGACCGATGCGGCGTTCGACATCCACGAAGCGCTTGCGGCAATGCTGGACGAAATCGGGTTTTGCCCGGCGGACAGCGGCGGCCGCGTGACCTTCGCGGGCGCCGACCCGCTCATGCCCAGCACGCTCCGGCTCGGCGGCGGCGCGGCGCTGGGGCTTGTGCAGCAATCGATCGTCGCAGCCGCGCTTCACCGGCTCCGCGGTGGGCCGGGACAAGATATCGAGATCGAGCTCGCTCATGCCCTGCGCCGTCTCGCGCCCAGTACCGAGCGCCGCTGGGAGCTGCTCAACGGCCATCCTCCGCAGATCGAGGATGCCACCGTGCGAAATTTCCTGATGTTCTATCGCACGTCCGACGGGCGCGAGGTGCTTCCGGCCAACCTCTATCCACAACTCCGCACCAGGATGCTGGCGTTGCTCGATTGCGCCGACAATCCCAAGTCGATTGCGAAAGCCATCGCGGGCCATACCGCCGACGAGCTCGAGATGATGTTCGAGACCGAAGGTCTCGTGCTTTGCAAGGTCCGCACGCTCGAGGAATTCTTCGATGAACCCGTGGCCGACTATCTTCTCGACCAGCCGTTGATTTCGATCGAGCAGATCGGCGATGCCCCGGTTCGGCCTCTGCCACCTGCGGGACTACAGCCTTTGTCGGGGATCAGGGCGCTGGGGATGGGCCATGTCATCGCGGGCGCGGGTTGCGGCCGCTCGCTCGCTTCGCTCGGTGCGGACGTGCTCAACGTCTGGCGTCCGAACGAATATGAGCAGGAAGCGCTCTATTGCACCGCAAATGTCGGCCTGCGCTCTATCCGCCTCGATCCGCGCAGCGATGCAGGATCGGCCACGCTCGCGGGCCTGCTCGAAGGCGCCGACATCTTTTTTGCGAACCGCCGCCCCGGCTATCTCGCGTCGATCGGCCTCGATGCCCAAACGGCGGCCGCCCGCCGCCCCGGAATCGTCCATGTCTCGATCAGCACGCATGGCGAGCATGGCCCCTGGGCAAATCGGCCGGGCTTCGACCAGGTCGCCGGCGCCGTTACCGGCATGCTGTCGATCGAGGGGACACCGGACAAGGCTGCGCTGCCGCCGACCGTTATCGTCAACGACTATCTCGTCGGCTGGCTGGCCGCCACAGGGGCGATGGCCGCGCTCCATCGCCGCGCGACGGTCGGCGGCTCCTGGAAGGTTCATGTCTCGTTGACCCGGGCGGCGCTCTGGTTGCTGTCGCTGGGTGTGTTCGACAAGGATTTCGCCCGGGCCACCGCGGGCAACGAGGGTCCCCACGCGCTTCTCGACCCCCTTCGTTTCGAGGCAAACACGCCGCTCGGACGATATCAGGGCGTGACCGAAGCGGTGACGATGACGGAAACCCCGCGCGTCTTCTCGACCGTCCTGATCCCTAGAGGGTCGTCGCAAGGCCGCTGGCTTGAGCCGGACGAAGGGTAGCCCTCGCGTAACGTCCAAAGCATCACCGCACTTCGATCCCGCAACATGTGCGACCAGTAAATGATGAAACCGCGAGCCGCGCAGGTTCCCCGAGGAAAGGGCCATTCCTAATCAGCCACTTACGGCTAGATCACAGCTGTATTAGCCAGACACATCACTCTGACCATCGCGACCTGATATCGCCGCCTGCGGTCGCTGGCGGTCTGAATATTGTATGGTGTTCAACATCTCGAGGGCCGCCAACGCCGAATCGGTCTGAGCGCGGCGTCCATGACTTTGATCCCCAACCTTGAATGGAGGATCAAATGAGTGAACAAGATAGCATAGCCGGCCTGACGGATGTCAATTACGAAGACATTGTTCCATCGGTCGCCGACGAAAAATCCCGCGCCCGAGCCCGCTGGAAGATACTTAGCAAAGGCGGCCCTTTCTCGGTCAGTCCCGATCTTTGCAATATCTGGCCCGGCAATACGCGCGATGTCCAGGCCCTGGGTTCAGGCAGTTTTCTCGACCTGATGGATTCGCTCAAATCCGTTGGGCAAAAGGTGCCAGCCATCGCGCGCATCGCGCCCGACGCGCCCGACCGTCTGGAAATCATCGCCGGTGCCTGCCGTCTGACGGCGATCCGGCAGATTAACGAAACGCGCGGCGATGACGATCCGATGCAGATCCTGGTCGATCTGCGCGATCTCGACGATGCGGCAGCGATCAAGATCGTCGATGCGGAAAACCGCGGGCGATCCGATATGTCGCAATATGAGAAGGCGCTCTTCTACGACCGCGCGATTCCGGGCACCTACCCGACCGAGGCCGCGTTCGCCGAGGCCCTCGGCCTCAATAAGAGCACGGTTAACCGGACGCTGGCGATCACCCGGCTGCCCCCCGCGATGATGGGTATCATCAAGGACCGCCACGCTATTAGCGCGGCGCAGGCAAGTTCGTTCATGCGCGACTGGAACATGCCCGAGTTCCACGACACGTTGAGCGACACCATTGACGCGCTTTCGGCCAATGGACCTCAGAGCGCTGCGACCGTGTTCAAGGCGCTCGAAGCGGTGATCGCTCCGCCAGCAGACGCCAACAGCGCCGAGATCGTCATCGACGGAACCACGTTTGGGTCGCTTCAGCACAGCAAGAGTGGCGTGACGATCAAGCTCCTTCCAACTGCCGACTCGGTCATGGTGAAGCCGCTGATCATCGCGATCGGCCATGCGCTGAAACAGATCGGCTTCAAATAGCCGGTCCATCGAGGGCGGTTGCGCGCACGCAACCGCCCTCTCCTTTTGTCGGCCTCGCTGGGCATCTCCCTCAAATCCGAATGGTACTCCGCGGTCCTTTGGCCCGCGACCACAGAGCAGAAAGGCAGGAGAAAGTTATGGGCGCGCGATAACGTATTCACCTGCGAGGTGAATGCTGCGGCCCATAACTTTCTCCAGGAAGGTATCGGCATCATGGCACGTCACGTCTGGATCCACGATGGCCGGAAGGCCGATGCGGCGAGCTTGACCGCGATCCTCAGCGCGGCACGCGCCGACAAGATGCGCCGCCTGGACGCGCTCCGCATGGCCATGCAGGCGGAAGCGGCCGACGAGGCAGATGCCCGGGCGCTGCACAAGGCGACCAAGAAACGCCTTCGCGAAATCGACCGGGAACTGCGCAAGCTCGACGCGCATCTGCGTAAGGTCGGTGCCGCGAGCCGGAAAGCGAGCCGCGAGCGCGATCGGACGATCCTCACCTATGCGCGTGCCTATGGCGGCGGGCAGATCGGCGAACGCGAAATCAAGCAGTTCGACAAGCTGTTCCACTTCGGCAAGCCCAGCCCCCGGAAAGGCGACGGCCTCTCCTCCTTCCACTGCAAGTTCACGAGCCGGGGGTTCGGCGAGCGACGCGCCAATCGGTCGCGGACCTACAAGCCTGGCGAGGCGGTGCGGCACCTGCGCTACATCATCCGCGCAGGCGCACGCGAACCCGGGGTCGATGGGCTCGTCTCCAACATATCGCAGGATCCCGACGAACTCGCCGGCTTCTTCAAGGCGCTCGAAGAACTCGAGGCGCATGATCGCGCCAACGCAAATGTCTATATGTCGCTCGTCCTCTCGCTGCCCCACGAACTGACACCCGCGGGGCGCGAACAGATATTGCGCGACGCGTGCGCGCTTTTTGCCGAGCATGATCTTCCCTATGCCGGCGTCCTGCACGCACCCGATCCGCGCGGCGACCAGCGCAACTTCCATGCCCACGTCATGTTCAGCCTGCGGCCGTGCGTCATCGACGGGCTGGGCCGCTATGCCTTCGCGACCGACAAGTCGAGCGACCTCAACGACGAAAGCTTCATCGAGCCCTTTCGTCACAAGGTCGCCGACATCTTGAACACCGCCATGGCGCGCGAAAACCACCCCCGGCGCTTTACCGCGCTCAGCGATGCCGATCGGGGTCTCGAACCCCGCTCGAAGCGTTCGGGCAAATCGACTCCGGGCGAGAAGCATTGGCAGCGCAAACAGGAAGACCTTGCGCGGATGCAGCAGGAGCGCGCCGCCTTGCTGCAGCGTCAGGCGACATTACAGCGGCTGCGGGGTGCGGTCACCCGGATCGCAGCCGAACCCGAACAGGATCGGCGCGCCCTGATCGCCGGCTACGCTTCGCGGGCGCGGACCAATCTGGCATCGAAAGCCGCCGAGCTTCGCGCGACCGCCGTTCGACGCGCCGTCCTGCTGCGGCAATTGACGCACGACACGCATGCTGCCGCGAGGACGCGGCTGCAATCGCTCACCGAACGACTGCAGAATGCGGAGCCGCGTGCGCGTCAGCCTCTCCCGGAACCACAAGCACAGCCGGCCCTGCACAGGCCGCCGGTGACGCGCGATCCGGAACGCCGCCGCGCAATCGCCGCCGCGGCGCGCAGTCTCCGACAGAACCCCTTTCCTCCGATCGTTCGGACGGCAACGGGATTTGCGATTGCGCAGGGCTTCACATCGCAACATGTCGATGTCGATCGCTTCGAAGCCGAAGCTATCATCCAGCGCATCCATGCCCGCAAATGGGAAGCAACGCTCACGGCGTTGAAACGACATGTTGAGGGAAGCGGCCGATCGCCATTTGTCGCCGGCGAAGGTCGGCCAAAGCTCGATCCCTATGGTCTCGATATGCGACTTAGAGACGCCTATTGGGCGGCCTATCCGTCGCGCGACATGCAGGCGCTTCTCGAAGGGCTGCGGCAGGATTGGTCGGTCCGCGAAGAGGCGCAGCGCCGCGAGCAGAAGAAGGTGGCGCAGGCGAAGGCCGCAGCCGACGCCGAGCTCCGCGAGCGCGCCGACCGGATTATCGCGCGCGCCGAGACATTGGTCGAACAGGGCAAATGGCCCGGGGCCAATGATATGACCCTTGCCGCCGTGGGCGTGATCGCAAAGGCCATCATCAAGGGGCAGTTTGCGATGCGCATGGTCGGTAGCGACGTACATCTCTACTGCGAGGCCGAGGCCCTGCGGAGCATTGCCGGAAAACTCGAGGCTTCGCCAACCGGGCGGAACGCCCTGGTAGCGCTCGGCAAGCTGACCGCCGACCGGCCGATCGACCGCAAGGCGCTCCCGCTTGCCTGGACATTGCCCCTGCCGCGGGCCGCGCGCAGCACGGAGAGCCCGCCCGAGCCGTCACGCCCCGGTCCGTCGCGCGGGCGCGGCGGTCACGAGCGATGAGCCGCCGGACGCGGGTTGCGTGCACGCAACCCGCGTCAAGCAGACAGGATTGCGGCGGTTCCTCCCGCTTGAAAGGGGAAGATGAGGCAGGTTGGCCCTGCTGGAAGGATGAAAGCATCTGAAGCTGGGCTGCCGCCTGAGCCCCGGCAACCGGGTTCCCAATTAAGAGCAATGCCCGTGCAATTTTCGACAATATCCGATCCACTGGACCCGACCGACGGTTACGGCTCCATGTTACATACTGTCCTGAGGGGCAGTGTTCCACTCCCCGCGGTGACGCGCGCCGACAGCAAACTCATGCACCATGTTGCTGCGCTGATGCACAGTTCGGCCCGTCCCGACCGTGGAATGGCGGCGACGTTGCTCCCTGGGAGCCTTTTTCTGAAGACTCCGAATATAATCGTCCATGCCACCGCAGCTGCGGCTCCGTTGTTCCTGGGCGAGACCGAAGTCGTCGCGATCGCGACGGGCCACCCGGTCTTGTTGCTCCGGCGAGCAGCGGACGGATCGTCGACCGATGTGACGGTCGACATCGCCCTGCCCAGCCCTGCCGATCTCGAATGGCTACTGTGCTATCGCCTGTTCCGCAGCCTCGCCGGCGATAGCTGGCTCGTTCCGCCGGGCAGCGGTCCATCAATCCATCTGATGCAGCGCGGTCTGTTCCTGTCGGAGCATCATCCTTTTGCCGACGATTGGGATCGCGATGCCGGGATCGATCGGGCGAGCGCGCACCTCACTTCGCACAAGATCGGAGGCTGGTCGTGGTGATGAAGAAAATCCCTGCCCCTGGCGAGCTCGACTTCGTGCCCATTCCTGGCGGTGACGATCCGAACTTCGTGTTCGGCGTCGTGCGCCGGCAGATCAAGGATGGCCCCGTCCGGACCGTTCCCACCTCGGTCCTCAAGCGCCTGTGCCCGGGGCAAAAGGTCGACGTCGCTGCGCCATGGCTGCCTAGCTGCTATCGCTGGGACGTTCTTTTGCCACCTCACGCGAACGACGAGTTTCGCGATCCGAAACACCTCTGCGAAAAATATGAAGAGCAGGCGTGCAGCAATCTCAAGGACCTCTTCGTCATGATCACGCTGCGCTTTCCCAACCCCGATCGCCTGCATCGGGCCTGGGAGGATGTTCGCGCATTTGCGATCGAACGCTTGTGCCGCGAGCGCAATGTCGCCGTGATTGCGGCGATGCACCTGCCCGTAACCGTGGGCTCGACGAACCCACCGCATATTCATTTGATGGCACCGGCCCGCGAACTGCAATGTTACGGCTTCGGCCCGTTCGTCCGGCCATTTTCCGCCGATGCGGGCAAGGCGATGATCGCGGCTGAATGGGCGGAATGGCAGGAGCGCCGAAGATCCTGACCTTCAGATCAGCTGATATCCATTTTTACCGGATCGCACCAGATATCGGACGGCATCGACTATGTCCGTATATTGGCTGATCCGGGCTTCGTCGCTGAGTTCGTCGACAAAGATCTGCATCTCTCCGATGCAGGCCTCCTTGCGACATCATCGCAAGGAGGCCTGGAATTCGATCTTTGGGATGCGTCAAATGGCCTGCTGAGTTTCCTCGGCGTCAACCACGCTTACCTCTTTTTGATCATCGGCGATGTAGATTACAATTCCGCGCGCACCCGACCGGGGCGCGACAATCAACGTCATTCCGGCATTATCTTCGGACACGTCATCGTCGTCATTGCGCGATACATCCTCGATCGGAAGCATCGACAGATCATATCCGCCGGGAAGCACGTCCTTCGCGGCAGGTTTTCCCTGATACACCTCGAATACGGTCATCGACTCCGCCAGGCCATATTCTTGCAATTCAACCCGGTGCCCCTGGTGAAGGTCCAACGCCGGAATCTTGTACGCTATCGTCATGACTTCTTTTTTCTCCTGCAATTCCATAAATATAGATACGGATTTGCAAGAGGAAGATTAAGCCAGGAATAATCCGGCTCGGCCTCTGACCCTCGCGGCCATCCGGATTGCGGCCAATTCAGGCATTGCGGAATCTCCATGCAACGGCCGCAGGAACTCACAAGAAATAGGTAAAAATATCCGCGGCGGCAGCACAGCCTGCCGCCGCTTTCAAATGGAAGGAGCCAGTCTGACGGCTGGAGCGAAGAGATGAAAGCAGCGGCTGGCCAGCCGGAGCCGCTGCAAGAATGGATTGACGATGAAAAAATATATGACCGCCAGAGACCGAGCCGAAGAGGCCGAGACCCTCAAGATCGCCCTCACGATCATCGAGATCGCCGGCCTCAATCTGGACGGCGACATTTCGATGCTGCCGCGCCAGTTCGCGCAGTTCCTGATCGCACCCGGCGCATATCTTCTGATCGTACCCGCCGTCACTTTGGACGACGGCGGCCGCAGACGGGTCGAAAATGCCATGTGCATGTCCAAGTGCGACGCCATCGTTGTCAGCGTTTCCAGACCGTCCATCGGACCCAAGAAGGTCACTCTGGAAATCGGCATCGATGGCCTCGTTCCCACTTGGCATTCGGAATATTGCGCCCGCCTGATCGATGGTGCGCTCTATTTCGCCCCCGCCTTCGATCCGGCAGGGCCGCTCTTCAAACTGACGAAAATGGGCCTGACAGCGTCCTCCGATTTCGACGCGGTGTGCTTCGGTGAGCAATGAAGGAACGAACAAGGCCCTTCTTGCGCCTGCGCTGCCCGCCTTTTTCCGATTGGCCGAAGAATGGCCGGTGGGTGACGCCCTCGAAAGGCGGGGGCGAAGGGTAACCCGCCGACGCAAACCTCATTATGTGGAAGTTAGGAAAATTCTATGCTGGTCGTAACTGTCGAGGTCTGGCCATGGGGCCGCGCCGAGCTAAAACGCAAAGTTGGCGAGATCACCGCAGGGAACATCGCGGGCTCAGGACCCATCGGGACATATGAAATACGCGTACATCAGCATGAATATCGGGAAGCCGGCGTCGCCGAGATATCCGAAGAACTGATACTGCGCGATCATGACCGCCGCGCCGGCCCTCTCGCGTTGATCCGCGATGCTTTGATACTGGCCATCCCCAAGTCCGGCCACACCGAGAGTGGGTCTGACGATGACAGATGATCGCCGCCGCTTAAGCGCACCGGCCCTCCGTACCTTTCTGGCCATCGCAAGCCTGTGGAGACTCACCGGGGAGCAGCAACGCCTGATCCTCGGCTCCCCATCCCGCTCAGCCTATAGTCGCTGGCGCAAGCGGGTTCGGGAACATTGCGAAATCACCTTGGAAGAGAACGTCCTGATGCGGATATCGGCGGTGCTCGGAATTCACCAAGGCCTGGGAGAGCTCTTTGCCGACGAACTGGAAGGCGTCGCCTGGTTGCACAAACCGCATCGCGCCACCCCGTTCGGTGGAAATCCGCCGATCAACCTCATTGCCGATGGAACCTTGGACGGACCGATAACCGTCCGGCGTTTCGTCGATGCGGCGAGAGGCGGTCTGTACATGCCGCCCACCCCTGAGGAGGTGAACCTCGCCCCCTACGAGGATAGCGAGATCATTTTCGAGTGATCGCCAATGCCCCATGCACTTGTTGCATTGATCTCGGCAGATTTCTGCACCGCGCTTCTCTTGCTCGCGCGATGGCCTGCTTGTCCGCGCTTTACGGAGGCCCAACCTGTGAAGATACCGCCCAACCGGCGTAAAACAGCTCGCACATCCCTGCGTCGTATCGCGAGAAAGCTCGGCATCCGATTTCGGGTTGGCCGCTCGGTTCGCACGTCTCTCAGCAAGCGCGATCCGCCCGATCGGACCAGCGAATAATGGCCGTTTTTCGACGATCCGTTTTGGCGTTGCCGTACAATAATCGTTCCGTCTGCGACGCTATCCGCGCCTTGCGACCCAGGAGAGCTCTTCCTTTCAGGAAACACAGCTCTTCATCTGACGCCCGCCCGGCTTCGATTGGGCGGGCGTTCTTTTTACTGCGCCCACGGCCGCGCGAGCATGGCCGGGTCGGCTTTTAAGATCGATCAGTCGCGCATGAGCGATCACCCATATTGTCACCTTTGAAGGCGCGGATTCTGCTGACAGGGCGGCACTAATAAGGACATTGGTATCGAGAACGAACGCATCACCCTTCATCGGAAAACATTCGCGCGAGTTCGTCCTCCGTCAGGCCCTTTTCAGCGGCTTCGCGTGTGGTTTCGCTGAGAGTGCGCGCGAGCCTGTCGGCGTAGAAGTCTCGCATGGCTGCATAGTCCTCTGGCGACACCATCACGCCGACGACGCGGTTATGCCGGGTCACCCGCACAGGTTCCCGTTGCACACGGTCGATCAGTTCGCCGAAGCGGGTTTTCGCTTCATTGGCCGTGATGGTTTGCATAATATCTCCAGTAGTTCAAATCGAGCCAATCGTTCGATTTGACCGCTTCACCTATCGGGACAATCAGAAAATCTTTCAAGCGAGAGGGGCGCGCCCTGGGCGGATCTGGGCTTTTGCCGCCCGTCCCAGTGAGGCCACACTGGGTCGAGCAATCAGGCGAACGGCGCGGCAGCGAGAATATTCTGGCCTTGGACGATGACATTGCACCATCGCTTCGCCCGGGTGATCGCGTTGTAGAGCAGGCGCCGCTTGTGTTCGGCATCGCCGCCCACCTGGTAGGGCCAGATGACCACGACACCTTCGAACTCCCTGTTCTTGGCCTGCTGCACCGTCATCGCCGCCAGCTGATGCGACGCGCCGCCGCCATGCTGCCGTCGCAGCGAAACCTGCCGTTCAATCACTGCCTCGATTTCTGCGCGGGAGAAATTTGCCCGTCCACAGGCGTGAAACTGGTTCTCGACCCATGACAGGGTTGCCCGCACTGGGCCGGTCCGCGGCATTGCCCGTAGCGCTGCGCACGCCGCAGCCGCCGGCGCATCGGCCGCGAGATCGAGACCGGCGATGATCGCCTGTGCCTCGTCGCGGTCATTCCCTTCCCAATGAACGATGTGGGGCCCGTTTTGTTGTTTGCCGCACGGTCCTTGGGCTAGGCGGGTAATAACCGAGGCGGCAAAGCCGCCTTGCAGTGCCGGTGTAATAACCGCGACATCTCCGCCCTGCCGCCAAGCGATAGCATTGGCGAGTAAGGTGGTGGCCAGCGGCACGCTGACGCCCGGTGGCAACAGCTTGAAGCCGGCGCCGTTGACCGGCGCATTACCGGCGCGGATCGCGGTCGCCGCAGCCAACAAACCCACCGCGTTTGTGCGGCGCACCTGCACTAACGTCTCCGGTTCGGCGTCTTGCTGGAGCCAAGTGACCAGCGGATTGGGGCGAAGCGCCTGATCGAGACACTGGAATTCGTCGGCGGCGATCAGCGCGTGGACGGAGCCCGCGAGCGCCTTGAGCATGCGCAAGCGCTCGGGCTTGAGATCTTGACCCTCGTCGACAAGCACTATCGGAAAGCTCGCGGCCACCCAGGCGCAAACCTGTGGCTGCTCGAGTAGCAATCCGGCTGCATCGCAGACGCGATCGAACTGGCCCTCGGTCGCAGGAGCAATGGTGAGAGCGGCTGCCAGCCCCCGCCACCGACGATAGATGCGCCACGCAAAGGCGTCGATCGTGCAGCATTGCACACGCCCGCGCAGATTGGCAACCGAGCGCAGTCGCTCAGACAGGCGCCGCCGCGACCCGTGCATGAAGGTGAGCGCGAGAATACGCTGCCCGTCGCCGAGCGGATCGGTTTCGAGCCGTTCCGCCAGCATCTCCATCAGCCGGTAGGTCTTTCCGCACCCCGCACCGCCTTCAACCGCCTGGATGGTCACGGCGTGAAGACCTTGATCGCCGGATGGTCCGTGTCCGCCACGAAGAGCGGGTTGTCGATGCCTTGGGCTACTTCGGTCATGCCGTTCAGGAGCGATCGCGCTCGCGCGCAACATGCTTCATTTGCGCCGATCGCCCCGGCAATCGCTTCGTAGCTGGAACTATCCTTCTTGAGCCCGCCTGTCGCTCGCACCTCGTCCTTGAGGCGCGCGACAAGATTGGCGACATTCGCGGGAAGGTTGTCGATGGGGATTGACGGCAGGCAGGCGGCCGCGTCGGCATCGATGATCCAGCCGATCACATCCTCGAGCATTTGACCATCGGCCCAACGCAGGATGATTCCCGAATTCGGAGCGCCCGCCGCGGCGAGGGCATTGGCATAGCCAACGCCTTCCGGATCACCATCTACCAGTGCGACTACGCGCGGGTGTAGCGGGGACATCGCCGCAACCGTGCGCACGACAGACCCGTCATGAGTTGGGATGACGCCCACAAAGGCGTCGAACCGGCATTCATCGGCCGCGGCCCAGCTCTGATGAAGATCGACGGCCCGGACGAGCAGGCCCAGCCATTCATAGTCCGTCCTGCCCTCGGGGATCAGCACGAAGTCGTGCATGACCGCCGCGATCGTCTCGACGCGATTTACCTGGAACAGCTTCCGGACACTGTTGGGCGTGTCCACCGGCAGGGTCGATTGCAGGAGCGACACCGAAGTCAGGACGCCGCCTTCATTGCGAAGGACGGCGACGCCGCTGGGATCAGCCAGAGCGGCGACCATTGGCGAGTGAGTCGACACCAGGGTCTGGCGTGACAGCGATTGTATGCGATGCACCAGCCGCCGCTGCAATGCCGGCGGGACATGCAGTTCGGGCTCTTCCAGCGCCATCCAGAAATTCTCGTCGGCCTCGTCCCGCAGTCGCCCGAACTGCAGCAGCAACAACAGATGCTGCAGTGACAGAAGTCCGCTGCCATGCCGCTTCGCCGGGAGCGGTAGGTCCGCTCCGTTATGGGCGTAGTGCGATATGACGGATTCGAGCAGCCCGTCGGAGTCGGTAGGCGTCACCCGCAGATGCAATGTCGGGTTCGTCCGGAAAAAGCCGCTCAGCTCCTGATTGAGCCGGTCGACGATCGGCGAGAGCCGTTCGTCCTGCTCGAGCCTCGCTTCCGGCGCGCGCAAACGGTCGCGCTCGGCGAGAACCGACTCCGAAGGCTGTCCGTCGCCAGCCGCGACTACGCGGCGGAATAACTCGGAACCGAACGACACGGTTCGGTCCCACGTCCGTGCCGCAGGCACGAAGAAGAAGCCGAGTTCGCGGATCAGACGGGCGGGAAGCGGAGTCGCTGTCTCGTCGTCGAACACATCGCCGACACTGTCGTCGTCGTGGAAATAACGCAGCGTCTCTACCTCGAGCGAGGGCCGATGGAACCGCGCTGAGAAGGCGATCTGGCAGGCGAGCTTCCATGCCGGATCGGTACGCGCGGGATGGACGGCGCCGCTCGCCGCGTTCCACCATTTGACGATGCCCCTGTCGTCCCGGAACCAGTCCGGATGCTGGGCCGGATCATCGTCGTGGAACCCGATCACCGTTGCGGTCAGCTGAATGCGATCCGCTGGCTGCGGATTGCTGCCGTGGAAGTCATGCTCGGTCAAAGAGCGGATCATCCGGTCGCGGCCGAACAAGAGCGCCAGCGCCTCGATCACCGTGGTCTTGCCGCAGTTATTCGCACCGACGAGCACCGTGTGCGGCGAGAAGCGGACTATGCCGGTTTGCACGCCCCGGAAATTCTCGATCTTAAGGCTGGCGATCTCCATTGCATCCTCCCGCTATCGATCGGATAGCTATTGGAGCCGTATCAGGCTGTCAGCAAGAGATCAGTCTCCGGGAATCTAGCGATTGCATTCGACCGTAAAGGCATCGTCAATACCTTACCATAAGGTTCGAAATGCGATTCAGGTAACCATCGAATATCTCGTCGGCAGAACACTAAAATAGTGCAGTTTAGAGACCGGCCGGTGTAAAACGGATAAATGACAGTTACCCAAACCACGGTCGGCAAGACCGAGACCGACCTTGAAGTCCACGCGAACTCCGCCCTGCGGGTTGCTTTGCCCTGGCTCGACGTCGCTGCGATACGACATCAGCTGACCTTCTCCTTTAAACTGGGCCACAAGACGGTCGAGATCAACGGCGCCAAAGCCTCCAGCCGGCGCGGCCGGCTCGATATGCTGATTGAAAGCGCCGGCAAACGACTGGCGATTCTCGAACTGAAGAAGCCGGGGCAGCCGCTCGACGCGGACGATGTTGACCAGGGTCTATCCTACGCCCGCGTGCTGCATCCCAGACCCCCGATCGTGATCGTGTCGAACGGGACCGAGACCCGCACCTATGCGACCGAAACGGGCGATCTTCTGAAAGGCGGACTGCCGAATGAGCAGGCCCTCGCCGCGTTGATGGATGCCGCGATGGCGACTGCCCACGCCGGTTTGCAAGATGCCATCGCAACGCTCATGGGGCCGGGCTCGGCCGTCTGGATGGCCGCCATCCGTGCCGCGACCGAGCAGACGCTCGACGAGCTGACCGGCGGCTGGGGCGATGTTCGCACGCCGTTCACGACCGACTTCCACATCTCCCGCAAGGCATCGGCTGAGGCGATGAGGGTTCTGCGCGGCACGCGCCGCGTCATCGCGATCGAGGGCGCCCCCCTGATCGGCAAGAGCCATGTCCTGCGCGAGCTTGCGATCGGCACGACCGCGTCGGACGAGATCGCGGTGCTCCTCGTCGAGGCATCGGGCACCGCCGCGATCGGGATCGCGGACGAGGTCGCCAGGCTCCTATCCGGGGCGGTCGGCTGGCGCATTTCGGCCGACGAGGCGCGGCGTTGGCTCGAGCGGCTTGCGACATCCGATGGTCCGCAGCTCGTGATCGCCATCGATGGCTTGGGCCTCGAGCATGACGGCATCCGCCGTGAACTCGAAGCGCTGTCGGCTCAATCGATGGGGACGAAGGTGAAATTCGTCATTGAGGCCGACACGTCGGTCGTAGACCGCCTTTGGAAGGGTGAGACCCGTCGCAAGGACACAGTGTTCGCCCGCCGTGGCGAGCGCATTCTGGTCGATCGGCTCGACGACGACGAGTTTGGCCAAGCGCTGGATGTGCTTCAGCGGCACGACGCCACCTTCATGCAGGGCGCCGACAGGGCCGAAGAATATCGCCAACCCTGGCTGCTGCGATCGATGGCGGCCGGCGTCGTCGAAGCGCCAGAGCGGACCAATGGTATGACCGCGGTCCTGCCCCCGCTGCTCAGCCTCGACCTCTTCCGCTACACTCGCGATCATTTCGTTCAAGACGAACTCACCGAACAGGCGGCGACCTTCGCACGCGCGGCGCTTGATGATTACGACCGCGGCAATCGGCCCCACGACGTCATCCTGCGATCGATGCACAGCTTCATGGTTCGCAGGTCAACGATGCGCGAGCATGCCGATATCGACGAAATGGCGGCGATGGTGCGATCCGGTCTCGCTGGAACTGCGCTCGATATCGGAAATCGGTCTCTCGTCACCGGACGTATTCCCGAACTGATCGCGTCCGAACTCGCCCGGCAGATAGCAGAGCAGTTGGCTGACCGCATGGGTAGCGAGGAGGCGGACGCGGACGCCGCCGACTGGCTGGTCGCGACGACCGCGCGCCTGCCCTTTGGAGATGTGATCGGCGCGCAAGCGCTGGTCGATCTTTTCTCATGGCGCAACGGCATCTCGGTCGTGTTCCTAAACACGTTGCTCCAGCGGGCGCCGAAGGTCCGCCCGATCAAGCCAGGCACTCGCGCCGTTGTCTGGATGCCGAGCGTCGGCCAGCTCAACTTAACGACGCGCGCCGACGGCGTGACCGTGATCAAGAAGCCCGGCTCAAGTGAAACTATCGAATTGCCAGTCGGCGAAGCCGCGGTGAGTTATGCTGACCTCGACGCTTGGCTGATCCTGTCGAATCTCGCGAGCGTTCGGATCGGCGCGATGGCGACCGACGAGGACCGGATTGTCGGCCTTGTAGACCCTGCGATCTTGGCGCTAGTCGGCACAAGTCCGATTCTTCTGCGTCGCGTGCCTGAAGATCCCGACCGCTCCGGCCACCACACCCATGAGGGCCCTGGCGGTGTCCAACTCGCCTGCCGCGAAGATGGGATCATCGAGCCGGTCACATTCTCGCTCCTGCGCTTTCTCGAGCGCGAGCAGGGCAATGCCGACGAGTGGCTTAAGGAGGCTTGTCGCGAAGGATCGGCCCCCTTGCTAAACCGCCTTTCGCAGGCTCTGTCGATGCTGACAGTGCTGAACCCAAAGGCATCGTGGGCAGAATGGGCGAAATTCCAGCTCGATACTTTGGTGAACCCGGCGCTGAAAAGCGCTCTTTCATCGACCAAGGGCTGACGCGTAATCTGATGTCGGCCTTTCCTCCACTCCCAGATGATATGCCCGAGCATCTCAGAGTACTCGTGGAAGAATTGGATCGTCGCCAGCAGGCCTTCGATGTGGAATGGCCGAAGGTCATGGAATTGCGTCGTCGGTATTTCGTCGAGCGGACCGAAGCTGCCAAATTGGACATGGAAGCAGCGATCGAGCGCGCGCAACGAGTCCGTGTCGAGCTCGATGCCGCGGTCGCGGCCACGATCGAGGCCGCCGGGATCGAGTCGGACGAACTTGTTGATCAGAGAGAGGCGGTCGGCGATCCTTTTCCGAGGCTCAGCCGGGCATCTATCTTGGACGAGACACCGGCCGCAACTGCTTATGTCGAGGACCATCTGCCCGAGGCGATTGAGCTCATCGAACGCCATGCTCCCAGTGGCTGGTTAGAGCGGGAACCTGCGGATCTTTTTCGCCTTCCATCGGTGGCCGACGAGCAGCCCGTGTCGATTGTGAAGGGTGTTCGACTGGAAAGCGAACGGCCGAAAGGTCACCGACTTCGCCAGGCCTTGACACTGGCAAAGGACTACCTCGCCAATGATCCGCGCTATGACCATTTCGGCGGCGCGCTGGCCGTAACCCAGCTGGCGCAACTCGGGCGGCGGATCGACGCGCTGCGGGCAGTCGGTGGCTCACAGGATAGGATCGACGCCCTCTATTCCGGCGCCGAGACCGATGCGATCATGTTCGAGCTTCTCGTCGCTGCTGCTTGCGCGGCGAAGGGCAGAGCCATGGTCTTCGTCGAGCCAACGAGCGTCAAATCGCCTGATCTTCGCTGCACTGACGCATTCAACATGGTCGTCGAATGCAAGCGCAGCGCAGCGCTCACCGCCTATGAGATCGATGAGGAAACGCGGATGCGTGGCCTATTTCGCCTGCTCCGGGCTGGTGCGATAGCGCGCGGCCAGTTCGGCACGTACGAGGTTGCTTTCTCGATCGAGGCCAGCGCGGTCGATATCGCGGATGTTGCCGCGACGTGCCTCCGGCAGCGGCTTGCCGCGCATCCAGAGCAGCCATTGGCCTACCCATGGGGCAACGTTGCGTTTCGACCGCTGCCTCGCCGCGTGGATCTCGACAACGTGACGAAGGCATACAGTCCGCTCATGCTGGATCAGGTGTTCGGCTGGAAACTGGAGATGCCGAGTTGGGATGGCCTCATCTGTCAGATCGACGGGCCACCCGCTACTGCCGTAGACAAGGTGCGCTCGCCGGTGGGGCTCGCTTGGCGGGTCGACGCTGAGGCAGCGATCACCAAGCGGAGCCGGGCCCCAGTGGGCCTGTTCGCTAAGGCGGTGACGCAGGTACCGAGTGGGGAGTTCGGGTTAGTCTACGTCGCTTATCCCGAGGGCGCCCGCTCCGATGTGGCCGACAATCGCACCCGTGCGTATATGGGGCGTATCAATCAATGGGAGCATGACGGCGCCATCCGCATTCCCGCCACCTTCCTTGTGCGCCAGTTTCCTCTGCCGACCGGTCATGGAAATCCGGATATGGTGGAGAACACGATCCGGTTCCTGAGCGAGGAAGGTGGCGGCGACGAGTGGATCTTCCGCGAGTATCCAGCCGCCATCTTTACGAGCAAGGATTAGCCGAATGCTTCGGTTTTCCGATCTGGACCCGGCCCTGCTCAATCCCGGCAGCGATCGGACGGTGTTCGAGGCGACCATCAATGCGCTCGGCACGTACACAACGGAGCATTTCGTGCTGCGCTTGAGCCCACAAACGCACGAACTGGTCGATGCCATCACCCGGCAGGAAACTGACGGCTATGACCCGGCCGAACTGTATCAGGCCTATTCCACCTATCTGCATGAAACGATCCACTGGTGGCAACATGTGGGCTCAACGGCAGGCCTGATCCTGAGCCTGGCCTATCCTGCGCAGGTGTACGGCAGCATGGGTTTCCTCGCAGATTTTGCGCGCGAGGTCGGCGCCGTGAAGCCGGTCAAGGCATGGGCAGATCGCGCTTTGATCGACGGCACGCCGACCCTCGATCCAAGGCTCGTTGCCGGCAATGTCGCCGTCAACAACGCGCTCGATATCAACTACTACAAACAGCTCGCCTGTTTCCCCAAGTCGGTGCTGGAGCATGAGCGCTCGCCCTTCTTCCTTGGTGTAGGGCACAGCTATCTCAAGGCCTATGGCGACACCGTCAGCGCCATCAACGGCTCATGCGACTTCGCTGACGGCCAGTTTCCCAATCCCGAGAGCTGGGATGCGGAAACCCGCCGACTGCATGCCGAGCGCAGCGAAGGCTTTCCCTATGGTCCGCGGCCGCCCTACGCGGAGATCGGCCTGCGCCACATCTTTGAAAGCCAAGCCCGCTTCTGTCAGATTCAATTTCTGGCGTCGGCCGGCGGCCCGGAACTGCTTCAGACCTATCGCGACGATGGCTATTTCGCGCCGCTCTACCGGGATGCCTTTGAGCTGTTCCTCAAGTTGACGGCCACGCGATGGCCGGAGCGGTACGACGACCCGCTGGTCGGTCTCTTCCTTTTGATCTGCGATCTGGCGATCAACCCCACGCGCGGTTTTCCGCTGGATATCGAGCATTTCGACGACCTCATCAGCGATGTGGATGCCGGTGCCCGTTTTACGCTTCTGTGTCTGGCTGCGGCGGAGGCGCCGGAACTTGCGAACGTCGTGCAGATCTATTCCGCCTTTGAATATGACTATATCGCGGGTCGGCTGACCGACCGTTGTGGCTATGACCATCCGCGTGCGGCCCTCGAAGCGGTCGTCCGCCTTCTCGGAGATGGGGGTCCGGTCGACGCGCTAATGGAGGAGCATCGCACATTCCGGTTCCAGACCGTGAACACGCCGGTGCGCGTCATGGTTGCGCACCATATCGCCTTCTGTCGCGACAAGCTGAAGCGGCCCGAATTCTTCTGCTGGCCCGGCATGTGGCTGACCGGCGATAAGGCGACGCCAGAGGAGAGCGCCCTCCTTGTCAATCATCTGTCCCTCTTTCAGGACCGAGCCGATACGGAGCAGATCTTTCCGCGGGCGATGCCGGGCCGCAGCGACCAGGACACCAAGATGCTGGCGCAGACCTTCTTCACTGGCATGCTCGTGTACGATCTAGGGTCTGGACTCATTTGATCCAGAAGCTGAGAGCGGCTGCGAGGCAGATGCCGGCGAGGAAGTTTCTGGCGAGTTTGTCGTATCGGGTTGCGATGGCGCGGAAGTCCTTGAGGCGGCAGAAGGCGCGCTCGACGGCGTTACGCAGCTTGTAGGCATCGGGATCGAACGGGAAGCGGTTCACGCGGTTGATCTTGTTGGGGATCACCGCAAGGGTTCCGCGAGCGGCGAGATTGTGGCGGAGCGCGTCACCATCGTAGGCGCGGTCGGCGAGCAGGCGGACGCTGGGGCGGCTTTGGGCGATGAGATCGGCCGCGGCGACGATGTCGGACGCCTGGCCGGCGGTCAGGTGGAGGACATGGGGTCTGCCATGCTCGTCTACGAGGATATGGATCTTGGTCGTGCGCCCGCCGCGCGAGCGGCCGACCGCCTGGAGACGCTCCCCCCTTTTTGTGCCCCCGAGGCCGAGCGGTGCGCCTTGACCGAAGAGCTGTCGATCATCGCCGTGTCCGGCGGTTCGCCGCTCTCGACCAGCACCGCGAAGATCGCCTGCCACAGCCCGCGCTTGCTCCAGCGATTGTAGCGGTTGAACACCGTCGTGTAGGGGCCGTAGACCTCCGGCAGTGCCCGCCAGCGGCAACCCTCGCGCAGCCGGTGCACGATCCCCGAGATCACCCGCCGGTCGTCAACCCGCCGCTTGCCCCTGTAAACCTTCGGAATGTGCGGCTCGATCGCCGCCCACTGTCTGTCGCTCAGCCAGAAATGATCCGCCATGATCCAACCTCCTGCGAGCTTGAATCATGACAGACCCCTCACGTCAATTGAGTACAGGCCCTAGCGCTCCAATGGACCCTGCGGCCGGGGCCGTTCCGCTACGACTTCAAATGGCTCACCGGGAAGAGCGACAACACCGCCCTCATTGAGCTCGCCAAGCACCAGTTCCGACAATATTACGGGATCGACTGTGATGCGTGCAATCTAATCGATGCACCTTAGATTTGGTCGCAGGCATAGACCAAATCATCGGTTGCTAGCCTAGAGGCCCCGCGTTTCAATACGAAACGCTCCTGCAGGGCGCGCTCGAAAGCGGTCCTTCGCCACCTGCCAGATACTATAGAACTTAAATCGCTTGGGAAGCGCTCGGCACGATAGAGGATGATCCCAAGCTCGACCTCGGTGTCGCGATTATACGTCGCGCATCGACGGAGGTGAACGAACGTCGGCTTCAGCCGATTGGCTCCTGGAAGAGGACTAACCGGATCGTCCGAGTTAGGAGCCGTTCTCCTGCCTCTGGTGACCGTCCGCTTTCAGGTCGCAGTCGCCAGTCTGCATACGGCCGACCTCAGGCGCGTTGCTGCCGATGTCCGCACCCATGATTGCAAGTGGCTCGCGGCTCGCTATAGCCGCGGGCATGACCGATGATCTGACCACCATCGTCCTCGGCGCAATTGAGCGCGCTCCGCAGTGGATTCGCCGCGACCTCGAATCCAAGGACCGCATCGCCCGCATCCAAGCCGAAGAATCCCTGGCGGCAATGATTGCAGACACGCTCCGCAAGAGCGAAGCACCTTCGATCTAGTCGTTTGAATCAATTAAAGTAGCGCCATTCTCCAATCTGGCACCGGTCAGGCTGACCGGCGAACGCACAGTTCCAATCCTTGCTCATTGTTCCCGGGAGAGGTGGCCGATCGGATCGAGGGGCGGACTGCCAATATAATCGGCGACCCTCGCATGCGGGCGCATCGCGACCTATATAGATGCTGCGCCCGGCCCGGCGTGGAGAGATTGTCTCCCGCAGACGATCGACAGCGGGGAACCGACCGCCGCCAACGCCGAATCGGGTTTCGGACCTGATGCAGACCCGCGGGCATGACCCACGCACCTGCCCCGCCCGTCGTCCCGAGCCGCCTCGCTAACGCAGCCAATCTGCTAGCGCGCGCGCTGGACAGCCTTTCCGCCTCGAACACCGCGCGCATCGAAGATCTGACCGACGCGATCCGCGAGGCCGAGACCTATCTGCATCGCCGCGCAGCATATAATGCGCGCGACCGCGCATGCTATCGCACGGGCAGCGCGCTCGAACCGAATCGCGGTCATCTTCTCGACGACATCGCGCTCGCGGGTTTCGATCACCTCGGCGCATTCGGCCTTCTGCTCCTCGTCGACATCGCACGGCATCACCCGCACGAGAGCCTGAGTGGGCTGCTGCGGATATTGTTCGATTCCGAGGCCGGCGCTTGCATCCGCGCGTGGGGGAGTTGGTCGCGGCTGACCTGGCTCCGGCAGCTCTACATCAACGAGACCGCCACCTTCCTCCGTTCGAAAAAGGGACGCGACCCTATGCAAAGCTGGCGGCACGACAAGGTCACGGTCAATCAGAAGCATCTGGTCCGCGAGATCGCCCGGGCCCTCGGCATCGCCGAGCCGAAGTTCAGAAAACGCGGCAGCGCCTTCGAGTGGCTGAAGGAGCAAGGCGGAAATCCGAGATTCTGGACACCGCCGACCATGCCGGCGCTACCGGCACTTCCGGAGCACCTCGCATGACCGACAGCATCCATGATGATTGCGCCGCCGAGCCGATGGCCGTTCTTGAGCTCACCGCACTGGAACAGCGGATCGAACTCCGACTGCAGGAACGCCATCAACTGGCCGAAGCCTTCGATGCGCTTGCTGATCGCGTCAGCACAGCACTCGCAGACGGACGATCGCCGCTCGCTCAGATCGGCGAACTCGATCGGTTGAACCACCGTATCGATCAATTGGAAGGCGAAATTGCAGAAGAAATGGAGAAGGCCGCAAAAAAAATTTTTTCCTTTTCCGAATCCGAAAATGGTTCAGCGAGCCCTGATTTCAAGCCCAAGGCACTCAAAAAAACGGAAGATAGTTGAAAACACCCCCGCGTGTTCCCTAAATGTTTCGTAGTGGCGACATGACCACGCAGCGTAGAAAGTTAACAAGTTATGAAGAAATACTTATACCAGTTCGGATCATCTCCCGCCAATCTCGGCGCAGCTCTGACGTCCACGCTTGCTTATCAGGCGGAGGATCATGCCTTCCCGAAGCTCTCGAAAGAAGAGATCAACAAGCTCCTCGCGGAAAAGGTGGACCTGACCGTGCTGGAACTTATCATCCTCGAACAGCAGCGTCGCTATTATGACGCCTCGCTTGTGGAGCGCACGCAAGCGGGCTTCGATAACTGGATCCAGCGCTGCCTTCTCCGTGTCCCCGACGAGGCAGCGCGACTCGAAATCGCCGATCTGCTCTGCATCGATGATCTGGATCTTCTCCCCGGAGTCCTCAGGACGCTCAATAAGCATGATCCGCAACTGATAAAGTATCTCCTTGAGGGACGAATCGTCGCCGCCGTGCGTGCGGTTCCGCACGACGGCTATGGCGATGAATATGACGCTAAAGACGTGCTGGCGATCATCGCCACCGTCTCGCGACTGTGGATCGCCCACGATCTGCAAATGGAGGCGGCCGCCGCCAATGTCCGCATTTATCGTCCAACCGAACTGCCGCCGCTCGATGGCGCGGCAAACGGAAAGGCTCCGCTGAACGCGAGCCTCGCCGTCCGCATCTCCGACGAACTGGAGCTCTTCGAGGAAGCGGCGCGACTCTACTTCGGCGAAGAGGACAAGCCGGTGCCTCAAGACTTCCAGGCCTCGTTCGCGCACCACGGATTGATCATCGACACGGATCGCGGGAGCTACGCCGTTAGCTGGCCTTCTTGGGGAGGCCTCCCTTTCGGGCGAGATGCAACTGAAGCGGAGGCCAAGCCGTTCCGCGATGCCGGCGATCTCGAGCAGCGGGCGAAGACCGCGCTGGTTGTGTGGCGCGCGGCCCATGGCGACGATCTTGACGCCTTTATTCTGCAGCGCATGATGGAAGCGCGGGCGCTGCTTCGCCAGCTCCGCTCCGACATCAGCGACATCCGTTCCAACAAGTCGCTCGCTCGCAAGCCTGTCTACAAAAGTCGGGATTTTGATCCTTTGGCCCGGCTGTGGCTCGCCTGCGAGCGCGCCGTGGCCTGGACCGGCCCGATCAACGAAAAGGATAAGGTTGTCCACGGACCCCAGCCGGAAGTGCTGGATTTGGCGATCGAGGCGGTGCGTTTGGGTAAGCCCGTAGCGCTCCCGGCGATCAAGCGTCACAATGTGCATCGCGCAAACCACCTCTTCTTCCTGCTCCGCTGCACGGTTACACGCGATCCGGGACATCTCCCCAAGGGTCTGCTGGCGGTCACCGACGGGGCCGGCAACGCCATGATCGCCGGAACGCGCGAGATCGCTGAAGCCCACCGCGGCGAACCGTTCACCTTCGAGGAGATTCACGCGCACCAGCAGTCGCGTATCGGAACCGGCGAACGCCGCGATCCGAAAGAGGCCTATTCGCACGCCTACACCCGTATCGGGAAGGCTTTCGCGAAGGAATTCGCCCGCAACCCGACCACCGAAAGCAGCATTATCGCGGAGCAGGCCTGGGGTCCGATCGGCTGGCGCCTGGGCATGCCCTCTAACGTATAGTCATTAAATCTGTCTGGCGGGCACCAATCAGGGGCGGAATGGCAGGATTTCCGCCCCTTTTTGCACCCGGTGGATCGCCCCGCGCCGCCAACGCCGAATCGGGTTCAGCGGCTAGCGCATCAGCATCGTCATGTCCGACGATGTTCCAAAGACACAGAAGCAAAGCCGAGCCGGGCCCCGTCGAGGGTCCCGGGCGACGGTCGCGCGACCTGTGGTTTGCGACCTGCCGGACATGCTGTCGCTGCTCCCGGAAGAGGCCAGGCTCGTCGAATATCATCTCGCCGACCGCCTGCGCCTGCTCTTCGAATGAAGCGGCAGAAAATGGTGAAAAACATGGAATTGAAGGAAATTGAAATGGTGAAGTCGAAGGTTACACTCAAAGCATTTGGTTATGTGCGCGTGAGCGTCGACGAAGAGGGCGAGAACAACGCGAGCATTGCGAGCCAGAAGGCGGCGATCGAAGGCTATGCCGAGAAGGAAGGGATCGAGCTTCTCGAAATTTTTGAAGAACCCGGGGTCTCGGGCCGCAGCCTTGCTCGCAAGCAGTTCGACAAGATGATTGATCTCGCGACCGGCCCCGAGCACCCGGTGCAGGTGGTTATCGTCTATAACCTCAATCGCTTTGCCCGGCGCTTGCTCACCCAGGTTGTTACCGAACATCGTTTGCAGACCGCGGGTGTGCGGCTCATTTCGATCACCGAGGATTTTGGGCCCGGGCCCAACGGCCAGATGATGCGTTCCATGATTGCGATCATGAACGAAAAATATGCCAATGATGCCTCCCTGTTCACGCGGCGTGATCGTCGAACCAACGCGCGCTCTGGCTATTGGAACGGCGGCACCGTGCCTTTCGGCTACAAGACCGAAACCGCCGCTGAGGAAGGCAATAAGGAACGCAAGAAACTCGTGATCGTCGAGCATGAGGCTGCTGTCGTTCGCCGCATCTACGCGATGGCCCGCGATGGCCTAACCGGCCAGCCGATGGGAACCCGGTCGATCGCCGAATGGCTCGAAGCCAACGGCTATACGCTCCGCGGCAAGCCCTTCTTCCACAGCGCGATCGACGGAATTCTGAAGCGGCCACACTACCGCGGTGCCTACCCGGACAAGACAGCCGACGACAACGGTCGCGTCCCCGGACCCGAGGACTGGATCTGGGTCGAATGTCCCCGCATCATCGAGCCCGAAGAAGCCGAAATCGTCGCCGCGACCCGCGCAAAGGCCGCGCCGGCAAAGACCGCGCCACGCATCACCAACGGCCGCCCGTTGCTGACCAGCGTCGCGATGTGCGATATGCCCGGCTGCCACCATGGATTGACGATCACGACCGGCAAGGGCGGCAGGTACAGCTACTATACCTGCAACGCCAAGGCGAATGGGTCTGCGAGCCGTTGCTCCTGCAAGAGCATTCGTGAAGAGCAGCTCGACGAACTCGTGCTGAACGAGCTCAAACACCGGATTCTCGAACCCGCCCGCCTCCGCGAGTTGCTGGTTCACGTCCTCGAAGCTTCGGACGAAGCCGATGAGCGTCGTGCACGCGATCTCCAGCAGGCACGCGCCGAAAGAACTCGGGCGGAAACCGCAATCGGCAAGCTCCTGGAGCTGGTCGAGACCGGTCTCATGTCGCCCCGTGACACGACCGTCGCGAACCGTTTCGCTGAGCATCGCACCAAAGTGGCCTCGCTGAACGATACGATAGAGAGCCTCGAGCGGCAGATGGAAAAGGGTAAGCGCCGCATTACGCCCGAAATCATCGATCGCTTCGGGAACATGCTCCGCGAAAAGCTTGAGGCCGACGATCCCGCTCTTCGGAAAGCCTATGTCCGTCTCATCATCGGCAAGGTCGGTCTCGGCAATGACCAGATCACGATCTGCGGCTCGAAACTCGCGCTCGAGCATGCCCTCGTTCGGGGTGATCGCCACCCCGGCGGGGTGGTGCCCAGTTTTGACCGGGAATGGTGCCCCTGGCCGGACTCGAACCAGCACTCCTTGCGGAACCGCATTTTGAGTGCGGCGCGTCTACCAATTTCACCACAGGGGCCCGTGGACGCGCAGCCGTTGCCACAAAAGCACCATGCGCGTCCAGCTTGAATCATGACGAAGCAGAAGGTTGCGCGAACCGGCGCGGCCGATAAGGTGGCGCGATGACCGAAAAGACGCCGACACCTGCCGCCTCGCCCGCCCCACCGCACAGCAAAGCGGCACCCGCCGCGAACCCCAGCGCCGCATTCACGCCGGGCCGTATTGCTCTGGCGACGGTGATCGTGCTGGCGATCGTCGGCGTCGCCTGGCTGACGATCAGCCTGACGCGCTTTTTCATGCTCGTCTTCGCTGCAGTGGTGCTGGGGGCGATCTTCGATGCCATCGCGAGCTGGCTTTGCCGCAAGACCCGGATCGGGCGCGGCATCGCGCTGGCGTTGTCGGTCGCGGGGATCGTCGCGATCTTCGCGGGCGCCTTCATGCTGTTCGGGTCGCAGCTGGCGCGCGAGGTCGACACGATCCGCGAGCAGATCCCTCAGGCCCTGCGCGGGGTGGAGGCCTTTCTCGACCGCTATGGGCTGGGGCAGCGCGTGCGCGAACTGGCCGAGGTAGGCGGCGACGATATCTCGCGCCTCGCGTCGCAGGCGGGCGGCTATGCGCTCGCGGCGGGGAGCGGGATTGCCGATTTCGTGCTGGTCCTTGTCGCAGCGATTTTCCTTGCTAGCGATCCCGCAACCTACCGGCGCGGGCTCTTGCTCATGCTTCCCGAACGCGCCGAAGCGGCGGCAGAACTGGCGCTCGACGATGCCGCGCGCGGGCTGAAGGGCTGGATGGTCGGGCAAGCCGTATCGTCGCTCGTCGTCGCGGCGCTGACCTGGGCGGGCCTCGCGCTGCTCGGCGTCCCGGCCGCGGGCGGGCTCGGCCTGATCGCCGGGCTGCTCGACGTGATTCCGATGATCGGACCGATCATCGCCGGCATCCCCGCCGTGCTGCTCGCCTTTACCATATCCCCCATGACGGCGCTGTGGACGCTCCTGCTGTTCCTCGCGATTCAGCAGTTGCAGGGCAATTTCCTGCAGCCGATGATCCAGAAACAGGCGGTCGACGTGCCGCCCGCCGTGCTGCTTTTCGCGGTGGTCGCGGCGGGTATATTGTTCGGCTTCCTCGGCGTCCTGCTGGCGGCACCGCTGACGGTGGTCGTCTATGTGCTGGTGCAGCGCATCTATGTGAAGACGCTGCTCGGCAAGCCGATCAAGATCGCCGGGAAGGACTGAGCTATTTCTTCAGCTCTTTCGCCAGTGTCTTCGCAGTCGCCTTGCCATAGGGCGGCTTGAAGCCCGCCAGCCCCGCGACGTCGAGCTTCGGCTGGCGATAGACGGCGCGTGCATGGCTGAAGGTGCGAAAGCCGTCGACGCCGTGATAATTGCCCATGCCCGACGGTCCGACCCCGCCAAATGGCAGATCTTCCATGGCATTGTGGAACAAGACGTCGTTGACCGTCACGCCGCCTGAGATCGTGCGCGTCAGCACGCGGTCCTCCTCGCTCTTGTCCTGCCCGAAATAATAAAGGCCGAGCGGGCGGTCGTTCGCGTTCACATAGTCGATCGCGTCGTCGATCGTCTTGTAGGTCTTGACTGGCAGGATCGGGCCAAAGATTTCCTCCTGCATCACCTTCATGTCGTCGGTCGGGTTGCGCACGATATGCAGCGGCATTTTGTGGCCGTTCGAGCTCGCGAAATCCTCCCCGCCCGGATTGACCTCGATCACCTCGGCGCCCTTCTCGCGCGCGTCGGCAAGGTAGCTTTGCAGCCGGTCGTAATTGCGCGTGTTCACGACCGAGGTGTAATCGTCGTTCGCGAGCAGGGTCGGATAGAGCGCGGTCGCGCCCTTGGTGACGCTGTCGATGACGTCGCCTTCCTGATCCTCGGCGACGAGCAGATAATCGGGCGCAAGACAGATCTGCCCCGCGTTCATCATCTTCCCAAGCGCGACGCGCTGGCCGACCAGATCCTTGTTCGCGCTGCGCCCGATGAAGGTCGGCGACTTGCCGCCGAGTTCGAGCGTCACCGGCACCAGATTATCCGCCGCGGCGCGCATGATGTGTCGCCCGACGCTCGTCGCGCCGGTAAAAATCATATGGTCGAAGGCGAGCTTCGAAAAGGCGACCCCGACGTCGGAATCGCCGGTGAACACCGCCATTTCGCTCTCGTCGAAATAATCGGGCACCAGCCGGGCCATCAACGCCGAGACATTTTCGGTGAACTCGCTCGGCTTGATCATCGCGCGATTGCCCGCCGCAAGCACCCCCGCCATTGGCACGAACACCATGCCGACGGGAAAATTCCACGGCGCGACGATGCCGACGACGCCCTTCGGCTGGAATATGACCTCGGCCTTCGCGCCGAGCAGCCCAAGCGGAAAGGTTGGCCTCCGCTTCTCGCCCTTCGCCCAGCTCGCCATATGCTTTTTCGCATGTTTGAGCGCGCTCACCGACGGCATGATGTCGGTCATCAGCGTCTGTTCGCGGCTGCGATGGCCGAAATCCTCGCTCACCGCCTTGGCGAAACCCTCGGCATGGTCGACGAGCATCGCAACCGCGCGGTCGATGCGGTCGGTGCGGACGGACAGGCTCTCGGGCATGGCGGCCGTGAAGCTCGCTTTTTGCGCCGCCAGCACTTCGAGCATGCGCGCGGTTTCGCCTGCCAGATCCTGTTTGATAGCGGTAGCCATGACCCATCTCCCCTTTTCAGATTTCGTGAGTTCACCATGACCCGCAGCCGGTTGCAAGTTGAAACCCGCATGGGCTGTGCGACCCAGCGGAGCCACGACTCGGTCCGAACGGCAGGGCATCTGAGTCGCGAGGGAAAGGAGACGGTCGCGCAACGACCGATTGCGGCCATGGCGGCGCAGCGGACGGTTGTTTCTTAACCGACGTACGGAGCGCCCGTGAAAACCTGCTCATGCCCCTCGGCAACGTCCGACCAGAATGTTATGCGACGGACTGTCCCGATCTCATGTAAGCCTCTAAACTCGTTGGCAAAGTATTCGGCCAAGTTTGCACCATAATAGATTGTGTCGAACCCATACATTGAGAAAATCGGGTTGCCGTCGTCGCTTGGTGCGTCGGGGATAAATCGATGTCCTAGGATCGGTATCAGTCGGGGAGCATGTTTTACCGCATCGCGGACGACTTCGTGCCGAGTGAGTTGTTCTTCAGGGCGCTCACCCCACCCGGGCCACCAGAGTCCATTGTCCACATCGAACAATAGCGTGTCGACTGGCCACGCGAGCATCTCGCGGATGCGAGGGTCGTCACTGCTCCAGCTATACCCTTGAGTTGGGCGTCGATCTAAAAGTAGAGTCGCTAGGTCTGGGGGAAAGCGGATGCCATATCGTTCCTGTGCTTGGTCCAGTTCCGATTGTGTATAGCCTGTTGCCCAGTCGTCCATGAGCATAGTTTTCGCGTTTAAGCGTCCGTTATGCAACTACGTTCTGCTCAAATCAGACCGTCCGCTTCCCACCCCATTCCGGTCGTTCATCACACTATGGTGACAGGTTACTTACCCACCAACCTCCTCCCGTAAAAACCGCTTTCCTAAATATCCCGCTATGCTCCAAGATGGTGGATGAGCAGCATCCTTCCCGCTCCGGCACATGATCCACCGGTGTGTCACTGCGGTGGCAGCGCGACGGGATCGCCATTGGGCTGAACTTCACTGAACTTTGACACGGAGGTACCGGCGCGTTCGGGTTGCAAGATGAAACCGGCTTCCCATCTTGTCCCTACCCCTTTCGCAATTGCAGCAAAGCCGCTAATCGGACCGCCGACCAGTTTTCCCCTACGGAGTCTCTTGCCATGACCGCCACCGATCCCGTCGTTTTCCTCTCCTATGCGCGCACCCCGATGGGCAGCATGCAGGGCAGCCTGTCGGACGCGAGCGCGACCGACCTCGGCGCGACCGCGGTCAAGGCGGCGGTCGAGCGCGCGGGTGTGTCGGGCGACGATATCGAGCGCATCTATATGGGCTGCGTGCTTCCCGCCGGGCTCGGCCAGGCGCCGGCGCGTCAGGCCGCGATCAAGGCGGGCCTCCCCAAGTCGGTGCAGGCGACGACCGTGAACAAGGTGTGCGGTTCGGGCATGCAGACGGTGATCATGGGCGCCGAAGCGCTCGCCGCGGGCAGCGTCGACCTGATCGTCGCGGGCGGCATGGAATCGATGACCAACGCGCCCTATCTGCTCAAGAAGCATCGTTCGGGCGCGCGGATCGGCCATGACACCGCTTATGACCATATGTTCCTCGACGGGCTCGAGGATGCCTATGAAGCGGGCCGTGCGATGGGCACCTTCGCGCAGGACACCGCCGACGCCTATCAGTTGTCGCGCCAGGCGCAGGACGATTACACCCTGGAATCGCTGAGCCGCGCCAAAAGCGCAATCAGCGACGGCGCCTTTGCCAATGAGATCGCGCCGGTCACGATTTCGGGCCGCAAGGGCGATGTCATTGTCGACACCGACGAAGCCCCCGGCAAGGCAATGCCCGACAAAATCCCGACGCTGAGGCCCGCCTTTGCCAAGGACGGCACGATCACCGCGGCAACGAGCTCGTCGATTTCAGACGGTGCCGCTGCGGTCGTGCTGACGCGCCAGTCGGTCGCCGACGCCAAGGGTGCGAAGCCCGTCGCCCGCCTCGTCGCGCACACCGCGCACGCGCAGGAGCCGAAGGATTTCACCGTCGCCCCCGTCGGCGCGATCAACAAATTGCTCGCCAAGACCGGCTGGTCGATCGGCGACGTCGACCTGTTCGAAGTCAATGAAGCCTTTGCCTGTGTCGCGATGTTCGCGATGCACGACCTCGGCATCCCGCGCGAAAAGATCAACATCCATGGCGGCGCGACCGCGCTCGGCCACCCCATCGGCGCCAGCGGCACGCGCATCATCACGACGCTGATCGCGGCGCTCCAGCGCCACGGCAAGACGCGCGGTATCGCCAGCCTGTGCATCGGCGGCGGCGAAGCCACTGCGGTGGCGATCGAGCTGGTCTAAATCCCCATCGTGAAAGGTTGCACGGCGCCGTCGCAAGACGGCGCCGTTTCGTCGTTTTGGCCGCGACAATTTGCGACACTAATGTCCTGAAAATAAACGGCCCATTCCGGCTCCGTTCAATTCGACTCGGCTAATCCCTGTTTCAGTCATCGGGCAATCCCCCTCCCCCTGACGGAATGAAAGGATCAACCAATGAAGACCAAATTTCTCACCGTCGGCCTGATCGCAGCTTTGATGGTCCCCGGCGTTGCCGCGGCCCAGACGCGCGGCGAAGTGCGCGACAGCCGCCAAGACGTGCGCGAAGAACAGCGCGAACTGCGTCAGGCCCAGCGTTATGGCGATCGCGGCGACATTCGCGAAGAGCGCCGTGACGTGCGCGACGCACGCCAGGAACTGCGCGAAGACAAGCGCGACTGGCGCCAGGATCGCCGCTATTCGAACTATCGCGCACCGTTCAAATATCAGTCGTTCCGCGTCGGTTCGACCCTACGCTCGAACTATTATGCGCCGAGCTATCGTCCGGCATGGGACAGCCGTTGGGGCGTGCCGCGCGCCAGTCGCAACCTGACCTATGTGCGTCATTACAACGACCTGCTGCTCGTCAACGAGCGTAACGGCCGGGTGGTCAAGGTCTACCGCAACCACTTCAACTGGCGCCGCTAAACGATAGATTTCGTTCGAAACCAAAAGAGGGTCGATGGGCAACCATCGGCCCTTTTTGCATGAGCGGTGATTGTCGTTGCCGCACGCTCGCAAAGGGCATAGCCTGCGGCCATTCTTGTGGGGAGATATGGACATGAAAAAGCTGGCTCTGCTTGCCGCGCTCACTGTGCTTTCGGCATGTTCACAACAGGCGGAGGAATCAAAAGATACTGCGGCGACGCCCACCGAAACGGCTGCGCCGGGTCCGGCCGCGAACCCGGGAACGACGCCGGGTAGCTATGACGTCAAAATGGCCGACGGGACCGTGGCTTCGACGGTCATCAACGCCGACGGAACCTATGCCGACATCGACCCGACTGGCAAGACCGTCAAAAAGGGCAAGTTCGCGCACAAGGACGGCAAGGATTGCTTCGATCCCGACGGCGACGAAGCCGAGGAATGCTGGAGCCTGTCGCCCGTTGCCGGCGATGGCAGCTTCACCGCCACGAACCCCGAAGGTACAACGGTGACCGTCACGCCCAAGAAGAGCTGACCAAGCGGCAGCATCCCAGACCGGCCCATGTCAGGCGCAGATCAGTCGCCCCAGATATGGTCGGTCTGAATCCAGCCCTTGCGGCCGTTGACATCGAACCGGCACCAGCCGTCGTTGCAGTCGGTAATCCGGCCGACGACGCCGGGCTCGGCGCGATAGGCGACCCCGGCTGAAACGCTGGCGTCCTCGCGCAGCGGGCGGATTTCGCCGGTGACGATCGCGGTGCGGGTACGGCTCAAAAGCCGTGCCGCCATCCAGCCCTGCGTTCCGTCGGGATCCTCGATCTTGCGCCAGGTTTCAAAGCGCGCGATCACCTTTACCGGTAGGTCCTTGCGCCGATATTCCCAGATTACGGGAACGTCGGGTGACGGTCCCTTGCGCATCCGCGCCTCGTCGACGCTGATCGACGCCCAATAGGGCAGCTGGACAGGGTCCGATTGCGCCGATGCCGATCCCACGACGGCAAGGCTGAGCAATATCATTGCAATTTTTCGGCTGGTCATGACCAACCCTTGTCAAAATCGGCGGGACTTATCAACCGGTCGCGCGAGCCAAACGGCCCGCCGTCCACAGTTATCCGCGTGGCTCCCCCTTGACCCTCAGGCATCGGCGCGCTCTATCGGCGGCCATGCCCGATTCATCCCGCCCGAAACGCCCGCGCGTCATCGTCACCCGCCAGTTGATGCCGCATGTCGAAGGCCGCATGGCCGAATTGTTCGACGTGTCGCTGTCGGCGCGCGACGAGGCGTTTACCCGCGACGAGTTGAAGGCCGCGGTTGCCGACTGCGACGTGTTCGTCCCGACGGTGACCGACGAGATCGACGCGGATATCATCAACGCCGCGAGCGACCGGCTGAAACTGATCGCCAATTTCGGCGCCGGGGTCGACCATATCGACCTCGCCGCCGCGCGCGCCAAGGGAATCATGGTGTCGAACACGCCGGGCGTGTTCACCGAGGACACCGCCGACATGACGATGGCGCTGATCCTCAGCGTCCCGCGGCGGCTGGCCGAGGGCGAAAAACTGATGCGTTCGGGCCAATGGGCTGGCTGGGCGCCGAGCGCGATGCTTGGTCACCGCGTCGGCGGCAAATTGCTCGGCATCATCGGCATGGGACGCATCGGGCTCGCGGTGGCCCGCCGCGCGCGCGCCTTCGGCCTGTCGATCCATTATCACAACCGCCGCCGCCTGCCCGAGGCGATCGAAGAGGAATTGGGCGCAAGCTATCACGCCAGCGTCGATACGCTGCTGCGGATCAGCGACGTCGTGACGATCCACTGCCCGCACACCGCCGAAACGCATGAGATGGTCAACGCGGCGCGGATCGGCGCGATGAAGCCGACCGCCTATCTGATCAACACCGCGCGCGGCGAGATCGTCGACGAAAAGGCGCTCGTCGCGGCGCTCCAGACCGGCCGCATCGCGGGCGCCGGGCTCGACGTTTACACACATGAACCTGCTGTGGATCCCGCGCTGCTCGCGCTCGACAATGTCGTGCTGCTCCCGCACCTGGGCTCGGCGACGATCGAGGGCCGCGAGGCATCTGGCGAAAAGGTCATCGCCAACATCCGCGCCTGGTGCGACGGCCACCGCCCGCCCGACCAGGTGCTGGAGGGGTGGGCCTGAGCGCCACCCCTTGAGCGATCAATCTCCCGTCAAAATCCGGTCGACGAGTTGCTTCACCGTCGGGGTGAAATTGTTCGAATAGAAGGGATCGGTCTTGAAATTGAATGCGGCATGGCCCGCAAACATCAGATTCTGCTCGGGATCGCCGCCGTGCGCGATGTCCTGCAGCGTCTTTTGGATACAGAAGCTGCGCGGGTCGGCGAGGTAGCCGGTGGTGTAATCGTCATGGTCCTTCCACGATGAAAAGCCGCAGTGCGACAGGCAGCCCATGCAATCGGTTTGATCCTTACGGATCACCGCCTTGTCGGCCTCGGTGACGAAGACGACGGTATTGTCCGGGGTTTTCAGCGCCTCGGTATAGCCTTCGGCGAACCAGTCGCGGGCGCGTGCGCGGTCGTGCGGAGTGACCCAGAAATTCTTGCCCTTCACCCCGACATCGAGCTGGACGATATGATCGCCGGCTTCCTGCTTCGAGTAAGGGATCTGGCGTTCCGATCGCGCCTCCAGATCGCGCAGGAACGGCGTGCGAACCGCGCTCGAATAAAAGCCGGTTGGCGAAAAGCGGTGCAGAAGCACGTCGCCGTCATCGAGCGTGCGGAGCCGGTCCTTCCACGCCTGCGGGATCGGACTTTCTTCGGTCAGCAGCGGCCGCGTGCCATATTGGAAGACGATCTGGCCGAGTTCGGGATTGTCGATCCAGTCTTCCCAGTCGCGCAGATACCAGACGCCGCCCGCCATCACGATCGGTACGCTGTCGGCAATGCCCTCGGCGCGCATCGTCTCCCGCACCGCAGCAACGCGCGGATACGGATCCTGCGGCACCAGCGGATCTTCGGCATTCGACAGGCCGTTGTGACCGCCCGCGAGCCAGGGATCTTCATAAACCACCGCGCCCAAAAGATGCGGCACCTTGTGATAGGCGCGCTTCCACAGCGCGCGAAAGGCGCGCGCCGAGCTGATGATCGGCAGGTACATCACATTGTGCCGCTCGGCGATTTCGCTCAATTTATACGGCATGCCCGCGCCACAGGTGACCCCGGCCACCATGCCCTTGGTCCGCGCGAGCACACCTTCGAGAATCTGCTGCGCGCCGCCCATTTCCCAGAGCACATTGATATTGATCGCGCCCTTGCCGGCCGACACTTCATAGGCGCGCTCGACCTGCGCGACCGCGCCCTCGATGCCATATTGGATCAGCTCTTCGTGGCGTTCTTTGCGCGTCAGCGCATGATAGACCTGCGGCACGATCTTGCCTTCGGCGTCATAGCTATCGGCGTTGACCGCCGACACGGTGCCGATGCCGCCCGCCGCGGCCCACGCGCCGCTCGACATATGGTTCGTCGCCGACACGCCCTTGCCGCCCTCTACCAGCGGCCAGACTTCGCGTCCGCCGTAAAGGATGGGCTTCAAACCTTTGAACATTCTAAATCTCTTTCTCTCCACCGGCCGCGTCCCGCGTACCGGCCCCTTTGGCCGTTTCCGTAAGCGGAAAGCGGCCGTGAAAGTCAATGGGCGCGCCGCCTAATTCCCGGAGAAGAGGCGGTGTTCCCGAAGGGCACGACCATAGAGATTTTCATAGTCCGCGACCATGGTAGATTCGTCGAAACGTTCGGCGGCAGCGCGCAGATTGGCCGCGCCGACATCCCCGCGCAGGTCGGCATTTCCCGATAGCTCGGCCAGTGCGCAGCGGAATTCAGCCTCGTCGGCGGCGATGAAGCGGCGGTTTTCGTCCGATACAATCGCCGCGACGTCTCCGACATCGGGGCTGACGACCGGCAATCCGGCAGCCATCGCCTCGATTACCGCGATCGGAGCCTGTTCGCTTTGCGACGATAGCGCCAGCATATCGAAATGCCCGATCCAGCGCGCGGGTTCGGCCATGAAGCCCGGCATCACCAGCCGCTCGCTGATCCCGCACGCCGCCGCCTCAGCCGCGATCGCTGCGCGTTCGGGGCCCTCGCCAACGATGACCAGCCGGACATTGGCGGGCAACATCGCAACCGCGCGGACGAGGCGCGGCAAGTCCTTCACCTTGCGCAGCCCGGCAACTGTGCCGATCACGACCTGCCCTTGACGCCGCTCCAACCCCGGAATGGCGACCGATGGTTTGGCCTCATAAGCCTCGGTGTCGATCCCGTTTCGGATCACGACTGTCCGCCGCCGCGCACCCCACTCTTCCGCCGCGATCCGCTCGAGCAGCGTGGACGGCACGACCAGCGCCTCGGCGGTCGGCAACGCCAGCCGGCGAAAGCCGTTGCGCTTCCAGTTGCGCCTTACACTCTCGTCCTCGTTAAAGCCGTCTTCATGATGGATCAGTGGAGGAAGCTCGCGAAAAGGCGCAAAAATGCGATGCGCCATCACGCCGTCCATCGCTCCCCAATTATAGCTCAGCACCAGGTCGAATTGCCGCATATAGCGCGCAAGGGCCCGGTAGCGGGCCAGTCCGGGCTTGCCGTGCAAAGGCGGCGCATCGGCGGGAAAGGCGGCATCGATCGCGGTATCGATCGCCTCGCGCGCGCCAAACGCCTCCGGCACCGCAGACAAGATGGTGTGAGACGCACGCGATCCCATCAGATTCATGAGCCGCACCGCGCGCGCTTCCTTTCCGCCGAGCGAGAAGCTCGAATGAAGGTGCAACAGGCGCGCGGGTGCTTGGGCGCCGGTCACGCGGCGGGCAGTTCGGCGACCCACGCATCGATTGCCGCCCGCGCTGCGGGCTCGTCCATCGTCGGCGCGTGGCCGACCCCCGGCACCTCGACCAGTCGCGCGCGCGGGAGTTCGGCGACCATCTTCTCGCCCGCCGACCGCGCGAGAATGTCCGACAGTTCGCCGCGCAGGATGAGCAGCGGCACATCTCCCAGCGCGCGGTACACCGGCCACAAATCGGCCGCCGCATCAGCGCCGCCCGGTACACGCAGCGGCGCCGCGATCTGCTTGTCGTAATCGGTGACGATGCGACCCTCGGCCGTCAGCCGGTGGGTGCGCTTGGTCAGCCGCAGCCAGTCGTGGATTTCATAGCCCGGATAGATCGCGCCGTTGAGCTCGGCAAAGGCGCGCGCCGCGTGCATCCATGTGGGCTGGCTGCCACCCGCACCGATATAATCGCGGATCCGTTCCAGCCCGGCGGTCTGGAGTTCGGGCCCGACGTCGTTGAGCACCGCGCCGATCAACCGCCCGGGCAGCGCCGCCGCGAGCAGCATCGCGACCAGCCCGCCGAGCGAGGTGCCGATCGCCGCGAAGCGATCGATCTGCATTTCGCCCAACATTGCGACAACGTCCTGCACATAGGTCAGCGGGACATAGGTCATCGGGTCCTTGGCAAAGGCGCTTTCGCCCCGCCCGCGAAACTCAACCACGATCACCTTGCGATCTTGCGCGATATGCGGCGCGAGGTCCTCGAAATCGCGCGCGTTGCGCGCAAGGCCCGGCATGCACAGCAGAGGCGACGCGCTTTCGCTGCCTTCCGGACCCGCATAGACGCGCGCGTGCAGCCGGACGCCATCGGACGACCACCAATATTGGTCCGACCAATCGCGACGCCCGTCCTGCTTTGCATCCTGCTGGGCCAATATGGCACGTCCCCTTGCTCGGCGATTGCGCGTCCCGTCCAGCGGGACTCATGCAAGCGTCTATCGCCAACCACGCCGCGCGGCGCAAGCAATCCGTCGCATGGGCCCCGCCACAGGTTGCCGCCACTCGCTTTCACCGATAAGAGCCAAGCGACCATGAGCGAGACCCTGCTTTCCTTCGAACCCGCAACCGGCGAAGAGCTTTGGCGCGGTCCGGTCAGCAATATCGACGACGAAGTCGCCATCGCGCGCGCGGCCTGGCCCGAATGGGCCGCAAAACCCGTGACCTTTCGCACCGAAACGCTGCGCCGTTTCGTCGATCGGGTGAAGGCCGAGGGCGAGGCGTTCGCCGACCTGATCGCGCGCGAAACCGGAAAACCGCTATGGGAAGCGCGCACCGAGGTCGAATCGGTCTGTAACAAAGTCGATATTTCGGTCAAAGCTTATGGCGAGCGCACGCCCAACCGCCGCATCGAGGGGGCGATGGGGCTGCGCAACGCGGTCCGACACAAACCGCACGGCGCGCTTGCGGTGCTCGGCCCCTATAATTTCCCGGCTCACCTGCCCAATGGCCATATCGTCCCGGCGCTCATCGCGGGCAATTCGGTCTTGTTCAAACCTTCCGAAAAAACGCCGGCGGTCGGCGCCAAGCTCGTCGAGCTGTTCCACAGCGCCGGCGTGCCAAAGGAGGTACTCCGCCTCGTCATTGGCGGCCCCGAAACGGGCAAGGCGCTCGCGGGCCATGAGGGCATCGACGGGCTGCTCTTCACCGGCTCGGCGCGCACCGGCCTCGCGCTCAACCGCCAGTTCGCGGGTCAGCCGGGCAAGATGCTCGCGCTTGAAATGGGCGGGAACAACCCGATCGTCGTGTGGGATACCGCCGACATTCGCACCGCCGCGATCATCGTCGTCCAGTCGGCGTTTCTCAGCGCCGGACAGCGGTGCAGCAACGCGCGGCGGCTGATCGTTCGCGACAGTCTCGCCGATGCGTTGATCGAGGAGGTGTGCGGCCTCGCAAACCGGCTGATCGTCGACCATCCGCACGCCGACCCCGCACCCTATATGGGCCCGGTGATCGACAATGAGGCGGCCGACGGCCTGACCGAGAGCTTCCTGATCCTGATGTCGAACGGCGGCAAGGTGATCCGCCACATGACGCGGCCGGTCGCGGGCCGCCCCTTCCTGACCCCCGGCATCATCGACGTCACCGCCATGAGTGAGCGCCCCGATGTCGAACTGTTCGGCCCGCTGCTTCAACTGGTCCGCGTCGACAGTTTCGAGGCCGCGATCGCGGAGGCGAACAACACCGCCTTCGGCCTGTCCGCGTCGCTGATCGGCGGCACGCCGCAACTTTACGACCAGTTCTGGGCCAATGCGCGCGCGGGCGTGATAAACTGGAACCGGCCGACGAACGGCGCTTCCTCGGCCGCTCCTTTTGGCGGCATCGGCCTGTCGGGCAACCACCGGCCCAGCGCCTTTTACGCCCCAGACTATTGCGCCTATCCGGTGGCATCGGCCGAAAGCGATACCATGCGCGCCTCGATCGGCGTCGGGCTGCGCGATCCCGAAGGATCGCAGTTGGTGCTCAAAAACTATAATTAGGCCACCCCAATTTTACCTTCACCGGTGCCAAAAAAGCCTGCTTTGCCATGCCGACGGCCTCGGCCCATCTACCGTGCATGGAAATGCCCCTGTCTTCTTCCGGCAAGCTGTGGCTCGTCGGCGCAGGTCCCGGTGACCCAGACCTGCTGACGCTGCGCGCTGCACGGCTGCTGGCCAGTGCAGATCTCGTGGTGCATGACGGGCTGGTCGGAGCAGGCGTGCTCGCGCTGATCCCGCCGCATGTCGAGCGGATCAGCGTCGCCAAGCAGCGCAGCCGCCACACGATGAAGCAGGAAGTGATCAACGAACTGCTCGTCCGCGAGGCACTGGCGGGCAAGCAGGTCGTGCGCCTGAAGGGCGGCGACCCGTTCATTTTCGGCCGTGGCGGCGAGGAACTCGACGCCGCGCGCAAGGCCGACGTCGCGGTGGAGGTCGTCCCTGGCATCACCGCGGCGGCGGGCTGCGCCGCGCAGGCGGGCCTCCCCCTCACCCACCGCGAAGATGCCAGCGCGGTCAGCTTCGTCGCCGGCCAGTGCAAGGATCTGACCGACCAGGACTGGTCGGGCCTCGCCGGTCATGGCCGCACGCTCGTGATTTACATGGGCCTTGCCACCGCATCCGCCATCACCGACAAACTGATTGCCGATGGCGTTTCACCCGATCTGCCAGTTGCTGTGGTCGAGCGCGGCACGACGGCCGATGCGCGTGTCCTCCGCACGTTGCTGACCGACCTTGGCGACCTTGTGGTCCGCGAAAAAGTCCAAAGCCCGTCGCTGATCATCGTCGGCAAGGTCGCAGCGCGCGCCGACGCGCTCGACTGCCTCGGCGCGCCGGGCGTCGCGACAAAAATAAGGGATTTCACATGAAGCTGCTTACCGGCAATGACCTGAAAACAGGATTTGTCACCTGGTGGACCGGCAGTGACTGGTCGCTCCATATCGAGGACGCCGCCGACGTCGGCGAGCATGGCGAGGCGGTCCTCGCCGCCGAAGAAGGCGCGCGCCGCGTCAACGCCCCCTATATCATCGCGGGCGAGCAAACCCCCGACGGCCCCCGCCCCGCGCACATCAAGGATCGCATCCGCGCTTTGGGGCCGACCGTGCGCCCCGACCTGACACTGAAACCTGCCGACCCCAACGCCGGCGACTGGGTGATCTGATATGTATAAATATGACGAATATGATCATGCGATGGTCGACGCACGCGTCGCCGAATTCAGCGATCAGGTGCGCCGCCGCCTCGCGGGCGAAATCACCGAGGACCAGTTCAAGCCGCTGCGGCTGATGAACGGCCTCTATCTCCAGCTCCACGCCTATATGCTGCGCGTCGCGGTGCCTTATGGCACGCTCGACAGCCGCCAGATGCGCATGCTGGCGCATATCGCGCGCAAGTACGACCGCGATTACGGCCATTTCACCACGCGCCAGAATATCCAGTATAACTGGATCAAGCTGGAGGATGCGCCCGCCATCCTTGAAGACCTCGCGTCGGTTGAAATGCACGCAATCCAGACGAGCGGCAATTGCATCCGCAACATCAGCTCGGATCAGTGGGCCGGCGCCGCCGCCGACGAGATCACGGACCCGCGCCCGTGGGCCGAACTGCTCCGCCAATGGTCGAGCTTCCACCCCGAATTCAGTTATTTGCCGCGCAAGTTCAAGATCGCGGTCATCGCCGCCGACGAGGATCGCGCGGCGATGCGCCTGCACGATATCGGCATCCAGATCGTCGAGAAGGACGGCGTTCACGGCGCCGCTTTCTATGTCGGCGGCGGCATGGGCCGTACCCCGATGATCGCGCCGCTGATCAAGGATTTTGTGCCGCTCGACGACATGCTGAGCTATGCCGAGGCCTGCCTGCGCGTTTACAACCGCTACGGCCGCCGCGACAATATCTACAAGGCACGGATCAAGATCCTGATCCACGAACTGGGCGCCGACGAATATCGCCGCCAGGTCGAGGAAGAGTTCGCCCATGTGAAGTCGCTCGGTATTGACCCGCCCAAGGCCGAATTCGACCGCATTGCGGCGCAATTCGCGCCGCCGCCGCTCGACGCAGCGGCACCCGATACGGTCGATCGCAGCGATCCCGATTTCGCCGTCTGGGTCGACCAGAATGTCGCGAAGCACAAGGTCGCGGGCCATGCGATCGTCAACATCAGTCTGAAACCCGTCGGCGGCATCCCCGGCGACGCCTCATCGGCGCAGATCGACCTGATGGCCGACCTCGCCGAAAAATATAGCCACGACGAGCTTCGCGTCACCCACGCGCAGAACATCGTGTTGCCGCATGTTCGCAAGGCCGACCTTTACGCGGTGTGGCAGGCGCTCGACGCTGCCGGACTCGCCACGCCGAACCTCGACCTGATCAGCGATATCATCGCCTGCCCCGGCCTCGATTATTGCAGCCTCGCCAATGCGCGTTCGATCCCGGTCGCGCAGAAGATCGCGACGCGCTTTTCGGACCTCGGCCGCCAGAAGGAACTGGGCGAACTCAAGCTCAAGATTTCGGGCTGCATCAACGCCTGCGGCCATCATCACGCCGGCCACATCGGCATCCTCGGGGTCGACCGCAAAGGTACCGAAAATTACCAGCTCCTCCTCGGCGGATCGGGCGCGGAGGACGTGTCGCTCGGCACCATCACCGGCCCCGGCTTTGACGAGGACGGCATCGTCGATGCGATCGAGCGGGTCACCGATAAATATCTTGCGACACGTACCGATGGCGAACGCTTCGTCGACACCTATCGCCGCGTCGGCATGGCCCCGTTCAAGGAGGCGATCTATGGTTGAGCATCTGCAAGCCGATGGCGAAGAACCCTGCGTCACGCTCGATGCGTTTCTCGAACAGTCGAACGCAACCGCGGTGCGGCTCGAATCCGATGAGGATGCGCGCGCGCTGATCCCCTTTCTCGACCGGCTCAAGCTGATCGAGATCGCTTTTCCGAAATTCCGCGACGGCCGAGGCTACTCGTCGGCGCGCATCCTGCGTGAGGCGGGCTATGCCGGCGAACTGCGCGCGCAAGGCGACGTCCTCGTCGACCAGATCGCCTATATGAAGCGCTGCGGCTTCGACAGCTTCGCGCCCGAAAAGGCACTCAACCCGGCGGATGTCGAGGCGGCGCTGTCGCGCTGGCCCGAACATTATCAGGGCGCCGCCGACGGGGCTGTGCCGATCTGGAAATTAAGGCATGGCTGACGTGAAAACCTCTCCCCACACAGGCGCCGATGATCGCATCCGCGACCGGATCGACGTCGCGCCGCGCTTCACGCAGGCCGACGTCATTCGCCTCAACAACCTCTTTCGCGGTCAGGACGCCGCCGAAGTCGTCGCGAGCGTCATCGGCGCCGGTCTGCTGGGCGAAACCGGGATCGTCTCGAGCTTCGGCGCCGAAAGCGCCGTCCTACTGCATCTGGTGACGCAGGCGGCGCCCGACATGCCCGTGCTGTTCCTCGATACCGGCAAGCATTTCCCCGAGACGCTCGCCTATCGCGACGAACTGGCCGCGAAGCTAAGGCTCAACATCGTCAATCTGACCCCCGACGCCGAGGATCTCGCCGCGAAGGACGCGACCGAACTGCGCTGGTCGTACGACCCCGACGGCTGCTGCGAAATCCGCAAGGTCAAGCCGCTCGAAAAGGCGCTCGCCGATTTCGACACCTCGATTACCGGCCGCAAGGGGTTCCAGTCTTCGACGCGGCAGGGCCTCGCCCGCTTCGAACTCGACGGCGCAACCGGCCGCCTGAAATTCAACCCGCTCGCCAACTGGACGCGCGACCAGCTCGATGGATATTTCGAGGCTCACGACCTGCCGCGCCACCCGCTCGAGGCCGAAGGCTATCCTTCGATCGGCTGCTCGCCCTGCACGTCAAAGGTCAAGCCCGGCGAAGACCCGCGCTCGGGCCGCTGGCGCGGCTGGGACAAGACCGAATGCGGCATCCACACCGAAGTCACGCCGCTCACCGACAATCCGGCGAACGACCCGGCGTTCTGACAAGAGCCGAACGGGATTTTAGGGCGCTAGCCTATTCATAATCGTCAAACGCCTGACTGTCGTCGGCCAGGTCGCTGAACTTCGTCGTCTTCGCCTCGAAGTGCATGCGGATCTTGCCGGTCGAACCGTGGCGCGATTTCGCCACGATCACTTCGGCCAGGCCGAAGACGCGCTCCATTTCGGCGGCCCATTCCTCATGCTGCGCGTGGATCTTCACATCGTCGCCCTCGACCGGCCGCTTGGGCTCCTTCGCCGCAACATAATAATCCTCGCGGAACACAAACAGCACCATGTCGGCGTCCTGCTCGATCGAGCCCGATTCGCGTAGATCGGAAAGCTGTGGGCGTTTGTCCTCGCGGCTTTCGACCTGACGGCTGAGCTGCGACAACGCCATCACGGGCACATGAAGTTCCTTTGCCAGCGTCTTCAAGCCACGCGAAATTTCCGAAATTTCCTGCACGCGATTGTCGCCGCTCTTCGACGAGCCCTGAAGCAGCTGGAGATAGTCGACGATGATGAACCCGATGCCGTGGCGCCGCTGCAAACGCCGCGCGCGCGTGCGCAGGCCCGCGATCGTCAGGCCGGGCGTATCGTCGATGAACAAAGGCAAAGTCTGAAGCTGCTGGGCGGCACGGCTCAGCTGCTGGAACTGCTCCTTGCTGATCTTGCCCATGCGCAGCGCTTCGCCCGATACCCCCGATTGCTCAGCCAGCACGCGCGTCGCGAGCTGATCGGCAGACATTTCGAGACTGAAGAAAGCAACCTTCGCGCCCATATTCTTTTCGGGCGGGATGCCGTCATCCTCGTCGCGGCGAAAACGCTCGGCGGCGTTAAACGCGATGTTGGTCGCGAGCGAGGTCTTGCCCATGCCGGGCCGCCCGGCGAGGATCATCAAGTCCGAATTGTGCATGCCGCCGATCTTGGCGTTCATGCTCGCGATGCCGGTCGTGATCCCCGACAGATGCCCGCCCGAGTTGAGCGCGCGCTCGGCGGCTTGCAGCGCAACGAGGCTCGACTGGCTGAAATTCTTGACCGACCCCATCTCGGCCTCGCCGCCCGCGACGCGATAAAGCGCCGTCTCCGCTTCCTCGATCTGCGCCTGCGGATCGACACGTTCGCTGGTATCGAGCGCATTTTCGACGAGCGTGCGCCCGACGCCCGCCAATTCGCGCAGCAGCGCGAGGTCGAAAATCTGCCGCGCAAAATCGCGCGCGCCAATCAGCCCAGCCCCGCTGCCGGTGAGCTGCGCAAGGTAGCCGACGCCGCCGACCGCCTTCATCGCCTCATCAGCCTCGAAATAAGGCTTGAGCGTCACGGGGGTGGCGATGCTGTTGCGTTCGATCAGCGCCATCGTCTGCTGAAAGATGCGGCCGTGTAACGGCTCGAAAAAATGCTCGGGGTTGAGTGCGACGGGCAAATCCTCGACGACTCGGTTGTCGATCAGGATCGCACCGAGAAACGCGGCCTCGGCCTCGATATTACGCGGCATCTGGCGCTCGTCGCCAGTGGCGACGGCGGTCGGGATAAGGGCTAGTTCGGGCATCGCTATCTTCATGGGCCGGTGCCTCGGGCGGTGCAACCGGCGATGTCGCCCAGGATATCATAACTGTGGAATGCTGTGAATAAGTCGGCTTGCCCTTCGCCCCCGGCCAAGTAGAAGCACGAACAGCATGAGCGACGCAGCCCTCTCGAAACAACGGATCATTTCGATCGAACTCGACGAAGGATCGATCGTCTGGCGCAATCCCGACGTCGAGCAGGAGCGCCGCGTCGCGATTTTCGACCTGATCGAGGACAATAAATTCGTTCCGCAGCGCGGGCATGAGGATGGCTACGCCGGCCCCTATCGCTTGATGCTGCGTGTCGAGGACGGGCGCTTGATCTTTGAAATTTCACGCGAAGATGGGTCGCCGCTTGAGGCGATCATTCTCGGTCTCGGGCGTTTTCGTCGCCCCATCCGCGACTATTTCGCGATCTGCGACAGCTATTATCAGGCGATCAAGACGTCGACCGCGCAGCAGATCGAGACCGTCGACATGGCGCGGCGCGGCCTCCACAACGAGGCGGCCGAGATGCTGATGGACCGGCTCGACGGCAAGATCGCCGTCGACTTCGCGACGGCGCGGCGATTGTTCACGCTGATCTGCGTGCTGCACATCAAGGGCTGAGAATGGCAACGGGGGCAATCAGGGGCGGAAAGACGGCACAAACCGTCGGCGCATGGCGCACCGCGATCGCGCGCACGCTGCGCCGGATCGGCGCCGCGATCGTGCTTTTGCTGCTCGCCGCCGGTCTTGCCTTGTGGTGGGCCGCGCGATGGACCCCTGACCGAGCGCTCTATCCGACGCAGGGCGTGACGATCGACGCGGGCAATGGCGACGTCCATTGGGGGTCGATCAAGGCGGCCGGCGCCGATTTCGCGTACATCATGGCAACCGACGGGTCCGTAGCGGTCGACCCGAAGTTCGCCCGCAACATCACTTCGGCGCGCGAAGCAGGCGTGCAGGCGGGCGCGATCCACCGCTACAGCCTCTGCCAGCTGGCAACCGACCAGGCCGCCAATTTCATCCGCCATGTGCCGCGCCGCGCCGACACCCTCCCCGCCGTCGTCTGGCTCGACTATGACGACCGCTGCCCCGATCGGCCGACGCGCGCGCTGTTGCTGTCCGAACTCGCCACTTTTCTGGCGCAGATCGAAGCGCATATGGGCAAGCAGAGCGTGATCGCCCCCGGCCCCGCGTTCGAGAGCGATTATAAGGTGACGCAGGGCATCGCACGCACCACCTGGCTGCGCCGCGACTTTTTCGAACCCGATTATGGCGCGCACCCCTGGGCGATGTGGCAGGCGAACGATTATGTCCGCCTGTCGGGCGCCGAGGGTACCGTCGGCTGGAACGCGCTGCGCCCGCAAGGAGAAATGCGATGACCGAGGATCGTGATGCGTTGATCGATGCCGCGCGCGACGCCGCAAGCCGCGCCTACGCGCCCTATTCGGGTTTTCATGTCGGCGCCGCGCTGCTGCTCAAGAATGGCGACGTGGTCACCGGCGCCAATGTCGAGAATGCCAGCTATGGCCTCACCCTCTGCGCCGAGACCGTGGCGGTGGCGAAGATCGTCAATGAAGGCTGGATCGGCGAGCTCGCCGAAGTCGCGATCGTCGGCGGGCGGCCGCACGGCGATGAATTGCTGGGCGCCGAGCCGGTCAATCCGTGCGGACGCTGCCGCCAGGTATTGAACGAAGCCGCCGAGCGGTCGAAGGTCGATATCCTCGTCCATTGCGCGTCGGGCGATGGCAAGGCGGTCATGACCTACCGGCTCAGCCAATTGCTACCGGCTGCCTTCGGTCCCAAGGATCTTGGCCTCATCCCCGACTGACCGCTTGCGCAATCGCGCGGCCCCCGACAAGACAGCGCCATGGCCATTCTTTCCGACAAATGGATTCGCGAAGCCGCCCGGACGCAGGGCATGATCGAGCCTTTCGTGGAGGCGCAGCGCCGCGACGGCTGTATCAGTTATGGCCTCTCCTCCTACGGCTACGACGCGCGCGTCGCGCCCGAGTTCAAGATTTTCACCAACGTCGATTCGACGATCGTCGATCCCAAGGATTTCGACCCGAAGAATTTCGTCGACCGCGAAACCGACGTCTGCATCATTCCGCCGAACAGCTTCGCGCTCGCCCGAACCGTCGAATATTTCCGCATCCCGCGCGACGTGCTCGTCATCTGTCTCGGCAAGTCGACCTATGCGCGCTGCGGCATCATCGTGAACGTCACCCCGCTCGAGCCCGGCTGGGAAGGCCATGTGACGCTCGAATTTTCGAACACCACCCCCCTGCCCGCCAAGATTTACGCCAATGAAGGCGCGTGCCAGTTCCTCTTCCTGCAGGGCAATGAGCCGTGCGAGATCAGCTACGCCGACCGCGCGGGCAAATATATGGGGCAAAAGGGCGTCACGCTGCCCAAGCTTTGACGCCGCGACTAACCCTAACCCGCTTGCCCTGACAGCGAAAATTGATAACGTTCCCATAACAAAATGGGGATGAGGTCATGAGATTCCGTACCGTCACACTCGCTCTCGCCGCGCTGCTTTCCTCCACCACCGCCTGCGCCGAAGGGTTCCTGAAGGTAGAGGGCACCCAGATCGTCGACGGATCGGGCAAGCCCATCATCCTCCGCGGCATGGGGCTCGGCGGCTGGATGCTGCAGGAAGGCTATATGCTGCAGCTCGGCGAGATCGGGCAGCAGCACAAGATCCGCGCCAAGCTCGTCGAACTCGTCGGCGAGGAGCGCACCGCGGCCTTCTATCGCGCCTGGCTCGACAATCATACGACGCGGGCCGACATCGACGCGATGGCAAAATGGGGCTTCAACTCGGTGCGCCTGCCGATCCATTTCGACCAGCTCACCCTTCCCGCCGACAAGGAACCGACGCCCGGTCAGGACACATGGCGTGAGGAAGGTTTCGAGCGTATCGACCGCCTGCTCGCATGGAGCAAGGCGAACCGCATATATCTGATCCTCGACCTTCATGCCGCGCCCGGCGGCCAGGGCAATGATCTGGCCATCTCCGACCGCGATCCGACGAAGCCCTCGCTGTGGCAGAGTGAGGAAAATCAGCGCAAGACCGTGATGCTGTGGACCAAGCTCGCGGCGCGCTACAAGGATGAACCGTGGATCGGCGCCTACGACCTGATCAACGAACCCAACTGGAGCTTTGCCACCCCCGGCAAGGGCAATGGCTGCGACGAGACGGAAAACAAGGCGGTCTGGGCGCTGCAGCAGCGCATCACCAAGGCGATCCGCGCGGTCGACAAGCAGCATATCGTGATCGTCGAGGGCAATTGCTGGGGCAATAATTACAAAGGCCTGCCGCCCGCGTGGGACGCCAATATGGTGCTGAGCTTCCACAAATATTGGAACCGCAACGACGCGGCCAGCATCGCCGAAATCACGGCGCTGCGCACCAGTTACAACCGCCCGATCTGGCTCGGCGAATCGGGCGAAAACAGCAATGGCTGGTATCGCGACGCGATCGCGCTGGTCGAAGGCGCCGGTGTCGGCTGGAATTTCTGGCCGCTCAAGAAAATCGGCTTTAACCAGCCGCTTGAGATCGTCGCCGGCGATGGCTGGATGAAGATCGTCCAATGGATGACGGGCAAGGGACCGAAACCCGCCGCCGATGAAGCCTATGCCGCGATGATGCAGCTCGCCGAAAACACGCGCTTCGACAAGAATATCCCCAAACCGGACGTCATCGACGCGATGTTCCGCCAGCCGCGTGATGCGAGTTACCGGCCATTCGCGCCGCGCACTCTGGGTGCAAAACCGCTGACCATCGCCGCGGCCGACTACGACCTCGGCCCGCCCGGCGTCGCCTATCGGGACAGCGTCGATGGCAATTATCATGTCGCGACAGGCGGCGAACGGACGCCGTGGAACAACGGCACGACCTATCGCAACGACGGCGTCGATCTTGCGCGCAGTCCCGACGGCACGCCCTATGTCAGCGATTTCGTCACCGGCGAATATATGCGCTACAGCGCCGAGGTGGCAAAACCCGGCCGCTGGACCGTCACCGCCCGCGTGCGATCGGCCAAGGGCGGGCGTGTCGGCATCGACGAGCGCGGCGTCGTTATCCCTGCGGGTACCGCCTGGCAGATCGTCAAGCTCGCCGACGTCAACCTGCCCACCGGCCCCGGCGCCGCCACCCTGCGCGCGATCGATTGCAGCGACTGCGAAGTCGCAGAACTCGTCTTCACGCCGCGCTAGCGGAACCCATCGCCTCCCCACGCGTCCTGTCTGCACAAGCGGAAGGGGCCGCCAGAGGAGGATTATCTATGTCCATGCTCGCCGTTTTTATCGGACGCCTGTTCATCGCCGTGATTTTCATCGTGTCGGGGATCAACAAGCTGATCCATATATCCGATACCAGCGCCCTGATCGCCTCGTCCGGCCTGCCCGACGGACTCGCCATTCCGGTCGGCCTGTTCGAGTTGATCGCCGGGGTTTGCATCGCGCTCGGCATTGCGGTGCGGCTTTGGTCGATCCTGCTCGCGGGCTTTGTGCTCGCCACCATTCTCTTCTTCCACCGCGAGTTCACCGACCCCGTGCAGGCGATGGCCGCGATGAAGAACCTCGCCATCGCGGGCGGGCTGCTCTGCCTCTTCGGTTACGGCCACACGCGCTGGAGTTATGATGCGCTACGCGCAAAGCGGCGCGACGAACTTGCTGCACATCGGGCGGAGGCGCACGCGACTGAGGCCGAGCTGCGCGCCGCGCGCGCCGAGGGTCGCGCCGAAGCGGTCGGCGCGCCCGTGGTGGTCGAGAAGCGCCCCTTCTGGCGCCGCTAGACCTTCGCGCTTGGCAAGCCTCCCCGCCTGCGCTAGCCTCCACTTAACGTTTACGTAAAGGGAGGATTGCCATGGCGGGGACACGCGAATTTGATATCATCGTCTATGGCGCGACCGGCTTTACCGGGCGCCTCGTCGCCGAATATCTCGCCAGCCACTATGCGGGCCGCAAGGATGCGCCGAAATGGGCGATGGCGGGGCGCAGCGCCGACAAGCTTGCCGAAGTCCGCGACCTGATCGGCGCGCCGAAGGATACGCCGCTCGTCGTCGCCGACGCGAGCGATCCGGCGAGCCTCGACGCCATGGCCACGCGCGCCGAGGTCGTGCTGACCACCGTCGGCCCGTACCAGCTCTACGGCAGTGAACTTGTCGCCGCGTGCGTCCGGGCGGGCACGGCCTATGCCGATCTGTGCGGCGAACCCGGCTGGATGCGCGACATGATCGACGCGCATGAAACCGCGGCCAAGGCTTCGGGCGCGCGCATCACTTTCAGCTGCGGCTTCGACAGCATCCCTTTCGACCTCGGCGTGTTGTTCCTCCAGGCCGAAGCGGTCAAACGTCACGGCAAGCCCGCGCCGCGCGTCAAGGGCCGCGTCCGCAAGATGGCGGGCGGCGCTTCGGGCGGCACGATCGCCAGCCTCACCGAAACGCTCAAAGCCATCGCGAAAAAGCCTTCGCTTGCGCTGCTGCTCAAATCGAGCTTCGCGCTGACCCCGGGCTTCGAGGGGCCTGCGCAGCCGACCGGGCTCGTCCCCGAATATGACAGCGCGACGGGCACCTGGACCGCGCCCTTCGTGATGGCGCCGATCAACACCAAGAATGTCCACCGCACCAATTTCCTGCTCGGCCACAAATGGGGCGTCGATCTGGTTTATGACGAGATGGTGATGACGACGATCGGCGACGCCGGAAAGGCGATGGCCGAAGCGATGGCAAAGGCGAACCCCTTCGACCCCAACATCAAGCCCGGCGACGGCCCAAGCAAGGAACAGCGCGAAAACGGCTTTTACGACATCCTGTTCATCGGCGAATATCCCGACGGCACCACGGTGCGCGCTTCGGTTCAGGGCGACCGAGACCCCGGCTATGGCTCGACGTCGAAGATGCTCGCCGAAACGGGCATCGCGCTGCTCGAAAACAAGGGCGATGGCGGGGTGTGGACCCCGGGCGCGTTGCTCGGCGACGCGCTGATCAAGCGGCTCACGGCGAACGCCGGGCTGACTTTCCAAATCGAGGACTAAGAGCAAGATGACGACCTCTCCCAGCGCGCTCGACGCGCTGCTTTCGACGCTGCGCACCGACGAGGGCGTGGCGAAGGCGCATATCGACGAAGGATGGATGCAGGGCCGCACCGCCTATGGCGGGATCAGCTCGGCTGTCGCACTGGCAGGCACGATGGCGCTCCACCCGACTGAAACGCCGCTGCGCTATGCGCAGATCAGCTTTGTCGGGCCGGTCGGGGGCGACTGCATGGTCGAGGCGCGCGTGCTGCGCCGGTCGAAATCTTCGCTGTTCATCGACGCCGGCGTGTCGAGCGACCAGGGCTTTGGCACCGCCGCCGTCTTCGCCTTTTCGGGCGACCGCAACAGCCACCTCGATCACAATCGCCTGACCATGCCCGATGCCCCTGCACCCGAAACGCTGGCGCCGGTGCCGGACCATCATGCGCGCCCGTCCTTTGTCCGTCATTTCGACATGCGTCCGACCACCGGCCCGCGCTTTGGGTGGAAAAGCGAGGTCGGCGAATATCTGACCTGGGTCCGCTTTGTCGAGGAACCCGCCTGTCATCCCGCCGTCGCGCTGCTCGCCATGGGCGATGCGCTGCCCCCCGCCGCGATGGCGCTGTTCCGGGAGTTCGGGCCAATCAGCTCGATGAACTGGACGGTCAATATGCTGACCGGCACTCCGAAGACCGACGATGGCTGGTGGCTGCTGTCGGCCAAGACGGGCTATGCGCGCCACGGCCTGTCGGTGCAGGACATGATGCTGTGGAACCGCGCGGGCGAGCCGGTGCTCAGCGGCAGCCAGGCGATCGCGATCTACGCCTGACAACAAGCCTCAGTCGTCGCGTCCATAATCGTCGTCCGCGCCGTCACGATGACGCTCGCGCCATTTTTTCGCGGCCTCGCGTTGCTCTTTCGCGGCTTCCCGGCGGCGCTCATGGTCGAGCTTGGCCAGTTCGCGGTCGCATTCCGAGGCCTTTTGACGGAACTCGCGCCGATCCTTGGCCTCATCGAGCTTCTTGTCGCAATCGGCGAGCATCTCCCAATGCTTTTTTCGGTAATCTTCCCGACAGTCTCCGGGGTTGGCTGCGACGGGAACGCCGCTCAACATCAGCGCCGAAGCGCCGAAAGCGGCAAAACGGATAAGCATGGCCATCCTCCTTTGGCTTGACGGCATAGCGAAGCCAAGATGAACGCATATTGAAGCGGCGCGCCGCGCCGAATGAAGACCAAGATAGGTCCCGCGCTGCCGCTTTAGGACGCCAGCGGCAGCATAATCACGGCATCCAGCCCGCCGCCGGAACGATTACTCAGCGTCAGCGTCCCGCCCTCGCCTTCCGCGATATCGCGCGCGATCGACAGGCCCAGTCCGGTGCCGCCGGTCGCCCGGTTGCGCGATTGTTCGCCGCGCGCAAAGGGTTCGATCAGCGTCCGGATCTGCTCGCCGGTCAAGCCTGGACCGTCGTCCGCCACGATTATCCGCGCCTGCGTGCCGCCGGCGACCACCGAAAACCGCCCGCGCACGCCATAGGCAAGCGCGTTGTCGACAAGATTACGCAGCGCCCGCTTGAGCAGCATCGGCCGCGCGAGCACCGCGACGTCGGCAATGTCGCCGATCGCGACATCCTTGCCGCGCTCCTGATAATCGGCCGCGAGTTCGCCGATCAGTTCGCGAAGCGGGATGCGCTCCTGCGCCTCGGTCCCCGCGCCCGACCGCGCCAGCGCCAATATGTCGGTCAGCATCGCGGTCATTTCCTCGATGCTCGCGATCATCTTGCCCTGCAGCACCTCATCTTCGACCTGCTCGACCCGCACGCGCAGGCTGGCGAGCGGGGTGCGCAAATCATGTCCGACGGCACCGAGCATCCGGTCCTTGTCCGACAGCATCGTCGAAATCCGGCCGCGATAGGCGTTGAACGCGCCGATCAATTCGCGCACGTCGGACGGCCCTTCTTCGTCGAGCGGCTCGGCATCGCGCAGCGCGGGATTGGCGCGCGCCGCGCGCGTCAGGTCGCGCAGCGGACGCGCCGCGCGCCAGGCGATCAGCATGATCGGAACGAGCAGCAACAGATAGAGCGACAGCGTCTGCCACACGAGGAAGCCCTGCAGCCGGTTGCCACCCACGGCAATCCGCGTTCGCACCGCGAAATAGCGTCCGTCGACCTTGGCCACGACGATGACCGCCCGGTCCGGAAAGGCCGGGCGTCGCAGCCGCTGCCGTTCGCGCGGCGGCAGCGCCCATGCGTCGACCATCGCGACATCAATGTTGGTCTCACCGAGCAAATCTTCGACATAGGCGGCAAGGTCGGGCAATCGAACGGCGCCGACAGGCATCGGGGGGGACTGATCGGAGATCACCAGTTTCTGCGCGCGCTCGCGCGCCTCGTGCCGCTCGCGTTCATTCCGCGGCGGCCTGAAGTCACCGCGCCGATCGCGCTCGATCGCATCAATGATCCGCGCGACCGCCATGCCGCCGCCGTGCGCAAGCACCTGCTGCCGCATCCCGCGCGACAACAGCACGAAATTTATCGCCTGCGCGACGAACAGCATCGCCGCGACGGCGAAGACAAGCTGCCCGATCAGGCTCCTCGGCCACAGGCGCAATCTCATGCCGCGGGGCCCATCCGCTTGACCTCGCATGCAAGCGTATAGCCCCCGCCCCACACCGTCTTGACGAGCTGCGGATGCGCGGCGTCGACCTCGATCTTCTTGCGCAGGCGGCTGACCAGATTGTCGATCGCGCGGTCGAAAATATCGGCCTCGCGCCCGCGCACCATGTCGAGCAGGCGGTCGCGGCTCATCACCTGCCGCGGATGGCGGACGAGCGCATGGAGCAGATGATATTCGCCCGACGACAGCGCGACCTCATTGCCTTCGCCATCGACCAGTACGCGTTCGACTTCGCGCAGCACCCAGTCGCCAAAGGCATAATAGGTGCCGCCCGGATCGAGGGCGCGCCCGCCCTGCTGCGTGCGGCGCAGCACGGTACGGATGCGCGCGACCAGTTCGCGCGGGTTGAAGGGTTTGACGACATAATCGTCGGCGCCGATCTCCAGCCCGATGATCCGCTCGGTATCCTCGGCGCGGGCGGTCAGCAGGATGACGGGAATGCTGCTCGTCTCGCGCAAATGGCGGGTCAGCGACAGGCCATCCTCGCCGGGCATCATGATATCGCTGACCACCAGGTCGATGCCCTGCGCGCGCAGTACCGATCGCGCCTCCGCGGCGCTTGCGGCGTCGGTGACGGCAAAGCCCTGCGCGGTCAGATATTCGCCCAGCGGCTCGCGGATCGACGGTTCATCGTCGATCAGCAGGATGCGGGGGATGTCGCTATCGGTCATCGAGTTTCCGTCAAAGAGATGCTAGTTCGCCCACCGGCCGCGGGGGCCGATGGGCGATAGCTGGCAGGGACCGGCGACAAAGGCAATGCCGGGAGGGGGGAGGAAGGCTCTACGCTTTGCTGCCGCGCCCCTGCCAAATGGCTTACTGGTCTGCGGGGGTAGCCGGGGCCGCGCCGCGCTTGGCGCGCCATGCGCCGCGCTGCGCCTTGCGCTCCTCGGCGGTCACCTGGCCATCCTTGTTCGCGTCGGCCGCGTCGAAACGTGCGAGTGCGGCAGTCTGGAACTCGGCCTGGCTGATGGCCTTGTCGCCATTGGTATCGGCCTTGCCCATCATGATGCCGTGATGGCCACCACGCTTGCCTTGGCCACCACGCATGCCGTGGTGACGCTTGCCTTCACCGGCTTTACCGGCGTCAGCACGCTTTTCGCCGCGTTCGGCACGCTTGGCGACGCGATCGGCGCTGTGCTGGTCCCATTCGGCCTTGCTGATGCTGCCATTGCCGTCGGCGTCGAGGCGGGCGAACATTTTCGCCTGCCGTTCGGCACGCTGCGCGGTGCGGTCGGCGGCGTCAATCTGGCCGTCCTTGTTCGCGTCCATCCGGGCGAACATCTGTGCAGCCTTGGCCTGTGCTTCGGTCCGAGTCTGCACGGTGTTGCCGTCGGCGTCGCCCGGCGCGGCAAGAACGGGCACGGCCACCAATGCGGCAGCGAGCGTAAAGAGCGAGATTTTCTTGTTCACGTAACGAACTCCTTCATGGGTCTTCCGGACAGGAGGCCGGTTCCCGATGAAGCCGTTCTAGGCGCAGTTTGTCCCAGCAGAGTGCCGGATCGACGAAAAATTGTCTCAAATTGTCGCAAAAGCCGCGCGTTGTTCATTTCCCGGCAAGCGACAAAGCAATGGCGGCCATGCGTATCCAAAGATACGCACGGCCGCCGCCGCCACTGCCTCTTTACGGGCTGACGGGCGAATCCTCATCATCTTCGGCGATCAGGATGATGGCACCGACACCGGCCAACAGGCCGATCAGGCCGATGATCCAGCTCGAATTGCCTTCAAGTTCGCTTTCGCCTCCGACCGCCGAGGCCGCGCGCACCGCGCCTGCCGCCGACGCAGCCACAGGCGCCGCTATCATCGACAGCGCCGCAAATGAGATTGCCGCCTTTTTAAGTAAGCTCATATCATTCTCCATTCGCCGGGGGCATCCCGACCGCCCCTGATCAACGCGCCGCCAGGGGCGATTGATCCGCTTCGATGGCTGGTCGTCGTGAAAGCCGGACGGCTCATCCCATCGGCGGGCAACACGACAGCCAGAAGTTTCGCAGTTGCGTCAGCATGTTGCGGCGACAACGCCGCGCCCCTACGCTGCGCACAACAAACAGGGGAGAATCGCATGACTATGGCCGCGCCCGATCGAAGAACCGTTCTCGCCGGGATTGGCGGACTGGCCGTCGCCAGCGTCGCGCGCCCAGCCGCCGCGCAAGAAAGCGCCGATACCCGGCTCGACGCGCTACTCTCCGCGCAATTCGAGCAAGGCTTGCGCGACGATCCGACCCGCGCCACCTCGCTCGGGATCGATTACGGTGCCCGGGCCGCGCTCCGCGCGCAATTCCCCGACTGGTCGCCCGCCGCGCGCGCCGCACGGACACGCCACATAGACCGCGACCTCGCTGCGGTGCGCGCGATCAGGGACGAAACGCTCGGCGACGCCGCACGCATCGCGCATGACAGCGCCGAATTCGACCTCGTTACGCGCCAGCGGCTTGCCCGCTTCCCTTATCACACGGGTGGTTTCGGCCACCGCCCCGGCCCCTATGGCGTGACCCAGCTCGGCGGCTTCTACACCGGGGTGAGCACGTTCCTCGACAGCCAGCATCCGGTCGCAACAAAGGCTGACGCCGACGCCTATATGATGCGGCTGCAAGCGATTCCGGCGCTGTTCGACGCCGATACGGAAATCGTGAAGGCCAATGCGGCAATGGGCGTCGTCGCCCCGCGCTTCATTCTCGATCAGGCGCTGCAACAGCTTCGCCGTCTCCGCGACGGCGACGCCGCGAGCAAGACCCTTGTCGCATCGATCGCCAAACGCAGCACCGCCATCGGCCTTTCAGGTTATGGCGAGCGCGCCGCGGCGGTTTTCGAGGGTCCGATCCGAGGCGCGCTGACGCGCCAGATCGACGCGCTGACCACGCTGCTCCCGCGCGCCGGAACCGACGCCGGCGTCGCGCGGCTTCCCGATGGCGCGGCCTATTATGCCGCGACCCTCGCGCAGCACACGACGACCGACCTCAGCGCCGCTGAAATCCATCGTATCGGCCGCGAGCAGGTCGCCGACCTGACGTCGCGGATGGATGTGCTCTTGAAGGCGCAAGGCTATCAGGATGGCAGCATCCGCGACCGGCTGAACGCGCTCGGTAAGGCGGAGGGCCAGCCGTTCGCCAACGACGACACCGGCCGCGCCGAGATGCTCGCCTATCTCAACGGCCTTCTCGTCAATATCCGCGGCCGTCTGCCGCAGGTGTTCAGCCGTCTGCCCAAGGCGCCCTATGAAATCCGCCGCGTGCCGCCCGAAATCGAGCTCGGCGCGCCCGGCGGGTCGGCGCAGGCGGGCACCCCCGACGGATCGCGTCCTGGCATCTTTTTCATCAACCTGCGCGATACCGCCGAATGGCCGCGCTACACCCTGCCCACGCTTGCGTATCACGAGGGCGCACCGGGACATTTGTTCGAAGGCGCGCTCAAATTTGAGGACTCCGAACTGCCGCTCTATCGGCAGGCATCGTCGGTCACCGCCTATGGCGAAGGCTGGGGCCTCTACGCCGAACAGGTTGCCGACGAACTCGGCATGTATGAGGACGATCCGCTCGGCAAGATCGGCTATCTCGCCTCTTACGCATTTCGCGCATCGCGCCTCGTCGTCGACACCGGCATCCATGCGATGGGGTGGAGCCGCGAGCAGGCGATCGATTATATGGTCGAAAACTCGTCAAACTCGCCGAGCGCCTCGCGCACCGAGATCGACCGCTATGTCGTCTATCCGGGGCAGGCGTGCGCCTACAAGGTCGGCCAGATCGCGATCAGCCGCGCACGCGACGAAGTATCGAAGCGGCCCGGCTATGACATCAAGCGTTTCCACGATGTGGTGTTGGGCGCCGGTCGCATCCCGCTCGCAGTGCTCGAACGCCGCGTCCGCGCGGCATTTCCGGCCTAGAAACAGGTAAGCCCCGTCGCATTTCTGCGGCGGGGCTCCCTAGGTTCCGTCCGAGGACGGGAACCTGATTCCACTCTCTCTTTCGAGCGAGCAGATGATTGAAACGCCGCAGGTTCCGATTGGTTCCCGCAGCGTTCAATTTTTTACGTGATCTTACGCGCCGCAGCCGATCCGAGGATCAGGAACAGCACAACCAGCGCGAGGCCGACAAAGAACAGGATCTTGGCGACCCCTGCCGCGGCACCCGCGACGCCGCCAAAGCCAAGCACTGCAGCGACCAACGCGATAACCGCAAAGATCAAAGCCCATTTGAACATCTGATGTCTCCTTCGATGGCCCAGAGAAAGACGCGCGGTAACAGTTTCGAAGGCCCGCAGGCGATTTCGAAAGAAAAAGCGAGCGGCCGACGCGGCTCAAGGCTCGGACTGATGTGTACAAAGGTGAAACGACAGATGCCGACGAAGGTTCCTGCCGCTGCACCGCATCTTGACCGATATGCTATTGCCTATTCGGCCCGTGGTGCGTTTAAGCGTCCAACGATCGAGGGAGTTTTCATGCACATTTCGTCTTTGACCTGGCTGCTCGCGGCCGCCGCATTTGCCTGTTTTAGTTCGGCTTCGGCCATCGCCCAACCGGGTGATGCGGCACCGACCCAAGGCACCGCCTGGCTCAACAAGCAGATGGCCGCGCTCGCCGAGCGCAACGGCGCCGACGGCTGGCGCGTGACGCCGAGCGGGCTGCGCTGGCGCCGGATCGCGGGCGACGGAAGCGGCGCGCACCCCGGCCCGGCCGATAATGTCACCGTCCATTATGTCGGCACCTTTGCCGACGGCCGCGAATTCGACAGCTCGGTGCGGCGCGGCGAACCGACAAGCTTTCCCCTGAATCGTGTCATCGACGGCTGGCAGGAAGGGGTGCAGTTGATGGGCGTCGGCGACAAGGTCGAATTCGCGATCCCCTGGCAGCTTGCCTATGGCCCCGAAGGCAAGGGCCCGATCCCTGGCGGCGCGACCTTGCTGTTCACCGTCGAACTGCTCGGCGTCGAACCGGCGGGCTGATCGAGCGGAGCGCCGCCCGAGTCCAAGCTATCGGCGTCGCTTTGGATATATCACGGCGGGATTCTCCTCGGCTGCCAGCTTGCGCCAGCGATCGAAACGCTGCGACGTCAGCGTTCCTTCGGCAATTGCGGCCCGGACGGCGCAGCCGGGCTCGGCGCCATGCGCGCAGTTCGAGAAGCGGCATTGCTGCGCCATCAGGATGAAGTCGTCGAAAACCTCCGATATCCCGGCGGCCGCATCGGACAGCTGCAATTCGCGCATGCCGGGCGTGTCGAGCAGCCAGCCGCCGCGATCGAGCCGGTGCATTTCGCGCGCGGTGGTCGTGTGGCGCCCGGTATCGTCACCGGGCCGGATCGCTCGCGTGGCGATGCTGTCCGAACCTCGCAGCGTGTTGACCAGCGTCGATTTTCCGACGCCCGATGAGCCAAGGAGCGCAACGGTTTCGCCCTCGCCGCACCATGCCGCAAGGCGAACGACGCTGGCGGGGTCACGGCCGTTGACGGTTTCGACCTGCAATCCGGGCTCGATCGCGCGTGCCGCCGCGGCGAACGTCTCGGGGGTGTCGGTGAGGTCGGTCTTGGTCAGCACGATGACGGGATCAACGCCCACTTCGTGCGCGAGCACCAGATAGCGTTCCAGCCGCGCGACGCTGAAATCCTGGTTGCACGACGCGACGATGAACAGCGTGTCGACATTGGCGGCGATCATCTGTTCTTTTCGCGGGTCGCCGGGCGACCGCCGCTTGAACAGGTTGATCCGGCCAAGGACGCGCACCGCTTGCAAACTGCCCCGATCGACGAGCAGCCAGTCCCCCACGGTCGGGTGATCGTCCGATGGCGCAGCGCCTTGAATATAGGGTGAAATGGACGCCTGCACCCCTGCCCCCGCGACGTCGATCTGGCCGCGATGCACGGCCATCACGCGAACGGGTTGGCATTGCCGTGCCTCCGCGTCCGTTACTTGCTCGCTGAACCAGGGCCGCCAGCCGAGTTCTTCCAGAGTTTCAGACGTCGATGTCATACGGCTGCAAAAGCATCCTTCTTTCGCCCGACGAAGGATTTTTCCGTATCGGGCAGCGCCGGTCCGAAAGGACCATGTCGAACGGAAGGAGATAGGAATGGAGCGGGTAGCGGGAAACACGGCTCTAAGGTTATGATTTGAAATGGAAAAAAATTATCCAATTTCGATCAATTTAGAGCCCCGAGGGTGGCCCCAGAGCTGTTTTATGGCTCCGGTTAAACGCCGAAAGAGGGAATCTGAGACGTGTTAAGCACCACTGATTCGTCCTTAGCAACAACTTTTTCGAAGGCTGAATTTGAGTGACTCTGGCGGTTGCAGCCAGTCGGCTTTAGGGGTGGCTATGGAGATAGCGGACATCCTCGGCTCCGAAACTTGCCTTGTCGCCATCTTGAGTTACTCGTCCCGTTTTCACTTGCGTTGTCGTTATCGAACACCTTGCCTTTTCGATGCTAAACGAATGTGTAAGGAAAGCCCGACACAAGTCGCGGCTGCTGCTTTCCGAAAGCACGAGCGAGACACATGCGTCTCGTCAATGTCTGGCCGCGCGAGACGCGAGCCGACCGGGCGAACTTCGCGAATCCGATTGTACGAGACAACTGGCTGATCGACCTTGGTAAGTCACAGGATATCGTGACAGTATACCAGGCGTTGCGCTGATCAGCTGCATGGGCAAACCGCCACAAAGCGGGCGCTTGACCCAGCAAGTCTCAGCAAGGGAAACCGCCGTAGCGGATGACTGCCCCGCCGCGCGCGACAAGTTCACAGGACAGGTTGATGCCCTGGTTCGAACAGGATGCCAGCGTCCTGCCATAGCGGTCGGTTCCGGTGCGTACGCATGCGGTATCTCCTGTGCCGGTCAGCGCTTCGAGCATCGCCTTGCTCGCCAGCGGATCGCCCGCGACACACTCTCGCCCCTTGCGGCAATGGCCCGGCATTTCGGGAGCGTCGATCCCCACCAGCCGGATCCGTTCCTCGCCGCAGCGAAGCGTATCGCCATCGGTCACCGAGAGCGGCGTGCATACAAAGTCCCCCGTCTCTCGCAGCGACGGCGGCAGCGAAAGAGGCGGCGGCTGCAACGGCGACAGCGATTGCTCCTCGATGGGCGCAGTCCGCGTAAAGGTGAAGGTCGCGGCGCCAATGAACACGATACCCGCTGCGGTCAGGACGAGGGTGGGAATGATTCTTCCTGCCTTCTGTTTCTCCCGCCTGCGCCGGCCGCTGCGGCGTCGTGTCACGGCCTGCCGCCGAAGAGCGCCTGCCACCAGGGCCGGGGATCGGGAGCCGGGCGCGACCGCCGCGCTTGACGATCGCGTACAGCAGCACGCAGGCGCGCCAGCGCTTGCCCAAGCTCGTCCATTAGCGAACGCCCCCCGGCGAGGCGGCTTCCGCGGTCGAGCGGCGGAGGCGGATTTCGATGCGACGACGGCGCTGATCGCTCGCGCGCGCCGACCCATCGGCCATGCGGTCGACCGGCACGATCATCTGGGCACCAGAGAGCGGCAGGATTGCCGCGCGCGCGAGGCGCGGGTCGGCACGCAGCACCCGCACCACCGCAACAGCCCGCGCCATGGCAAGGCCCGCATTGTCGGTCGAGCGAAGCTCGGCGATAGGAAAGCGCCCTGCGGACGCTGCGACGAGGACTGCGTCGAGGTTGCTCTGGCCGACCATGGGAACTTCGTCGGTGTGCCCGATCACCTCAATCACATCGACGTCATAGTCGACGAGGTTGCGTGCGAGCATCGGCACGACCTTGGCGCTGAGATTGCGCTGGAACTCGGGACGAAGTGTCGCCTTGCCGCTGTCGAAATAATAGCCCCCTGCTTCGCTCAGGCTGACGAAAGGCGGCCATTCGCCGCGCCGCGAGCGATTGGCGTTAGCGGCGAGGTTGCGGGCATATTCGCGCGGATTGTCGACGCCGTCGCGTTCGGCCGCCTGCCGCACGTCGCGTCCGATCCCGGCATCGTCGAGGATCGACTGGCGCACCGCGCCGGGACCTTCGGTCTCGACCTGCTTTCGCACCTCGATGGCGCGGACCAATTCCTTGAAATATTCGTCGTGCGTCTTGGCTTGCGGATAAGAGCGCTGCAATTGCTCAACGAGACGCGACGCCCCACCCTTGTCGAGCGCGTCGATCTGCTGCTCGCGCGTTTGAAGCGCGGCGGCGAGCGCCATCAGCACCACGAAGATCAGGAGGATCATCACCTCGGCCACGGTCAAGCCTAGGATGAGGCCGCGCCGATATTGCTTGTCGTCCTGTCGCATGATGCCCTCTAGCGATCGGAAGCGGAAATCTGGGCGGTTAGTTCGTTCGTCATCTCGACGAGCGCGGACTGCACCTGTCCGACCTTGCTTCGCGATCGCTCGATCTCGACGTCGAGGGCCTCATTATGACGGCGCAGCGACGCAAGTTCGCGCGTGCGCGCCTCGTCGAGATCCTGCAGAAGACGGGCATGGCCTTCAGCATGGTCAGTGATGACACCCTGCCAGGTCGCCAGCGTCTTCGCGAGGACGGCGTCGAGCGCTTCGGCTTTTTTGAGCGGCGCTTCGCCGAGCGCCCCGAGACGCGCTTCGACCAGTGCATCGAAGCGCTCGGCCGCCTGCCCCAAGGCCGCGATCGTCGCGGCGACATTGCTGCCGATCCCCGCCAGCCGTTCGTCGCCGGCCGCCAGGCTTTCTTGGTGATCGCGCAAGGCCTCGGCCGAGGCGGACACTTGGCGCAGCGCATCGGCGGCGGCCGTGCCTGCGCGTTCGATCATATCGAGATTGTCGAATTGCGCCGAGGTCTTACCGGCGATGGCCCCGAGCATATCGGCATGGCCGTCGATCGCCTTCACCAGCCGACCGACCGAGGTCGTTGCCTTGCGAAGCTCGTCGACCGTCTCGGCCGATTGTTCGGTCAAGGTCGTTCTGGCGCCCTCTGCGGCACCGGTCACCGCCTCGCGCGCGCCGGCGGAAACGATCTCGATATCGCTCCGGACCTGGTCTCGAAGCTCGGTGAGATGCTGCTGCGTCTGGATCGCGAAGGTCTGGAAGGCGAGGAGGACGCCGTCGAGTTCGGCGCGCACCGACGCGGCGGTTTCGGTCAGCGCTATTCGGGCATTGTCTTCGGCGGCAGCGAGATCGGGCTGGCCCTGGCTGAAGAATACGCGCAACACGAGCCCCAGCACGGTCGAGACAAGCGCAACGCCAAAGCCCTGCACGATCGTCGTCGCGGTTCGCGCGGGATCGAATGTGAAGATCGCATAGGACAGGCTCGCCAGCGTGAAGACGAGTCCCAGATAATAGCAATTATCGCCGAGCTGGTCGGCACGAAGCTTGAGCTTGGGGCCAAGGCTGACGACGGCGGCATAAGCCAGCATGACCATCATCGCGCCGCCGGCGACCAAAATCGCGTCGACGCCGAAGCGCTTGGCGAGCCAGATCGCGACTGACCCGCCGGTCGCGAACAGGAGAAACGCCCAGCGATCGGCCCACTCGCGATCGCGAAGGCGATCGACCATATCCTGATATTGCCCGAACATTCACCCGCTCACATTATAGAGACGTTCGATCGCACCGCCCTGCTCGCCGATCGCCGCTTCCCACAATGCGGACAGCGCGCGGGGCTGGGTCGTCGAGGCATCGAGGCGCTGGAGCTGCCACAGTTCGACATCGACGCCGCGAAGGTCGGTTCGCACCCGGCGGAAGGCGTCAGAGCGAAGAAAGTCGTCGGACGCCGGTACTGTGTCATAGAAGCTGATGGCGTCCGTATTCTGTAAAAGGTCCGACGCGATGACGAGCCGCTTCGCGATGCCTTCGCGGCCCGCCTTCTGGAATTCGGTGAGCGCGACCGACTGGACCGATTCCATGATCGGCGATTCCGAAGCGCCATTCGCGCGAACGAGGCCCGCAAAGGCCCGGTCGAGAGGCTTGGAAAAACCACTCTCCCATTGCCGCTGGATTTTTGCGGGATTGCCCTTGATCTCGTCGGTGTCCTGCGCGGTGCCCGGGCTGCAGCGGGTGATGACGGGGGCCAGAAGGTTTGAGCCGGTCGAGTCCACACGCATGACGCTGAGCTGCCCATAGCGAGGAATGGAGTTTTTGAGACGTGCGAGCTGGTTCAGGAAATCCTGCTGCTGCGGGCGGTTCATGGGATCGGTAACATCGACGAGCAGGACGGTGATCGATGCGGGCTCCTCGGGACAGAGCGTCTCGGGATCGAGCGAGCGCTGGCCACTGATTGCGGAAAAATAGAAAGCGCCGAACGCGATGATCACCGCGCCGGCGATGCCAAATTGCAAAAGACCCTTGCGCCGCTCCTTCGCCAGACGCTCGTCGGCGCGCGATCTGCGAGGCCGCCGGCTGCTCATGCGTGAAGCCGCGCCTTCAGCGCCTCGAGCGTCTCGAAGCTCTGGACCCCCGCGAGATAGGTATCGGAGATGCCTCGCTGCGCGCTCGCGAGGATATGATCGCCACGCTCGACGTCGGCGGGCTTGATCGCCGCCTCGGGCGTCGGCGGGATCAGCGGCGGCGCGAGTGAAAAGCCGCTTTCGAAATGGGCCGGCGGGGGCGTTGATCGCGCCGCCCGGTTGCGATCGCGATAGATGGCGAGAAGCTGCCGACCCGCCTGTTCGAGCTCGGCATGGTAGCGGGCGAGGCGCTGCGCGAAGGCGTTGCGCCCGGTGACCGCCCGCGACTGGTCGGCAAGCTGCCGCGCGAGCCCGGTGCGGATATCGGTAAAACCTTCGCTTGCGTCGTCGTGGAGCGCGCGCAGTTCGTCCGAGGCGGCCTCGATTTCTCCGGCATAATCGGCGCATCGCCGCTCATGCTCGCGCCACACGTCGGCGTAACCGGGAAAGGGATCGCGCATCCGATAAGCGGCGATTGAGGCGATTATCGCGAAAATGATGCCGAGGATCAGCAGCCCCCAGGAATAGATGCTCGCCGGCAGCTGGGTCATCATGCCGACCGCGGCGAATTCAGGGGCCTCAACACCAGAGACCTTGGCGTCGCGATAATGGGCGGCGAAGAGGTTCCACAGGAGGAGGAACAGACCCCACACGGCGCTGAGCGCGACGAAGACCGGCCATGCTCGCGACCGCAGGTTCAGCTGCGGCAGGATATTGCGACCAGCGAACACCGCGACGCCGATATTGATGCCGCCGACGACAGCCGCAGCGCCGATCCCCCCGAGAAGCCCGAAATCGTCGTTCTGACGCAGCAGCATCGAGTTGGCGGCGGTCTCGACGATCCAGGTCAGGAGGATGGTGCCATAGGTGAGGACTAGCGAGGGAGAAAGATTGGCGGGCCGGTGAAGCTTGTGGTCGCGCTGGAAGGCCAGCAGCTGCCGATAGCTTTGCGCAACCGCGTCGCGCGCGGTCGTCAGGCGCATGGTCGCCTGCGCGACCTCGGCCTTGATCTGGCTCTCGGTCTGGATCGCCGAGGATTCGATGGTCGGCAGCTGGGTCAGCAGCGACAGGTTCGAGATACGCTGGTCGCAGGCGAGGAACCATCGATCGGCCTCGGCCGCCGCTTCCTGCCAGGCGCGCGATACCCGGTTCGAAATCTCCAGTTCGACCGCGTCCCTCCCCCCCGCATCGCTCGCAGGAAGATCCTGCGCGCCATTTTCGGCGCCGCGCTCCCCAAGCCGCAGGTCACTTGCAACGCCATTGACGTCGAAATGAAGGAAAGGATTGTCGATCGTCGCCTCGAAAGAGGTCGAACGCGCAAGCGCCTTTCTTATTGCCGATACCGCCCCCATCCCCCCGGAATGCCCTGCAACGCATCTTGATTCAAGACCATCCGGTCAATTCGGAGAAGATATTCGACGAACGCTCGAAGTCAGGGCCTTCTTTCCCCCACTAAATGACAGTAGGGAGGACGCGGGCAATTTATCTGGGGGTGTGCGTTTTGAAACTGAGCCGCTGGATCCTTTTCTATATCTTGTACTATATCATCTGCCTCATCGTGGCGGCGGTCGCTCTGGACCACCTGTCGGAGGGGATGCGGGCGTTTTTCATCCTTCTGATGCCGGTGGTCCTCGTCTGGTGGCAGGAGAGGCGCCGCAGCACAAAGACGTTGAAGCCTGCTCCCGCGCCCCTTGCCGCGACCGCTACGCCGGTCGGAACTCCGTCATTGGAGGAGAAGCCCGCCCTTCCCTACCTGCAGCAGGAAGCCTCGGCACGCACCGCGGGGGCCGCCATATTCACGCCCAGCCCCGTCCGGCCATCGCGGTCGCACCAAGGTTGGCTCATCGAGGGCCAAACGATCGTCATCGCGGGGCGCGACATCGGCGGCATGATCTATGTCGGCACGCCGCCGCAGCTGACGACGCGCGGTTTTGCCGAGAAATGCCGCGCCTATATCGACCCCGCCCTTTCCGTGGCGCCCGCCAGTACGGATCCGGCGGGTCACGGCCTATCCTATTGGCCGGGATATTCGACGATCTCGTCGGTCTGCCGGGCGAGCTATCTCGACTGGCTGGCGGGCGGCCGCTCCGACGGAACGGTAAATCCGGGTTATATGTTTCTTTATTTCTACGGGCTGGAACGGCGTTTCTTCATCGACGATCCTACGCCCGAGGAAAAGCAGCTTATCGTCGCCGAGGTCGAGCGGTTGAAATCGCTCTTCGCCGGCAATCACTCGGCGCAGCGCTATCTCGGTGAGTTCCTCGATCTCGCGCGCATTTCGGCGGCGGGCAAGCTCTCGACCGATGATGCGACGCTCCGGCAGTCGATTCTCGACAATCGCGGCTGGGATCTGCCGCTGACACTCAAGATTGCGATCGGCGGCGCGATCGCCAATGGCGATACGCTCAGCGCCGACTGGCTCTATGTCTGGTTCCTCTGCCATTATGAAAAACGCCTTCGAACGCCGGCGCAGCGCTGCGAACCCGAATTTCGCGCACTGTTCCGCCATAAGTTCGATATGCGATTTCCGGATGGCATGACGGTGACGAAACCGCGCACCAAGCTCGACTATCGCTACCAAGCCGCATCAGGCGAATTTGGCGGAAGTGTTAGGCTGTCGGCGAACGACAAGCCAATCCTAGACATTTCGGGCCTGCGCAAGCCGATCGAGATCGCCCAAGAGATCGCCAACGAGGCGATGGATGAACTCGACAAGCTAAGCCGCTATCTCGGTCGCAACCCGGAGGGCCGCGGCAGCCTCGAAGGGCATGCGCTTCTCCCCGCGAAGCTCCGCCCGCTCTTCCCGTCGAGTGAGATGGACGCGCTAAGGGACTGGATCGCGGCACGTATCGCCGAGGGCGGGCTCGTACCGGTCACCGGGCTTCTGGCGCGGCTAGAGGGTGCAAACAGCGAAACGGCCAGCAAACGGCAGCTCACCGGCGCGGCCGACGCGCTCGCCCGCCTCGGCTATGGCATGGCGCCCGACCCCCGCCATTCCTTGCGCGCGCCGAGGTTAGACGAACCCGTTGTCCTGTTCGATCTTGGCGACGCGATCGAACAACTCGAAAATGTTTCGGATGCCTATCTCTTGCTGCTCTTCGAGATCGCACTCGCAACCCTGATCGCCCAGTCGGACAAGAAACTTGTCGAAGCCGAACGGCGGAGTCTCAGGGCGAAAGTCTCGAACGCGGCGCTTATCAGCGACAGCGAGCGCCGCGCTCTCGCCGCCAATCTCGACTGGTATTTCGCGGTGCCGCCCGACATGGCGCTGCTGCGCGGGAAGCTCAAGCAGGTCGACGCCGAGCATCATGTGGCGCTGCGCGCGGCGCTGGTGACGATCGCGCATGCCGACAGCGTCATCCAGCCCGAGGAGGTCGCGACCATCGAGAAAGTCTATCTCGCGCTCGGCCTCGACCCCGGACTCGTCTATTCGGACCTCCATGCCGGCAGCGCCGACGACGGACCGGTGCGCGTCAAGGCGGCCGAGCCCGGAGCGCCGGGCGAGCTCATCCCAGGCGAGGCGGTCGTGAAGGGCGCGCGTCTCGATGCCCAGCGAATCGCAGCAATTCGGACCGACACCCAGCGCGTGTCGACGGTGCTCGGCGATATTTTCGCCGCCGAAGCCGACCACTCGCCCAATTCCCCCTCGCCGGTGGCCGCAGCGCAGTGGAGCGGACTGGATGCCCGGCACCAGCAGTTCGCCGAGCAGCTCGTCGCGCGCGCGCATTGGAACGAAGAGGATTTCGCACAGCTGGCGGGGGAGCATGGTCTCATGCCTTCAGGAGCGCTCGAGACGATCAACGAATGGTCATTCGACCGGTTCGAAGAGGCGCTTCTCGATGCATATGAGGGATACGATGTTGCGCAGGAGATCGCCGGGATCCTCCGCTCCAACGCTGTAAAGGAGATGAGCTGATGGCCGACCTCAAGCCGCGCGAGCGCGATGCAATCGTCCAGGCGCTGCGCGCGGGCGTCGTGCCCAAATTGGGTCTGCGTCATATCCAGGTCGGGCGCGCGCGCGAAATCGAGGAGCTGGTGCGCGACATCGACCGGATCGCCGACGGCGGATCGGCGATCCGTTTCATCATCGGCGAATATGGCTCGGGCAAGACCTTCTTCCTGAACCTTATTCGGCTGGTCGCGCTCGAAAAGGGACTCGTCGTGATGTTCGCCGATCTCGCCCCCGATCGCCGCATCCATGCGAGCGGCGGACAGGCGCGCGGTCTTTACGCGGAGATGGCGCGCAATCTCGCGACGCGCACCAAGCCCGACGGCGGCGCGCTCGCTAGCGTTGTTGAGCGCTTCGTCGCGAAGGCGCAGCAGGATGGCGAGGCCGAGGACCGCTCGGCGGGCGAGATGATCCGCGAGCGCCTCGCGCATCTCGAGGAGCTGACCGGCGGCTTCGATTTCGCCGAAGTGGTGCGGCGCTATTGGGAGGGGCATGACAGCGGTGACGAGGAGCTCAAATCCGCTGCGCTGCGCTGGCTGCGCGGCGAGTTTGCGACCCGGACCGATGCGAGGAAGGCACTCGGCGTGCGCACCATCGTGGACGACGCGAGCGTCTATGATCATCTCAAGCTGATGTCGGCCTTCGTTACGAGCGCGGGCTACAAGGGGTTGCTCGTCGGGCTCGACGAGATGGTCAATCTGTTCAAGCTCAGCAGCGCGCAGGCACGCAACGCCAATTATGAGCAAATCCTGCGCATCCTCAACGATGTGCTGCAAGGCAGTGCCGCGCATCTTGGCTTCCTCATGGGCGGCACCCCCGAGTTTCTGATGAACACGCGGCGCGGGCTTTACAGCTATGAGGCACTGCAATCGAGGCTTGCCGAAAACAGCTTTGCGCGAGATGGGCTGGTCGATCTCTCGGGCCCGGTCGTCCGCCTCGCCAATCTGACCCCCGAGGATCTGTTCGTGCTGCTCGCGAACATCCGCGAGATCATGCAGCCCGGCCCCGACCCATTGCCCGACGAAGCGCTCGAGGCCTTCATGGCGCATTGCTCCGACCGAATCGGCGAGGCCTATTTCCGGACCCCGCGCAACACCGTCACCGCCTTCGTCAATCTGCTCGCGGTGCTCGCGCAGAATCCGGGCGTCACCTGGCCGGATCTGGTCGAGGCGCTCGATATCGGCGCGGATGCGGGCGACGATATGAGCGATGTCGATGAGGCGATCGGGGCGGAGCCCGCCAGCGAGGAACTGGCCAGCTTTCGGCTGTGAAAGCGGCGTTCGACCGGCTGGCACGGCCGATCCAGAAATGGATCCGGGACCAGGGCTGGCGCGAGCTGCGCGAGATCCAGTCGCGCGCCGTGCATATCCTTCTGGAGTCGGACGCCGATGTCATCGTGGCCGCGAGCACCGCAGGCGGCAAGACCGAGGCGGCCTTCCTGCCGCTGCTTTCGCAACTGCTCGACGATCCGAGTGATGCACCGGGTTTCGACATCCTTTATATCGCACCGCTTAAGGCACTCATCACCGACCAGGCGCGCCGGCTGGGCGACATCTGCGACCAAGCCGGCATCGTTGTCACGCCCTGGCATGGCGATGTCTCGAGCGGGGTCAAGACGCGCGCGCTCAAATACCCCAAGGGCGTGCTGCTCATCACCCCGGAATCGCTGGAAGCCCTGTTCATCCGGCGCGGGCTCGAGATCGCGCGGCTTTTCGCATCGACGCGAGCCGTCGTGATCGACGAACTGCACAGCGTTCTCGACAGCGAGCGCGGTGTGCAGATGCGCTCGCTCCTCACGCGCCTCGAGCTTGTGCTCAAGCGTCCGATCCGCCGGATTGGTCTGTCGGCCACGCTCGGCGACATGGCGCTCGCCCGCCATTACCTACGGCCCGACCGGGCCGGTGCGGTCGAGCTGATCGAGGCCAAGGGCGGCGGCGCGGAGCTGCGACTCCAGCTGCGCGGCTATCTCCAAGGAAGCGACGAGGACAAGACGCCGCCGGTCACCGATGCGATCGCCAATCATCTTTTCGCCCATTTGAGAGGGAGCGACAATCTCGTCTTCGCTGGGTCGCGGCAAGCTGTCGAAATCTACGCCGACCGGCTTCGCTCGCTCTGCGAGGCGGCGCATCTGCCCCAGGAATTCTATCCGCATCACGCCAGCCTCGCGCGCGAGCACCGGGATTTTGTGGAGCGCCGCCTCAAGGATGGGGCACTGCCTACAACGGCGATCTGCACATCGACGCTCGAGCTCGGCATCGACATCGGCGATGTGGCCTGCGTCGCGCAGATCGGCGCGCCCTTCAGCGTGGCGTCCTGCCGACAACGGCTCGGGCGATCGGGACGACGCGAGGGAAGGCCCGCGGTTCTTCGTCAATATGCGGTAGAGGCCAAGGTTAGCGCGAAAAGCAATTTCTCCGACCGGCTACGGCTCGGCCTGCTGCGGTCGATCGCGGCGATCGAGCTGCTCCTCGAGGGCTGGTGCGAGCCCCCGCGGCGAGACACGCTGCATCTCTCGACGCTGGTACACCAGATACTCTCGCTCATCGCCGAACGGGGCGGCGCGCGCGCCGACCATCTGTATGCCATTCTTTGCCGCGAGGGACCGTTCAGGCAAGTCGAGCCGGCGGTCTTCGCCGATGTGTTGCGCGCCATGGGAGGCCCTGAGACCCGGCTTGTCGAACAGGCGGCGGGCGGTTTGCTTCTCCTCGGACCGGAGGGCGAAAAGCTCGTCGACCATTATAGTTTCTACGCGGTGTTTCAGACGCCGGAGGAGTATCGCCTCGTCGCCGCGGGACGCGAGCTCGGAACATTGCCGATCGACAATCTCGTCGCGCCGGGCATGTTGCTCATCTTTTCCGGTCGCCGGTGGCAGGTCCTCGAAGTTCATGACCGGGACCGGGTGATTCTCGTCGAGCCGGCAGCGGCGGGGGTCCCGCCGATATTCGGCGGCGACCCTGGGCATGTCCATGACAGAGTCATCGAGCGCTTGGTCTCGCTGCTCGAGAGCGACCATCTTCCCATCTATCTGGACGAGGGCGCCAGGGAGTTGCTCGCCGAGGCGCGCGCCAACTATGGGCGTCTCGATTTCGGGACGGCTCGGATCTCCTGGCTCGGCGAAAATGCCGCGATCCTTGCCACCCGCGCCGGAACGCTCAAGACGATGACGCTGGCGCTCGCCTTGCGCGGGCGCGGTTTCACCGTCCAGACGCACGATGGCTTTCTCGAAGTGTTCGGCAGCGAGACCGCTCCGCCGCTCGAAGAGGCGCTCGCCGCGCTCGCAGCAGGCCGGGAGGTCGACCTTTTCGTCCACAGCCCCAGCCTTCTCTTTGAGAAATTCCATCCTTATCTTACGGATCCCTTGCTGAAGCTAGACGCGTTGTCCGCCCGTCTCGACGCCGGAGCGCTTGCCGGCCTCTGCCGACAACTTCTCCATGTCCCGCAAGCAGAACCCGTCCAGACGGGTAGCGCCTAGCCCGTCGTCGCGATCCGAGTTCCGATCCCATAGGAACCCAGCGCGGAATCGGCGCCGCCGGGCCAATAGGATATCGGGCCGAAATTCTCGCGACGCTGGTCGATGCGTCCGAAGATCGGCGGTGGCCCCTGGGCGATCTCGATCCCGTCGAGGCGGCCAGCTGCTTCGATCGACCAATTGCGGGTATTGGAAGTTGCGCCAAACCGCGCACCGCGGGACCTGGCCGTTAGGAGAAATTCCGCTTTGCGGCGCGGACGGGGCTGTTCCAGACATTCCGACTTTTAAATCGCCGCTGCTTGTCAATCGCCACACCCGCGATTACACGCTGAGCCGTGACGAACCCTCTCGCTTCTGCCAAGGATCGCCTAACAGGCGCGCTCTGCGTTGCGCTCATGCTTTTCTATGCAGCGACAATTCCGGCCAAAGCGGCCAATCAGATTCAGCACGCTCCGGGCCTGATGACCGCGCACGACCATGATGCCCCGACCAGTTGTCCGTCGTCAGAACATTTGGCGCAGATCGCGGCGTAAATTAGTGGAGAGCGGG